>CAZYOQ010000059.1:0-1781 GCA_964649145.1 uncultured Eggerthellaceae bacterium | reverse complement strand
ACATCACCAGTGTCTACTTTTGGTGATGCAAAAATAGGTCTGGTGTCTACCAAATTTAAAAAAACCTAAAATTTATGTCTACGAAGCTTGACTAGTGCAAAGTTAACTGGTTAACTGCCTGTCACAGCTGTAAAGGTGTCATATGTATAGTAAATACGCTATACTTTTGACATGGCAAAAATCAATGACATATATGAGGCGGTCGATGATTTCGGACTCATAACGTCTGCCGAGGCAGCACAGCTCGGCATGTCCAACGCTGAACTTGTGCAGCAGGCGCGAATGGGCAAACTCAACCGTGTCGCACGAGGCGTATACCAAATGCCCGTCTGGCCCTTTCAGGAAGCGGCACCTTATGCGATAGCAGTCAAATCTGCAGGCGAAGGTGCGTTCCTCTATGGTGAATCTGTAGTTGCACTTCTCGGCCTTGCTCCAACAAACCCTTCAACAATATGGTTGGCAACACCCAAAAGGACACGTAGGAACCTCGGAGAGGGAGTGCATGTTGTTTCCGGCAACGGCATCAAGCCGACGTGGGCTGAAGGCGTCGCTATCCAACCTGTCGTCGAAGCCATAACGGCCGCAGCAAAAACAATGGGATGCAAGCGAGCGCACCAGGCCGCATCCGAGGCTCTAAAGCAGGGGTATATTTCACAAAGCGAGGCATCTAGGATCGAAGAGAGGCTTGACTGTGAATAAAAGGCCGAACAGTTTGCGCCATCTTGACAGCGCAATAAGAAGAGCGTGTGGAAATTCGACCGAAGCTTATATCCGCGCGCGTACCATCATGGCTAACGCGATAGTAGCAAATGCCCTACCCAATGGAGTCATCAAAGGGGGAACCGCCATCAAGATGAGGTTCGGAGACAACAAAACTAGATTCACAACCGATCTTGACACGGCAACTGCCACCGATCCAACCCTCTATGCAATGCAACTCGGTCAGGCACTCTCGCAAGGGTGGGAGGGCTTCACCGGGCGTGTGGTACCACGAGAACCCGCCTCGCCCAACGGTGTCCCGAACAAGTACGTAATGCAGCCCTTTGACGTCAAGCTTTCCTACATGGGCAAACCCTGGTGTACCGTCCCACTCGAGGTAGGACATAATGAGATCGGCGATGCTGATATTGCAGAATGGATAAAACCCGCCGATGCGGCCAGTTTATTTGAAGCCGTTGGCTTTCCGGCACCTGGCAAAGCGCCGCTCATGCCGCTTTGCCACCAAATCGCCCAGAAGATTCATGCAGCTTCGAGTATCGGCGACAGAGCGCGTGATCTCATTGATCTTCAACTCATCTTCAGTAGATCAGAAGTTGATCTATCAGAACTAAAAAGAACTTGCGAACGTCTCTTCGCTTATCGAAAGGCGCAAGCTTGGCCACCAAGAATCATTGAGCAGCCAGGTTGGGTCGAGCTCTACGCTATTCAAGCTGAAGGGCTTCCCGTTGCTCAATCAGTTAGCGAAGCGATAGTATGGGCAAATTCACTCATCGACCAAATCCACCAAGCAAATTAAGCCGTGACCTTTATGGGTTTATCTAAGACAATCGCCCGCATGGCTTGTCTTTTGATTATCGGTCTTCACTTGGATAACGGATACTTTTGAAACAACAAACGCCGTTCTGTAGTCTCTCCCCTTGAGCTGTAAGACTGAAGAAACGAGGTAATAAACATCGGACTAAAAAAAGCTCGACACCTTCCATCGAAGAGGATTCCAGCGAAGCCGCTTCATCATCTTTGTGCTATATCGCGCGAAAGCTGTGGTAGACTCAAAGCTAGCT
>CAZYOQ010000058.1:0-1907 GCA_964649145.1 uncultured Eggerthellaceae bacterium | reverse complement strand
GGAAACGACTTGATTGCCATTGGTGTGCCCACAGGACCAGGTATAGGAAGCATACTTGATAAGCTTCTAGATGAGGTAATTGAAGGCAGCATCCAAAATGACCATGAAGCTCTAAGTGCTAGAGCAAAAGAGCTTATTCAGCGCTAGTTGCAGGTTGCGATGGGCTGCTAAGACGTGAGGCGTCGCTGCACGATTTTAGGTGAAAAAGCGTTAGACCGCACGCAAGCGCTATACCACACACGTTCTACAAACTATTTGGCTAAGTCGTTTTCCATGCGAAGGGTTAGCATTGCGCCTAGATCGTAGGCAATACCTCCAGCCTCATCAGCGTCACACGCAAGGTTGAAGCCTACAATACTAGGCTCGCCTTCAGCGTTTAGACGATCATTATCGAAGATGCAAGCAAGAGTCATATTGTCGTCTTCACGCACTTCCACTTTTCTGCTGCCAGAGGTATCAATTGTGCCCCCAGAAATGAAAAGCATTCCATCAACAGCAATTGTGTTAGTTGAAATGGAGCCTTTATAAGCTTCGATCGCATCGACTGGTTCGCCTGCTAGTTCTGAGGCGATTGTGGCGCCTGCAAGGTAGCCCTGGTTAACGGCGTTTTTCCAAATACCTACTATCGCGCTTTCACCCGAAACCAATTCAAGAGCTTGTGCAACATCGCCGGCAGCATAAACATCCGGATCGCTTGAGCGCATATGATCATCCACTAAAATCGCATTGCCCATATTAAGCGCGCCTTTATCCAGAAAATCTAGGTTGCAGGCCATTCCATGGGCAACGCAAATTTCGTCAAATAAATCAGTTTCGCCATTAGTGAAAGACACTTGAAGCTTTCTGCCTTTATAAGAGCTAGCGTCTTCAACAATGCCCACCGAACTAATAGTCTGCCCAAGGCGCAATTTAACTCCGCGGCCTTTAAGCCCTTCCTCCATTCGTTTAGCAACAAGTGGAAGCGCATTGAAATCAAGAATGTTAGGGTTCATGCCCACAAGGGTGGTATCAAGTTCGTGCGCTAGTGCCGCCTCTAGAATTTTCAGAGCTACCATCGATGCCCCGCTTACAAGAACTTTCTTGCAAGCATCGTCTTCAAAGGCAGCCTTCATTGTCTTGGCGTCATCCATGGAACGAAGCATCAAGGGCTCATAGCCGCTATCTTTCGGAAAGCCGTTTGCCAGCGGCCTAGAGCCAGTGGCAATTAGGCATTTGGAATAGGAAAATGCGCCGCCATCAGTTTGAATGAGATGGTTTTGCGCATCTAGGTGCCTTACTGCTTGTTCGCAGTGCAAGTTAAGGTTTAGCTCATCAACCTCGGCGTCAAGCCATGGGAAACACTGCTCGTATTCTTTCTCGCCGGCCACATAGTAAGAGGTGAGAATAGGGCTATATGGAAGCGTTTCTGTATCAGAGAAAACATCGATTGTGCCTTTATACCCACAGTTTCGAAGGGCTATTGCGGCATTCATGCCGGCAGCACCAAAACCTATGATGGCAACAGGTGCATGCGATTGTGTGAGAGTAGCCGAATTGTCAGTCATATTAGAAACCGTCCCCTATTAAGCGAAAACCTGTGCAAGCCAAGGACCATATTCGCCTGTGTACATACCCTGCAGCTGAGAAAAGACCAAATCCCAATCGAATTGAGAGTCGAAAAGTAACTCTGCGTAATGTTTGTTTTTGATATCGCGCGGGTTAGACATGTTTCGATATGCATATGTGTATGTGCAGGTGGGACACATCGTGACAAGTGTGGAACCATCCGCAGCAAAAGAGAGTTTGGAATCGGCCTGCTCGGCTTGCCTGTTCGGATCGAAAGCGCTTACTGCTCCCCCAGCACCGCAACATCCCTTGAAAACGGCTGGAGTTGATGAGTCAACTCCAAGAGCAGCGCAAGTCTCTTC
>CAZYOQ010000057.1:0-2015 GCA_964649145.1 uncultured Eggerthellaceae bacterium | reverse complement strand
AAAAAAAAGAACCCCTTGCGGGGTTCTTCGTGAGTCTAAATTGCCACCTACGTGGCGCCCGAAGGCATTTTTGGCTAAGCCGTATTTTGACTCGCAGTAACATCTTGACTGGTATCAAGACGTGTCCACTGTAGCACACAGAGGAGGAAAAAGAAACAATGAACTTGAGAAATTTTGAGGAATACAACATTGGACTGGATATCGGAACAGCCTCCGTGGGATGGGCAGTGACTGATACCGAAGGAAACCTGTGCCACTTCAAGGGAAAGCCTACGTGGGGAAGCCGGTTGTTCCCGCAAGCCAGTCCAGCTTCTGAGGCTAGGCTTCCTCGCAACCAGCGGCGGCGCTACATACGCAGGCGCTGGCGACTCGACTTGCTGCAAGGTTTTTTCGAAGAAGAAATGGGAAAGGTCGACCCGGAATTCTTTGTGCGTCTTCGTCAGTCGCGCTTGCTGCCAGCTGATCGCGATGGTGCACATGCAAATTACACATGGCCGCTGTTCAACGATTCCGACTTCACTGAAAAAGACTATTACAAACAGTTCCCAACGATTTACCATCTGCGCGCATACCTGATGGAAACGGAAGATAAGGCAGATATCAGGCTTATTTACCTTGCCTTACACAACATCGTCAAGCACCGCGGGCATTTTCTCCAGCAAGATAATAAAAATCTTTCTTCCAAACATGCAGATATGACAGGCTCGTTTCAGATCCTCTGTTCGGTTCTTGCTGAATGGTGTGAAGAAAAAGGTATTGGCTGTTCAGCGTTGGATAACGCAGAGAACGAGGAAAAGATTGCTGAAGTGTTTGGCGATACACGTCGCCCGCGCTCGGCGCTCAAGGAAGATATCGTTAAGCTTCTGGGAATCACTGCATTGAGCGATGCAGATGGCGATGCGCGCAGTGGGTTTGATGCAAAAGCTGCGAAGAACATGGCCAACGCTTTGGCTCAGGCCATGGTGGGCTTAAGCACCGAACTTGCCTATGTGTTTTTCCTTGATGAAGAGCCGCCTGAGGGCAAGAAGACCAAGATCTACCTTTCAAAAGATGAAGATCTTGAAGCTTTCGAGGAGATATGCCCTGAAGATGCGCGCCCGCTTTTTAATGCGCTGCGAGCTGTTTACTCCTCGTATATATTGCAAGGGCTCCTGTCTGCTGCTCCAGGTAAATCTATATCACAGAACAAGGTTGCTGAATTCGAAACGTATAAAGAACAACTTAAGTTTCTCAAAACTCTAGTGAAGCAATACGCGCCAAGCGAATACGACAGCTTTTTCAGGGGCGCGTTTTATCCAGCCACCGAATTGCACCCGCAAAAGTATGTCTATGATAAGTCAAAGGCTCAAGGCTATACGAAGTACAACGAAGTGCATAATCCAACCTCGTATGACGATTTTAGAAAAGCAACGGAGCGCCTGTTCAAAGGTACCGCCGCTGAAACTGATGAACGCTATATACAAATGATGGAAGCCTTCAAGGAAGAGCGTTTCCTTCGCCGCTTGAAAACAAGCGATAACGGAGCCATTCCCTTTCAGCTGCATCTCGAAGAAATGCGTGCCATTATTCAAAACCAGGCACAGTATTATCCGTTTTTGGCTAAGCATCAAAAGGAATTGGAATCGCTTGTCGAGTTCCGCATTCCTTATTACGTGGGGCCTCTCACGCAAAAAGGCGCCCGCCTAGAGGGCGACAAACCCGATGGAGAGCCGCGCTTTGCGTGGTCGGTTCGCAAGCCTGGCATGGAAAATGCTCCAATTTACCCGTGGAACTGGGAAGATATTATCGATAAGAATGCTAGCGCAGAAGCATTTATTAAACGTATGACGGGCACGTGCACCTATCTGCAGGGCGAAGACGTGCTCCCTAAAAGCTCGCTACTCTACGAGGAATTTTGCGTGCTAAATGAGCTCAACGGGGCCAGGTACACGCAAGATGGCGACAAGACACGACGCTTCGTCTATGCCGATCGTACTGGCATTATGGAAGACTTATTCAAGCAGCGCAAAGGCAAG
>CAZYOQ010000056.1:0-2347 GCA_964649145.1 uncultured Eggerthellaceae bacterium | reverse complement strand
GCTTCAGGGTTGCCAGAGGAAGAGCCGAGGGATGGAAGCGGCAGATGGCGGATGAAGGTTGGGCTTGCGGTTGACGTAAGGTTATCGCATTGAGGAAAGCAGAAGCGCCGGCGAACGCGATTACTCACCTTGCCGACGCTTGATAACTGTAATATACCACCTCATTTAGCCAAGTCAATGATCTCGCCGTGTTTCGTGACATAAAGGACACGTTTGATGGATTTGATCAGTGCCAGTTGCTTTTCGACTTCACGCTTGATGATGTTGTCTGGAAGCCGCTTCATGCGCCGCGAATCGAAGACCACGTTCGTCGACTGCTTCGCTCCTTCGCGAAGACGCTTTTCGATCTGCTTGGTCTTGTCGGATGTGGGAGATTTCATTTCCCACAAGATGCCATTGATGAAAGCATCTGCGCTGGATTGATGATCCACCTCGCTCTTCTTTACGAAGTGGATATCGTAGCCGGCCACAGCAAGGGCTTGAGCGGTGCGTAGCTCATGCGGCCACACGCTAGCGCCCTTCTCGAACGTGATTTTTCCTTGCTGCTTCGTCATGGCTCTAATCATAGCTGCGGGCAACAATAATTCAATCCTGAACTTGTTACGGGCGCTTACGATTCTGCCGATGAAAGGCTGGCGCGAATGCGCTTATATGTCGGATATAGCGAGTCGCTGAAAATCGAACACACCTATCGCAATTCTCAAGAACTCGTTAATATCGCAAGCAGATTCATCGAGAAGAATCCCGAGCAAATTCATAAGAGCATGAACTCCGAGAAACACGAGGATATGCCTCTGGCCATCAGCTATCTGTCAAATATGGCTGAAGGGCTGGAATCGTCATTGGGAAATATTTTCGCAAAGGGGAAAGGAAACGGTGGGAGCGTTCTAATTCTGGGGCGGCATAATTTTGATATAGAGACGATCTATCCAGAGTTCAAAGGAGAAAGCAGCTACAGCAATGGGCGTATAAGTTTGATGCGCGATCGCAAGAGCAGCGATGTGCATGTGAGCTTCAACGGCTCCAATGACATATGCAAATATACGAGGAGCGCCAATAATGTTAGGAAGTAGACGGAGAAAATGTTTGTCTATATGCCTAAAACGTCCACTGGGCGTTTTGTTTATCGATTGAACCCTTCGCCAAGGTAGCGCTCGCCTGCGCTCAAGAATAAATAAGCCACCTATATTCGAGGCATGAGCGTTTCGGGGATGCCAAAGGATATGGAGCGAGATGGCAGCGGGCGGTTCAGACTGAAGGTGACGGTTAAGGTCGAGGCGTGCATGACCATTTAAGGATTATCGGAATCGAATCCGATCGAGTGTTTTCAAGAAGACTTTTTTCAGGCGACGACGGCTCTCGAAGAAATGCTTTTCTGATTTGCTGAGAGTGCGCCCGTCGTCGATCTTTGCCTTGGCAAGCTCCAATGTGCAGAACATATCCGCCACTTGGAAAAGCCGATAGTCGTCAGGCGAAACTTTGCGAACCTCGACGTTGAAGAGATAGGCATTGAAAATGGAGTTAATGAGGTCTGTGACCATGGATTGGCCGTTGTCGTAATAGACGATGACATGATCGTACCTCTGAAGGTATTCGAGATTGTCTTTCAAGAACGTGCCGAGTTCTTTCGACAAGCGGCCTTTTAGAGCAAGTTTGTTCGGGTACTCACGCTTCTTCACCATGAATGTCTTGTACGAGATGCCGCTTGTTCTAGCGAACGAAAAGAGCTTGAAGAAGAGCTTCTTTCGCCTTTCAAGTGGCATGCCGTGATACATTTCCTCGCCGCGAATCATCGGTCCGCAATGAAGGCCTTTCTCTTTCGGGTAGCCAAGACCAGACAGCTCACTTGAGAGCTTCTCAAGGGAGCGTGTGATATCAACCTCTTGCTCATGGAAGACTAGAGTCAACAGGTAATAGTCGGACTGGGTGCTCGTATCTCCCGATTCGTCCAAAAATACTGACAATGTAGGCATGGAATTCCTGACAATAAAATGGCGGGGAATATCCCCGCCATGAGCCGAGGCCAAGACCAATTCGGCCAGTCTCGATAGGTGAATTATACTACGGCGCATTTACTTATTCAATTAACGTCATTTTGCAATATATGAAGCCCTGCCTCGAACTTTCCAAATCAATTCGCTTCCTTGAAATAAAAGCGTCCAGGGGCGCGCAATCAGCCCTTATGCTCTGCAAGTTTTTCCCGCGCCCGTTCAATCGGCAAAACGTCCACTGGACGTTTTGCTTTTCGATTGAACCCTCCGCCAAGGTAGCGCTCGCCTGCAACCAAGAATGAAAAAGCCACCTGTTAGGTGGCTTAGCTTTTCTGGTAGCCCGGACCGGATTTGAA
>CAZYOQ010000055.1:1190-2509 GCA_964649145.1 uncultured Eggerthellaceae bacterium | reverse complement strand
CATGGAAATCAAGAGAGACAGATATTTAGAAGCACTTGCAACACGCATAGATAACGGAATGATCAAAGTTATTACAGGAGTTCGGCGCTGTGGCAAAACTTACCTTCTCTTCAAGCTTTTTAGAGACTATCTCCTAGCCCAGGGGGTAAAAAGCGACCACATTATCGCCGTACAACTTGACGCGCGCGAGTTCGAGGCATTGCGCGACCCAAATGCCCTCTATGATTATCTATCTAAGAAAATCGCAAATGACCATGAACCCTATTACATTCTTCTTGACGAGGTTCAGTATGCCATTTCAAAGGAAGAGCTAAAAAACCCAGAAAATCCTCCTCGGCTTTACGGGGTGCTCAATGGGCTGCAGCATCATTACAACATAGATACTTACGTAACTGGCAGTAATTCAAAGCTTCTCTCAACCGATGTTATGACCGAATTTCGCGGTCGTGGCGATGAAGTGCGCGTAAGGCCGCTTTCCTTTTCTGAATTCATGCAGGGCTTTGATGGCGACCGTCGCGATGGCTGGGATGAGTATGTTGTATACGGGGGAATGCCGCTTACGTTGTCGATGCGTACCCACGAGCAGAAGGCCGCTTACTTAAAACGGCTGTTCGACGAAGTGTATCTGAAAGACATGGTGTCGCGCTATAACGTAAGAAAACCAGACGAGCTTAGCGTTCTCACAGACGTCCTAGCATCTAACATTGGCGCTCTTACTAGCCCGTCTAAAATCAAAGCAACGTTTCAATCGGAGATGAAGACTAGCATCTCTGTCACAACTTTGTCTTCTTACATTGACTACCTTACCGAGGCGTTTCTCGTTGAGGAATCGAGCCGCTACAACGTTAAAGGGCGCAAGTACATTGGCAGCCCCAAAAAATACTACTTTGAAGATATTGGCCTGCGCAATGCTCGAATAGGCTTTCGCCAAATTGAAGAAAACCACCTTATGGAAAACATCATCTACAACGAACTTAGAATGCGCGGCTTTTCGGTGGATATCGGCATGGTCGAAAAACGAGGCCGTAAGAATGGCCACAACCAGTCTAGGCAATTGGAAGTCGACTTCGTTGCCAATAGCGGGTTTGAACGTTACTACATACAGTCGGCTTGGCAAATTCCCGACGATGAAAAGCGTCAGTCCGAAAAGGCGTCGCTCCTAGAAATTGGCGACAATTTCAAAAAGATACTGCTAGTGGGCGGAAGCACACCAACTTACTACGACGACGATGGGATCCTTACTATGGGCGTGCTGGACTTTCTGCTCGACCCAGACAGCTTGAAGCGATAACGCGGCGGCTTTTTTGCTAGGATGCGCC
>CAZYOQ010000055.1:0-1090 GCA_964649145.1 uncultured Eggerthellaceae bacterium | reverse complement strand
CAAAAACAATAAGAACAATGCCGCTAAGTTTTGAGGTACCAGCCCTGTTTGCTCTTGCGATCAGAATGGCGCCTACCACGAAGAAAACAATAATGGTAATGATGGCGCAAATAGTGGTTTCGCTCATTGATCCCTCCTGCCAGTTTTGCCTGACGCTTTGAAGGCAGCGCGTTGCTCCTACGCTTGCCTCTTGTTCCACCCTGCCAGTTATTCCCTACCAGTTATTCCCTGCCAGTTATGCCCTGACATTTTGACCTAGCGGTTTTCCCTAGCACGATTATGACATATTTTCGCTTGCAGCCATATCGCTATGATGGTATGATTGTTTACACGTTTACAGAAAAGGATTCCCATGCCTACCAAGACATTTTCTAGTCGTGCTGATGAAAGCATGCTAGCCTTTGCAGATGCGCTCGCGCAGAAGGAATATGGAATCTCATATGGGCAGTATTGCGGGTCAATACTCTTGAACGCCATAGGGCGCACAGGACGTATGCCGAAGCTAGATCAAAACGATGGCTCTTCAAAAAAAGAAGAAGCGCTTTCGTTTATCAAAGGCTTTTCTCCGAAGGTAAAAGACCCATCTATCGCTGCGCTTTCTGATGCCGAAGTTAAAGACCTTATCGCGAGCCGCTATGAGTAGAAAGCTGCTGTTGGACACCAATATCCTTTTGGACATTGCTATTTGTGAACGTTCAAACTGGGGTGCAGCAACACTTCTAATAGACGAATTCGCATTTGGGAATGCTGAAGGCTACGTATCAGCGCTATCTCTGAAGGATGTGTATTACATTTTGACGAAGTATACAAACGAAGCATCCGCTAGGGATTTCGTGAAAGCCATTGCTGATGCGTTCGTGGTGCTCCCGGTTGACGAAGCTCTTTGCCGTTTGGCTATTCTGTCTGATGAACCCGATTTCGAAGACGGCCTAATTCGCGCGTGCGCAGAAAATGCGTCTGTTGACTTCATTATCTCGCGCGATTCAGATGCGTTTGCATCGTCAAGCATTAGGCGTCTATCAGCACAGGAGTATTTGGAACTATTCTGCGATGTAGAAACAGTTGATCTTCCCTCAATTTAGCTTTTGCG
>CAZYOQ010000054.1:0-2652 GCA_964649145.1 uncultured Eggerthellaceae bacterium | reverse complement strand
CGGCCATCGTTCGCGACGTTGTAAACTCCATCGGGTACAATCGCGCGAAGTTCGGTTTCGACGCAAACACTTGTGGTGTCATGAACTCGATTCACGAACAATCTAGCGATATTGCTATGGGTGTGGATGAATCTTTGGAGGCCAAAGCAGACGGCGACGCCGACCCATACGAGCTAATTGGCGCAGGGGATCAAGGGATGGTATTTGGGTATGCGGTCAACGAGACCTCCACCTTGATGCCTATGCCTATTTACCTAGCGCAACGCATGGCGCAGCGTCTTACCGAGGTCCGCAAAAGTGGCAAGCTTGATTACCTTCGCCCTGACGGAAAGACCCAAGTAAGTGTCCGCTATGAGAACGACAAACCGGTTTCTGTTGAAAAAGTGGTCGTTTCCACTCAGCACTCTGACGATGTCGATATGAAAACCCTTCGTGAGGCGATAATCGAAAACGTAATAATACCAATACTTAAAGATGAGGGCATTGCTCTGGCAGACGACGCCGAGATTTTCGTGAACCCTACGGGAAGGTTTGTTATTGGCGGTCCCATGGGAGATGCAGGCCTTACTGGTCGCAAGATCATAGTCGATACCTACGGCGGTATGGGTCGTCATGGTGGCGGCGCGTTCTCCGGCAAGGACCCGACCAAGGTCGACCGCTCGGGCGCCTATGCTGCAAGGTGGGTTGCTAAAAACGTTGTTGCTGCAGGTCTTGCAGATAGGTGCGAGCTACAGATTGCCTATGCAATAGGGGTTTCAAAGCCTATGTCGATCATGGTCGATACGTTTAATACAAACCATGTTCCAGAACGTGACATCGAAAACGCCGTTGCAAAGGTATTCGATCTGCGTCCAGCGGCTATTATCGATACGCTCGACCTTCGCCGCCCGATATATCGAAAGACAGCAGCTTATGGTCACTTCGGTCGCGAACTTCCTGAATTTACTTGGGAAAAAACTGACAAGGTAGATGCTCTTCGCGCTGAGTGCGGAATCTAAATGCTTCTGGCTGAAGTCGTCATAGACATTCCCTCGAAGTCACTTGACGATTCCTTTACTTATGCTGTGCCAGATACAGGCGCATTCAACGAAATTATGGTTGGATGCGCCGTTAAAGTTATGTTTGGTTCTCGCCCTTGTGTGGGCTTTGTCGTCTCGCTTTTTGAAGGCCAGTCCTTCCAAGGTTTGAAATATATTGAAGAACTTATTTCTGGCTCATATTTCGACGAACTTGGTGTGCAATGTGCCAAGTTCCTGTCAAGTACCTATATTGCGCCTCTTTCTACCTGCGTGCGACTATTCACACCTCCTGGAGCAATCCCTAAGTTTCGCAAAGACCAGAGTGGAAAATGGGTGCTTCAAAAGCCTGCGGTTGAAAAGGTGGATGACAGATGGATTGTCGCAGGTCCTGCCTTTGATGATTTCACCCCAAGGAAAGGCGCACACAAACAGATTGCGATTATCGAGGCACTAAAGCAAGGCGAAATAAAAGCGTCAGACCTCTCATATACTTGCGGCAACGTTTCTTCTGCGATCAAGGCCTTAGAAGAGCGAGACGTCATTAATGTTGTTCGCAGAAGAAAAATGAGATTGTCTTTTTCTCTTTCGCACGCGAAACGCGATGAGACTATTTACAAGGTTACCTCTTTAGCTCCAGAACTTATGGATGCGCAGCGTAAAGCACTTGAGACAATTTCTGCTGCAAGGGACGCAAGGTCGGGCAAGACGGTTTTGGTTGATGGTGTGACAGGTTCAGGCAAAACCGAGGTCTATATGCGGGCGATATCTGATGTTTTGCTTGCTGGGCGCAGCGCCATATTGCTTGTTCCTGAAATCTCACTTACACCTCAAACAGTTGCAAGGTTTCGAAGTAGATTCGGCGAATCTATTGCAGTGCTCCATTCGAAGATGAGCGCCGGCGAGCGTTTTGACCAATGGGAGATCATAAGGTCGGGTGAGGCAAGGGTTGTAATAGGTCCAAGGAGTGCACTTTTCGCTCCAATTCAAGATCTTGGGATGATAGTGATTGACGAGGAGCATGAATCTACGTACAAACAGGAGAGCGCTCCGCGTTATGTGGCTCGCGATGTTGCGCGTTGGATGATGGATAAATGTGGCGGAACGCTTGTGCTTGGTTCTGCCACGCCGTCAATCGACTCTCTTTATAAGGCCAACACCGATGAAACTTGGTCTACCTGTGTAATGCCCAAGCGCGTAAATGGAAAGCCAATGCCTGCGGTTGAAATTATCGACATGGCTTTAGAATTTAGAAATGCAGACCGCAATATGTTTTCCCTGAAATTGCGAAAAGCCATGGTCGAAGAGCTATCGCGTGACCATAAGGTTGTCTTGCTTCTTAATCAGCGAGGTTTTGCGAAGTTTTTGCTTTGCAGGGACTGCGGCTTTGTTCCTAAATGCGTGAACTGTTCTACCACTCTCACATACCACTTTTCTTCAAACAGGTTGGTTTGCCATCATTGTGGTTATAGCGTGGCTGTTCCTAGGAAATGCCCGGAGTGCGGAAGTCCTTATCTAAAGAAATTCGGCGTGGGAACTGAAAGAGTTGAGGCCGAGTTGAAATCGCTTCTGAATGAGGAGTTCGCAAGTATGCCCGGGTTTGCTCCAGGAAAAGAGGGAAGTGGGTCTAGTGCGG
>CAZYOQ010000053.1:0-3132 GCA_964649145.1 uncultured Eggerthellaceae bacterium | reverse complement strand
GCATAGGGGGTCTACCCCAACCATTAGGCTCGCGCCCTGCTTGGACGTCTTTTTCTTTGCGGCTCTTACGAATGCCCAAGAATTCATCAATAAGCGGCTTCAGGAAGATTTTCGTGGTAACTACCGCGCCCTTTGGCGGGCCAGAAAGCCCCAGCACAACAGTGCCATTCACTTTCGAGGCAGAGGCATGCTTTCCCGGCCCTTTGTTCGTCTCGTGGCAGTAGACCTCTCCGATTTCCTCCAAAACTTCTATGGTCCAGTCATCGCTTCCCTTCGAGCTTCCGCCGTTTACGATGACAATATCTGCCTTTCCGCAAGCATCCTTTATAGCCGCTTCGATCTTGTCACGATCGTCACTGACGATGTCATACAGAAGCGGTTCTCCGCCCCATTCGCGCACAAGAGCATCTATTAGCGTGGAATTTGAGTCAATGTTTTTGCCGATAGGCGGCGTATCGGTTGGGGCAACAAGCTCGTTTCCAGTAGGAATGAACGCAACTATAGGCCGCTTCACCACTTCCACCTCAAGAATGCCTGCGCCTATGATAGACGCAAGGTCATATGCCGAAAGAACAGTTCCGGCCTTCACGACGACATCGCCGGGCTTCAATCTCGCACCTACAGCCGTTGTGCCCTCGCCTTTCTCATCTGGAAGCTCGTCAAGCTCGATACGTTCGATACCCGCACGGTCGGTATACACTTCAACCGACTCTATACGAATCGCAGTGTCAAAGCCCTCCGGCATCGCAACTCCAGTGTTTGCGAACTCCCATTCAACACCACGAGTCCACTTACGCTCATCGATATCGTCTTTGCCCTCGAAGTCAGACCACCTAAGCGCGACAGAATCCATATTGCAGGTAAGGGCATTGGGTTTCTCGATAGCGCTTACGGCGTCTTTTGCAAGCACGCGCCCAAAAGCATCTTTAACAGCCACCGTCTGCGTAGACGGCTTGAATTCCTGGTGTTCGATTAGTGTTTCCACCAGTCCTTCGCGGGTCATGATAATGTGGTTTGAATGGTCTCTCATTGCATCTCCTTTTTTTTCGCAAACCTTCAAATCAAGTGATGATCAAACAGATGCATAGCGCACCTCTGGGAAGTAACAGTTCAAACCATCCGCGCAGACGATATTTGCATAGGGATGTCGTATCATGCGCGCGAAATACTCTTTTTCGGTCTTACACTCAAGAGCGATGCGGAGATTGTCGTTTGCGATTTGGATGTCTGCACAAAGAGCATCAGGTGCATCTGAACGGCCTACGATCTTGTACGCAGAAATATCCAAACGCGACAAGCGCCAAAGAGCGCATAGCCCACAAGCATATTTATGAAAGTTCTCACAATAAGCATCAGATGTCTCGCGGAATGCCTCGCTAAGAAGCGACTCCTCTAAGTCATCGATATCAGCAGATTCCTCTGGGCTGGGAAAAAGCCATTTCTTCCCCGTTTTAAGCTCGTGGCAAAGCGCCCCTCGGCCATGACCGTGCATACCAAGGCAATACGAGTCAGAAAAAGCACACCCATTACGCATCAAAAAGACTTCGTGCTCAAGAGATGGGGTCTCCTTTACAATTGATTCAATCTCGGTAAGTGAGAGGTCGCGTGGAAGAATCACCCTGCGAACGCCGAGGCCTTCATAATACGAAGCGATCATCGAGTTATAGACTGCTCCCATTGTAGATATCACAGGATCCAATCTCATTTCCTTCGCAAGCCTTACCTGCTCGGGAAGAGAAACGATTACCCCGCTTGCGCCATAGTTGCGAAGGTGCTGATAATACCACGCCTGGCACTCAAGCGAGCGCGTGGTGTATGTGGGCGCGTTGAAGGGCACATAGGCTTTCTTACCACACTTCGCGATTCGCTCGATTACAGGCAAAAGATCGTCGAAAGACATCGAGTTCGCCTCGCGACCAAACCCCGACATACGATTCAGATCGGTATAAGAACCGAGCGTAGCAAACCAATCGTCATCATAGAAGCCACAATAGAACTGGTCTGCACCGGCATCGATAAAAGCATCTAGCCATTCGGGATTATTCAAAGGAGCCAAAATTGCCATTATGCCGCCTCAGTTCTGAATACATCCCAAGGGTTTTCATCTTCGCGTGGCTGGAAGATCTCGGATAAAAGAGGGGAATATATCTTTCTATAGCTACTATCACAAACAAGCCTCGCACCCTCTTGGAAGTAATATACGGTGGCACCATGTTTGTAATATGGAAATCCCATTTGTCCTTCGTAGAAGATTGCATTGCGCTGGCATTCTCCCGTGCAAGGAGAACTGGGACGAAACTTGCCTTGCAGAGAGTGATGCGTTGCGGCCTGCTCGCATATCATGCCAGTGGTTTGGTAGCACCAATCCATATACAAGGCAAGGTTTATGCCTTGCGGAGCTTTTTGTGCATCTTGGAACCTGTGAACAGGATCAAGTTCGATGCAAGAAATTCTATCCATTGGGAATATGGAATCTATGTCGCGCTCCAGCAGCGAAGGAGTAAGCGCCATATCTGTAAAATGCGGCTCACGCATCTCGCGCGTGTCTTTGCTGAATAGGCGTCCGATGTTCACCTTTTGCGGATAAGTGCTTGCACAATAATTAAGCATCGCATAGTCGTTACAAGTGATCTCAGTTATGGTTTGTGCGTACTTGGCCGTGTAATCGTTCAGAAAATCTATCATCGATGAACAAAAGCGTTCGGCAGGCACAGGTAGAACTAAGGTTGCCTCTATCCCGCACTCTTTGCAGAGGTCAAGAATGTTTTCGAGGACATCGTTTGCCGCTTGAAAGAGATAGCGGCAGCAAAATGAAGACCCTAAATAGATGCGTTCGACAGATTTCGCAGCCTTAATATTCGAGATTACGCGAGCGATGTTGCGAACATTCAGCTGCTCACAAAGGCTAAGCGACACAGGCCGCCCAGCCATTTTATTATCTAGTTCTATATCGCTCATTAATCTCGCTTGCGCCTTGTTTCAATCACCTATCGCATCTTGCACATTAGCCTTCTATGTAAGATGCGATAGATGGAGATGGCGACGATATGTGCCGCCATCTCGAAGATCTATAGACTAGCAGTAGTTTCCGCCATATCCTCCGCCATAGTTGTTACCAGGTCCTTTTGGGCC
>CAZYOQ010000052.1:0-3155 GCA_964649145.1 uncultured Eggerthellaceae bacterium | reverse complement strand
CTTCATCATCTTTGTGCTATATCGCGCGAAAGCTGTGGTAGACTCAAAGCTAGCTCGAAGAAAGGTATGGTTTTGACCAACACAGCTAACATGGAAGCTTTTTCAAGCACAGTAGTGCTTGACGGTAACTGGTGGTGGCAAAACTAAATATTTGAATCGGGTTATCGAAGCTCAACACCTATACCAATTGAGACCCTCGGTAACGGGGGTCTTTTTTTATTTCTTTTGAGGCGCTCGTTATAAGAGGACGAGCTTCAAGAAAAAGTCGTCGAGAGAAAGGATTTGACAATGACGACAGATTTGAAAAAGGAGGCCATAAGCGAGGTCGCTAAAGGCGCAAACGATCAAAAGGAAAGTCCGTACCGCATCTATTTGCGCGAGGATCAGATTCCGACGCAGTGGTACAACCTTCGTGCCGACATGCCCGAAAAGCCTGATCCTATGCGCCTGCCTAATGGCAAGGTTGCCGAATTCGAAGACATCTCGCCTGTGTTCTGCGACGAATTGGTTCGCCAGGAACTTGATGACGATACGGCATACTTCGACATCCCTGAGGGCGTGCAGGAGATGTACAAGGTGTATCGGCCTTCCCCATTGTGTAGGGCGTACAACCTAGAACAATACCTTAATACCCCGGCAAAGATCTACTACAAGTTCGAAGGTAACAATACCTCCGGGTCTCATAAGCTCAATTCCGCACTTGCCCAAGCCTATTACGCTCACGAACAGGGGCTTGAAAAGATTACCACCGAGACAGGGGCGGGACAGTGGGGAACCGCTTTAGCAGAGGCGGCAGACCATTTCGGCGTACCGCTAGACGTTTTCATGGTCAAGTGTTCGTTTGAACAGAAACCATTCCGTCGCTCGATTATGCGCACTTTCGAGGCTACAGTCACCCCCTCCCCCTCCGATACAACCGAGATTGGCAAGAAACTACTTGAAGAGAACCCAGAGTCTACGGGCTCTCTAGGAACTGCAATCTCTGAGGCTGTAGAGAGAGCATTAAACGTGCCAAACAATAAGGGAAGATACCAGCTTGGAAGCGTCCTCAACCAGGTCGTACTGCACCAGTCCATCATAGGTCTAGAAAGCTACACCGCGCTTGTAGACGAGCTTGGCGAATATCCAGATATTGTTATCGGCTGCGCCGGCGGTGGATCGAACCTCGGCGGTCTGATAGCCCCGTTCATGCGCGATAAGCTTCGCGGGGACAAGCCAGATACCAGGTTCATTGCGGTCGAGCCTGCGAGCTGCCCATCGTTGACTCGCGGCAAGTACGCTTACGACTTCGCCGACACTGGCCAAACTTGTCCTCTATGTAAGATGTACACCTTAGGTAACGGCTTCTTGCCCTCCCCCGACCATGCGGGCGGTCTTCGCTATCACGGCATGAGCCCGATTGTCTCCAAGCTCAAGCATGATGGATATATGGAAGCTGTGGCCGTCAAACAAACAGAAGTCTTCGATGCGGCCGAGGAGTTTGCCCGCTTAGAGACTATCCTTCCTGCCCCTGAAAGCGCACATGCCATTAAAGTTGCAATGGACGAGGCGAAGAAATGTGCCGAGACGGGCGAGGAGAAGACTATCTTGTTTGGCCTGACAGGAACGGGTTATTTCGACATGTTTGCCTATGACGCGCACCGTAATGGCGAGATGATAAACCATGTCCCAAGCGAAGAAGAATTGCAAGCCGGATTCGACACAATCCCAAGCATTCCAGGAATTCAGTAAAGAATCACGAGCTAACTGAGCTGCAGCTTAAGTGAAACCCCGTGCTAACTGAGCTGCAGCTTAAGTGGTGGCTTCAGACTAACCGAACTGCCGCTTAAAAACTTTCACTTACGCTACCCTCATTGTTATCCCAAAGAAAGGCAAATTATCTTTGAAGGCACCCGCTCGTGACACCACCAACAAAGCCGCAACAGCGCTTACCATCGCCTTGGACTACCGCGCTCCCTACCGCTTCAAGGATCTACTTTCTTTCTTCTCTGCCCGCGCGCTTGCCGGTATCGAAGTAATCGATGATAACTCCTATTCCCGCACAGTGCGTCTGAAAGATGCGCAAGGCAGATATCTCACAGGCTGGGTTCGTGTGGTCGATGACCCTGCCCACTTCCGCCTTGTCGCCACCTTATCAAAGTCACTTGCGCCAGTCATGTCGCAAGTAGAAGTTCGATTGCGCCGCCAGTTTGACTGTGCGAGCGACCCAGCCCTCATTGCAGAGGGGCTCTCTTCTATGAAAGAGACAGTGGAAGGCACACCGGTTATTGGAACACGCTTGCCAGGTTGCTTCGACTCCTTCGAAACAGCGTGTCGCGCCGTACTTGGTCAACAGATTACTGTGAATGCCGCAAATACAATAGCCGCTCGCATCGCCAAGACCTATGGCATGCCAATCAGCACCGGCATTTACGGGTTAGATCGCGCTTGGCCTACGCCTGCTGAGTTGCTGTCTCTACCCAATCTCCAACATGCCTTCGGTGAACAGGGCGTCATAGTCAATCGCACGAATGCCATTGCCCAAATTGCTCGCGCCCTTCAAGAAGGCGACCTTACCTTAGACCCCAATGCAGACGCAGAAACCGAGATAAAAACGCTGCTTTCCATGAAAGGAATAGGTCCTTGGACTGCAAACTACATTGCCATGCGAGCGATGGCCTACCCTGATGCCTTCCTAGAGACAGATGCTGGTGTTGCCCATGCCTTGCCCAACCTCACCCCAAAAGAGCGCGCTACTCTAGCTAAAATGTGGCGACCCTGGCGTAGCTATGCCGTGATTAACCTTTGGAACTCGCTTAAAGAAAACTGATTAGAACTTCAAGATAGCCAACCGGCCAACACGCTGCCGCAGCGTGGGTATATCTCTTTCCTATTGCTTGCCTTCAACGCCTCCTTGTCAGAGCCGGATTTGCTACCCTGCTTATGAAGGCTAAGGCGAACAAAGACTTACCCGATGTACTTTCTGTACTTTTTGCTACAGGTGAAGATGGCGCTTTGGTGATGGTGACATGGCAACGAATACGTGCGGTCGACATCTCCATAATGCTACCTCTAGTACCGTCCACGTAGCCTATACTGCTGCCGAACATGAATCGATGAGGAGGCCTTGAGACCATGTCAGATATAAACCAAGACGACGTTGCGCCCTGCGAAAC
>CAZYOQ010000051.1:0-3323 GCA_964649145.1 uncultured Eggerthellaceae bacterium | reverse complement strand
TTGCTTTTCCCGCACATGAAAGAAGAGGCTTAAACCATGAAACTTACCAATATGACGCTTTATTACAATCCAACGTGCCCTTACTGCCAAAAGGTTCTCTCTTTTATTGAAAGCGAGGGTATCGAACTTGAGATGAAGAATACCTCGCATCCTGAAATTTTAGATGAGCTTAAAGAGAAAAACCGCAACATTACCCAGGTTCCCTGTCTGGTAGTGGATAAGCATCCGATGCTTGAATCAGCAGACATCATCGATTTCTTGCGAACTGTTGTTCATGGTTAATGTCTACACCTTGGCTTGGGTAGCAAAGGCAAGATAGTCGCAGCAAAGCTCCAAATAAGTATTAGACTATGTCTTATTGTTTTGGATTTTTGTTAGGGGGCTCAATGCTTTTTTCCAATATTGCTATCATCGATGAGAATTTTGAATATTGCCCGAATTGCTATGTTGGGACATGTGATGGGGTCATCGACTATGTTTCCACGCAAGCTCCCAAAGACCCTTCCAAATATGGTGAGGTATATGACGGAGCCAATAAGATCGCCCTTCCTGCCCTATATAATGCACACGCTCATGCTCCGATGACGCTGCTTCGAGGTTATGCAGAAAACCTGCCTTTAGATAGATGGCTGAATGAGAAATGCTGGCCGTTTGAGGCAAAACTTACTCCCGAAGACAACTATTGGGCAACCTTGCTTGCATGTGCGGAAATGGCGCGATACGGCGTGGTTTCTTTTTCTGACATGTACTATTGCGCGCCTGATCGTGCTCGGGCTGTTGAGAAATCGGGTTTGAAGGCGAATCTATGCGAAGGTCTTCTGGCATTTGAGCCAAAGCATTATTCCGAGTATCCGATATGCGCTCAAAACGAGGAATACGTACGTACTCTGCACAACTCTGCCAATGGTCGCATCAGAATTGATTACAACATCCATGCGGAATACACCTCAAATGAACTTGTATGCCGCGATATCGTTGAAATACTAAAAGGCAATGGGCTTAGACTGCACCTGCATCTTTCTGAAACGAAAAAAGAGGTAGAGGAGTGCAAGGAACGTCACGATGGAATGTCTCCTGTTGAATATTTCGAATCAATTGGGGCATTCGATGTGCCTTGTACGGCAGCTCATTGCGTGTGGCTTTCGGAAAATGACCTGTCCATACTAAAGGACAAGGGCGTGTTCGTTGCAAATAACCCTGTATCGAATATGAAACTTGGAAGTGGGTTTGCGCCGATTCCCGAGATGTTTAAACGAGGCATTAATGTTTGCATCGGTTCTGACGGAATGGCTTCGAACAACAACCATAACCTCTTTTCTGACATGTATGTCATGTCTTTGATTTATAAAGGCTACAACTTAGACCCCACGGCCATCGAGCCGGCTTCGGTCTTGAAGGCGGCGTCTAGAACAGGCGCACTTTCGCAGGGACGAGAAGATTGCGGCTTGATAAAACAAGGCTATCGCGCAGATATTTGCGTTATGGATACAACAGGGCCTCAGTGGTGCCCGATGACTGATGTACTTTACAACATTGTTTATGCAGGTGATGGTGCAGATGTCGTCTTAACTATGTGTGATGGCAAGGTTGTATATGACGCAAGCGCTTCTTTGGAAAACCGTTTTCCTGGTATCGATATTGAACAGGCGAAGTCTGAGGTTTCTCAAAGAACAAAAAGGATCATCTCTGAGCTTTAACCGTCTCATCTTTGGGTTTTATGGCGCTAAAGCGGCGGTAGGCTAGGGTTCGAATCTAAGAAGGGCAAGCTGATTGCACCTGCGCCTTTTCGCAGTTGCATTCAAGCCTTTTCATAGCCTTACTCATGCCTTTTCGCGGTTGCTTTTTTTTATCCCGTATTTCTACAGTCGAGATACGGGATAAAAACGCGCGTTTCAAGTAATTGTTCCAAAATATCTCAAAGGTAAATAAGGCGAAATTTCGAAAAAAAAGATGCCTTTATCTTAGCTAACAGCTAATGTTTTAAAAAACGTTTTCCCCTATATTCGTTGCATCTTGTCTAATAGGAAATAAGGGGAAACAATGACAGACGATCAGAACAAGCCTACAGGCGCTCCCATTCAAATTGAAGAGCCGCAATCTTATTCAAATTCGCCTACCACCAATGCCGACGCACAGGTAAACGGGCAAAAGAAGACTTCAGGCATGGGTGTGGCTGGCCTGGTCTTAGGAATCATCGCCTTCATAAGTTCCGTGGTGCCTCTGATTAATATCCTTACATTTCCGTTTGTGATACTAGCGGTGATATTTGGAGGAATAGGTCTTGCCCAAACTCTTAAAGGGAAGAAAAGTGGTAAGGGTATTGCTATAGCGGGTTTAGTGCTTGGTGTGCTTGCACTTATCATCACATGCGTGATGTATGGAACAGCCGCTAGTAACTCCGATCAAACCACTCAAGAAACTGCCGTCATTGAGGAGACCACAGGCTCTGGCACTTCTGCTTCTTCGACAGAAAACGCAAGTGATGCTACCTCTGCTGATGCATCTAAGGCATCCGACGCAGATACATACGAAAAGGACAACGATTCCGATTATGCCGTGACAATTGATAGCTGTAAGCAAACCAAGGATTACAAAGGTAAAGCAGCCATTATTGTTACGTATACATGGACGAATAACAGCGATAGTGCAAAGTCGTTTATAACGGCTATAAGTGACAAAGCATTCCAAGATGGAGTGCAACTTGATACCGCGATTCTTAACGATGGCGACACTTCAAGCTCTATGAAGGAGGTCAAGCCGGGGAAATCCTTGAAGGTAAAACAGGCGTTCTTGCTGGACAGTAAAACAGAGCCAGTAAGTATCGAATGCTCTGAGTTGATCTCTTTTGATGAAGCCCTCCTTGCAAAGAAAACCTTTGATCTTAAGTAAAACTAGTTTGCTAAGTAGTAGGGGGTCGTCATAATGTCAGATGTGGAAGTTCCATTAACAGAAGACTTGCTTGAGCAGCTGCTTGTTGCAGACGACCCCTCATCGTTTCTCGATAACAACGAGGTTGGTCAGCGTGACTTGCCTGGTATGTTGGCTGACCTGCTAGACTCAAAAGGGCTGCGCCGTGTAGATGTAGTTCATGAAGCGCAACTTAACGAAACTTTTGGATACCAGATTTTCAAGGGTCAGCGAAAGCCATCGCGCAATAAGGTTTTGCAATTGGCTCTTGCTATGCATCTGAACCTAAGGGAGACTAACAGGCTTCTGCAGGCTGCCTGTGTAAGCACTCTTTATTGTAAAGATAGGCGAGATGCCATCATTATTTACTGCGTTGAACATAAAGGTTCTTTAACGCAGACCAACGACACTCTTTA
>CAZYOQ010000050.1:0-3437 GCA_964649145.1 uncultured Eggerthellaceae bacterium | reverse complement strand
CTTTCTCTTGAATCGCCTGTATATGCAAAAGTCGATTCTAGGCAATGGCCGCTTTTATCTCAAAGCAGCCCGTGACACCAACAATCGGCACACTACCTAAATTTGAATCATTTCTTGGTTTTTTAAGCGTATCTACATCAAAAATGGCCATGGCGCACCCTTTGTGTTGTGACACTTCTTAAAAATGATGTAGATTGAGCAAAAATCAGTGATTTTGATTCAAATTTCATGTAAATTCTTCAAAAAACTCGAGTTTTAACGCAAAAATGATGTAATAATTTCAAGAAAATCGTAAATTGATTCAAATTATTATGCAGAGATGCCTGAACTCGCTGGAAGAATGATAGGTTTACAGAGATAGCTCATCGCGCGAAGGTGGAACAGTCAGAAGATACAACAGCCAGAAGGTGCAACGGCCAAAAGTTGCAACAGCCTACATAGACTCCAGGCTCGTGCTTATTGCCAAGCTTGTAGGATTGCTAAACCCCTAGCGAGCGTCAGGTTCACGGGAAAGAGACATGTCGCACAACTGCAAGGCATGTTGGGCAGCTGCAAGGTGTCCATGCTCCTGAGATATGTTCGCGCAAATAGATCATTTTGCGCCTTTATACACAGAAACGGAGATGCTAATGGGAAGAAGTGAACTTCAAAACCAGCTGGATACGCTGCGGGAGTCGCTTGAGTTTTGTGAAGCGGAACTCTCTATGCTTCCCGAAGGGACGCTTTTGTGTTCACGGGATAAATCGGGGCATAATCGCTATTACCGCGCTTTCTCTGACGATTCAGGCGTATACCAGCGGCGCGGCATCGGGAAACAGGCAGGTCTCAAAAAGGATCTTGCGCGTAAAGCCTTTCTTGAGCAGGCAGCTAAAGCCATGCGCGCCAATGTTTCTCTTCTGGAAAAAACAATCAACGCTTACATACCGTGCGATCCGGACTCTGTTCTTTCTCGTATGCGTAGCGGACTGCAAAACCTACCGTCAGACGATATGGTGTGCACCCGTGTGCAGCAGATGCTACTAGACATCGACGGCTCGACATGCCAACGTATCGACTCACATGTCGCCTGGGGCAACGCTGCTTACAAGCGCTCTGAACGCCCCATCGAGGGTATTGGGCTGGTTACTTCGCGTGGTGAGCGTATGAGATCGAAGTCCGAGCTTTTGATTGCCGAGCGGTTGTATGCATATGGTATTGCCTTCCACTACGAGCAACTCATCGAGGTGGGACAGACAGAGCTTGCCCCTGACTTTACGTTTCAGGATTGTGACAGCAATGAATTTTACTTGGAGTTTTGCGGAATGATGAACGACCCGGCCTATGTCTCTTCCTATCAGCACAAGCGAGATTTATACGAACAGGCTGGTATAACTCAATGGGGTCGTATGATTTACGTTTATGCTTCAGGAAATGAGATAGACATGGAAGCAATTGACGCCACAATTCGCTATCAGATCATTCCGCGACTTTAAGCTTAACTGTCTGGCTGTGTGCGCTTGCAGGTTAGCGCGCAGATGGCAAGCGCGAAGAGGGCGTATATATGATTTGAATCGAAATGCCGCATTTTGGTACATTTCTACATCATTTCTGCACCAAGATCAGAAGCATGAGTTCGTAATAGCTGCGAATTTGAATCAAAACACCTCCATTTTCAAGTGAACTACATCAAATTGACGTAATCGGATAGCAGTCTCGCAAGTTTGCGGGCATGGCAAAGGAAGATTTGATGTAGAAAAAGAAATTAATGGCTAAAATGATTCAAACATAAATGCGGGGTGGCACAAATGCTTCTGTGAAGAGAGGCAAGTAAGACTACGATACAGAAGCTTGCAGCGAAGAAGCTCGTTTACAGCAGCGTGCTGCAGTGTATCGCACAGTACGGAAGCGCACCGTAATACTGCACAGTACGGAAGCGCGCTGTAGCGCCGCAACGCACCGCAGCGTCGCACAGTACGGAAGCGCGCCGCAGTGCCGCAACGCACCTCACCGTATGCACCGCATACTAGCGCGCTCACACCAGCGCACAAGATCGCAAACCAATCTGTCGGCTTGGCATCATAGGATACAAAGCCGCTTGAGGAGGCACGATGCCAGGACCGCCTATGAGAGGAAGAGCCAGCTTTGCGAGCAACTCTGCGCCTATAGGGCGCTTTGGGGGCGGCAGCTCATCTCACAAAAACTCCGGGCTATCCACCTACTGGAAGGGATTGCGCTATGCACTCTCCCTTATCTGGCAGGTGCGCCCAAGCTACGTCATTCTTAACCTCCTGTTTCCTTTATGGAACATACCGGTTCGCGCTTTTGATGTGTTTATCGTCCAGTTTGTGATCGACACAGCCATGGACTCAGGTGATATTTGGGCTATAGCTCAGATGTGCGCTGCCTATGCAGCAATGATGCTTGCCTACTTTGCCTGCCAGGCTGCACTTGAGAATCGCTACAACGTGACAGCCTCTGACGTTATTCGCTCAGGCATACAGCTTCGCCTTCACGACCAGGCACGCGACATCGATCTTGCGGCTTTCGATACAAAGGAATTCTACGATGACTTTGCGCGTGCTCTTGATGTCCTCGACGAGCGCGTCATAAAGTGTTTTAAGGATCTGACCTCGGTTCTCTCAAACGTGGTCAGTGTTATCACCCTTGCGGGCGTTATGGCTCTCCTCTCTCCGAGCTTGATTGGTATTGTGGTGGTTGGATGCCTGCTTACTGTGGGCGCGTATACGAGGCGCTCCAAGGTCGCGGTCGAGCGCAATGTTGCTATAACACCTCTCATGCGCAGATTCCAGTATCTCAACGACCTCTACTATCAACGTCAGTACGCAAAAGACATGCGCGTCGAACACATCAACGACATCACGAAGACTGACCATCTTGTTACCACTTCGGCGCTTGAGCTTGAAGATAACCGTTTTGGTACGCGGTCAGCTCTCCTCACGTTTGCGGGTAATGTTGCAGGTCTTGCAACCGACGTGTGCTTGTATCTGTACCTGGCATGGGGGCTTATTACGGGCAGGCTCCAAGCTGGAGGGTTTATGGCACTTTGGAACGCAGCGTGGCAGTTCTCCAGTTCCATGAAGAGTCTCTTTCGCGCCGTGCCGGAACTTGGTGAGACCTGTTTGTTGATTGCAGATGTTATTGGATTTGACAAAGGCGGCTCAACGCTTGTCGACCCGCCAGAAGATGAGGCAGCCCATATCCCTGAAGGAGGCCCAAGTGAACTTGCGATGGAAGACGTAACGTTTTCGTATGTTCCGGGAATAAGGGTGCTTGAGGATGTAACGATTAAGGTGAGGCGCGGCCAGACGCTTGCTGTCGTTGGGCACAATGGGGCTGGTAAGTCGACACTTGCGAAGCTCATGCTTCGGCTCTACGACCCCGACTCAGGCACGCTCTACCTGGATGGTGTGCCGTATACAAGCTTTACAAAAGCAGAG
>CAZYOQ010000049.1:0-3775 GCA_964649145.1 uncultured Eggerthellaceae bacterium | reverse complement strand
CGATAACCTGGCTCATCGACCTCATGATGGGAATTCCGCACATTGTGCTGCTTATCCTTATATCGTTTGCGCTGGGGAAGGGTTTCATAGGCGTCACCGTCGGCGTGGCGCTCACACACTGGGCATCGCTCACGCGTGTCATTCGTGCAGAGATCCTTCAGTGCAAGCAGTCGAATTTTGTCGCGTGCGCGTATCGCCTCGGGCAAAGCCGCGTTCAGGTGGCTCTTAAGCATATGGTTCCATACGTGCTTCCGCAGTTTGTTGTTGGGCTGATTCTTTTGTTCCCGCACGCGATCCTGCACGAAGCCGCCATCACATTCCTCGGGTTCGGACTCACGCCCGAGCAGCCCGCAATCGGCATTATATTGTCGGAATCCATGAGCTATCTCTCCGCCGGCATGTGGTGGCTCGCTGTCTTTCCGGGGTTGGCGCTTATAGCGGTAGTCATGCTGTTCGATGCTACAGGCTCTTCTATCCGACGCCTAATAGACCCGATGAGCGCGCAGGAGTAATACAGTGGCGCAGCTCCTTAAAATACGAAACCTATCGATCGCCTTTTCAATGTATGAGACCTCTTCCAAAGGCTTCCTTGCAAGCGGACATGTGGAATCTCGCGTCGTGCACGACTTCAACCTATCGATTGACGGGGGAGAACTGGTTGCGATTGTTGGGGCATCGGGGTCGGGTAAGACTCTTCTGGCCGACTCGATCTTCGGCCTCTTTGACCACAACGAAACCGCTGTTGGCGAAATCTTGTTTGAGGGAAAGCCTATGGACGCGGAAGGCCTCGCGTCTCTTCGCGGAAAAGATATCGCGCTCGTTCCGCAGAGCGTGGCTAACCTTGACCCGCTGATGAAGGTGGGAAAACAAGTGCGTGGAAAAGGTGCCGGGCGCGAAGACAAATCTAAGCGAACTGCTCGTCAGCGCGAACTATTCGCTAAATACGGCCTTTCCGAAAACGTTGAGGAGATGTATCCCCATGAGCTTTCGGGCGGAATGGCCAGACGTGTTCTTTTGTGTTGCGCGCTGATGGAAAACCCCAAGTTGATAGTCGCTGACGAGCCTACTCCGGGTCTGGATAAGGCATTGGCAACCCAAGCCCTTTCAGACCTGCGCACTTTCGCAGACGGGGGCGGTGCGGTGTTGCTTATAACGCACGATATAGAACTGGCTCTTGAAGTTGCGGACAAGATCCTTGTGTTTAAGGCCGGAACCATAGTCGAGGAGACCACGCCAGAATCTTTCCGTGACCCGAACCTTTTGCACGATGAGTTCACGAGGTCTATTTACAACGCGATGCCCGAACACGGTTTTCACGAGAATATGGCGCAGGAGCGTGAGATGTAGATGCTCGAGTGCAAAAACGTCACATTCGCATACGCAGGTTGCACGCCGACTATAAGCAACCTCACGTTAACTGTGTCGCCTGGGGAGCGCGTGATGGTCGCCGCTCCGTCTGGTTTTGGCAAGACCACTCTTTGCAAATTGATGTCGAACTATCTTACGCCCGATTCAGGTGAGGTGCTGGTTGATGGGGAAGCATTCGCCAGGCGCGGCGTGTGCCCTGTGCAGCTGATAGGCCAGCACCCTGAGCTTATGCTAGACCCAAGAATGCGCATGAGCGCGAGCCTCGCTGAGGCGGGGGAGCCCGATGAGCACCTAATCTGGCACCTGGGAATTCGGGATGAATGGATGAACCGCTACCCCCACGAGTTATCAGGCGGCGAACTGCAGCGCTTCTGCATAGCACGTGCCCTTACAGCCAACCCGAAGTACCTGATAGCCGATGAGATATCGACCATGCTTGACGCTCTTACTCAGGCTCGCGTTTGGCACGTCCTGCTTGACGAGGCGGAAAAGCGTGAACTCGGAATCGTTTTCACTACCCACTCCGAATCGCTCGCGAAGCAAGTGGCAACACGTGTGGTGGATTTGACGAAAGAGTGAAGTGGAGAAATCTAGCTGCAAGTTGGTATAGCCGCTTAGAATCTATTCGCTTGTAAGTAATTCCGACTGAAAAATGTAAAAAATCACAAAAATACGTCCTTAAAAATGTGAAAACTAACACTTTTAATGACGTATTCGTGCCTCTGTTCAATCCGAAGCGATTCTCCATTTGCATGAAGGCATTCACGACTGGCATATGTTTGAGCGCGGATAAAATATCAAAATCATGATATGAATGATCAATCGTTTACTTCAACTCACTTTAGAGTAAAATCAAATCACGATTTGGCATATCATCTTTTCTCTAGCGAATTCTAACTTACAAAATATTCAGCATAAGCAAATCAGCTAACGGATGTGGCGGTTCTGGCAATAACGTACGCCCCTAGTCTATTTAGCAGCATCTGTTTATAAGGGGGGATCTATGCTGGTGAACACTCAGGAATATTTGAAAACCCTCGAGCAGGTTAAGGAAGAAATCAAGCGGACGCGTGTGCGTGCGGTACGTACTGTAAATGAAGAGCTAGTATGCATGTACTGGCGAATTGGCAACACTCTTAACATGCATTCCGAATGGGGCAACAAGTATATTGACTCCTTATCCAAGGATATAAGGAACGAATTTCCAGGAATCAAAGGATTTTCGATCCGTTATTTGAGATACATGAAGAAATTCGCTGTTGAGCTTGATTATGAAATTGTGCAAACAGTGTTTGCACAATTAAGCTGGTCGCACAATTTAAAGCTTTTAGATAAAGTGCCGTCATTTGAAGCCCGCCTTTGGTACGCGCATACCTGCATAGAAGATGGCTGGTCTTTAGCCGTTTTAGATCACCAAATCGATATTCACGCTTACGAAAGGCAGATTAAGGACGGGAAGGCTAACAATTTCTCCCGCACGCTGCCCGACCCTCAAAGCGAGATGATGCAGCAAGCGCTGAAAGACCCTTACATCTTTGATTTCATCACTGCAGAACAAGGTCGAGAAGAGCGTGATATAGAGCAGGCGATGATGGACAATGTTCAAGCGCTGCTTTTGGAGCTTGGTGCAGGCTTTGCTCTAGTGGGTCGTCAATATCATTTGGTGGTGGGTCATTCCGATTTCTATATAGACATGTTGTTCTATAACATCAAACTTCACTGCTATGTGGTTATTGAACTGAAGAACCAGGATTTTAAGCCCGAATATAACGGGCAGCTTGGTTTCTACGTTGAAGCGGTAGACGGGGAATTACGAAGCGAGGGTGATAACCCTACAGTGGGTTTGCTTCTCTGCAAGTCAAAAGATCAGGCGGTTGCAGAATACTCTTTGCGGTCAATTGATTCCCCTATCGGGGTCAGCGAGTTTCGTATGGGCGATGAGCTGCCTGAGGCATATGTTGGAGTGCTTCCAACTCCAGAAGACTTGATGGCGAGATTGTAAGTATGGTTGCGAATGACGTAGCAAACAATCCTAGGAATAAGGACTGGATGTCATGGCTAAAGAGCATGAGCAAGAAATTTGGAAAGCACATGGCGAAACCACAGAAGGACGCCCTAGCCTTTATGATGAAGATGCACAAGGCAACCTGGTTGATTCGCCGCGCGGAGATGATTCCGTGGTTCAATCATTCCATGACTTCGCCGTTGAGCATTATCGCTCATTGAACATTCTTGGCGAAGCATCGCTCGATGTCGATGATGACGAACTTTTATACGATGCCCTCATGCAAAGAGGTTCGGACGGGCGACAGGCATGATCGAGTTTCCCAGATCCATCCTCATCGATACCAATATTTGGCTACTAACGATAATGGATTGATCAGAAGGTCTATAGTGCCAACATTAA
>CAZYOQ010000048.1:0-3840 GCA_964649145.1 uncultured Eggerthellaceae bacterium | reverse complement strand
GGTCATAAACGATACCTCCATATGTAGTATGAATGGTGTCATATTTGGTGTCAACTTATTTGTTTGTTGGCATATAGCCCAAGAAAGGGATATATGCCAAGCTCCCTCATTCTGGCTCTCCCCTTTATATAAAAATTGCCGGAGATAAGCCCCCGGCGCTTGGAAGTAGCTTATTCGGCCACCAAGTAATTTATACCATGCACCTGAAGCTGGTTTCAATCAGCATCGGGTACATGCCTCTATTCGCACATATTTGTTAATTGCAATCTGAACTGCAACGACGTAAGGCTAAACATATCTAAGAATGCGTCCAAGCGTTTCAACACTTGCAAACGCTATCGCAAAGTGTAGTTGCCAGTGGTTTGAAAGTGAAGTCAGACACGTGTCCTATATAGATATAAATGCTAGAGCGACATGTAATTTAGTTAAGTTCAATGAGCTCGGATACGAGATTGCGCGCCATACTCAACGGATGGTCAGGGAACATTGCATCGTATTCTGCATTTTCGGATTTATTCATCAAGAACCCCAATTTAAAATCAGGATCATAGGGATCTTGCGTCCAACCATCCATGCTACCAGCTTCCAACTCGCCCTCGTTTTGCAACATGCTCAACACCATTGCGTCACGCATACCCGTGACACCTTCTTCGTGAAAATCGGAATTGACGAACCAAATAGCATCATCAAAAGCTACGTTCATGTTCATGATGTAATCAACATCTGCAAAAGGTATATCGGTGTCGTAGTTACCATCGCGCTTTGTAATGTTGTAGACATACGGTCGTCCAGCATTGGTTACCCCATTGCCAACCTCAATGATTCCCATCGAGCCATCGGTTTCTTCGTGTAACTCGCTAATGATCCGCTCATTGTCATCAAAAGGCATTGACTCCTTGGCGGTTACGGGCCAAGCAAAGGCAAGGCAAAGGGCATTTTCAGTACTTACCCCTTTACCAAAAGCTCCTTTGGGCAATTCCTTCGGCACTGCCTTGTTAAGCTTGCCGTAATAATCAGGGAGAATTATTTTCTCTTTCTTACCCTCTCCCGTCAATTCCTCAAACATCCCGTCATCGCTCTCCGGCAGACTTTCGACATCGTTAACATCTTCGGCTTCCACGACAATTTCGCTTTCAAGATCTATCTCTATCTGCGTAGGATCAAAATTCGGGTCAGCAAGCTCCAACTTTTCTAGGTAACCCTTTAATTTCAAACTCATAGGTACATACATGGCAAGCGTCAAGCCACCGGATAGAACCGCTCCTACAACAGGTATGGCCTTGGATACTCCTTTAGCGAATATCTGTTTCGTCATATTGACACCCAGTAATTTCGCCACGTTTTTGACTATCGGATAAATAGCCCCTTTGGTAAGAGCTTTCTTGGCAAGGTTCTTCTCAACATTCGCAGCAATCATCTTCGCAACTTGTGCGATACCAGCCTCAGCCCCAACAGCACCAAACATCACACCTACAAATAACGTAAGCATGTTCTTCGTTCCATCGTCAATCTTATCGGAATCATCAGCGAAAAAATCTTGCCAACCATATAGATAAGCAAGTTTCTGGATAATACGCAGCGCGTGGCCAAGGTATTGCGCCATATCAGCCGGTATCGTTCCCGCCAAGGCAATGCCGCCAGGAATACCCGCCGCTGCAGATAGCGCAGTAACTTTCGTTGTTTCAAACCTAATGGATGCATCAGCAATAGGGCTAATTTCCTCAATCGTTATGCCTGCTTTTGCGGGTGTCTCGGCGATCGCTTCTTCGATTGTCTCTTCGCTGAATTTATTAGCGAATGCAGACCGTAAAAATATCTCACGATTAATATGAGCACCTGGTATTTTCAATGCCCTGAATAATGCATCTTCAAAGTTGAATTCTTTGGTCTGTGCGTCTAGTTCTTTTGCCATGCCAACTCCTTCTTGTGCGCTCAATATCGTTCAAACCATTTGGCAGTTAAACTATCAATAGGCGTGCATTTAACGATTAGCTTAATTAAATCCACTTCATTTACTGACGTTTAAAACCTAACCAACCCATATTCATAACTGCCCTGATCCTTGAAGTTCTCTGCCTGCTCCATGACCTTCTCGAATACTTCTTCATCCCACTCAGGCGGGTAACCGTTGTTGTAAAGCAGCACGGCTAAATCCAGGGATATAGGTCAAAAAGTGTGTCTATATAACGCTTCTTTTCCCAGTTCAGAATCTATAAATCATTGAATATAGTCGTTTCCGCTCGACTTGCATATAGGCCAAAAAACTATAAAAAAGCAGGCTGGAATTCGTTTCTGAATCACAGCCTGCCTGATAATTTGGTGGAGCATAGGGGGATCGAACCCCTGACCTCATGGCTGCCAGCCATGCGCTCTCCCAGCTGAGCTAATGCCCCAAACTTGCACGCTTAAAGCGCTCGAATAATATATCACATTCGCCCAAAAACAAGAACATATATTGATATGCATATCACGCATATAACAATAAGAGGGACAACGATATATAAACGTCTGGTCTTAGATAAAGTGCCAATGGAGTGAATTGGGCGCCAATCAAGAACCATAACAACACATGAACTTATCAAAGTCATGGACACACCTAAATACTCTAGGCACCTCCCTAGAAACGTTGGAGGGGCATTACTATCACTTGGAAAGAAGCACATAGACATAGCGACAATCATGAAAAAAGCCCACGCAGCTAAAAGAGCAATATCCCACGCAATGCCTGCTTTGTAAAATACTCCACGTCTCCACTTATCACGAAGACCCTCAACTAGGCCTCTTTGCGGCGCATCAGACCGAACAATCCTTTCAGAGTTTTTTGGGGGCGGATAAGTAAGTGCAAGAGAACCTGCCGCATCATCTTGCTCATTTAAGCAAGAAAGCATCTCTTCAATGCTTGCAAATCTAAGTTGAGGGTCAAAAGCGCATGCTTTAGTCACTACCCGTGAAGCAGCGGCATCTAAGCCCTTTGCCATAAGCGCAGATTCCCCTTGCATAACTGCCTGCTTTATTTCCGCATCAGGGTCTTTGCCAGTAAGAAGAAAAACTAGCAACATGCCAAGCGAATATATATCACTTCTGCAATCGGTTTGCGCGTATCCGAACTGTTCAGGAGGCGCATAAGCCCTGGTAGCATACAGATGAGTGTCGCGATCCTTGTCTTCGTTGTAGCTTCGAGCGGCACCAAAATCTATCAGCACCACCCCGTCAGGCACAACGATCACATTGTCTGGTTTGATATCGCGATGAATTATAGGCGGGTCAAACTTCTCATGTAAAACTTGAACCGCCCTACATGTTGCCTCAAATGCCTGAAGCGCCGAATTACAAGAGCTTCTAAGACTTTCTCCCTTTACAAACTCGAGAACAGAGTAATACCCGCTAGAATCTTGCCCAACCTCGAAAATTTTTGGAAGGCCAGGCTCCCGAAGCCCGTCTAATTGAGCATTCATTATGCGCTTATACAAATTCCATTGCTGCAAATCAGCAAAGCGCTTCCTTATGAACGGGCCAAAATTAGACCCATCAACAGCAATTTGATAGACGATTTCGGTGGTTTCTATACTGGTTTGTTTTAGAACCTTTTCAACACGGTATTTGTCATACCGATCAAAACAAGATAAGGAGTCTTGTAGAGATTCTTTGTCCATGCAAGCATTTTAAAACATGAATCAAATGCCAAGAAATCCGAAAAGGTATGCACTTTCATACTAGAAAAAGACTCTAAAGGAAAGCGTCGCGTAAGTTCGTGTTATCTCGTCAGTTCACGCTATCACGTTATCGCGTAAGTTCGCAATAGCACGCTATCACGCTATCGCGTAATCACCTTAGCAAATG
>CAZYOQ010000047.1:0-4039 GCA_964649145.1 uncultured Eggerthellaceae bacterium | reverse complement strand
CAAGAAGATATCCCACACTCCATCTTCGAGATCCAGGGAGCCAAAACATGCGCCATCGAATTCCGTTCCTTCTCTAAGACCGCAGGTTTTACAGGGATGCGTTGCGGATATACCGTCATCCCTCACGAACTTGTTCGCGATGAACAGCACCTAAACGACCTTTGGCTTCGCCGCCAATCCACCAAGTTCAATGGGGCAAGCTACATCATCCAAAAGGGAGCCGCAGCAATTTACACCCAAGAAGGCAAAAAACAAATCGAGGAAACTCTTGATTACTACAGGGAAAACGCACGCATGATCAAAGAAGCCTTAGAGGAGTGCGGGCTAGAGGTTTATGGGGCTGTGAATAGTCCTTATGTCTGGTGTAAGACCCCAAACGATATGCCCTCTTGGGACTTTTTCGACATGCTGCTAGAAAAGGCGAACGTAGTAACAACACCAGGCGCAGGCTTTGGGCCTGCTGGTGAAGGCTACATTCGCTTGACCGCTTTTGGCAGCGCCAAGCAAACAGAAATCGCGCTGATGAGAATTAAGAAGCTTCTTGCATAGTTTATGGAGCCAAAACGAGTAAATCGAATCGTTTGGACTAATAAGATTCTCACAGGGGTAGGCTATCTTGCCTATCCCCTTTTAATCGTGCTACTCATCATCTTTGAACCTGAGCTTGCTACGCGCGACATAGTCGTACCTGCATCGGGCTTTTTGGCTGTAAGCATAATGCGCAGCCTTGTGAATGCGCCGCGTCCTTACGAGAATGGAGGCCCTGCCCCACTCATCGACAAACAAACCAAAGGGCGATCTTTTCCATCGCGTCACACATTCTGCATGTTTATGATCGCGCTTACATGGTTTACATGGCAGCCGCTTATTGGAAATATCGTCGGAAGCGTACTGCTAATCTGCGCTGTCATTTTGGCAATCTGCCGCGTTAAACTTCGCGTCCACTTCCCGCACGATGTAATTTTTGCTGCACTGCTCGCTTTTCTGTTTGCGCTTGTTGGTTATATAGTTCTCTAAAAAAATAAAGGGGGCAAGCAGCGCTTTCCCCCCCCCTAGCTAGCCAAATTTAAACGTTGAAGTTTTTCTAGTCTATATCCTCGTAGGAATCATCAACATCGCCAAAACCTGAAAGATCCTTCTCGACTGGAGCTGCTACAGGTTCCTCTGCCTGTTGCATAGCCTCAACGGCTTCTGCTGGCATATAGTTTGCAACCGACTCGTCGTAGACAATACCAAGCTTTTCAGCACTGCGACCAATACCAGGAATAGACTCGATGTCGTCGTCATAACCAAGCTCGTTAAGCTTGCGAGAAGCATCCTCGATGAAGTCATGTAGCAAATCGGCGTAGCCAACACGCGTATCCTCGCGCTCACCTTCAAGCTTGTGGATAGCATCAAGAATATCTTTCTTATCGGAATTAGCGCGGCTAACAATGCGGTCGGCCTCGTCGCGGGCATCCTGCATGGTTTCTGCCGCTTGAGCGTTTGCCTTGACGATAATCTCATCAGCTGAACGCTGTGCAACGATAAGCGCTTGCGAAATAACGCTATCGTCAGCCTGCTTTTCTGCAAGTTGTGCCTGAAGCTGCGCGATAAGATCGTCTTTTTCGGCAAGCGAATTGGCAAGTTCTGACTGGTCGGCTTGCGCTGTTTCAGGCGCGGCATTAGCTTCAGCAACAGGAGCAACTGCCTGCGTTTCTACAACACTAACCTCGCCAGAGCCTTCTTGTGCTGCAGCAAGATCTATTTGAAGCTGCGCGATTTGACCATTGAGAATATCAATCTCATCGGCAACATGTTCTAGAAATATATCTACTTCGTCGACATCGTAGCCTTTGCGACCTATCGCAAAACTTTGATTGTGGATATCCTGAGCCGTGATTGCCATATTCTCCCTTTCTGTAGTGATTGCTTCGCGCTATAGACACCTTTGGTACAACTTTATCAGAATATGAAGTAAATTAGCCGTATAAGTAATTGAAGGACAAGTATCGCGATAATCGGCGAAACATCCACCATTCCCCCAATGGGAGGTATGAATCTGCGGAAAAGTCCAAGGTAGGGCTCACAAATTTTTTCAAGTACATCATCAATGTCCCTCAAAACGCCACGCTTCTGAGGAATCCAAGACATCAGAACGTAGATGAAGATGATTAGCGTATAGGCATCTACCAGTTTTATTAATATGCTTAAAAACATTGTCAACGCGATCACGCGCCTTCCTTAAGTTCTGCAGCACGATCGACTGCAGCCTTTACGGCCGAATGGAAGATCGAGGCAAAACCAGCCTTATCCAATTCTGAAAGCGCAGCTAAAGTAGTACCGCCTGGGGAACAAACCGACTTGCGTAAATCTTCTGGGGAAAGGCCTTTTTTGACAATCGAGTCATACGTTCCGCCCACTGTCTCAAGAGCCAGGTTTTCAGCAAGATCACGATCCAGGCCAAAGGATACACCCGCATCCCTTAAGGCTTCGATCATGTATGCCACATAAGCAGGGCCTCCCCCGCTTATAGCACAAACCGCATCAATCAAAGACTCGTCTACGATATGAGACGACCCAAGAGCAGAGAAAAGCTGGTTAACAAGCTCGAGATCATCCTTACTTGCAAAACGCCCGCCACATACACAGGTAGCGCCATGTTTTACCTGAAGCGGCATATTTGGCATTGCCCTTACAACATGAGTGCCTGCAGTAAGTGCTTCTTCGATGACTTCTGTGGAAATTCCTGCTGCTATAGATAAGACAATTATTTCGCGCGAATTTGCCTCGATACCATCTTGCGAAGCTTTCATGAAAGGAGCCTTGGCAAGCTGGTGCAAAATCTCAGGTAGAACTTGAGGCTTTACCGCAAGTAAAACCATCTCGATAGAAGAGGTGGCATCAATTTGCGAAAGACTAGAAACGCACTGCACACCATACTTTGATTCAATTTGACTGCGATGCTCATCCAAGTGAGAAACAACAAGGAAATTTTCACTGGAAAGCCCAGAAGCAATGCCGCTATCCGAAGATAGCCACCCAGACAGGCATGCACCACCCATGTTCCCGCATCCAACGATGCAAATACGTGCTATAGGCATGTTCTTTATATCGTCCAATTAAAAAAGAGCTTAGATAATACCCATAGACGATAGTTCTTCGCGTTCGCGGTCATCTAAACCAACGCTTCTGCAAATGGCGAATACCTTGTGACCAATGGATTCAACCGTCGCATCCATTGCGCTTGCCGCACCAAACGAAAAGTCGAGCAGCCTCATCATCAACGACTGGTCAACTTTTGTGAGAACGAGAATGGCAACATCATTGGCTTTAAGCGCTGTTGTGACATCCTCGGCATTATTGTATTTAGTAGGCCTTATGACTTTGAGCCTGCGCATTCCAGGCATGCTAAGCTGCATTGAATCTCGAAGGACATTAGTGCTAGCTGAATTCGACTGAGGAGAGCCGAAAAGCGAGTCGAGCCCGCTTGCCTTCCTGTTAATAGCAGCAGATGCTGCAGCGGTACCCTCAGCTGTCATCGATGGCGGAAGCGACGAGTCTACCATCATACGCCCATAGGAGCGAATGGAAGAGCTTCTTGATTCCCGCGAAGAGCTGCGAGATTCGCGGGATTCCCCTATTCCGCCACGAGATTCGCGCGGCGGGATATCCCTTGCGCTTGCACGTGCGTCATCCATGGAAACAAGCCTTGGAAGCCCCGGGTCTGACTTCGCGCTTCTTTTAGTTACAGGGTTCCTGTCCATATACGGGTCATACTCGTCGTAGTTATCGTAGTCATCGTATTCTTGGGAGTAATTATCGTATTCGTCGTAGTTATCGTAGTCGGCGTACTCGTCTTCATATTCTTGTTGGTTTCTGGAACCGTTTTGGCTTGACCCGAGTCTGCCTAACTTGGATTTGAGATCTCCGAAGAAGCTTCCATTGGCCATTTGTGTATCGTTTCCTTCCAATATGGGCGAAATCACCCTTGATAGCTAAGTAATTATAATTGATAAAGTACCAAATTAAGTGCATTAAAGCTCATTGATTAGAATTC
>CAZYOQ010000046.1:0-4058 GCA_964649145.1 uncultured Eggerthellaceae bacterium | reverse complement strand
CTTGCCAAGAAGTACACCAAGTACTTCACCAAGGCTAACGCTTCTAAGAAGGCTACGGTCAAGTAGCTAGAGCCTCTCAAAAGTCTCTCTTACTAAAGAGAACAGACTTAATGCAGGTTCGGCTTACTAAACGGGGAAAGGATTCGTCCTTTCCCCGTATTTTTGGAATAATGTATAAGAGTTTGCGTTTACCTGAGAAAGAGGAGCCCGAAATGGCAGTTTGGGACAAGAAAAAAGTAGGATGCGGCATGATGCTTACAAGACGAAACTTTGTCAAAGGTGCAGCATCTACTCTTGCACTTGCAGGCACAGGTGCGCTTGCGGGCGGTCTTTCAGGCTGTCGGTCGGAATTGGGAGATGAGGTCTTCCGTGGCACGCGCACTATAACCGACCATGCCGGCCGTGAGCTTCAGATTCCCATAGCTTCAGAACTTACAAAAATCTACTACACAAGCCCTCTAGCTCAAATTTATGTGTTCACCTTAGACCCCGACAAGCAAGGTGGAACCGCCATGTCGCTTAACGCTGCGCAAATGGAATACTTGCCCGATTCCATGGCAGATCTAGTTTCTATGGGGTCTTTGTCTTATGGTGGCGAAATCGATCGCGAAATGCTTATACAGCAAGGAATACAACTAGTCTTTAGCATCTCAGGCGTTGAGCTTTCGGCGTCAAACATCTCAGATGCTGAAGACTTGCAGGAAGCGACAGGCATTCCTGTCGTATTGGTAGACGGGTCATTCACCAACATAAACGAAGCGTATCGAATGGTTGGCGACATTATGGGTTGCGAAGATCGTGCCGAAAGTATCGCGCAATACTGCGAGCAGGTCTATTCTGAAGTGACTGCTGCTGTTAGCGGCATCCCAGAAGACGAGAAGGTATCGCTTTACTATGCTGAAGGGCCACTTGGCCTTTCCACAGAACCTAGCGTTTCCCAGCATGCCAAGGCGTTTGAGGTTGCCGGTGCCTACAATGTGGCCGATGTGGAAGAATCGGCATCTGGCTTTGGCATGAGCAGTGTTTCTTTGGAAAGCGTTATCGCGTGGAACCCTGAAGTGATTATTGCATGGGACGAAGAGACGCGTGGAGGCGCTGCCAACTACATTCGGGCAAGCTCCGATTGGTCTGGGATCAAAGCCGTAAAAGATGGCAGGGTCTATGCGATGCCCAATTTGCCTTTCGCTTGGTGTGATCGCCCCAATGGCGTTCAGCGCTTTTTGGGAATTCAGTGGTTGGCTAATATGCTCTACCCCGACCTGTACAACGTCGATATGGTCGAAGAGACAAAGAAGTTCTACAGCAAACTATATTGGGTTGACATTACCGACGAACAGGCTCTAGACATACTGGGTAGCAGCTACCCGCCTTATGGGACAGCCATCGAATGATCTTAATATTTGCGAATTAAAGACGATCCTTAACACTGAAAGGGAAGGCACATGGATCTCACATCGACCTATCTACCGGACATCCTAAACATTATTTCACGTGGGCTGATGCAGCCGGCAATGGCATGCATCCTGATTCTGGTTGTAATCTGCATCTTCTTTATAGGGCAAGTATTGGTCGAATACTTTTGCGAAAGGCGCCATTACAAGCAGAATATGCCCACAATTGTGAACGATTTAAATAACGCCACGTATGAAAATGTTTCGGATGTAATTCTTAAAAGCAAGCTTTTGAAATTTCAGAAGGCCGCTCTTATAACGGCTTCTAGAAACATGGGTCTACCTGAAGAATCCCTTTTTAGTCTTGCGCAAATGGAGATAGGCAGTGTGCAGCGCCATTATCAGCGTCGCCTTGCTTGGACTGACACCATTTCAAAAATAGGCCCTTTGCTAGGCCTGATGGCAACCTTGATTCCTTTAGGTCCTGGCATTGTTGCGCTTGGGCAAAACGACGTGACCTTGCTTTCGGCATCGCTGGGCGTGGCCTTTGACGCAACTGTTTGCGGCTTGGTTTGCGCTGTTACGGCACTTATCATTTCAAAGATTCGTTCTGGCTGGTATACGGAATACATTGACTCGCTTGAGTCGATTATGGGCTGCGTTGTGGAAAAGGCCGATGAGGCTAGAAAGCTTGGCGTGGTGCTTCCTTCTAACTACACAGAAGACCCAATGAAAGAGGTAAACGAGGCCGGGGCTCGGGCTAAAGAGGCTATGGCGGCAAAGAGCGCTGAAGCTAAAGAGGGTAAGGCAGCAAGGGCTGGAGCTGTAGTCGCCGATGCCGAGGCCGAAAGTGGTATGACGGCAGCAAGGGCTGAAGGGGGCACAGCGCAGGCTGAAGCCGAAGCTAAAGGCGAAACGCCGGCTGAAGCCGCAGTTTCCGAAGACAAAACGCAAACCGAGGCTGAAACGCAGCCCACGAAAGCAGAGTGAGGCAAAAGTGGCGCGCAGTTTTAAAGAGAGGCGTTTTACAGGACGCTCGGATTTAGGGGAGGACGTGAATCCTTCCAACTATATTGTGAACTTGGCCGACTGCATGCTGGTTTTGGCCGTTGGATTTATGGTGGCTTTGATTTCCCATTGGGGGGTCGATCTTTCCGCATTCGAAGAAATCAACGACGAAGACCTTGAACAAGTCGAGGAACAAGACGTAGATGTTGATGCTCTAACCAATGGCTCCTACTATGTCGAGGCCGGTACGGCATATCGCGATCCGGTTACAGGAAACGTTTACATCCTTCAGCAAGGTGCCGAAGAAGATGCTGCATCTGACGAGCAGGGTCAAAGTGGTGCATCAGATTCCGAGGCGAGCCAAGGCGAAGGCGCAGACGAGGGTCAAGCCGCAGGCGAGGATGCGAATTCTAGCAAAGCCTCGAGTTTTAGTGAAGGTGCTTCCTCAAGCGCGAACACCAGCAAATCAGGCGAAAGCGACTAAGATGGCAAAAAGTGAAAATGCATTGCAAGTCGCCAATCTTTCCAAGGAAGCGGCAGAAACATTTTCTTCAAAAGTGAAGCTTAGCTCTAAGCTGTTTATTATCGTGCTGGTTGTTGGGATGTTCTTTTTGTCGCTGTTTTTGGGTAAGTATTCCATGAACCCTGTGGAGGTTGTGCAGGCAGCAGGAAGCTATTTGCAAAAGCTTGGGTATTGTATCTATCTTTTCTTTGCAGATCCTTCCGCTCTTCCTTCAGACATACCCCTAACAGACCCTGAACGCGTACTTATCAAAATCAGGCTTCCGCGCGTGCTAGTGGTAATGCTAGTGGGTGCGGCGCTTGCCACGGCGGGTGCTAGCTATCAGGGCATGTTCAAAAACCCGCTCACGTCTCCCGACTTGCTAGGGGCATCTGCCGGAGCTTCTGTTGGCGCCTGTATCGCGCTTTTATTCAACATGTCTGGATCTATGGTGCAGGTCTTAGCGTTTATAGGCGGGCTTATTGCAGTAGGCATGGTCATGTGGCTTAACCGCCTTGTGGGATACGACCCAACGCTTAGCCTTGTTCTTGCTGGCATACTCGTGTCCACCTTGTTCCAGGCGGTCATGTCGGTGATAAAGCTTGTGGCCGACGCCGACGACAAACTTCCGCAAATCACCTTTTGGCTTATGGGTTCGTTTGCCAACGTGAACATGGGCGACTTAGTAGTCTTTTTGCCTATGTTGGTAGGGTTCATCTTGCTTATAGTTGAATCTTGGAAGCTTAATGTACTTTCGTTTGGCGATGAAGAGGCGCGCGCTTTAGGAGTTAACACCTCCCGCACAAGGGCACTGGTCATTTTTGCGGCAACTCTGGTAACAAGCGCCTCTGTTGCAGTTTCGGGCATCATCGGCTGGATAGGCCTTGTGATACCGCATTTGGCTCGTGCGTTGGTAGGTCCTAACTACAAGGTATTGCTTCCAGCGTCTATGTTTGTTGGAGCGGCGTATTTGCTGTTTGTAGACAATATTGCAAGGCTTCTTGCTACTGTGGAAATTCCTATAGGTATTATCACGGCGATAATGGGTGTTCCTTTCTTCGTGCTTATCTTCAAGAGGAATATGAAAGGCTGGAAGTAATGGGTGCTCCATCTGAAAACGAGCGCGAATTTGACGCCAAAGCTGTGCGCGAGGCTGA
>CAZYOQ010000045.1:0-4233 GCA_964649145.1 uncultured Eggerthellaceae bacterium | reverse complement strand
TCACAGTGGCTTTCATGGCCTCTGTGTTTTCCCCTTCCTCATACGCCGCCAGCGTTCCGTCGCCCGAGTCGGCATCTTTCTCGCTATCAGAAGTGCTCGTATTGTCAGCGCCGCCCGTCGAACTCGCTGTATCAGTGCCATCACTCTGCGCACCTGTATTACTGCTGTCGCTCATGGCGCCTTCGTCGATGGCTGTGCTATCGTCGCCAGTGTCGTTGGCAGCTGCATCGTCAGCGGTAGCATCCGTACCAGAAGTTGCGTCAGTGCTTGCGGGCGTACTGCCGTCACCTGCGAGTTCGCCCTCGTCACTCATGATTGCATCGGCATCGGTGTCTGCGTTTACCGCGCCCGCGGCGTCCGCCTCGTCGGCAGGCAGGTCGTTGACGTCTTCCTCGAAAGTGGTGAGGCTGCTTACCTCAGCGAAGACCCCCCCCCGTGAGCTTCCGAGCGCATCTGCCCAACCAAGCTGCGCAGCGCCCATAGGCAGCGCCATCAACACAGCAAGAGCAACACTTGCAGCCTTTCTCCCTAGGCCATTGCTCAACATCGAGCACCCCCTCCTGGTGCTTATGCGAATATACTTATCGAATTGCTTGAGTACGAACGCCCAAGCCATCCCTTCTTTTTTTGTGTAATGATCATATTCGCTAAACATATCAATTTAATACCCCCCCCCCCGAACTTGTCAATAAAAATCTTAATTGATCCCATATTGACAAGAAAGTAAAACACATTCTGAACAGGGCTTTATGGCAATAAGCTAATTTATGTTTTCGGTAAATGGTGATTATTGACAAATGATAATTGTTGATAATTGGCAATTATTGACGATTATTAAGTGTTTCGCGATCAGTATCACGCCGCAATTGCCTCAAAGCTACCCTAACTTTGAACCGCACAAAACTCGAATGGCTTGTGGCTCTATGCTTATATGAAACGTCGTGCCATGAAGCTTTTCGCCATCGACCTGAACGGATGGCTCAGTGTCAAAGCGCACATTCAAGCCTTGTGCCTTGTGAAATTCGATATGTTTTGATCCAACATGGTGGCCGCCTTTTGCCGATAAAAACAAGGCAGAAGCTGAAAGGGCATTTAGAGGTGGGTGTGCAAGACAAATGTCGAATAGGCCATCTGATGGGCTAGCATTCGGGCATATCTTGAAATGTCCGCCGTAAGTAGGCCCAATTTGTACAGCAAAAAGATAAGAGCTTCCTTCAAGGTGCAGCTCGCGTGAAAATGGGGCGGCTGAGCGCGAAACGCCCGAAGCACCCGCAGCGCACGAAACGCCCGAAGCACCCGAAACGCACGGAAAGTTCTTGGCCTGCCCAGCGGCTTCTAGCCCTCCGCCAGCATCAGAAGCTCCCGCGTTGGAATCTACATCGGCATCCGCTATATGCACGTCCAAAGCTCCCCCACCTCCCCCATCAAAAGACCAAGGCACACCAGTCAGATGCGCCTCGTAGCGTAAGTCATCAAGATGGTGCAAAATTTGATCGATTCCGCTTTCAAGGTAGAGCAGCGTACCTGTGCGCCCTGTGCGACGGCGACGCTCTACCGTGTCAAGAGCAATGGCGGCATCCACCCCAAAGGAAAGTGTTTCGACAAAGTATTCCCCGTTAACGCAGCCAACGTCCATGGGTTCAACGTGATAATCGAAGATACGTGAAAGTGCATCCTCAACGTTTCGCGCACGCGTCATGCCAAGGGTTTCGGCATAATCGTTGCCAGAGCCCAGCGGCACCACAGCCAATTGCGGGCGATCCACCGCATTAATGCGCATAAGGCCGTTTGCTACTTCATGCACCAACCCATCGCCTCCAACAGTAATTACGGTGCCATAGGCCGGGTTTAGTTGCGCCACAATCTCGGTTGCTTGCCGGGGGCGGCTGGTATGAAACACGGTAAAAGCATCAGACCCAATGGCTCGCGTCAGAAAACGTTCTACCTGCCTGCCCGCATCGGCGGCTTTACCATTTTGAGCCGTTGGGTTAACCACAACCGCTATGCGTCTAAATCTATTCATTTGGCAAGCAAATCTTTTCAATCAATGGGCTACTTCCCAGCTGTCCTGCCTACACTGGCCTACCTATGCCGCCCAGTGCGTCTTCCCACCTACGCCGTCTTCCCCGCTGTCCCGTCTAAAACCTTTTTAAGAAGCCGACGGCCGCGCTGAAGAATTCTTCGATAATAGCTAAGTTCTGTCTTAGGCTGCGATGGCTTTTTCCAGACACCTTCTGCAGCAATTGCGCTGATGGAATTCGCGTAAATGTAGGGAACGGGTTTGTCTTCCTGTGTCACAAATCTGGCAGGCATAATGACAGGCGTACCCCCCCCACTTTCTTTCCAAGCATGGGTTTCCATAAGCGCGCCGTCCTCTAAAAGCCAGAACCACTTGCCCTTGATTTTGACTCGTACGCGCCACCCACAGAAATTGAATCCAGGTCTTTCAAACGGGTTTTTGCCGATAGGGGTTTTGGCATTATTCGTCCATCCTTTATCTTTTCGATATTCTAAAGACCCACTAGGCAAGGCAGAAATGTCCAACTCGCCAGCGGCATTTGAAGAAACAATGGCGCTTTTCGTACCGCTGTTCACAATTAGCTCAATTGCGCGCTCTTCTATATCTTCCCACTGTGCAACTGTGGCTTTCATAGAAGATATACCATCAACGGGAATAAAGGGAATGCGATCTTGGTCTTTGAAGAGCTTGCGAGAGCCATGTTTCTTCTTGTCCCACTCGCGGGTCAAAACGAAAGACCCATCTTCCAAATACCAAAAGCTCATATCGTCAATCGCGAAGGATATATACCAAGTAGAAGGCCTTTTGCCTAATGAATAAAACTCAGGTGCCTCAAAACGACTTAAGCCGTCATTAATGTAATAAGCTTTTGGGCTGTAAAGTAGCGATCCATCGGGGCGTGAAGTATAGTAGTTTTTGTTTGCCGCCAAGCAACCCGGTCGAGCTGAAACGTCCTTCCCTGAATCGAAAACGATGCGAACGTGCTTTCTCTTAGGGCGATCATGCGTTTGCGCATAATGGATTGCATTGAGGATAAAGGCGGCCGACTCGTCCCGCTTTTTCTCTAGAACAGGTTTTACTTTCGAGTAGTTGATGGGTTCAAAAGGTTTACCTATCAAGTCGGTTTTCCGGTTAAAGCGCCTGTTAGACAGCCCGAAAGTGGCTAGGACGTTTGCAACTTTGTCACCGTTTCGTGACCCAACGAAGAACTCTTTCTCGAATAAAATGCTGAAACATGTTGCATGGAAAGAGTTTGTGAACACCACGGTAGCATACTTAAAGTACCCCAGCCATTCTTCAATACCTGCGTCATAGCGATACGTCACGTCTATGTCCTCGTATTCAGAAAGACGCCCGTTAGGCAAAGGACGATCGGTAAGCTCGACGATCTTCAAGTTGTGCGCGCGGGCGTATTTCACCGCCTGTTCTAGGGTGTCAGATGCCTTTTCCATGACGTAGTACAGAAAGAGATAGTCTTGCTCTTCTGGCTTGACAGCGATCTTGTCATAGAACGCGCGGTCGTGAAGCAAAACCGGATCCAGCACAAGGGATACTTCTTTGTCAGAAGACTTTTCAATATAATCTTTGAGGCTAGCCTCGCGCACGCCAATGAAGTCGATGTCATCTATGTAGTGCAGAAAGCGTCGCTCGTCTTCTACATTCTCTGAGTGATAGACGCCGCGACTTGCAGCATAGGCTATTTTCCATTTGTCTTGCATACTTGTACTGGCCAGGAAAAACCCTCGATCGAAACCATAGTTGGGTTCTTTTTTCCAGATGACATCGGTGACACAGATATAGCAATCGAAGCCTGGGTCTTCTACTTCCAAAAGGTCAGAATTGTAAACTTTTTCCGTTTTAATGTAGTTGTCGTCAATGAACTTCTGAAATTTGTCATAGCGAATCTCACGCTCTTTATAAAGCGCTTTGTAGCCGTCGCGCTTTTCGATGAGCACATCTAGACCGTCGTAGTTACCGGCATCTAGGCGACGCTCGCAAACCTTCTTGTAGTAGTCGTAAGGATGGCGAAGGTCATAGTTGCCATAATAAATTGGCTGGTAATTAATGACGGTGCTTGGAATGCCGTTTTTAAGCAGAAACTGCTGAAAAGCATAGGTGTGAAGAGGGCAGGCAAAATTTAGGCCTTTGGTATACATGTTTATTGAAATGAGACCAATTTTCATGGAAAGCCTCTCAAATACGATAATTTCAAA
>CAZYOQ010000044.1:0-4353 GCA_964649145.1 uncultured Eggerthellaceae bacterium | reverse complement strand
AAATACTCGCTTTTCTATTATTTCTGGGACATCTGGATATTTCGGGCGAAGGTAGGTGCCAGCGTTTTGAGCTTGGTCATGATCAAGTTCTTCATAAAGCATTGGCACATAGTTCCCAGGCACTTTCGCAAGCTCTAGCAAAACTTCAAGACGTGTAAGCCCGCGTTCTTTTGAAGCGCGAATGCAGCGGATGGTCTCAGGGGTTGCTTCCTCGCCTTCACCAATGGTAATTACGTCAAAGAAGGCCGCATAAGGTTCGGGGTTGTAGGCGCAAGGGCCTCCTCCTAGCACTATTGGGTCGGACTCTGTTCTATCACTTGCTCGCAAAGGAATTCCCGCTAAATCTAGCAATTCAAGCACATTTGTTGCTGCAAGTTCGTGTGGCAAGGTAATGCCTACAACGTCGAATTCCGAAAGCGGGTGCATGCCTTCTAAAGAAAACGCAGGTATGCCTTCGCGTCGCATGACTTCTATCATGTCTGCCGCAGGAAGAAATGCACGCTGCGCTAGCAGGCCTTCTTCTTTGTTTACCGCATTTACAAGGATGCGAAGTGCTTGGTTAGGCTGGCCAAGCTCGTAAGTGTCGGGGTAAGCCATGCAAAATGAGAAGCTTTCGGCCTCGTTTTCGGCAATCGCGCGTTCGCTAGAGCCAGCATCAGCGACCGCTTGCCCACTTGCTATCGTTTGCTCGCCTGCTATCGTGTTTGTGTCTGCGGTCGTGTGCCCGCCTGCGACCCATTCGCTTGCGATATAGCGCGAAGGACGTTCTACTTCTGACAAGACACGAGATACCTTGTCCCACAAATTAGTTTTAAGCATAAAAAGAGCTCTAACTACTGAGGGTTTCGAGAAACAGTCAAGTTCGAAGCAAGCTGTTTAAGCGCACCCATAGCCCTCTTTCCCGTAGGAGAAGCGGCAGCTTTCGTGGATGCATCAATTGCCGCATCGCGAGCCTTTTGCATGACGTTTGCAACTCCTACGATGTCTCCCCCTGCCTCGAAGTATTCAACCATAGCCCTGCCCATAGCCTCCGTGGCACCTAAACCCATAGCGCCGCTAAACAGCCACCCAGCAACAGGGATAACCTTTGTGGCACTGCGAACAATATTGCGCGAAACAAAAGCCCCGCCAAGCACTACTACAATTTCCTTGATGCGGTCGGTATCAAGCGGCTGGCCGTAGGCTGTAGCAATTTGCAAGACCATCTTAATTTGGTTGAGGGTCATAATGGGCATATCGGCACCCGGGATAAAAGGCACAAAGCCCACTGCAGCATTTTGAAGCGACGTTGCTGTAATAGAGTCGTCTGCAAGAGGCCTGCGCACAAACGGGAAAGCCATCGCAAAGGCAAGGTCTTTGGTGGCTGATGCTGAAACTATCCACTTACCAATTCTCTCGCTCAATATCTTCATGTGAGCGTCGTCTAACTCGATTGTTGAAACTGCCTCATCTTCGCCTGCAGGTATCGTATATTCCACCTCGGAATTTACGTGAGCAAATTTATTAAGAATAGGTAGATTCTTTAATACATTGTGAAGAGCTGCAGATTCAAGCTTCACAGGAGCGATGATATCGGCTTCAGGAAGGGGGTAGCCTGCTTCACTTGCAATACTGGAGGTTTTATCGGGGTTGCACGTGACAACCATACACGGAACATTTTGCGACCTAGAAAAAGCCGCACATGCACCAACACATTCTGCATCTCCTGCAAGTATTACAACGGCGTCTTCTTCACCCTTAAGTGCAATTGATTCAACGCCTGAATCGATATAGCCAATAGTTACACGAGTGTGAGCGTTCGAGCTAGTAAAAAGCGACCTTACAAAGCCAACTAGATCGCCAGGGGCGGTGTCATCTATGTATATGGCAACGGCAATTGGAGTGGTCTCGGCCTCCTTCATGTCGGTTGCAATCTTTAGTACCTCTGAAACGTTAACTGGAAGTTGCATTCTTGAATCCCTTCCCTATTTTGTTCTCGTGAGAGTAAATAGAACCAATTAAGCCTAGCATACAGAAATTCACAATCATAAACGAAGACCCATAGCTAACAAACGGCAAAGGAATGCCTGTGATTGGCATGATTCCGCAACACATACCAATGTTTTCAAGTATTTGGAAGACCCACATTCCAATAATGCCGCAAATTATAAGCATGCCAAAGTTGCTAGTGCATCGTCTGGCTAGATGCATTGCCATAATCAAAACTGCCAAATACAAGGCCAGAAGAATAATCACGCCAAAAAAGCCCAGCTCCTCTGCAAGAACGCAGAAGACGAAGTCGGTTGGAGCTTCTGGCAAAAAACCTAAAGACGATTGCGTGGAAGAACCTAGACCTTTTCCAAACAGACCACCAGAGCCAATGGCTATCATCGCCTGTTTGAGGTTATAGCCCTCGTCTGTAGATTCAAGGCTATCTTGGTTTAAGAAGACGAAAAGGCGTGAACGCTGATATTGCTTAAGAAGCCTATATTCCGTACTTCCATCGGAAGTCTGATATTTCAAAACTTCATCCAACGCGAAAATTGCAACTATGCCTACGATAAGAATGCCAAGTGTTACAAGTAAATATTTAATATTGGCGCCTGAAAGTATGAGCATGGTAGCCGAGATGAAAAGATAAACAAGGCCTGTTCCTAAGTCGGGCTGAGTCATAATGCAAATAAACGGCAGAAGAAGCAGCACAACAACCTTGCAGTATTCTCGAACGTCGTCAAGCCTGCCGTTATAGCGTGCAAGAAGGCTTGCGGCGAAAAGCACGATGGTAACCTTCGCAAATTCGCCTGGTTGCACTTGAATGCCTATGTTTATCCACGAGGTCGCGCCCATTGTAGTAACGCCAATAAAGGGCAGGTGGGGTGAAAGTATAAGCACACAGCTAATAATAAGTAGGGGTATGTAGAGGCCTTCAAACTTGTTGTAGTCATAAGCCCAAAGTGCGGCCATGCATATAAGACCTATGACAACACCTAGAAGCTGCTTTGTGAAGCTGTAAGATGTATCGCCTGCTGTGGCAGTCCAGCAAATGACAAGCCCATAAACTAGAAGCAAAAGCATTGTGAGTGCTAGCGGCATATAAACATAAGAAAAGAGTTTCGGCCTTTTTTTATGAGGCTGATCGGCCTTTAAGGGAGAGACCAGTGATTCTATTTCAGGAAGCGCCATAGTCTAGTCAGTCCTGCTATCGTTGCCGGTGAATTCAACATCATCCGATTTGCCCGAAGAGCCACTTATATGGCCTACGCCTTTAATCTTGTCAGGTTTCTTGCCGAAAAGCGCGCCTAGCACTTTGGCAACGATAGGTCCTGCTACCTCAGAGCCACCGCCACCCTGTTCTACCACGCAAACACAAACATACTCAGGGTCGCTATAAGGGGCGTAAGCAGCAAACCACGCATCGTCTTTGCGGTCGGTGTGTTCTGCCGTGCCAGATTTTGCAGCCGCATCTAAACCCATCTCATTGAAAAGCGCTTCAAGATCGGAATGCGATGCAATCATATCGTGAAGGGCTTTCCTTACGTATTCAAGATTGTCAGCATCCACATCGGGCTGGCTTGCGACCTCATCAGCAGCTTCATAAACCACATCGCCTGAACTGTTCATGACTTTATCTATTAGGTGTGGTTTCATGATCTTACCGGTGGCAATGCCGCAATAAGCACAGGCAAGCTGCATTGGGGTTACTAAGACATCGCCTTGGCCTATGATCATATTGGTGTAGTCGCCGCCACGCCATGTGGCCTCGGAAGGTACGTTTTTCCACTGTTCGGCCTTCCATTCAGGTGTAGGCACTCTCCCACTAGATTCGCCTTCAAGGTCGATTCCTGTTTCTTCGCCGAAATTGAACAGAGACAGATAATCTTGCAGGGCGGTGCTTGAGATTTCGTTTGAGCCATCAGGGCCTGCATCGTAAAAGGCCTTAGCTATCTCGTAGAATACCGTGTCACAAGAATTGACTATACCGTCGTGAAGGTCGAGAGTGCCATGCCCTGAGTGGTTCCAGCACATCTGCACATCGCCTGAACCAAAGCCGTCCCACTTACCTGTGCAGTTCCATGTAGTGGAATAAGTAGCAAAACCATAGGAAAGGCCGGCCATCGATGTAAACGCTTTGAAAGTGGAAGCTGGCGGATACTGACCATTTATGGCACGGTTAAGAAATGGCGAGTGTGATTCCTCGGAGTTGTAAAGCTCCCACAAATCTTGAGGGATGCCGCCCGTTAAATACGATGGGTCAAAAGTCGGGTAATTCGACATAACAGCTATGCCGCCAGTTTTAACATTCATGGCAACAATAGAGGCCGAAACTCCCTTTCCAGAGCCAATGTTACCTTTGGGGGCAACGGTTTTAGCAAG
>CAZYOQ010000043.1:0-4872 GCA_964649145.1 uncultured Eggerthellaceae bacterium | reverse complement strand
CCTTTTCATTTTGAGCTTAGCTATTTCGCAAAAGTGGATTTCTCGCGTGCTTTGGCTTCAAGCGAACCTCGCCTCGCTCACACGTCCCCCGGCTTTTAACAGTAAAACCATATAGAGGGGCTCTCGTGGCAAGACTTCGAACATTCTCGAGCAGATGTGCGTTTTTAGCGAAGCGGTTTTGCGAGGACTGTTTGAGCACGCGAAGCGTGCGAGTTCCGCAGCGGCTTCGATAAAAACGCACATCGGGTGCGAGAGCAGTGAGAAGATTGCTACAAGAGCCCCTCTACCTAGCCATATACAAAGCGCAATGAAACTGCTACAAGAGCCCCTCATTACTTCTTAGCTTTTGTGCGACGTTTGCCCTTCTTCTTCGTCTTCTCTAATTCTTCTCGAGAAGGACAGTCGAAATTAGGGCAGATAGTCCATGGCCCTCTATTGCTCATGATAGTAACCTTGGGCGCGCCACATGCATCACAGACCTCTTCGGTTGGCACTATCTTGCCTTGAGGCGGAAGTGGGTAGCGGGTCTGGCACTCATCAAAGTTCTCGCAGGTAATCGATCGCTTTAGCGTTCTAGGGTTCCGCTTCGCAATTAGCTTTGAATGCTTTCCCGATTTCGCGCAGGTAGGGCACTCGCCTACCACAACATCAGGCTCATGGTTTGTGGTGCAATTCGGGTCTATGCACATAATGTAAGGGCGCTGGCGGAAGGCGGTAACTTTGACTTGCGGCATTCCGCATACTTTGCAAGGCTCCTTTTGAGATTCGATCTTGCCCTTCGGAAGAGGATATGTAACATCACAATCCGGCCATCCCGAGCATCCGATAAACATAGACTTTGTTCTGTTAGAAGCGCGTACCTGTAAGTCTTTTCCACATTTAGGGCACTTGCCAACATATGCATCAGCCGCAACAGCGTCGCCTAAGGATTCGCTCACATCTTGAGCATGCGGAATCAAAACATCAAGTTCCTTCTCAAGCAGGTTTCGAGAATCTAGCACAACTTCGTGCTTTGTGACCTTGCCTTCTGCAATATTGTCCATCTCGGCTTCAAGTTCGGCAGTCATCTGGGGGTGAGTGATATGGGGCGCGAACTTGTCTAAAGCCTCGATAACAGCAATGCCCAGCTTAGAAGGCTCGATGGGGTCGTTTTGAATATACTTGACGTTATAGAGCCTCTCGATAATGGAATGACGGGTCGACTTAGTTCCGAGCCCAAGTTTTTCCATTTCTTGAATAAGCTTGCCTTGGCTGTACCTAGCAGGCGGCTTTGTCTGGTCTTTAGTGCAAGAAGCGCCGTTGAATGCGATTCGTTGGCCTTCTTCCATAGAAGGCAGCTGTTCGTCTTTTTTGAGACCATAGCGATATATCTCGCGGAAGCCCTCTTTCACCAAAACATCGCCTTTTGCACAGAAAAGCTGACCGTTAACATCAAGTGTGACCTTGGTGCCTTCAACAGCCGCGTTGTCTGAAAGGGTAGCCAAGAAGCGCCTTGCTATAAGGTTGTATAGCTTGTATTCTGAAGCACCTAGGTTATCTGGAGTTGCAGCAGCTGTCGGGTAAATTGGCGGATGGTCGGTTGTCTCTTTCTTTCCGCGCGTGGCCCGAAGACTAGCCTTGGAAAGCAGCTTCTCGCAATAAGGCCTGTATGCAGGATTAGCTTTTAGCTGTTCGACAACTGAGGCAAGATCAAGTGTCGAAGGGTAAACGGTGTTGTCGACACGAGGATAGGAGATATAGCCATCCATGTAGAGGCTCTCGGCCATGCGCATACACCTAGCAGGGCTTATACCCTCAGAAGACGCAGCTGCCATAAGCGAAGTCGTATTGAAAGGCACAGGGGCTGCAATAGTGCGCTTCTTCTTTTCGATTGAAGATACGGTAGCGCTCTTTGCATTTTCGATTGCCGCCATAGCTGCTTTTGCTTCTTCTTCTACCCAAAACTTGGATGTCGCATGTGTAGCCTCGAAAGCATTGGCGCCGTCACCTGAGGCAGGCCCTACCTCAGCAGAGCTATCGAAAGCACCTTTAATAGTCCAATAGTCCTTAGGAACATGAGCATTGCGTTCGCGCTCGCGCGCAACGATAAGGCCAAGTGTTGGCGTTTGCACGCGACCAGAAGAACGTACGTTTCCAATTCCAGCGAAGCGAACAATGGTAAGGAAGCGAGTAAGAGCCGCACCCCAAATAAGGTCGATGTCTTGACGGGTCTCGCCTGCAGCAGCTAGGTCTGTGTCTATCTCAACCAGGTTATTAAAAGCATGGTGTATCTCTGGCTTCGTGAAAGAGGAGTAACGCGCACGCGAAACCGGCGCCGTTGAATTCTCTTGCTTACAAATAGAAAGCGCGTCATAACCTATAAGTTCGCCTTCACGGTCGAAGTCGGTTGCAATAACGATAGAGTCGGCCTTCTTCGCGAGATTTCGCAAAGACCTGATAATGTCCTTCTCTTTCGGAAGCTTCTGAATTGGCGCATATACAAGATACGGAAGAGCTTCCATCTTCCAGCCTTTAAGATCGACGCCATCTGCGGTAAAAGGCTTCTTCTTTTTGAAAGGAGGCTTCAAAAGAGTGGAAGGCAAATCGGCCGCAACCTTAGTGCCATCCTCAAGAACACCCTTCCATCCCCCACTTTTCGTATACACAAGATTGTTTACAAAGTCAGGTTCGAGAATGTGACCTCGAAGTCCTATTGTCACCCAGTCCTCGCCATCCACTTCGAAGCGATAGACCGGGGTATTGTAGACTTTGTCGTTTTTAGGCTTTTTCGTACCAAGCAAATTGGCTATTTGCTTTGCGGCATCGTTTTTCTCGGTTACGACAAGTTTCAAGTAAGGCTCCTAAGAATTTAGCGACGATTACACGCAAGTTCAGGCGAGCTAGCAAGCGCGTCTATCGGCAATCGGTGCCACTCGTGTTATTTTGCGATAGGATACACGAATTTTCAAAACTGCGTGAAAGATTGCTTAAGAATTCACTATCTCCTAAACAATCTCTTAGTTACACCTTTGTAAAATCACGAAAGGAAAGGTATACGAAGCTAAGCATTCCTATATACTAATGAAGCGTTTGAAAAGTTGGAACTAAGCGACATTCAGGCGCATTTTTTATGCCTGGGTGCGCGCATCTCGTAAAGGAGACCCCATGGCTAAGCATATCTTCGTAACCGGCGGCGTTGTCTCATCACTAGGAAAGGGCATCACTGCCGCATCGCTTGGCCATCTGCTTAAAGCCCGCGGCTACAAAATCACAATGCAGAAGATGGATCCCTATCTAAACGTCGACCCTGGTACGATGAGCCCCTTCCAGCACGGTGAGGTCTTTGTGACAGAAGATGGCCATGAAGGCGACCTTGACCTTGGTCACTACGAGCGCTTTATCGACGAAAACCTAAGCCGCGAGTCTAATTTCACACAAGGCTCTATCTACCAAACGCTTATCGCTCGCGAGCGCCGAGGCGATTTCCTTGGCGGCACAATCCAGATCATCCCTCATGTTACCGATGCTATAAAAGAGCGCCTTCACCGCATCTCCGACCAATCTAACGCAGACATAGTTATCTCTGAGATTGGAGGCACGATTGGCGACATAGAAGGCCAGCCCTTCATAGAGGCAGCCCGTCAGTTCAAAAAAGAGAGCCCGCTTGGCGATGTCTTGTTCGTTCACGTCACACTGGTCCCATATATTTCTGCGGCACATGAAGTGAAGACCAAACCCACGCAGCATTCGGTAAAAGAACTTCGCTCGCTTGGCGTACAACCAGATTTCATTGTCTGTAGGTCTGACCACGAGATAACCGAGAAAACGCGTGAGAAGATCGCGCTGTTTTGTGACGTAGACAAAGAAAACGTTCTTTCGTGCACAGACGCGCCATCCATTTACGAGGTTCCGCTTTCGCTTTTTGACCAGAAATTCGACGAGAAAGTCTTAAATGCGCTGAGCCTTCCTCAAAACGATATAGACCTTACCCCTCTTCGCGATTTTGTCCATGCCGCGCACAACACAAACAAGGAAACCAAGATCGCAGTGGTCGGCAAATACGTAAGCCTTCCCGATGCATATCTTTCTGTCATAGAGGCTCTGTTCCATGCAGGTGTTTACCACAATGCTCAAGTCAACGTTGAACTTATTGATGGCGAAAAGCTAAACGACGATAACGTCGCAGAAATTCTTGGAGGCTTCAACGGCATCTTGGTTCCAGGGGGGTTTGGAAATCGCGCTTTCGAAGGAAAGATAGCAGCTGCAAAATACGCACGTACGCAAAAGATTCCCTACCTTGGCATTTGTCTTGGGCTTCAAGCAGCGGTTTGCGATTTTGCCCGAAATGTCTGCGGACTTGAAGGTGCAACTTCTGCAGAATTTGACAAAGATGCCGAATACCCCGTTATCGACCTCATGCCCGAACAAGAAGACGTGGAGGATAAAGGCGGCACCATGCGACTTGGCGCATACCCTTGCAAAGTTACTCCCGGCACTTCGGCAATGAAAGCATATGGCGAGCCTGTTATCTATGAACGTCACCGCCATCGCTACGAGGTAAACAATGCCTTCCGCGACAAGCTAGAAGAAGCAGGCCTCATAATCTCTGGAACTTCTCCAGATGAGCGTCTGGTAGAGATGATAGAAGTTCCCGATCACCCATGGTTTGTGGCCAGCCAGGCACATCCTGAGTTCAAGAGCCGCCCCACTCGCCCGCACCCGCTTTTCCGCGATTTTATTGGCGCTGCTATCGAAAACTCATAGGTTTGCATCTGCCTCATAATTGACCAGCATTTTGCTTCTGTTTGACAGTCGAAAATCGGTATAGAGGGGCTCTCGTAGCAATCTTCTCACTGCTCTCGCACCCGATGGACGATTTTAGCGAAGCTGCTG
>CAZYOQ010000042.1:3333-4983 GCA_964649145.1 uncultured Eggerthellaceae bacterium | reverse complement strand
ACCCAGTCAAGGCCAAGTTCCATGAGCTTTGCATGGTTAACCTCAAAGCCCATACTAAGCGGAAAACCACTCGCATTAGATACCAGCAAATAGAAGGCATCCCACATGTCCTCAAAGTTGAAGTACGGGTCACGACAGTGTGGCGTACACACAATTTCTGTGACGCCAGATTGCTTAGCCGCTTCCAGCATGGCAAGCGAATCTTTCAGGTCGCGGGCACCGTCGTCGACGCCGGGAAGAATATGGCAGTGCATATCGCGCATCTAGTGGCGGCCTTTCTTGTGAGAAGAAGCTGCCGCCTTAGCATCCATCGGGCGCATATAGCCTGCACGGTTTTTAGCCTGAGCGCTAGCTGTTTTAGCGGAAGTTTTAGATGTGACGGAGGCGGGAATGGAAGCGCCTTGACCTGGAGATGCTACATTTGTAGCGCTATTTGCCCCCGCGCCAGCACCACCAGAAACACTGCCAGCGCCTGCGCGCGGCGCATAACCAGCGTCTGTAAACGAGGTGCTAGCAGAACTTGCCCCGCTGGTCTTAACTCGCTTGCCAGACCTTGAATAGTAGGCATAGTAGTATTCAGAGCCTGTTCCCTCGCAAAACGTAGCGCATATACCAAGCACATTGGCATCGGCCTTCTGCAACTGGTCAAAGGCATCAAGAAGATCTGCTCGCTTAGTCGAATTCGGGCGCACAAGCATAACAACTCCATCAACGATGGTAGAAAGGATGGCGGCATCGACAAAAGTGCCAACGGGTGGCGTGTCGAATATCACATAGTCATATGAGCTAATCAAAAGCTCAGCCAGTTTATGGAATCGCTTAGAGGAAAGTATGTCTGCCGGGTTTGGAATATTTGGCTCGGCATCTATAAAATACATATTTGGCACCTTGGTGGCACAAATTGCCTGATTAAGCGGGGCGTTATCGGTAAGAACAGCATAGACTCCAGCCGTTGCACGAACGCCTAGCATATTAGCCAGGCTACGTCTTCTCATGTCGCATTCCACTAAAAGTACGGTCTTGCCACTAGTAGCAATTGCGCGCCCAAGCTCGACTGCTGTGGTCGACTTCCCTTCGTTTGGAACCGAAGATGTTAAAGCAATAGCCTTAATAGGAGAGTCGGGAGACATAAAGCTAATATTTGCAAAAAGCGTCTTAGCTGCGTTTTGCACCTCTAGCATATTGGAGGACTGCTTCTTTTTCTTCTTAGACATTTCGCCCTCCTTAGTTCTTAAATACGGGTATGCGGCCAATTACAGGAACACCAAGAAGCTCTTCTGCCTCTTCAGGGTTGCGAACTCGGGTGTTTATCATGTCCATAAGCACAACGATTGCAACAGCAAGGAAAATACCTGCTAGAAATGCCACAGCTGTATACATTGCGCGCGGAGGACCTGAAGGTGCTTCTGGCTCGGATGCTTGGTCGATAACATTTACGCTATTTACTTCCATAACCTCGCGAGCTACATCGTCAGTGGCGGCCGCCATTTCGTTTGCGATGATAGCCACCGACTGCGCCGACTGTCCTGTAACAGAAAGCGAAAGTACTCGTGTTGTAGTGTCGCTTTTAACCTCGACATCGTAGCCTTCCAAGTCGTCCATCTTTAGCGCCTTGGCAGTGTCGTTTAGAACGCGATTGCTTTGGATGAG
>CAZYOQ010000042.1:1748-3233 GCA_964649145.1 uncultured Eggerthellaceae bacterium | reverse complement strand
CCCTCGTCAGAGGCCGCAGCTTCTTCTTCATCGTTTAATGTCATAACTTCAGGTTCAACTTGTGATGTGCTCGCAGAAAGCGTTTGGGTTTCAGAATTCGGGTCTTCGCCAGAATCGACAAGCTGCATCATGCGAGTCCACTCGTCTTCATCGCAAATCACATAAGAGACCCCGTCAATGGTTTTCGTAGTAGAGGGCACTGTGCCCGAATAGAAAGTTATAGAGCCCGCACCTTGGAACTTTTGTGCCAAAGAGATGACATCGGCTATCGAGTAGTCGGTTGTAACGCATTTGGCAAGCTGTTGGATGGTACCCGGAAGTTCAATAGGTGAAACTTCAAGTACCTGCTTGATGATGGCTTGAAGAAGGAGCTTTTGGTTGTCGGCACGTTGAAAATCGCCTCGAGTATAGCCATAGCGCTCACGTGCAAAAGCCAGCGCAGTTTCACCATCAAGAAGCTGTTCGCCCGCTTTAAGTTCAGTGCCTGTGTTTGAGCTGCCTGTTTGATTATTTGAGACAGGTACATCCACCCAAACGCCACCTAAAGCGTCAACCAACTGCTCCAGTTCTTCAAAATGGATTTCTGCGTAATGCGAAATTGGCACGCCAGATAATTTAGAAACAGCCTCCACTGCACCTGCCGCGCCATTATAAGCGTAAGCCGCGTTAATTTTCGAGCGACCATAGCCTTCTAACTTGACCATCGTATCGCGCGGGATGGAAACCATAGTAAGTTGGCCTTCAGAAGTGTCAACACGAAGAAGTATTATGACGTCCGAGCGCGAGGCTACGTCGCCTTCACGCGCATCGGAACCCAAAAGAAGCATGTAGAAGGGCTCGTCGGTGGTTTCTTCTGTTTGAGTAGAAAGTGCCGCTTTTAGCTTGTTAGCCTCTTCTTCATCGTCAAATGAAATAGCATCGTTAAGTGAATTTAGGTAGAAAAAGAATGCCCCTGCACCAAGCGCCAGCAGGCATACAATCACAATTGCAATAATAAGAATGGCACGTTTCGCCTTGCTAGACTTCTTGTGCTTCTTGCGCACCCGAATAATATCCTCTGTTTTCGAGAGATCTGGCACTGGACGCAAGTTATAGCCATTAGGCGTGTTATTTGTGTCATGCAGAGAGCCCTTATTCACTGAAGGCTCCCACGTGTTGGCAAATATGTAATGAATCTTTCTGGCATCTTCTTGTTTTTTTTTTCGTTAATTTTATCAGTCTTAGTTCATCGCAAATATATAAATTGCATTGTTTATATAGAAACTAAGCTGATTTGAATTATTTAGCCTTGGAAATAATACCAATACTTAACAAAAATTCAACAAGAAAACGGCAAATAGCCCCCCCCCCCGAAATTTTGGTATACGGCTGCCCAAGGAGCCTAATAAATACTTCGAATTGCTAGATTTAGACTCTGTCTACTATTTAATCCAAAAGAGTATCGGTCACGCTTTCTACTGATATCGGGCACGCGTCCTGCTTGAT
>CAZYOQ010000042.1:0-1648 GCA_964649145.1 uncultured Eggerthellaceae bacterium | reverse complement strand
GGGCACGCGTCCTGCTTGATGCGGGTAAGAGATAGCCTATTTGGCAAATCGCAGCTTATCAGAAAGACATCGGGGCGAAGGCTACCAGCGTTAGACGAACGCAGCTGGAAGTAGAGCTTATTTTCTTCAATAAGCGGCATATCTACCAAGTAGTCATCAACAATTAGCTGCTTTTCTTTTTTCTTGCGCACTACCGTAATAGTTTCAGGAACCTCAAAATCGGGAAGGTCTTCGGCAAATTCTGCAAGATATAGACTATATGGATATGCTATCGATGCAGCGGGGGCGCTATTTTCTATATATTTAGCCCCATTTGGCATAAGCTCCGCACTTGAGTTAAGTTGTAAAGCCTGCAATGCCTTTGCTGGGGCAATATAGTCTGTAAGCGTCACGTCGAATATCTCGCATGTACTTCCAATGCCAACGCCTAGCGCGCTTCCAAAGGATATTTTCATGTGAGGCGAAAACCCTTGCGTTAAGGCATAAGGCAGGTTAGATCTTCGAATCATTCGCTCTAGGGCATGCGTTATTTCCAGGTGAGAAAGATATGCAAGCCTGCCAGATTTCTTATACGTCACGCGCAGACGAAATGTGCGGTTTTCCATAATTTTCACCTTTGTGCCGCCAGCTGGTTTTTAACTCCAAGCGAAAAACAAACATCGCATTTGGTGCAAGTTGCAAAAGTACAGTCGGGTGTTGTTATTTCACGCATGGCACGCTCACGTTCGTCTCTTAAATATTGAAGCGAGACGCCACAAGTAATATGGTTCCATGGCATCACTTCGCTAGAGTCATAAGTTGTTGATGCTATTTTTTGCATGTCTATTCCAAGGTCTTTAGCGGCCTCTTTCCATGCATTGTCGTTGAAATGTTCTGTCCAAGCATCAAATCTAGCCCCGCGCTTCCATGCACCTTCCACAAGGTCGCAAACTCGCCTGCCTCCCCTACTCATTACTGCCTCAACAAGGCTTGTTTTAGGCTCGTGATATGAAAGGCGAATAGCTTTGTACGTAAGCGCTTTTCTTATGACAGACACCCTTCTTGCAGCTTCATCTGTTGTGATTTGCCCGTCCCATTGGAAAGGAGTTTGCGACTTCGGAACAAAAATGTTGACTGAAAGAGTCAAACTTAGCGCCCCGCGCATCTCTGGTTCAACAGATTCACGCATCACTTCGAAAGTTTTGTTTGCAAGACGTGCAATTCCAAGTAGGTCTTCATCGGTTTCTGTTGGAAGGCCTATCATGAAATACAGTTTTAGCCTCCTCCACCCTTCGCTCATGGCCGACTTAGCCGCATCAAGCAAATCGTTTTCACAGATGTTTTTGTTTATGACATCGCGAAGGCGCTGAGTTCCGGCTTCAGGGGCAAATGTAAGGCCGCCTTTCTTTCGCCCTGCAACAAGGGCTGCCATATCTACACCAAAGGAATCGAGGCGCTGTGATGGGATAGAAACGCGAACGCCCGAATTGGCAAATTCTTTGTTCAGACTTTTTAGGATTTCAGCAATTTGTGAATGGTCTGTGGATGAAAGCGAGGTAAGGCTAACTTCGTCGTATCCTGTTGCTTTGATTCCTTCACGCACAGATTCTATGATATTTTGAGCGCTTCTTTCGCGCACCGGACGATACATCATTCCTGCCTGGCAAAA
>CAZYOQ010000041.1:1744-5408 GCA_964649145.1 uncultured Eggerthellaceae bacterium | reverse complement strand
GTATTCTTACAAATACTTGCGCATATGCAGGTAAGGAGGAGTTTTTTGTGAAGTGTGAGGTGCAACAAGCATGCGGCGGCTGCCAGTTTATTGACACGCCCTATAACCAGCAGCTTGCCACCAAGCAAGACACCCTAGAGCACCTCTTCGCGCCTTTTATGACGTCGCAGGCGCGCGTCTGCCCTATAGCGGGGATGGATGAGCCGTATCACTATCGCAACAAGGTAACCTCGCCTTTTGCGCCCGGCAAAAAGCTAAACGGCTCGCAAACACGTTGGGCATCAGGCAAAAAGCGGGGCAAATCAAGCACTTTGCAGCGCGCGGTTGCCAGTGCGGGGCGCAGTAATGCTAACAACACTGCTCGCAACACTGCGCGCCGCGATATTCTTTGTGGCATGTATGCCGCCGGCACGCATCGCATTATCCCAAATGACACCTGTCTGATTGAAAACATCGAGGCCAAGCGCATCATCTCTGCTATTAGATCGCTCATGCTGCGCTATGGCATGGAGCCCTATAACGAAGATACTGGTACGGGTTTTATGCGCCATGCCGTTGTTCGCGTTGGGCATACCTCGGGCGAAATATTAGTAACCTTGGTAACCAATGGGCGGGCCTTTACCGGGTCAAAAAACTTTTGCCGCGAACTGGTAAAGCGTACCAGCGGTATTACAACTATCGTTCAAAATATCAATACGCGCCAAACTAATGTGATCTTGGGCGAAGAAGAGAAGACTCTCTATGGGCCAGGCTTTATTCTTGATTCGCTTTGTGGCTTGAGCTTTCGCATTTCTTCTCACTCGTTTTACCAGGTTAACTCCACGCAAACCGAAGTGCTCTACCGTCGTGCGATTGAGATGGCTCGCCTTACTGGTAGCGAAACCCTTTTGGATGCATATTGTGGCACGGGCACTATCGGGCTAGTGGCTGCCAAGGGGCTGCCCACCCCGGCTGCGCGCGTGATCGGCGTTGATAATGTATCGTCTGCCATTAAAGATGCACGCGAGAACGCACGGCACAATGGTATCGCTAACGCCACTTTTACCACCGCCGATGCCGGCAGCTTTATGCGTGATTGCGCGCAGAGAAGCGAACCCATCGATGTGGTGCTGATGGATCCTCCCCGTGCGGGTGCCAGTGAGGACTTTTTACGCGCTATGTGTATGCTGGGTTCGCAGCGCATTGTTTACATTTCCTGCAATCCGACTACCCAAGCGCGCGACGTTTCTTTTCTTGTGGAGCGGGGATACCGCCTTGAAGAGCTTCAGGGCGTTGACATGTTCCCACACACGAGCCATGTTGAGTGCGTAGCCTTGATGTCAAGGGTTGACGGATGCTGGAAGAGCTGTTCTTCCTGATATTACACCTGATGGATTTAAAAACGATGAAGATATTCTGTCAGCATTGAAGTCTGATTTAACGGTATGGGAAAACTTTTTAAAGTTCCCACCGCTCTAACGAAGGGTGCGAATTAGCACGATACAGATCAAGAGGAAGAAGCACCTTTTATGTGCGTGCTAACAGCAAATGATTTGTTTTAAATAATGACAAAAATGCTTACCTAGTATTTCACTTTGAGCGAACCTTCAAGCCATGCTGCCACGAGAGTGACGGGTAGCGGTCAACACCTTTGATCTGCCCTAATGCCGATAAAAACTTGAAATAATTAGGCGAGAAACGTAGAGGGGCAAGCTTTCACAATACTGCACCTACGAACAGTATGGGTGTTATGCATGAAGATCGCAGGAATTCGTGTACAATCTTTCGCTCTAGTTTTTCGGCTAATCTTACCGAGACGATAAGATTAGCCGCGCAATTAAGACCCCCAAGCTTTATTTTACTGACACTGGCTTGGCGGCATGGCACGCTCTATCCAATAGAAATCAAGAAGAGTGCAAATCCTCAGCACAAAGATGTAAAAGCGTTTTCCGTGTTGAATCGCGGCTCGCTTGGTCTAGGCACAGGTCTTCTTGTCTGCATGAAACGTGACCTGGGAGCTCTTGACGAATCATGTCTCATTCTGCCAGCTTGGGCGATATAGCTGGCGGGTCATCGCCGTTATTACTCCGTCGTCTAAACTCTATTGCTACCAGAAGCGATAGAGTCTAGCGGATGGGGAGTCACAGGTTATCGGACAGATTCTCTCAGAGCGAAGTCTTGAAGCGATTGGAAAATCTGTGTGGATACCTATATGCTGTAGGAACAAGCTCACCGACCCGTTTCCGTAAACGAGCGCGGCCTGTAAAATGGTTCTAAATCTTAAACTTGCGACGTATGCGACGTAACTTTATTACAGTAATTTGCTTCTTTCCAAATAATGCTGGTCTTTTATTGTGAAATTTGGAGCCAAAAGAACAGTGAAGTTCTTGCGAAAAGCGCAATAACATCTTTTATGAACATCGCAAGAAATGCATATTCAGATAATATTAGTATTGCGAAAACTGCACATTTACTTATATATCTTATTTCAATTATGTCCACTAAATTGAAATAAGAGGCATGCAAAGCAAGCCTTATTTCAAGTTCTTTGAGAGCCTTTAACATCTCTTTGGATTAGCGCAATACATGACCATTTTTTTGCGGCTAATTGTAAGAAAAATATAAGATTAGCCGAAACTTTTCAGTATGCGGAGAGGGGAGTGCAAGTCTTTCAGATTGGCGAAAAGGGAATGTGCGCAGTTTAAACGTGCAAGCATGCAAGTAAACCATAGCCGCCGTCGGCGCAGCTAAAAAGCATGTGTGAAGAACTGGCACACATTGTGTTATAGCAAGCGCGTGCCGCAAAAAGAACTAAGACATAAAAAATGCAGGAACATTTCTGCTCCTGCATTTTCTGCCCCGCGCGTTTGACCTTAATTACTTTTTGGTCTTAACTAGCTTGATATTGGACCACTTGCCATAGTATTTCTTGCCATTTACCTTCTTGTAAGCGCGTACCTTGAAGTAGTACTTTGTACCCTTCTTTAACTTTTTGATGGTTACAGAAGTCTTGGTTGTAGTCTTGAACTTGTTAGAAGTTCCTGCCTTGTGATATGCAATCTGATAACCGCTTGCATATGGCGACTTCTTATACTTAATCGTGATCTGCTTCTTTTTGGCCTTCGACTTAGTAATCTTGGTCTTCTTTGGCAAAATCTTGTAGGTCTTGGTCTGGGTACCATGATAGGTGTTGCCACGGAAGGTGACTTTAACGGTTACAATACCCGGTTTAACCTTGTTTCCTTTAAAGGTAACTGTGTAATTTGAAGGATCAACAACAGTGTCTGTGAATGGGTCAACTACCGTAACCTTCGGCTTCTTGACTTTGCCGTTGTAAGTAAATGTTGTAGTGGAAAGTTTGATGGTGTTGACAGAACCGCGAAGATTGCGAATCGTCTCTTCAAGACCTTCATACTCTTTCAGATCAACTGTGCTGTTCTCAAGAGTAGTGATTTTGTCACTTGCATCTTGTAGTGCGTTCGTCAAAGCATTGATCTCTTCTTGTTGTGCAGTACTACTTGCATTGACGCTTGCAAGCTCGGTTTGGAGTTCTTCAATCTTTGTCTGGAGATCCGCAACTTCTTCTTTGCTTGCAGCATTCGCGAGCTTTTCGGTTAGATCTGCTACCTGCGTCTCGAGTTCTGTAATGCGTGCTTCAGCAGCTTCTAAATCACTGGCCAATTGA
>CAZYOQ010000041.1:0-1644 GCA_964649145.1 uncultured Eggerthellaceae bacterium | reverse complement strand
AATAGTCAGTTTTGCGTTTTCTTCGGTCGAGCCAGGATAGTTTGCGCTGAAGTCATAAACCACAGCAGACTTAGGCACTTCAATCGTGCTGTCGCCTATGGCATGTGTACCTTCGCCACCAGCGATTATAGTGCCGCCTTCAATTGTGACATTGCCTGAGCGAGCCACGATGCCTGCACCATCTGTGGCAGTAATACTTGCGCCATCCTTAATGGTAAGTGTGCCTTCCTGAGGCTGGTAGATGGCGACTCCTGTCGTAGCGGAGATAACCGCTCCGCTTTCAATGGTGATGGTAGTGGCGGTAAGACCCTTGCTGCCATTGCCAGAGATTGCAGATGCATTGCCTGTGGCCTCAATTGTGCCTTTAACATCTAAGGTTAAATTTGCATTTTTACCAAACACTGTCACTCCGTAGGTGGCAGGAGCTTTGATACTTACGTCAGCTTCGATAACTAGAGAAGCGCTTTCATTTGTATCAGCGTCGCCTACACGGATAACCGAGCTGGTATCAACAATAGGATCAGTCTCACTAGCTACGGTAGTTACAGTACCTTCACCGCTCAAGGTAAGGGTTCCGCTCTTCACCCAGAGCGCCCGGACGTTGTTGCCAGTGATGGTTTTTTCGTTCAGGTCGATGGTTACATCGGCGCTGATGCTCTGTGTCTCGGTCAGCTCCACGTCTTTAAGGAGTGTGACCGTCCCGCCAATCTCGGCGGCGTTAATGGCGTCAGAGAGAGTGGTGTAGCCAACACCGCTTATTTCGACTACAGCCGTCTCAGCATCAACTTGAATGGAATACGTTCCATCATCATTTTGAACTGCCCTATTACCGGCAACTACATAGTCATTTACATCTGAAGAGTAGGTGCCGCCAGAAACCTCGACTTTCACGTCACCGCCTACGTTGGCGACGGCGTCAACTCCGCTGTCAGATGTAAAGTTTCCACCAGTGACAGTAATCTTGGAATCTTCTGTTTTGGCTGGATAGTTTGCCTCGCTGTCGTAGACAATGGCAGAGCACGGTACTACAACGCGAGAGTCTCCAACCTTGCCGGTAGCGTTTCCTGTGGTGGTAATGGTGACTTTATCACTGATGTTTACATTACCGGCGCGGGCAACAACGCCAGCACCTCCGGTAATATTTATAGTTCCACCAGTGATATTGACAATATCTTTCCACGGAGCATAGACGCCGCAGGCAACATATCCATCGGTGGTAATTGAGCCTTCTATAGTGCCGCCGCTGATATTAATAGTGTTGGGCTCGCCATTACGATCTGTACCATTTCCAGCAACGACTGCATTGTCACTTGCTTTCAGAGTACCGCCTTTAATATTGATGGTTGCTCCTGTGCTTGTACCAGTAATAACTGCGCCTTCAACAGACTCAATCGTGCCAGATTCAATGGTTGTAGTGGAACCAGTATTTGCATAGATGCAGAAACTTTCAGTGCTGACTAGCTTGCCGGTACTCGGCTCAGAACTATCCTTTACTGTGAGGGTGCCATTGTTATTTATCGTATTGCCTGAGGTTGAAATTGTCTTGCCGTTCAAATCAAGAGTGATAGTAGCGCCTTCTGGTATGGTTACGTTCTCGGTTGAGTCGGCTAGCAACTTGACCGTGTCGCCGTCTTTGGCGGCCTC
>CAZYOQ010000040.1:0-7050 GCA_964649145.1 uncultured Eggerthellaceae bacterium | reverse complement strand
CCTGCCTCCTACGTTAGTGCCTCCTCCCTTTTCGCTCACTTTAACGATATTCATGTCGCGCTTGGCATTCACCCTTGGTGGGTATCCGACCAAAGCACAAACAATTCAAATGTCGCACACTTCGAAGAGCTACTTCAAACAAGCAGTCTCATTGGCGAAGTCGGGCTTGACTTTCACAAAAGCCACAGAAATTCCGTGGAGGCTCAAACCGAGGTTTTTGGGCACGTCTTAGAAGCTATAGCCAACGCGGAAGATCCTAAGCTTGTATTTCTTCATGCAGTAAAGTCATATGAGTTGATCTTTGACATGCTAGAAAAAAGCGGCGCGCTCAAAAATTCAACCTTTGTCTTCCACTGTTTTCAAGGAAGCTTAGACGATCTCAAAAGAGCCCTAAGAATTAATTGCAAGTTCTCGATTGGAGCTAGAACGCTCTCACATGTAAAAGGCGAGGCCTTAGTGAAGACGATACCAGATGATGCCCTGCTTGCGGAGACTGACAATCCGCCACACAATGGGTCGGATTGGTCGTGCAATCAATGGCTGCAAGAAATTGACAGCACAATAGAGCTAATCGCCAAAGCCAAAGGTCTAGAGGTCTTAGAAGTAGAACACATTCTTGAGGCTAACTCTAAGGCTTTGCTGCAAGAATTCGATCCTACTGCCTAAATATCTAATGCTTAAACATCAGCTGCATTAACATTAGCTGCCTGAATGTCAATTGCCTGAAAACCGTGGCAAAGCAAACAAGCCAAGGCAAAAATTACAAGGTAGACAAGGTAAGCCTTCACAAAGACCGAATCAAAAAAATCTTCTAGAAGAAAAGCAGGTAAATAAGCACACAAAGAAGAATAATTATCAAAACTATCAGAAGCTTGGCAGATAAAGGAAACGAGGCAAGAAAACCTTGTTGTTGATAATCAGCCCGACCGCTAATGGAGTCCGAGATTCCGTTCAGGTCGTTTTGCCGCCTGCCAGATGAACGTCTCCTGCCTCCCCCGCCAGAAGCAGAGCCTCGATCTGCCCGAGAACTCCAACTGCTACGCTGGTTTGCGACTGACTCAATTGCAGGATCTGGACGATCGTCTAGATCGATGGAATAACCAACAAGTTCGTTTCGCTCGTTGAGTGCACGTGAATCGATGCTTCCACGACCGTCTATTACTTCCCTGTTAGAGAACCTAGCGGAATTGCGATTCGAGAACACATCGCGGCGAGCACGCTCCATCTCGAAATTTTCCTGCGAGACGATAGTGCGATCGTGACTTTCCTGAGCCGTCATCGAAATGCTGTCTCTATTTTTCCGCCGAAGTTCTCTGGCACGTTGAATAGCTTGCTCTTGTGTCATATGGGATTGAGGAGCATTTCGAGTACTAGTATAAGGCTCCTTCTCGCTGTTTGAATATTCTGCGCGCTGACGTTGTCGCTCAAGAGCCCGAGCTTCGCGCATTTGAAAATCCTGTAATGCCTCTTGCGAATACTGCCTGGTATTTCGCGCCCTCATGGCGTCTTGGGCATTGTAGTCGCGAATAATGTTTTCTCGGGAAGGTGGTGGTTCACCATATCTTGAAGACCGTAAAGATCTTGAGGATCGCGACTCTGCATTATTGGGCGTTTGAGGGTTCATGGCATTAGAGCCATTTGCATGCCTTGTTATGTCGAATTGGTCATTTGACCCCATTTGGATCAAGCCTTATCAATCAAATTCAAAACCTTGTAGAACATCGCGCTGTTCTTTCTATTATAAACTCCTAAAATGTTTTATCGCAAAACCTATTAAAAGGAGTAATAAGCATGAACGTAGTATGTCTAGATCTTGAAGGTGTTCTGGCACCTGAAATTTGGATCTCTTTCGCGGAAGAAACCGGAATAGCAGAACTGAAACGCACGACCCGCGACGAGCCCGACTATGACGTGCTAATGAAATACAGGCTTGATATCTTGAACGAACACGGGCTGAAAATAAGCGACATTCAAAAAGTCATAGCGAATCTTGACCCAATGCCTGGCGCAAAAGATTTCCTGGAAAAGCTAAAGCCGCTAGCACAAACGATAATAATTTCTGACACATTCGCCCAATTTGCAAAACCGATTATGGAAAAACTCGGGTGGCCAACAATCTTTTGCAACGAGCTTGTAGTTGACGACGAGGGATATGTGACCAATTACAAGATGCGCTGCAAAGAAACTAAACTCACAACCGTTAAATGCCTACACCAGGCAGGATTGGAGACTATCGCCGCGGGTGATTCCTATAACGATATCGGCATGATCTTGAACTCCAAGGCTGGCTTCCTTTTCAGAACAACCGAAAAGCTCAAACAGGAGTATCCCGACGTGCCAGCACTTGAAACATACGACGAGCTGCTCGATGCTATCACCAAGGCGCTTTAAGCGTACACAATTCCTTTTATGCCCGAGGCATTAAATTCGCTGATAGACCTCATAAGATCCGGCTCCATTCCATCACAAAAGGAGCTTGATGCATTCCTGCGCTCATTCAACAAGAAAAACCATGATGCTACAAGGCGCATCTCTAAAAGACGGCTCTTGTCGTTTTATATGGATGAGCGCAGAAAAAAGACCTCCTATTACCGTAGCCTAAACATCACCGATTCGGAACATGACACTATAACAGCGCTCTTGCGAGCTAAACCAAGACGGACTGCATCGGGTGTTGCCACGGTATCGGTTCTAACCATGCCTTGGCCGTGTAAGGGCGATTGCATCTATTGCCCAAACGACATTCGCATGCCCAAAAGCTATATGTGCGCAGAGCCTGCCTGCCAGAGAGCCGAGCGCTGCTATTTCGACCCATATCTTCAAGTGGCCTCCCGGCTGCTTGTGCTTGAGGACATGGGACACAGCATCGACAAAGTAGAACTTATAGTGCTTGGGGGAACCTTCAGCGACTACCCGCCAAATTATCGCGAATGGTTCACAAGCGAAATGTTTCGCGCCCTAAACGAGGCAAGAACGCCTTTGGCGGGCAAATCGTGCGAAGAGCGACGGGAGCGCTATAAAGCATCCGGGCTTAAATTCGACGACGCAAATCGCAGGGCTGATACTTCCAAAATTCAAGCAGAAATCGACCGTAGAGAGACGTCTTACAATGACGCCTTGCCAATCGTCTATTCCCAAAACCTTTGGAAACTTGTTTTTAGTCTTGTTGACGAGGCGCAAAACGATCTTGAAGAGCTTCAGGCCAGAAATGAAAGCGCAGCATCAAGAAACGTGGGACTTGTTTTCGAGACGCGACCTGAATGCATTGATGCACAGCATCTAGTTCATTTGAGAAGGCTTGGCGCCACTAAGTTGCAAATTGGCATACAAAGCCTTGACGATGAGATCTTGGATGGATGCGAGCGACCCAGCAAGGTCACCTCAATTGCAAATGCGCTTTCACTGATGCGGGAGATGGGATTGAAATCTCATGTGCATTTTATGGCAAACCTTCCCCATTCCACCCCAGATAAAGACATCGCCATTTGGGACAAGCTAAGTTGTGATAAGCGCTTCCTTCCAGACGAGGTGAAGGTGTATCCCTGCGCGTTGGTACAAAGCGCACACATGATGGCAATGTATGAAAACGGCAAGTGGCACCCTTATAATTATTCCGAACTTGAAAAGGTGCTTCTACATTGCCTGGAAACAACACCGCCTTATATGCGCATATCCCGCATGATCCGGGATATCTGCTCGCAAGATATCGTAGCTGGAAACAAGCACACAAACCTTCGCCAAATGATTGAAAATGAGGCTGCCACACAAAACATGCATATAGATGAAATGCGCTATCGCGAAATTGGGACTGGTGAGCTAGACCAGGCCTCCCTACATATGTGCGACTACACATATGACACTTCAAACACCCAAGAGCACTTCTTACAATGGCAAGACGAAAAAGGAAGACTTGCTGCTTTTTGCAGGGTATCGCTTCCCTCAGGCGCGCAGCATGCCATGATTCGCGAGCTTCATGTTTACGGCAAATCCACAGGGCTTGGAAATACAGGTGATTCCGCCCAACATAAGGGGCTTGGTAAAAAGCTGATAGATAAGGCTGTTGATATTGCCTTGTCTAATCATAGACACCAGCTTCATGTTATTAGCGCAGTGGGCACACGAGACTACTACCGAATGTGTGGCTTTAAAGACAACGGCCTGTATCAAACAATGGCGGTCTTGAAATGAACATCATAGCAACACAAAAAAGGCGGTCTTAAAGTGAGCGCGGCCACGACACGCAAATGGGTGATTTCATAATGGATGCGGCTACGGCTCATAAATTAGTAGATGCCACGAAAAAGTTTTACCAGCACCACGCCGAATCATTTTCCCAGACGCGACAGGGCTCATGGAACGGCTGGAAAGACATGCTTTCCCTGATAGGACCTCTCTACCCCAAAATAGACGTTCTTGATCTAGCATGTGGAAACTTACGCTTCGAGAAATTCCTCGCCGACAACATGCCCGACCACGAAATCAATTCTTACGCGTTCGACATCAGCGAACAGTTAGCCGCCTTAAGCCAAGGCCGTTTCAAGAAGCACTTCAACAAAATGGATATTATGCGCGAACTTGAACGCAAAAGCCTTCTGAAGTCGCTAGAAGAGTCATGCCCCAAATGCGTGCTAAGCGTCAACTTCGCCTTCATGCACCACATACCTTGCCTTGATTGGCGCTCCGACCTCATGCGGTCAATGGTTGAGATGACACGCCCTATGGGCTATATCTGCGTATCTTTCTGGCAGATTTCTAAATCGGAGAAACTTTTGTCTAAGGCTCGTGATGTCACGGCCAAGGGCTGCGAGCAACTGGGTATAGAATTGCCTGACTCTTCAGGCGATTACCTGCTTGATTGGAACAAGGATTCAAGCCAGTATAGATACGTACATGACTCCACTGACGATGAGATAAAACATATCATCGAATACGCTTGTGAGGCCGGCGCTAATCTTTTCAAAACCTATTCTGCCGATGGGAAGATGGGTGACCTAAACCGCTACGTAATCCTCAAGCGCGATATCTATTAGATACGCGCCCTCATCGTCTAGCTCATAGACGAAATAGCACGTCTGAACTTGAATGTCTTGACCGTATGAATTCTTGACGCCTGAAACTAAGTCTGCAAACTTTAGAGGAAATGTTATAGATTCCTCTTGTATATCCTCGCGAATATCTGTGCAGCCCGAATTCTGAAGCACGCGCTTGGCAGCATCGACATCCTGCCCGAAGACCTTGGCGGCCTTCAGAAAGAAATCGCCTTCGTCAAATTCGAAAAACGGCAGGATTTCTCGGGCGCGCTCGTTTTTTATACGAATCTCAGAGCGATGCTTGTTTTCAAGCGAGCAATAGTGAAGGCCTATATTGATACCTTCATCCAAACACCAAAGCATCAATTTCAAGATTAGAGCCTCAGAGCCCGCAACGGCAAGACCGCCCGAATAGCCATAGTCATACATGATCTCGAAGGGCGGGTTTTTTAAAACAAAGCCGCGAGCCTCGAATTCGTCCCAATTACAGAACGGAAAGCATAGCTCTAGCATATTGATGCCATCAATTCCGATATCATCGAATTGACGAAGTAGCCACTTCATGTGGTCTTCGGCGTTTGGCGCGATTGGCATCTCGACCATGACAGAAGGAAAATACTGCTTCGCCAAGCGCATTGCGGCGAGCACCTTCTCTTGCTGAAGAGGGGTATCGTCGTCTTTTACGCTGAAGCGTATTTCGTCAAGACCTGCACCTTGCAACCTAGAAGCGCTTTTGGCGGTTAACAAGTCGCCGGATGTATACATTCGGATATGTGCATCTGGGTGCAAGGCACGTGCGCGATTTAAGAAACGCACGGAATCATCTACATTAAGCAGAGGTTCCCCACCTGTAAGACCAATGAAGGAAAGAGAACCGTTTTCCGAATAAGATTCTTCTAGACGCTCTTCCCAAGGGCATCCATTTTTGAAAAGAAAATCATAATCAGGCTGGTTCTTGTTGAAGCAGAAATAGCAATCACGATGGCATTTAAACGTAGTGGAAAACGTCTCTGAGCCAACGTTTGCCGTGCATCCAACACACGCGGGAGAAAGATGGCCCACTGAAAGCGAGGCACCCTTATTTCTTACCTTAACCCCACGCTTCGCCAGCTCCTGTCGCAGCTTGGCACATTCAGCATCACTAGCATGAGGTTTTTCGAATTTTAAACCCTTTTCCTCAAGCGCCTTAATATAGCGATTTTCAACTTGGGCGTAAGCCTTGCGGGCTTTGTCTAATGCGATGTTTTTCATAAGAATTCATTATAATCAGGTTTGCAAGTTCAACCCGCAGATTGCAGGGCATACAGCGAAAGGCATATCTTGTACGAGCTGATAACTCATGACTACTTCGATTCGGCACATTTTCTGGCCGACTATCACGGCAAATGCGAGAACTTGCACGGGCATCGCTGGAAAGTAGAAGTAACAATATCTTCCAATGAACTTGGCGACGCTGGCACAGAGCGCGACATGGTTTGCGACTTCAACGATTTCAAGCGCATAGTTAAAGATACCGTCGCTACCTTCGACCACACTTTCCTAGTTGAAGAGGGAACTTTAAGCCCAACCACCATTTCTGCCCTTGAAAGCGAGGGCTTCACTATAAAGCTTCTGCCTTTCAGAACCACAGCGGAAAACCTAGCAAAGAACTTCTTTGATTTGTTTAGTGAAAAAGGTTTGAACGTAAGTAAGGTGGAAGTGGATGAAACTCCGAACAATCGAGCCGTTTACAGGAAGGATACATAATGGCCCACGTTAACCCGAATTTCGCAAAACTACCAGGAAGCTACCTTTTCGCTGAAATCGCGAGGCGAACCGAGGCTTTTCAAAACGAAAACCCCGATGTCGAGATAATTAAATTAGGCATTGGAGACGTAACCCAGCCTTTGGTGGGTGCAGTGATAGATGCCATGCATGAAGCAGTTGACGAGCAAAGAAATTCTGCCACCTTCCAAGGCTATGGGCCATACGAAGGCTTTGACTTTTTACGCAATGCAATCGTTGAAAACGATTTTATAGC
>CAZYOQ010000039.1:0-7398 GCA_964649145.1 uncultured Eggerthellaceae bacterium | reverse complement strand
GCAGGTGCAAACCTTGTTTCGGTTGAATTGGAAGGGTCTTCTAGCCGTGACTTCAGGCGAAACCTTGAATTAAACTCACTTGACGGCGAGGTCATCTGCGACGATGTAGCTCGTGTGCTACCAACGCTTATTAACTTAGATGCACTTGTCTTAGATCCACCGCGTTCGGGTCTCGATAAAAAGGTTGTAGGTCAACTTGCATCGACTCGCCCCGAAAAAATAGCCTACGTTAGCTGTGATGTGCAAACTTTTGCAAGGGACGTGCAAAGGCTAGAGCAGGCGGGATTTCATCTTAGACGCCTTACTCCGCTAGACATGTTTCCGCAAACTTATCACACAGAATGCGTTGGCGTTTTTGCTAGAGGCTGATTATCTGATAGAATCTTTGAACGTATATGCACTATAAACGAAGTATCTGAATGTATATATTCGAAGAGAAATTGGTGGGAAGGAAAGTTCAATATGGCACTTTATACTCCTGAATACAAGCCCAATGGCGAAGAGGTTGCGGTAATCGATACATCCAAGGGCACTATCAAGGTTAAGCTTGCGGGAAACGATGCCCCAATACATGTAGGAAACTTCGTCGAGCTTGCTAACAAGGGCTTTTATGATGGTTTGAAATTCCATCGTTATGTGCCAGGTTTTGTTATTCAGGGGGGATGCCCCAACACTCGTGAATATACACCAGAGCAGGTTGCATCTGGAATGCCCGGTGCTGGCTTCGGAACTGGCAACCCCGGATATTCCATCCAAGAGGAATTTACTACTAATCCAAACAACCATCACAAAGACGGCTCGCTTGCAATGGCACGTTCTCAAAATCCGAATTCCGCAGGGTCGCAGTTTTACTTCTGCTTAGGCCCACAACCTGGGCTTGATGACGGCTACACCGTTTTTGGCGACACCATCGAGGGCATGGACGTAATTGGCCAGCTTCGCGCGGGCGATGTCATAGAATCGATAAAGATCGAAAACCTAGCCTAGTTTTTGCAATGTTACTTTCTGTAAAACCAATGCATTTATATATGGCTGTATGCTCGAAAGAGGGAATGTAGCATGAATACTACCTTGTTCGACCAGGCCACTGTGTGCTATAAGTCCGATGATTATCGTGGCGCCTTGCGCGCATATACTGCATGCCTTCAAGACTCTTCGGTTCCGTTCTCGCATGGCGAGGTTGGGCTTATATATCACCGCATAGGCAATTGCTTGGTGAAGCTGAAGAACCCCAAGGAAGCAATACAGGCATACACTCAGGCGTTAAACGATCCAGACTATGAAGCCAAGGGGTCGCTGCAGAACAACATAGGCATGGCATATGCTTCTTTGAAGGATTACAACAAGGCCATAGACTATTTCCAGCTTGCCATTGGCGACGAAACTTACAACACCGCATATAAAGCATATATGGGTCTTGGAAACGCTCAGCTTAAGCTTGGCAAATCGGCCGAGGCAGGCGTGGCGTTTAGGGAAGCGGCTCTTGATGAGGCCAACCCCGATCCGTCAAAGGCTCTACTCAACCTTGGTATCTGCTTTATGGCGCTTGACCGCCCAGACGACGCGGTCTTGTCTTACGAAAGTGCACTCCAGTTCCCCATGAGCAACAACACTCGCAATCGTATCAATGCGAGCATGGGACAGGCCTATGTAGCGAGCGGGAAGATGTCTGAGGCTCTTGCGGCTTTCAATGAGGCCACAGCAGACGGGACTTATACTCTTTCCGATTCAGCGGATGTCGATTATCAGCGTGCTCTTTCTGAAATTCAAAAAGCGCAGGCTCTAGATTTTCCTACAGCAAGCATCGATATGTCTGGCTTGGACGTTTCCACACAGTTTCTTGACGAAACGAACGATACTCCCTTCTTCTACGACAACGAGATCGAAAACCAGGCGCAATTCCCCGGCTATGTGGATGCATACGATGCAACTAATTCTACTTTCTTTGAGACTACCGATGCAGAACTTGAAGAGCTCTCAAAAGCGATGGCGAAGAAGGATCGCAAAAACCGCAACGTAGGTTTAAAGATAATCATCGCGCTCATAGTTCTGGTCGTTTTGATTTTAGGTGCAGGCATGTTTGGCTACTTTAAAGGGTTTGGGATCCCTTCGCAATCAAGCGTGATCGAGCAACTCTTTAACGATCCTGAACAGGCCGAAACGACAGTTTTTGCTGACGGTCTTTCAGAAGAAAACATTCACGCTATGACCTCATCTATAACTCCAGGCTGCGATATTTCCATAGATGGAATCAACAAGACCGCATCTGAATCAGAAGCTTTCGTCACCTTGACCACCGATAAGGGCGGAAAGGTAACGTATCATGTCTTGCTTGTGCGCCACTTCATAGGCTGGGAGATATCCGGAGTTGAACTTTATTTCCTCAGCTTGAACCAATAGTTTCTAACATCGTCTAAGCAGACGGTGCGAAAAGAAGAAAATCGAAAGGAAAGCAAATGGCAATTCAAAAGACTTACTCGATGATCAAGCCAGACGGTGTTCGCAATCACCATATCGGCGAGATTGTGAACAGGTTCGAGCGCGCAGGACTTAGTGTGGAGCGCATGGAACTTGGCATGGTAACTCTCGAGCAAGCTAAGGCGAATTATGCCGAACACGAAGGCAAGCCATTTTATGATGGACTTATAAAATACATTACTTCTGGCCCTGTTGTGAAAATGGTAATTAGCGGCGAAGACGCTGTAAAGAAGTGCCGCAGCCTCATGGGAGCAACCAACCCGCTTGAGGCGGCTCCCGGCACTATCCGCGGAGATTTCGGCCTTATCATGGACGAAAATGTTATCCATGGCTCCGATTCCCCAGAATCGGCCGAACGCGAGATTTCGATCTTCTTCTCATAAGCTTGTATTGACACATAAGTTCATTCGCAGAAATGGTTGTTTTTGAAAGAAAGCGGCCATTTCTTTACGTGAACGGCACCTATTTTTGTTTTTCTTCACGCAAAAGATGTTTTATTCGCCTTTTGCGATATTGAGACAATATTAATCAGGACACCCCTTTACAATTAAATAAATGTAGAGGGGGGTGTGTCCATTGCTTTACCGAGTGATAGATGCCTGTGAGCTGCCGTCTTTGATCGATGCTTTTATGGAAGACTACGAAGTTGTAGCACCGATAAAAAAAGGCAGCAACTACGTGTTTGACCGCGTGGAATCCTTCAACGACATCGCGTTGGATTATCCAATGACGTTGTCTTCCCTCAAGAAGTATTTTCTGCCGCCTAGGGAAACACTTTTCGAATATAAGACCAACGGTCGAGGCGATGGAATCAACAGCTACGAGCTAGATGTGAAGCCTAGGGTTCTTTTCGGGGCTCATGCGTGTGATATCAATGCGCTTAACAACCTAAAATTAGTGTTTGATGACGCTCGCTACCCTGACCCATATTATGAGGCACACGCAAAGGCCACGATGATTGTTGGCATCAGCTGCACTCCTTCCGATAAATGCTTCTGCCATTTGCTGGAATCCGATGAGGCTAGAAGCGGTTACGACCTTTTCTTGACCGATATTGGTGAGCGATACTTCGTTTCAATTGGAAGCGTGGAAGCGGCTAACATTTTAGAGTCGGCCTGCAACCCTCGTGAGGCTACAGACCAAGACAGGCACGACTTCCGCCTTGCCACGCGCACCAGGCAGGCTGCCTTCAACGAGGATATTCCTGCTATCCAAGAAATTCCGATGCTGATGGACGCGTTCCACTCAGACGAGTTCTGGGACGAGCTTGGAGGCCGCTGCCTTTCCTGTACGGCATGTTCAGCGGTTTGTCCGACGTGCTACTGCTTCGATATTGTTGACGTTCTTGACATGGACGGCAAGACAGGCAGGCGCGATAGAGTCTGGGATGCCTGCACGTCTCCGCAATTTGCTCTAGTCACAGGCGGCCACAATTTCCGCAACACCAACTCAGAGCGTGTTCGCCACCGTATGTACCACAAACTTAACGGCTTCAATTATCAGCACGGACGCTACCTTTGCGTAGGTTGCGGAAGGTGCGTCAAAGCGTGCAAGGCGGGAATTTCTCCCATTGAGGTATTGAAGTTCTTTGAGAGGAAAGGGGCTGATGATGCCTGCTAGTGCACAAGTGAAGGTAAGCCCCATAGAACATGCCGCGCCATATGTTTCTGGCGCAGACATGATGAGGGAAAACCCGTATAGGCCTTGGCCTGCCCGCATAACCTCCATTACACAGCTGACTGAAACCGAAAAGCTTTTCGAGTTCCGCTTCATCGACCAGCGTATCCGCGAGGCTTTCCATCACGAGCCAGGGCAGTTTGTTGAGGTGTCTATATTCGGTATTGGTGAGGCTCCTATCTCGATTTCGAGTTCGCCTTCGAAAGGCGGTTTCATCGAGCTTTGCGTTCGTCGCGCGGGCGAGTTCACGCAGCATCTACATGAGATGCAGTGCGGCGATATCGTAGGCATCCGTGGCCCTTATGGTAAGCCTTTCCCGTTCGAGGATATGAAAGGCCACAATATCCTTCTTGTGGCGGGCGGTCTTGGAATTGCTCCGTTGCGCTCGCTTATCAACAATATTCACGACGAACGTTCAGAATTTGGGAAAGTCACGATAATCTATGGCTCGAAGAATCCCAGCGAAGTAATGTTTCGCGACCAGTTTGAGATGTGGCGCCACCGCAAGGATTTCGACCTTTATTTAACGGTGGATAACCCAGACGATACATGGGATGGAGAAGTAGGGCTTGTTACTGCTCCGTTCGCGCACCTTGATATTGACCCCGATAATACTTATGGCGCAGTTTGTGGGCCTCCCGTGATGTATAAGTTCGTTGTCGAGGAGATGCGCAAAAAGGGCATTAGCTACGACCGAATATACATGAGTTTCGAGCGTCACATGAAGTGCGGGATGGGCAAGTGTGGCCATTGTCAGATAGGCCACCAGTATTGCTGCATTGACGGGCCTGTTTTCAATTATTGGGAAGCGAAGAATATCCAGGGTTCAATGTGATGTTTTGTGGCTTTTACACCATCTTTGTTTGCGCTTCTATGTGCAAGATTGTAGTGGCATGAGTCATTAGGGAGGTTTGATTTGAGCGAAGAACAGAAAATACCGCGTGTAGTGGTAGTGGGGCTGGCAAGTTGCTTCGGATGTCAGATCAACATCACTAATGCCGAAAAATACCTCATGGATGTCTTGGGTCAGATAGATATGAAATACTGGCAGCTTACATCCTCTGAGCCAATGCCTGAAAGTTTTGACGTCGCGGTTATTGAGGGAGCTGTTACTACCAAAGAGGCCGAAAAGGTTGTACGTGAGCTTCGCGACCGCGCCAAGGTTGTAATTACCATTGGTGCATGTGCTGGAACGGCAGGCATCCCAGGCTTAGCCTCTGCAAACTATGATGGACGCCAAGAGGAAGCCTATAGGGGAGATGTTCCCGCAATTGTCTCGGATGTAGCCTATAAGCCTAGAGCTGTGGGTGATGTGGTTGACGTGGACTACAAAGTTCATTGTTGCCCTATTGACCCGTATGATTTCGTGAAAACCCTCCAAAGTGCCCTATATGGCAATAACCTTTACAAACATACTTCCACCTTGTGTGGGGAATGCAAGCGAAACGAACGCGGTTGTTTCTACACCGAAGGGAAAATCTGCATGGGGTTGGTTACCATGTCAGGATGCGGAGCAAGATGCCCTAACCTTGGGCGCCCCTGCAACGGATGCGCGGGGCTTTCCCCAGATGCGAACATTGAAACAGCAAGACACGCGGCAAAAGCCACAGGTCTAGATCCAGATATCTTTGAATCGGCGCTAGAAATTTTCAACATGGTTGAGATTGGCGGATAATCATGGCTAAACAAGAGATAAAAGTCGATCACATTGCTAGGGTTGAAGGTCATGGAGACATCCATCTTCTTATCGAAGATGGAGCCATCAAGACTTGCGAGTTTAAGGTAACAGAAGCGGCGCGCCTTTTTGAATCGATGGTGAAGGGCAGGCCTTTTACCGAGGTTCCATATATATCATCTCGTGTTTGCGGAATTTGTTCAGCAAGCCACACTGTCACCGATCTCTTGGCTATCGAGAACATCTTTGGGGTAGAGACCACCGACCGTACGCGGGCTTTGCGAGAGCTTTTGGTATATGGCTCATACATCCAAAACCACGCAACGCACCTATTTGTGTTTGCAGCACCAGATTTCCTAGGTCATAAAAGCGTATTTCCTTTGGCAGAGTCGAACTCTGATCTGTTCGAGCAGGCTTTGGGCTTGAAGGCTTTAGGAAACGAGCTTTGCACCAAGATAGGCGGGCGTTCTATTCACCCTATTACTGCCGTTGTTGGAGGTTTTACTTCCGAGATTTCCAAGAAACAGTATCTTGAACTTGCCGAAAAAATGGACGCAACGCTTGACTTTGCTTTATCCTGTGTCGATCTTTTCAGCGATTTCGATGTTTATCCGATTCAAACCGCTGGCGATATGATTGCTATGGTCGAAGAGGGAAGGTACCCAGTCATTGGGTCGAATACGGCCAAATTCGTGCGCGCCGACTATGTTTTTGACGTACAAGGCATGGATGACGAGATTGAGGAATATGCAATTGATCATTCAGCGGCGTTTTTGTCTCGTGCTAAGAGAACTGGCAAGTCGTTTTTTGCAAGTGCGCTTTCAAGGGTAAATGCTTCTTGGGCACAACTTTGTGAACCTGCAAGATTTGCAGCAGCAAAGGCCGGCTTGCGTCCACCTGAGTACAATCCTTACGCCAATAATGTTGCCCAAGCTGTCGAGATTGTAGACGCGCTTGTTAAGTGCAGCGAGCTTTGCCGTCGCTTGGCAGCAGACGAATTCGAAGGTTCAAGCGAGCCAGTTGATTTCGATGTATGCGCTGGTGTAGGCGTAGGCTTTACGGAGGCTCCTCGTGGGGCGCTTTTCCATAAGATCGAGCTTGATGAGGCTGGAAAGGTTCTTAGCGCAAACATTATCACGCCTACGGCCGAAAACATTGCCAATATAGAAAATGATATGCGCGTACTTGCGGAATACATGATCGAGCGCGATAAGTCTCAAGACGAGATTCAGCTAGAGGTGGAAAAGCTTGTTCGCGCCTATGACCCATGTCTTAGCTGTAGCGTTCACTAAATCATTCTTAAATATTAGTTTGTAGAAGTCGGGGATTTGCTTTATCTCGGGTCAATTACGTATATCCTCAACTTCCAGTTTACTCGGTCTTGTTGTGGGAAGGCGGGGATGCATGTGTGATTTAAGTCGTAAAGCCGAGGAACGCGTGACCTCGGCCAGATTCGTGCATCTTTGTTTTTAATTCCGAACCATGAAGAGGGCTCTTGTAGCAATCTTCTCACTGCTCTCGCACCCGATGGACGATTTTAGCGAAGCTGCTGCGGAACTCGCACGCTT
>CAZYOQ010000038.1:0-7451 GCA_964649145.1 uncultured Eggerthellaceae bacterium | reverse complement strand
GTGAGACAAGTGTTTCAGATCTCGCAGAAATGTGTCTTGACCTTCAGCGACAAGGGGCATTAAACATTAATTTCGTGACACCTACGCACTTTGGTCCTTTAATACGCAAAGCTATTGACCTTGCCAGAAAAAATGGCTTGGAACTTCCCATTGTTTGGAATACCTCAGGATATGAGACCGCCTGCTCTATTGAGCAGAATGCAGGATACGTTGATATCTACTTGACCGACTTTAAGTATTTCGACGATGAGCTTGCCAAAGGGCTTTCTCACGCTTCTGATTATCGATATTACACAACGCTTGCAATTGATCGCATGGTCGAACTAGTAGGGGATGCAACCTTTGATAGCTTTCACGGCCAAGACCGCCTTGTAAAAGGTGTTGTGATAAGGCACCTTTTGCTCCCGGGGCACTTGGACGATTCGAAGCAGGTATTAAAACTGATCCACAAACGCTATGGAACGCACGTTTTGGTATCGATAATGAACCAGTACACACCCGTCTTAAAAGGGCGCAGTGATTCTGGCGATGATCAGGCTGCTTGTACATTAGAAAAATACCCCGAGCTTGGGCGTAGTGTTTACTCAGAGGAATATGAACAACTGCTTAATTTCGCCGATTCTATTGGCATGCAAGATTATTTCTGGCAAGACGGTGATACTTCTAAGGAAAGCTTCATTCCCCAGTTTGACTAGGTTGCTATTTGGTGAGGTGTTAACTGTGTGGTGTGGCTGCCTACTAGGCGTGGCGCGTGATCAGCTCAGCTTTCTCGCAGTTTCTTTCTAGATTATAAATTTGGGTTATGGACAATTATGGATTGGTTTCGTAAAATCCTATTTGCGCCAGCGTGGCTCAACGGTAGAGCAACTGATTTGTAATCAGTGGGTTGCGGGTTCGATTCCTGTCGCTGGCTCCAGAAATACAAGGTCAGAGGTTATATTTCCTCTGACCTTTTAGGTTTTTCGTGGAGGTCTGTTGACGCACTTTCTGAAAGGTTATAGCTCGGATTTCATACTCGCGCTTTTCTTGTGGCCGTTTGTTTCGTTTTTGCTCACCTTGCCAATAATTGCGCTTTTATACCACCGAGACGGCAAAATGCGATTATCTTCGGTTGTAACTGCTTATCTTACGGTGCTTTACGTACTTGGTCTTGGGTGCTTTACGCTATACCCTTTGCCGTCGGGATCATCTGGGCTTGGTATCACCTATGGTATTCCGCCCCAGCTAAATCCTCTTGGCTTCATCGGTGATGTTGCCCAAAATGGCCTTCCCGCCGTCTTGCAGATTCTTGCTAATGTTGTTTTCTTCGTTCCGCTAGGCTTTATTGCCAAACGCTTTTTTCGTTTGAGTCTGCCCGTTTCGATAATTTTAGGCTTTGCGGTTTCACTTTGCATCGAAACAACCCAGTTGACAGGTCTTTGGTTTATTTACCCTTATTCCTATCGTACTTTCGATGTGTGTGATTTGATTTGGAACACTTCAGGGGCTGCCATTGGATGTATAGTCGCGCTTGCTTTTGCGCATATTCTGCCAGCACCAAAGCTCGAAGAACTTTCGATTACCCACAAACCCGGGTTTGTGCGGCGCTGTACGGCTTTTTGCCTTGATATGTTTTTCCTTATAGCAGCAAGCATTACAGTAGGGGTATTTACTCACCTTATTTGGACGGCGCTATCAATTTCTAACCCAGATTCCGAGACAATAGCTGTGGGCGTGTCGTTTGTTGTCAACACATTGTTTTTGATCCTAATAGAGATCATCATCCCTTGGAAACACGATGGAAGCACCATAGGCGGAAGCTTTGTTCGCATGTCATGCGAAACGAAAACACGTACAGGCGCAAAGCGAGTCGTTTTCTATGTCCTTAGGCTTGCGACTTTTTTGCTTGTGTTTGTGTTCTTTGTCTATGCAGTTCCGGTACTTGTTTTGTTCTATCTATTTGCTCGCAGAATGCCTTACGACTTTCTTCCCTGACGCACCACGTGCCGATTCAAGACAAAAAGCTTAGAAGATGGCAGAAAGGCTCTTGGGAAGGGTTGCGGAAGGCTTTAAACTGCCCGTATTTGCGCGCCTCATATAGAAATTTGTGAATAGCATGCTAGGGGTTTGCTAGCAGAAGATCTTTTGTGTACCGTGCCCTATGATATGATAAAAGTCAAGTGCATGCAGCTGGGGGCTAGTACATAAGTAAATAGATGTAAAGACCCAGCTGTATCTGCGGTTTTATGCCAACGAGCTTTGAGTAATGGAGGAGCAATGAACTTCGATCTGATTTTGTCGCGAGGCGCACAAGCGAACCCTTATAAGGCTCGCCTGTCTTTACTTGCGGCCATGGGGGGGGTTGCTATTGTAGCGATGCTTGTGGCATGCCTGATTCCAGCTGCGACAGCATTTGCGTCATCTGACTCTGAAACTATAGAAGAAATAGGTCAGACGACAGAATTAGTCCTTGATGTGGAAGCTGCCGTTTCACTTGACGGCGAAGATATTACTGAACAGTGGTTTTCATTTACGCCAGAGATTGATGGAGTGTACCGTTTCTTCTCAAGTGAAAACGATGGGGATCCCTATGGGTCGCTTTATGAAAAAAGCGACGACGGATACACAAAGTTCGACTCTGATGATGATAGCGTTGATGATATTAACTTCGAAATAAGTGTTCTGCTCACGGCGGGTAAAACGTACTATCTGAAGGCTTGCTCGTATATGAGTGGCGGCTCTGCCTCCTATAGGGTGAAGGTTGAGCTCATTGAAACAGATATTGATTTTTACGATCTGTCAGAATGGGATGTAAATACGGATGAATTCTATGGAGATGGTTCGACTCCTATTACGCTTCTTGATTTAAATCCAGTCTTGGAACTTTATATTAGCGACATAGGGTATGTACATGCTTCTAGCTCTGTCTACAAGTTCGTCGGCTGGTTTGCATGCGACGATGAAACTGGTGACTATGTTTCTGTGAGCGAAGATCCCAAAGAAGGCCCTAGTGAATTTGGCGCCTATTATGCGCTCCTAGAAGGCACTAATGGTTACACAGGTACTACGTATGTATGGTTTGAGATATATAACAAACTCGACATATCGACTTGGTACAGCTCCTGTGACGATTTTTACGAAGATGGGTCTACGCCAGTCACGTATGAGGGTCTCAACGTCAGGGTTTACATGTACAATGACGCGGATGAGCGCATATATCTAGGCAGTAAGAACTACAAGTTTGCTGGCTGGTTTGCATGCGACGATGAAACTGGTGACTATGTTTCTGTGAGCGTAGATCCCGAAGAAGGCCCTAGTGAATTTGGCGCCTATTATGCGCTTCTAGAAGGCACTAATGGTTACACAGGTACTACGTATGTGTGGTTTGAGATCTACAACAAGTTTGATATATCAAATTGTAGTAAGTATAGCTATGCTAATTTCTATGGTGATGGGTCTACGTCTGTTGCATATGAGGATCTTAATGTCAGGCTGTATATGCATGACAGTTCAGGTGATTACATCGAACTCGACGGTGATAGCTACAAGTTCGCTGGCTGGTTTGTAGAGGACGATGAAACTGGCGACTATGTCTTATTTAGCGATGACCCAAATGTAGGTCCTTCAGAGCCGGGCGAGTATTATGTGACTCTCAACGGGGTCAATGGTTACACGGGTACCAAGTATGTATGGTTCGATATTTACAACAAGCTCAACATATCGAACTGGTACTACGACTACGATAATTTCTATGGCGATGGGTCTACGCCTGTTACATATGAGGATCTTAATATCAGGCTGTATATGTATGACAGCTCGGGTGATTACATCGAACTCGGTGGAGATAACTACAAGTTTGCTGGTTGGTTCGCCTTTGACAATGATGAGTGCCTCGGAAACGAAGCTCAGATGGGACCTTCTGAGTTCGGTGAATATTATATGGCTCTCAATGGGGTTAACGACTACACAGGTACTGCGTATGTCTACTTCAGTGTATTAGATACGCGCAATATATGGTCTTGGGATTATGATCACGACAAGTGTTATGGCGATGGGTCTACACCTGTTACATATGAGAATCTGAACGTTAGGCTCTATATTTGTGATAACACGGATGAGCCCACATATCTCGATGCTAGCTACTATAAGTTCGCTGGCTGGTACTCCGATGAGGAAGAGTATCTCGGAAATGACTCTCAAAAGGGACCCAGCGAATTTGGCGACTATTATGTGCTCCTAGAAGGTACTAATGGATACACTGGCACCATGCGGGTTTGGTTCTATATTTACGATATGTACGATATATCGACGTGGAACTGTGGAAAAGGTAGGTTTATCTACGGCAATGGGTCGTCTTCTGTGACCTATGAAGATTTGAACATCGAGCTTTATATATATGATTTTTATTTAGATGAGGATGATTGGACTTATCTCGACAACAATAACTACGAATTTGCAGGCTGGTACACATATGACGATGGCGCTGATAAGTATGTTTCTATTGGTGCTGACCCCTTAGCGGGTCCTGCTGAGCCAGGCTATTATCAAGTTAAGATTAGTGGCGTAAGCTCTAATGGATATTATGGTGAGATGTATATTTGGTTTGAACTTATCCTGAAGGAGGATAGCAGCAATACTGGCGATTCTGATAACCCAACCACTCCTGCAAACCCTGACACTGATTCAGGCACATCTGATGGCTCTTCTTCTGGCACTAACGGCTCTACAACAGATAACTCTTCAGGATCCAACTCGAGTTCGAACTCGTCACCGTCTGCTTCTACTGGAACCGCTTCAGGTACAGCGACCGCTGCAGCCTCTACTGCTCTTAAAACTGGCATGAAGGCAACTGTCTCCAAGTCTACTTACAAGGTAACTAGCGCAAAGTCAAAGACCGCTGCGTTTACTGGTAGTAAAGCTACTAAGGTAAGTGTTCCTGCAACCGTAAAGATTAAGGGGAAGTCTTGTAAGGTTACCTCCATTGCCTCAAAGGCACTTAAAGGAAGCAAGGCTACAAAGGTTGTAGTTGGCTCTAATGTAAAGACAATAGGTACTCAGGCCTTTGCAAACTCAAAGAAGCTAAAGTCGCTAACCATTGGCAAAAACGTAAAGACTGTAAAGTCAAGTGTTCTTAAGGGCTGCAAGAAGCTAAAGACTATAACCATTGCTAGCGGCAAGCTTACCAAGCAAAGCATTAAGAATTTGGTTAAAGGCTCATCGGTTAAGACCATAAAGCTTAAAGGCTCTGCTGCCAAAAAGATGAAGGCCAAGTATCAAAAGTGGCTTGGTAAGAAGTATAAGGTGAAGTAGGGAAGTATCTTTAAGGCACAACTCTAAGATGCTCTAAGCACTAGACTTACGACATCAATAAGGTAAAGGGCGCCCAGATGTGGCGCCCTTTTTATGTCAGCCCAAAAGCACCACGATGCGCTCATTTTTTATAGTCTCGCTACGCAATGAAATGCTTCCTTGAACACATGTCTCAATCGGAGTATAAGCAAAACCTAGTCCTTAAAGGTAGTGCGTATAATCTGGCGACTCAGCGTTTTCAATGTAATATGCGTAAATAATGCAAATCCAATTCACAAATCATTGCGTAACTAATGTGCAAGAATGTTAGAATTACTTTCTAAGATAGAAAATAGGGAGGTAGTACATGTTGCTTGTCGCAAGTGAGAAGAAAATCGATAAGTTCCAAAGCATGGTTGAAACAACAGAGCGCGTTGGTGTTTCGGAATTCTCGCGTTCTAAAGATTGGCGAAAGAAGCTTCCTAAGGCCGGGTGCTTTGCTGTGGAAGATCGAAGCGGCATCATTGGTTATATGCTCTCTCCCGATTACGCGTCGGCTGTAAGTGATCAGATAACGGCGCTAGAACAGGCTGTCGAGGCCATGCAAATTGAAGCAATGTTTAATGCTAGGACAGATCGCGACGATGTAAAGACTGGGCAGGAACTAAATCGCAGTGCTCTTGATTACTTTAGCGAAAATGCCGATGCTTTGATTGAGACAGTTAATGCCAATCAATAAAACCCTTATACGCCAGGCAATCGATTCTTTGTCACAGGTAAAAGGCCTGTACATACATCCTACCTCGCTTGTTGAGGACGTAATTCTTCTTTCATATGCTTTTGATGACGAAGAGGACTTTATGGCGGCTTGCGCAAGCACTCGTCGAGCATTCGAACAGCTTATTTTGGGCAATGTTGACACAAGTAATCTCAAATATGAATTTGAGGATTGGCAATCTTTTCACTATCAACCAAGGGTGGGGCAGGGCATAAAGGCAAATTGTCGTGTGCTATTTCGTCGAATTGACGGGGGAATTGAGGTCAAAGGCTTCGGGCATCGTTGCATTACAGCCGATTTCTATCAGCGTATGAGCAGCGCAAGAAGTAATAAGGCTTAACAGGACGCTTACCTGATCTCGTCTTCATCTGTATACGCCCGTCTACATATGCTGGCGACTGATTGTATAATCGTATTCGTGCTTTTCGATGTGGCAAATATTTACGAAAGCGCATATGGCGGATAGCGAGTGAACCCATGAATGAACAAGACTCAAAATGGCTGCTTTTAGGGCACGATGCCTATATGAGCTTTCTAGGCTCGTGTACTCAGTGTGGTAAATGCACACCTGCCTGTTCTTCTTTAGTTTCGGCGAATATGACTTTAGGCGAAATAGCCCGCGCCATGCTCGCCGCCGAAAGAAGCTCAAACTCTAAAGAAGAACTTGCAAGCTCTATCACTGAAAACCCACACCTCGTGCAGGCTGTACGCGGATGCTTTTTCTGCACGTCATGCAAGAACACCTGCTTTGCTCATAACGATGTATGTGACCTAATTTATAACGCAAGGGTCGATTTTCAAAACTTAGGCCTCATTCCTCGCGATGCGTGGACAAGCGTTATGGTCGACCAGCAATGGGATATCTTCACGGCCTATAGGGCAATTTACGGAATTTACTACGGCGACCTTACGCGGCATGTGGCAGACGACCAGCACCCCGCAGAAACCGATTGCAAGCTGGCCTTCATGCCAGGGTGTTCTTTGGCAGCCTATGGTCCTAGCCTTACTCGCGAGATTTTCTCGACCATTCAAGAATACGGCGGCAAAACAACGATGATTGATCATTGTTGTGGTTCCCCTTTGAAAAGTGCGGGCTTCTTTGACCGTGCAGAGGCTCTTTGCGACAAGATTGCAGAAGAAATAGCATCATCGGGCGCAGAACGCCTAATTTGTGTATGCCCAGGGTGTGCCAATGCCATGCGGGCAACACTTGCAAGGAACAAGCTTGATGTTGAGGTTGAAAGCCTATCAAAGTTCTTAAGCGACGTCGGATATAAGCCCAAGCACCCAATTGACCCTCAAACCCTTTGCTTGTCGAAGTCTTGCCAAGACCGTGATGGATCGTATCTAGAAGAGACTTGCGCTGCTCTTGGAGTTGACTCATCAACTCCAGCCGTTTTCAAGG
>CAZYOQ010000037.1:5729-8731 GCA_964649145.1 uncultured Eggerthellaceae bacterium | reverse complement strand
TTCGCAAGTATGCCCGGGTTTGCTCCAGGAAAAGAGGGAAGTGGGTCTAGTGCGGGTGGTCTTTCACCTGCAAGCTTTGCGCCTTCAAAGAAAGACGGCTTTGAAATTGAGTCGAAAGTTCCGCAGATAATTCGCATGGATGCAGATACCACTAGTGCTAAAGGTGCGCACAGAAGGCTGCTAGACAAGTTCGCATCTAGTAAGCGGGCGGTTCTTCTTGGCACTCAGATGATTGCCAAGGGGCTAGACTTTGACGAGGTGACACTTGTTGGCGTGATAAATGCCGATGTTCAGCTCCATCTTCCAGATTTTCGTGCTGAAGAGCGCACGTTTGACTTGATCGAGCAGGTTGCTGGAAGGGCAGGCCGTGGTGAATTGCCTGGCAAGGTGATGGTTCAAACCTACGAGGCCGACAACGTCGCAATTCGAGCCGCTGCAACTTACAACCGCGAGATGTTTTTGTGTTCTGAACTTCCCAAGAGGCGAATCTTGAAATATCCGCCCTTTGTGCGCATGGCAAATGTCATTCTTTGGGGAAGAAATGAAGCGCAAGTTCGCGATCAAGCTTTCGATGTCTGCTCGATTTTGAAAAGCGCCTCACAAGAGAATCTCTCTCAAGATTTTGAGGTATTGGATGCCAACCAGTGCGTCTTGTCGAAAGTTCGAAACGACTATCGCTGGCACATAATAGTTAAGTGCCCGCATACTAGCGACTTGCCTGGTTTTTTGGAAAAGGCACGTCTTAATATCAAGCCGCTAAAGGAAGTAAACATTGCCTTCGATGTAGACCCTTATGACTTGCTTTAGTAATGCGCTTGCACAAATCTTGGCAATCTGTTTTACCTATTACTTCCCATCGAAACAAACAATAGGAAGATTGCTTGAAGAATCTTTGACTACGTGCTTTCATTTTTTCTTATGTAAAAAACTCGACCAAGCAGTTTGACCAAGGAGTAATTCTAATGGCGAAGAAGAATATTCCCTACGATCAGAAGTATTACGATCCAGAAATTGAGTGCATGCCTCGCCCTGAACTGGAGGCTCTCCAATTGGAGCGCTTAAAGGAAATGGTGCGCTATGCCTACGACAATACCGTCTACTACAAGCGCTCATTTGATGAGGCGGGTCTTTCCCCAGACGATATACACTCGCTTTCAGACATCCAGAAGTTTCCATTCATCGACAAGAAGACCGAACGCGAAACCCAGCATGTGGGCAGTTTCTTTGGCGAGATGTGCAGTGTTCCTGAAGAGGATGTTATCTTCATGGCTACCTCTTCTGGGTCTACTGGTGTGCCTACTGTAAGCCCGTTTACCCAAGAAGATTTCGATCTTTGGCAAGATACCGAAGCGAGGCTTTTCTGGCAGGCGGGCATGCGCCCTAACGACCGCTATGTGCACGGGCTTAATTTTGCGCTTTACGTGGGTGGCCCAGATGCCATTGGTGCGCAGCGGCTAGGCGCGCTTGCCATCTGGGTAGGAGCTGTTCCTTCTGACCGTCTCTTGTTTGTCTTAAAGCAATATCAGCCAACCGTAATTTGGACTTCTCCTTCTTATGCGTGGACGCTTGGCGAGAAGGCAAAGGAAAGGGGATACGACCCCAAGACCGATTTTTCTATCCATACAATCATCGTGGCAGGCGAACCTGGCGGCTCGATCAAGTCTACTCGCGAGGCCATTGAAGATTTATGGGGCGCGAAAGTAGTTGATTTCTTCGGGCTTTCCGATATTTATGGTGCTTGTGCAGCCATGTGCGAGGCGAAGGATGGCTTGCATATTGTAGAGGACCAAATTCTGGTAGAAACTGTGGATCCTGTCACAGGAGAAGTACTTGAGCCTGGCCAGCAAGGCGAACTTGTTTATACCACCCTCATGAAGAAGGCTCGCCCGATGATTCGTTTCCGCACAGGAGACATTGGCTATGTTTCTACCGATAAGTGCAAGTGCGGACGCACTTTGGCGCGTATCCATGTTACTGGGCGCAAAGACGAGATGTTTATTGTTGGAGCTGTGAATGTTTTCCCAACCGACATCGAATACGTTGTGCGTGCAGAAAAGGGTCTTACAGGCGAATATTCCATTCGTGTCTACGACAAGAACTTCACCACGAAATACGAGGTTAGCGTTGAATGTGCACAGGGCTCCACTGAGCCTTATGATGAGGTTGCTCGCCGTGTTGAAAACGCTTTGAAAACACATACAGGCGTTCGTCCGGCAAAGGTTATCGTATACGATGCCGGAAAGCTTGGAACCAGTTCAGAACACAAAGCCAGTCGTTTCATTGATGAGCGTAAGAAGAAGTAGAAAGGTACACAGATGGCTAAGACATTCTCTATTTCAGGCCAGCACTACCTGTTCGATGTTCAGACCTTTGCCCAAGTGGTACTAAGCGCTGGCGGCGATGAGTATCACTACGCGCTGCTCGACCGCACTACACAGGGTGTCATTGACGATGTTGCCAATGGTGTAAGCGACTTAGGCGTCATTATGCAAACATCCCAAACCGCTTCGCAACTTAATGATGTGCTTGAAAGACGCGGCCTTAAGTTCACCGAACTTGCAAGCTCTGCTCCTCGTGTAGCGCTCCCAGCAGCTCATCCAATGGTAAACAGCAAAAAACTGACCCTAGAAGATATGGCTGACTGGCCCTATATCTATTTCGATCAGGGTCAAGACGCGCCAGATTTCTTCTATGAAGAAGCGCTTGCGCACTTTCCACGCGCAAAGACCATTGCGTGCACCGACCGTGCCTCGCTAACCGAGCTTATCGTTGCCTTAAACGGTTACACGGTAACAAGCGGCATTCTGGTAGGTATTACCGACGGGAGTTCGCTTACTACCGTGGCGCTTGATTGCGATGAGCGCTTATCGCTTGGCTATGTTTCTCGCAAGGATGCTCATATTAGCAACCTTGAGCAGAAATTCTTAGAGAAGCTTAAAACCAGTCTTGAGCGTTACGCGTTCAAATAAGCAAGAGGGGAGGCGTAAAGCCTCCCTTTTTTT
>CAZYOQ010000037.1:0-5629 GCA_964649145.1 uncultured Eggerthellaceae bacterium | reverse complement strand
TGAGCGTTACGCGTTCAAATAAGCAAGAGGGGAGGCGTAAAGCCTCCCTTTTTTTCGTAGCGGTATTTAACTTAATCAAAGTCATACCTAGGCATTTTCGACCAGGACAAAAACGTCAAGAGAAAACGATTCCGCCGTTGGGACGTCATCTAGGCCGATTATTCGACTAGGACAAAAACGCTAAGAGAAAACCGCGTCCCTTATATGATCTAGAATGGAATCATAAGTTGGCAAGGGATAGGAAAGAGCATGATTGAAGTGCTTTGGCATGGACGAGGAGGCCAAGGGGCTTTTACGGCCGCTAGGCTTTTGGGGGCTGCGGCTTCTTTTGAAGAAGGAGCTTTTGCAATGGCTTTCCCGTCTTTTGGGCCTGAGCGTCGCGGCGCACCTATGCGTGCATTCACTAAGTTTGACAAAGCCCCTATAGGCAACAGATCTGCTATAAGCAAGGCAGACTATGTGGTTTACTTGGATGATACTTTGCTTAAGGATGGTTGGGAAGAAGAGCTCAAAGAAGAAGGTATCGTGCTTGTGAACTCAAGTAGGTCTTTCTTAGATCGGCGTATTATCGCCCTTGATGCCAATGGAATTTCTGAGGCTGTGCTTGGACGCCCCATTCCAAACACTGTGTTTTTAGGCGCTATTTCTGCAATTTGTGCCGAACTGACTCCTGAAGCGGCTAAACGTGCAATAGCTGAATATATGCCAGAAAAACTTCACGAGAAAAACTGGTGCATAGTCGACCAAGCTGTTCGCGCGATATCTTCAGTGAAGTCTGCATCATGCGAGTCTGATCTAGTGGAGGACGCGCCGCTTGAACCATCCGATGCTAAAGACGCCAAGCCTCAAGTAGAAGCGTCTTCAACCTTAGCCGAATCTTCGCGCATTCGATGCCGTCTACGAAATGAAACTGACTCAGACGCTCCTTCTCTTGACTCGAGTGTTTTTGCCAAGAACACCTGCTATTCAGCAGGCCACCTTGTGGCGAAAAACGCAGGGTGGCGCAATGTGCGGCCGGTGTTTGCCGACGGTATTTGCACGCTTTGTTTGCAATGCTACCTGTACTGCCCTGATGGCACTATCTATAAAGTTCGTGACGAAAACGGCGAAACAATGGCGCTAGCAATCGACTACGATTTTTGCAAAGGCTGCGGAATATGTGCTCGAGTATGTAAATTCCACGCTATCGAAATGGTTAACGAGACCGGCGACCACGGAAGCGTAGGTGTCTAAATGAAGAAGTTCCTTTCTGGCGATGAGGCCTTTGCTGAAGGCGTGCGCTTGGCTCGCCCAACTGTTATTTCTGCTTACCCCATTACCCCTCAGACTGTAGTAGTCGAACGCCTTTCTGAAATGGTGGAAAGAGGCGATCTTGATGCTCATTATGTGCATGTAGAATCGGAACACTCAGCGCTTTCATGTGCTATGGGGGCATCTGCTGTGGGCGAGAGGGTTTTCACTGCCACATCAAGCCAGGGTTTGCTTTACATGGCCGAAGTGCTTACCTATGCAGCAGGTGGGCGCTTTCCTATCGTGATGATGAATGCGAACCGCTCTACTGCACTTCCCTGGAATATTTATGGCGACCAGCGTGATTCTTTGTCGCTACTTGATCACGGCTGGATACAAGTTTATGCCCAGGATAACCAAGAGGCACTTGACCTTGCGCTGATGGCTTACGCCGTGGCGGAGGATCAAAGAGTTAGCCTACCTATTATGGTTAACATCGACGGTTTTGCCCTTACACACACATATGAATCTGTCGAGATTCCTACTCAGCAGCAGGCAGACGAATTTCTACCCGCATACGCCACCGACAATCGTTTTGATTTTGACCACCCTGTAAATATGGGTTATTCCTCAGGGCCAGAGTTTAATCGCTACTACCACTTCGAGCACCACGTTGACATGCTAGGCGCAAAAGATGTGGTAACAGAAGTCGAGGAGCGCTTCGCAAAAATTACTGGGCGCCACTATAGTGGCATGATTGAACAATATTGCGCTTACGGAAGCGATGCAGTATTGGTGTGCGTGGGTTCAATTGCTGGCCTTGTGCGCCAGGTGGTCGACGAGCTTCGAGCAGATGGGAAAGCTGTAGGTATGATGCGTTTGCGCTATTTAAGGCCTTTTCCTGATGAGGAGCTTTCTCAAACGCTATCAAAGACGAAGGCGGTCGGGGTATTAGAAAAGGATATTTCTTTTGGAGCCGAGGGCACAGTATTTACAAACGTGAATTCTGCTCTTGAGAAGGCTTCTATGCGCATGCCTACCTATAACTTCATTGGAGGTTTGGGTGGCGACGATATTACACATGAACAAGTTGTGGAAATATTTGATCTTGTCTTGGGTGGGTTAGATTCTTCTCAAGGCAAGGTAATAGGCAAGAGCACAGATGAAGCTTCTCAATTTAAAGGAAGCGGCAAGTGCGCATCGGAAACTTCTTATACCAAGCGAAGAGGTGGGGCTGCAAAAGGCCTCTATTTCCTTGGAATTGATGAGGAGGTGTGCTAGATGGCCTCAAATGCGCAAAGTATTTCCGATAATGAGTTTTTTTATGGGCACAAGGCATGCGCTGGATGCGGAGGAAGCTTGGCTGTGCGAGCAGCCCTGAAGGTACTAGGTCCAAACGCTGTATGCGCACTGCCGGCAGGATGTATGAGTGCTGTGGGCTTCAACTTTCCACAGCTATCTTTTGCAAACAATGCTATGATCACGCCCTTTGCAGCTACAGCCTCGGTGCTAACAGGTATTTCGGTGGGGCTAGAAGCGCAAGGCAAAAGCCCCCGCGATTATCCGGTTGTGGGTTTTGCCGGTGATGGCGGTACGGCCGATATAGGCTTGCAGGCGCTGTCTGGCGCTATAGATCGCAACGACGACATCATTTACATTTGTTATGACAACGAAGCATATATGAATACAGGTATCCAGAAAAGTTCGCTTACCCCGTATGGAGCATCTACTACAACCACTCCGGCTGGCCGCAATGTTCATGGATGCTCTACTCAAAAGAAGAATCTCTTTGACATTGTGACCGCTCATGATATTCCTTATGCGGCTAGTGCAAGCATTGGCTACCTTCCCGATTACATGAGAAAGGTAGAGAAAGCAGCATCAATTCCTGGTACCAAGTTTATTCAGGTGATCGCCCCTTGCCCGACAGGCTGGGGAACCCCTGTGGATATGACGATAGATATCGCAAAGGAAATAGTCGACTGTGGGTTATGGCCGCTGCTTGAATACGAGGGAAGCGCCATATGTGCAAACCCTGGTGGCAAGCTTACAATCAATCGTCGACGTCAGGAATTCTTGCCACTTGATCACTATATTCGAAGCCAAAGCCGGTTTAAGGCTTTGACCGACGAAGAAGTGGCCTTGATAGCCTCGTCACGCGATTCTCTTTGGGAAAGAATCGACTTAAAGGCGAAGGAATAAATTCTTGACATAGCGCAAATTTGAGTCTATCCTATACGTTCGCATGTTTATACCGTTGAGGGCAATATTTACCTAGCTCGCACTATCGAAAGGATTGCTAGTGCCAACTTCAAAGAAGGCTGACTCAACATCGAAAACCGCTTCTGATTCAAGCTCAAAGAAGAAAACTACTACTTCAAACAAAGATACAATACAGAAATCAACTGCCGTGAAGGCGTCCTCTGTTGCGAAGAAGACCGCTACTAAGCCCAGTTCGGCCTCTTCTGCAAAAAGTGAAAAGAGCGCTAAAGCCGTAAAGGCAAAGACGGCTGAGACAAAGACGGGTACTAAAACTGCCAGGACGAAGACAGCTAAGGCCAAGGCGACCGAGGCCGCAAAAGCTTCTGAACCCGCGAAAGCTGCGAAATCGGCCAAGGCTAAGACTGAATCAAAGCCAGCGACGGATGATTCCACTTCAAAAGCTTCGGGGAAAACTGCTGCGCCTGAGACAAAGGTGACAGAAACGAAGAAAACCAGTGCTTCAGCAAAGACCGTTGCCAAGAAATCGGCTTCTACTTCTGCAAAGACCAAGACGAAATCGACCAAAGCTTCTGCAAAGTCGAAAAAAGACGAAGCAGCTGTATCTGCTCATGAAGTTGCCGAGTCTATTCTTGAGGAGATTGATGGTTCAAACGACATGGAGGACGATTACGATTTGGACGATGCGGATGCTCCTCAAAATATCGAAGAGGACGATAATAGCGACTCCGATGTAGATACTGACGAAGATCCAGAATCCGTACTTGAAGGTATTCCTGAAGAAGAGCTGAAGGCATCATCAGATGTTACGCTTCCAAAAGTTAAATCTAGCAGGGGAAAGCCGAAAACAAGGCGTCGTTCGGCCGATAATAGCGTGACCATGCTAACTGGCGACCCTGTTCGTATGTATCTTAAAGAAATTGGCAAGGTGCCTCTTCTTACTGCTGCTGAAGAGGTCGATTTGGCCATGAAAATCGAGGCTGGCGTTAAGGCCACAGAAGAACTCGATGAGGCATACGAAAAAGGAATTGAGCTTTCTCGTCGCGATAAGCGCAGGCTTACTCGTGTTGAACAGGTTGGAATCGATGCTAAACAGGCGCTAATTGAGGCTAACCTTCGCCTTGTAGTCTCAATTGCTAAGCGCTACGTTGGCCGTGGGATGCTTTTCCTTGACTTGATCCAGGAAGGCAATCTTGGCCTAATTCGTGCGGTTGAGAAATTTGACTACACGAAAGGCTATAAGTTTTCTACATATGCTACTTGGTGGATACGTCAGGCTATAACCCGTGCCATTGCCGACCAGGCTCGAACCATTCGTATCCCTGTTCACATGGTCGAGACTATTAACAAGCTGGTACGCATCCAACGCCAGCTCCTTCAGAAGCTTGGGCGCGAGCCAACCCCTGAAGAAATTGGTGCCGAGATGGATCTTCCGGCAGAACGAGTGCGAGAGATACAAAAGATCAGCCAAGAGCCTGTTTCCTTGGAGACTCCTATAGGCGAGGAAGAAGATTCCCAACTTGGCGATTTCATCGAGGATGAGTCGGCGGTTGTTCCTCCCGATGCAGCGTCTTTTAGTATGCTTCAAGAACAGCTTAGCAAGGTGCTTGATGGGCTTGCCGAACGCGAGCGTAAAGTTATTAGCCTGCGATTTGGGCTGGAGGACGGGCACCCTCGCACTCTTGAGGAAGTTGGTCGCGAGTTTGGAGTAACACGTGAGCGCATTCGCCAGATCGAGAGCAAGACGCTTGCGAAGCTTCGCCACCCCAGCCGCTCAAGCAAGTTGAAAGACTATCTGGAAGATTAGCTAGCTTGCCTACCGAAAGGCGAATTGCCGCTTGCGTAGCGCAGGAGTTTGTCTATAATACATATTCGCTGCATGAGCAGCACCCATATATTCCTCGGTAGCTCAACGGCAGAGCATCCGGCTGTTAACCGGAGGGTTGTAGGTTCGAATCCTACCCGAGGAGCCACAAACAAAAAGAGAACCGCCATTAGGCGGTTCTCTTTTTTTATCTTGCTCGGGTAGGATGAGAACCGTTGGTTCGACTAGCGGTGTAAGCTGAAAGCGTACACCGCTAGCCACGAGTGTCAAGGTGGCGCGACTATGCGATGAAAATAATTGGCATATAGGTCAAAAAGTGTGTCTGTGACCTAATCGATTGAGTAGGGATATGGT
>CAZYOQ010000036.1:0-10196 GCA_964649145.1 uncultured Eggerthellaceae bacterium | reverse complement strand
CCTTGTCGCTGAAGGTCAAGACACATTTCTGCGAGATCTGAAACACTTGTCTCACGCCCAGCTCCTCCTTTAGATATCGCAAAGTTTTGGCAATAGGCACACTTCAAGTTGCAATTCGAAAAGAATATAGTTCCCGACCCAGCACTTCCGCTTATAGGCGGCTCTTCCCAAAGGTGTAGAGCGAAGCGAGACACACGCATGACATCATCGGATGCGCACACGCCAAGCTTGTCAGCAGTCCTGTCTACATGACATTCATGCGGGCATAGCACACAATCGCTAAACTCATTCATGAAAGTCAGTTCACAGAAAAGCCGTAGTCTTCGGCAAAATCATCGGGAAAGTCATCGTCAAAATCTTCGCCGAAGTAGTCTTGGTCGTTGTATTCCCCATGGCCGGAGGCATGATCATGGTCGTGATCTGAGGTGCCATAGACTTGCTCAACTCGACTCCAATCAAGACCATAATCGCATGTACTAGCGCCCTCACGGCTAGCACCCGATTCAATACCCCCGCTTTCATGACCATTTGCACCCTCACTCTGGGCATCCTCGCCACAAACACCCTCGCCCTGCGCCGGTTCACCTTCATATACAAGCGCAAGTGCAGCAGGAGACATATCAGCTCCGCCTATTATCGCGAGCAGCTCATATAAGTGAAATGCTGCCTCTATTTGAGGAAGAATAGTCTCGAAGTCATCGGCTGTCATCATCGTGGCCGAGATCTCAGCCAGAAGCATCTCGACAGTGTATTCGCCATAAAAACGCTTTTCCTTGACAGCCTCAAGTATGAAATACGCTTCAGGGGAGGTAGCGTTTGGGGCAAGAGAGACAACATCAACATCCGATGCAACAGACTTACTGCAAGCCGCAAATAAAGAAAGCGACTCTATAGCAGAAACCATTTCAGAGGTGTTTTGTATGGTTCGAGCGGTGCGTGAGAGTTGTGCTGCGCCTGCATCTGCCACTGGTCTTATATCCCCAAACAAAATGTCCAGAACAGGCATGGCTCTTTGTACCCCGTCGTCTTCAGAGCCTGCGTAGCAGTAAGTGTTTACACGGGCAAAAGCATCTTGTGCAAGCTTATTCTTCACGCCCAAAGGAGCACAAACCATCACAAGGTCGCTAACGGTAGCAACAGAGCATATCTCACTAGAAAGGTTGGGAGTGCCAGCACTTATATCTATCGCAACAGAGCCTTTGGACATAACCTCAATTAAGCCATTATCACCAAAGTATGCTTCCTCAAGAGCTGTAAGCGATGTATAAAAAGTGATAACAAAGTTTGCTTTTGCCGCATCTTCAACGCGTTCATATCCTGCATCTTCTAGACGCTTTTGTGTGGCATTTATATAGCGCTCATTTCCTAAATAGCAGTAAGTAGACATTAGTCTTCCCTCTTGATTCGCTTGGCAATGCGGTCAGCCACAGAAAGGTTCTCGCGTTTGTCTGAGCCCCAAAAGACCACAGCAATCATGCCAGGTCCTACATGCGAACCTATTACAGGCCCAATGGAATTTTCGAAAACAAGCAGATCTGGTTCGATTTTCAGCAGCTCGTCTTTTAGGCGATCCATATCTTTGGGGCAGTCGGCATTACCTAAGAAAACATATTGGCCAGTGCCTGCTTCCACACGATTTTTCTCATAGAAAGCCGCAAGCTGTTTGATTCCCTTCTTGCGACCTCTGGCAACACCCACAAGTTTCAGAGTTCCATCCAAATCGATACTAAGCATTGGCTTCACGTCAAGCGCTGAGCCTGCCGCGGCTACTCCAGAAGGTATGCGCCCTCCCCTTTTTAGGGCTTCCAAATCGTCCACCATAAACTCGCAGGTAACAAAATTGTGAGCCTCTTCGACCCACTTGGCCAGTTCGCGAGCACTTACTCCCTTTTCCCATTGATTAATTGCTTCATAGACCATCATTCCCTCGGCAACTGAAGCAAGCTTAGAGTCAACCACATAGAACTCGAAATCTGGAAATTCCTCTAAGACCTGGTCACGAACAAGACAAGCCACATCATAGCTTCCCGAAAGCCCGCTAGAAAACGAAATAAATACTGCAGGGTCGCCGTTCTTTGCTGCCGCACGAAACGTGTCTTGTAGCGTTACCACCTGAAGCTGAGAGGTTGAAGGTTCCTTGCCTTTACGCATGCCGTCATAGAATTCCTTTGCGGTAACGCTTTGGAAAAGGTCGTCGTAATACGTTTCACCATCAATAATGTAAGGAAATTCAATTAGTGTGATTCCTTCTTTATTCACAAGTTCCGGTGAAATATCGCTACATGAGTCCAATATCAGTTGACACTTGTGCATTTCTTCTCCTAACTAAAGCTGCAAGCTCCTAAATTAATAGCGCCGTCAAGCCTGCAAACAAATAGCATCAAAAGCTTGCCACAATGCGAAAAGCTGCCACACAGCAAAGCTTGCCCCTCGGCACAACCAAGCAAGCGCAGAGCCGCTAAAACTTTCTTACAGAAGCCACTAGAGCGTCACGTCTTTCATGAAGGCCTTCCTCAAAACCTACAGGGTAGGTGTGAGGATTAAGCATTCTTAGCTGGGTCTCATCCAAAGTCGATAATTGGCTCTGTGCGCGTTCTTTCGCATCGCTTGCACTGCATTTTGCGCCCTTGACGCTATTCCCTCCCCTAACAAGCGGTGTTAACAGTTCGGTGTATCGCATACCCCCAAGGTTTTTCCTGCGTAGAGAATCAACCGGGTCTACGATTATCTCGTCTGATGACACGCCATGTTCAATATCAAAGACCATATCCCCTGCAATTTTTCCATCTTCTGTAAAGTAGCGTCTAACGTTCAAAACGCCTGGGATAGTAGTCTTGCTAACAGATTCCGATACTTTAAGCCTCTCGGACCAATTGTCATCGCCCGGAAGCTTTACAGCCGAAAGCTTGTAGACGCCGCCAAGCGTTGGCTGGTCGAAGGCGGTCGCAAGCTTCGTGCCCACACCCCATGCATTCACAGGTGCACCTTCATCGAGAATAGACTTGATGGTGCGCTCGTCAAGGTCATTGGATAGCACTATGCCTACATCTTGCAATCCCGCATTATCAAGCATTCGTCTTGCCTGTTTAGAAAGCCATGCAAGGTCGCCTGAATCTATTCGTATTGCAGAAAGACTCTCGCCGCGCTCTCGCATCTCAAGGCCTACTGTTATGGCATTTCGAATGCCCTGTTCTACGTCGTAGGTGTCTACAAGTAGCGTGCAGTTCTTGGGGAAAAGCCTCGCATATTCCCTAAATGCCTCAAGCTCGCTTTCAAATGACATGACCCACGAATGTGCATGAGTGCCAGATACAGGTAAATCGAAAAGCTTTCCCGCAAGTACGTTGGATGTGGATGCGCATCCGCCAACGATTGCTGCGCGAGACGCCCACACACCTCCCAAACCCTGTGCACGCCTAAGCCCAAACTCAGCAACAGGGCGGTCTCCTGCCGCCTGGCATACGCGAGCTGCTTTTGTGGCTATAAGTGTCTGGAAGTTCACAATGTTAAGCAGTGCCGTCTCGATAAGTTGGCATTGCATGATTGGCCCTTGCACGCGCACAATAGGCTCGTTAGGAAAGACGACCGTACCTTCTTTGACGGCATCAATGTCTACAACAAGCTTCATAGAACGCAAGTATTTAAGGAAGTCTTCTTCGAAAAGTAGCCCCCCGCCTGGAGCCTCAAGACCGCGCAGATAGTCAATATCGTCTTCGCTAAACGAATAGTCGTTGATAGCCTCAATTAGCTGGGTCATTCCACATGCTATGGCATAGCCGCCTTCAAAGGGGTAATCCCTAAAATGCATAGTGAAGGTTGCCTGTTCGTCACTTCTGCCAGAAAGCACATAGCCCTGCGCCATTGTTAGCTGATATAAGTCGGTGTACAGCGACCAATCCATCTCTACCGCCTACTCCTATGCTTCGTTAAAAAAAATCAATTGCTCTGGCTCGACTTGCCCGAGCTTGATTGGCCGTTATTGCCTGTTTGCCCTGAGCCTTGAGCCTTATGCGAGCGACGGCGACGACGTCGATTTCCGCTTGAAGACCCAGAAGAGACATTTTGGCCAGAAGCGGATTTTTGAGCGTGTTCGCCAGAGTTTTGAGCAAGCCCTGATGATTTGTGTCCAGGGCGTAGATTGCCGTGATTGCTATTGTTAGAGCGGTTTTGCTTAGATTTCTTCTGCACGCTACCCGACTTTTTGCCGCGCGTCTGGGATTGTTTCGCGCCGCCTTTTGATTTCGCCTCTTTTTCGCCCTTCTTATTGGAGTTTGCGCTTTCGCCGTTTCCTCCAAGAGCAATCTTGACAGACCGTCTTTTAGAGCCCCTTGGCTTATGTGTTGAATTTGAGCCTTTCCGCGAGTCGTCTGAGGTAGACGCGCGTGATGAGCCAGATGTGCGCGACTGATTTCCGGCTGACTTACTATCAGACCTTTCATGGTGCACAGCCTTAGCACTTGCCAGCTTGTCTTCTGTGGTGAACTTCGGAAGGTTAAACAAGCCGCCATGCTCAAACATTGCCGACTGCACGTCTTCCATAAGACTTTCCCAGGACTCATCACTCACTCTTGCTGCTTTTCTGTCCTCAGACATGCCTTCGATCATAGACACAGGAACCTTTACGGGTTTTTCGTCATCGATCTTTACAGAAATCGTCTCTTTTGGAACATCAATTTCGGTTACTTTTCCAACACCTGCTGGCGTAGAAATTTCTGCGCCTATCTTTGGAGCTGTCTTTTTGAACTCACTATAAAGTTCTGTCTCGTAGCGAAGGCAACACATCAAGCGCCCACAAAGACCTGAGATCTTCTGCGGGTTAAGCGACATATCCTGTTCTTTTGCCATGCGGATAGATACCGGCTTGAATTCCCCTCCAAGCCTTTTACAACAAACAACCTGCCCGCAATGAGCAATTCCACCAACAATGCGAGCCTCATCTCGAACGCCAATCTGGCGCATATCGATGCGAACGTGAAATTCACTTGCAAGCTTTCTCACAAGCTCGCGGAAATCGATGCGCTCCTCTGACTCGAAATAAAATACTGCCTTTTCGCCATCGAGCATGAATTCGACGCTTACCGGGTGCATATCCTCGTTCGTCTCGCGTGCTAGGCGCTTGAATACATCCAAAGCATCGTGCGATTTGCGCTCCATTTCCTTAGCTCGCTCTATATCCTCATCACTTGCAACGCGAAGAACCGGCATCAAAGGAGACTTCAGGGCCTCTATCTCTTCGTCTGTTACCTCTCTCACATCAGAGGCCATGACTCCCAACTCTTGACCTCTAGCAGTCTGAACGACCACCTTTTCATGTGCAGCAAGCTCTAGCGAGCCGGGTTCGAACCAAAGCGTCTTTATGTTGTATGGCAGGTTAACAGGTGCTACCAACGCCATTAAATACCTCTTTCGTTTTCAAAAATGCGACATCAAAACAGGTTTCAGGAGAAACATTATATCCAAGGGCTATCTTGATGTCTGCGATGTCTCGAAGCGCAGAAGATATATTCGAGATATTCGTATAAGGAGCCATAGCGCAAATCTCATCTGAGAAATCGGTGTTAATTACAAGTTGAGCATCGCCTGCACACACCATCGCAATATCGCGAAGAAATGATTCCATAATAGAGAGCGCCTGGCGAAGTGCATCTAGGGTTTCACTTGAAAGCTTACGCTTGTTGCGTTCCTCGATTTGGCGAATCTGCGACTTAGCAAGGAAATCCTGGTTTTTAGCAAGCTCCTCTTCTTGCTTAGCCCGAAGCGAATCAAGCGGAGCTTTCGATTTTTCAACAACACCTTTTGCTTCTTGGAGAAGTTGCCAAGTGTCAAGTGTGTCTATGCGCGATAAGGTTCGAAGCAGGTTCGACCTGAAAAACATTCGCTCGTTACCGCGCGCCTTTAAATACTCTATCGACTTCGTGATCGAACCAGAACACGCTTCCAATGCCTGTGCGGATTGTTCGCGCGTAGCGCCCGTATTCTGCGCGATTATACCTGCGGCCTCGCTTGGTGGGATATGCCGAAAAGGAACCACCTGACAGCGTGAGGCAATAGTTGCAAGCACGCTATCGCGAGTTCTCGCCATGAGAATTATCACTACATCCTCTGGCGGCTCTTCCAAGGTCTTTAGAAAGGCATTGGATGCTGAATGACCCAACAAGTCTGCACGATCTAGAATGTAAACCTTTCTTGAGGCAAGGATTGGAGCCAACGATATATCGGATGCTAGTTCACGGATTTGCGCGATAAGGTAACCTGAAGCGCCTTCTGGAGAAATATAGTGGATGTCTGGGTGACTTCGCCTTTTGGCCTTCGCACAGTTATCGCACTGCCCGCACTCATTTCCCTTGGCACTTGAATCGCCTTTCGGGCAAAGAATAGCTTGGGCGAATGCGAAGGCGGCCTGCGTCTTGTTGGAGCCAGCAGGACCTGTGAATAAATATGCATGCGATATATGGCCGTTTGCAGTGGTAGCGCGTAAGAAATCCCTTACTTTGGGCTGCCCGAGTATGTTGGAAAACGAGTCCGCCATGCCTATGACGCCTCGTTTGCAGGCACTTTGTCTTTTGAGTGGTCGTGCGCCGCGTCGTATACAGCAAGTTCATTTCTAAGATCGATAGACCCATCGCTTAAAAACGGCAAAACACCAGACAACGCATCGAATATGGCAAGGGCGGTTTGAGAATGTTTGCCACCTGTAGTTATCTGCTTTATGCGCGTATCGCTTGACTTTGCTAAATCGTCGAAACCTTCTGCAACTTTAGCATGGAAAGCCTCTCCTGCGTCTTCTAGGCGATCGCGCACGCCTCGTCTATCAACGCGGCTCTTCTTTTCCATACGATCTGGGCATTTGAAAAGCATTGTTATGTCGGGCTTGATCTCACAAGTCGCAAAATCGTTAAGACCACGAATAAAATCGAGGTCAAGACCTCTGCCGTAGCCTTGGTATACGATGGATGAGTCGGTGAAGCGATCACAAAGTACTATCGCTCCTCTAAGGAGCGCAGGCGCGATTACTGCGTCTATGAGCTGTGCCCTTGCAGCCTCGTAGATAAGAAGCTCTGTGCGGTCACTTAGCTTAGTGTTTTCAGGGTCAAGCACAATTGCTCGAAGTTGTTCACCAATTAGCGTGCCTCCGGGCTCTCGAACGCAAACTACCTCAAGCCCAAGATCCTCTAACAACCCAGCTAGAAATTTCACGTGCGTAGATTTACCAGAGCCATCTCCACCTTCAAAAGTGATCAAGACACCGGGCGCATTTTCGCCAGGACAGATCTTCGATTTCAGCTTAACTTCACCCACAGAATCAAGCGCCTCTCGCCACACAGTCACAAACAGCCTTCGCCACGGTATCTGCAACCCTAGAATCAAAGGGGTCAGGCATCACAAAATCAGGCGAAAGTTCCGCATCGGAAACAAGCGAGGCCAACGCTTTAGCAGCAGCCAGTTTCATAGGTTCAGTAATGCGTTCAGCACGCGATTGGAGTGCTCCTTTGAATATTCCGGGAAACGCAATCACGTTATTTACTTGGTTCGGGAAATCAGATCTGCCTGTGCCTACAACAGCAGCACCCGCAGCAATAGCATCTTCTGGGTATATTTCAGGCACAGGGTTAGCCATAGCAAACACTATCGGGTCTTTAGCCATAGTCTCTACCATAGCCTTCGAGACTATGCCGCCAGCAGAAACCCCAACGAAAACATCGGCTCCAACAAAAGCATCTGCAAGACTTCCCGAAATGTCGTCTAAGTTTGTGACTTTAAGCATCTGGCGTTGGGCATCATTGATACCTTCAAGGGACGACGATATTATTCCGCGCGAACCGCACATGATTATGTTTTTAAAGCCATAAGACAGCAGAAGCTTCGCAATTGCAATTCCTGCAGCCCCTGCCCCGCTCATAACAACTTTCACTTCATGCGCACTCTTGCCAACAAGCTTAAGCGAATTGATCAGCGCTGAAAGCACAACTATTGCAGTGCCGTGTTGGTCGTCATGGAAAACGGGTATATCAAGCGCATCGTTTAGGCGAGCCTCTATTTCAAAGCACCTAGGAGACGAAATGTCTTCTAGGTTGATGCCACCGAAAGCAGGCGCAATTTGAATGCAGGCTTTTACTATTTCGTCGGTATCTTGCGTGTCCAAACATATAGGAAAGGCGTTCACATCGCCAAAAGTCTTAAACAAATCGCACTTGCCTTCCATAACAGGAAGAGCCGCTAAAGGGCCAATGTTGCCAAGGCCTAGCACTGCGCTACCGTCTGTTACGACTGCTACTGTGTTTGACTTTATAGTGTATGTATAAGCATCATCGGGGTTTTTGGCGATCTCTTTGCAAGGCTCGGCGACTCCCGGCGTATAGGCAATTGCTAGGTCGTGACGCGTACGTATCTGCATTTTCGGGTCGGTTGAAATCTTACCGTCCCATATACGATGCGCCTCAAGCGACTCTTCAGCTATTCCCATTTGAAATTCCTAACTCTTACAATGCGGTTTTCGGATCGAGCGAAGGTGATTTATCATTTGACTGTAATTGTATACCTTCAAAGGATGGCCATGGCTCAAGCTAAGATCACACCACAACTTGTCGGAAGCGTCGCATATTACGCCATACGCGAGTGTGCGACAAGTCTTCGCCAAGACTTTTTTGCCGCAATCAAAGAGGCTTATGAAAAGATGTCTTTGTGCGAGCCCGACAGCCTGCAAACAAGCGTCTTGGAACAGATAATCACAAATGCAAGTATAGGAAAAGAGCAAGGTTTACCCATCTGCCAAGACACAGGAAGCGTTTGGGTATGCTTAGAGGTAGGCGAAGAAAACGACATCCCCGGCAACGTATTCAGCGAACTTGACAGCGCCGTTTCCCGCGCATACACCGACGGTCATTTGCGCATGAGCATCGTAGAAGACGCACTAAGCCATCGCGCAAACACCAACAAGAACACCCCTGCATTCACCGATATCCATATCGTGCCCGGGAAAACCGTGAAGATGCACATAATGCTAAAAGGGGGCGGGTCTGATAATGCCTCACGCGTTGTTATGTTGCCGCCTTCGGCTGGATGGGAAGGTATTAAGGCGGAAGTTCTATCGTGTGTGTGCGAGAAGGCCGCAAACGCCTGTCCTCCACTACTAATTGGTGTTGGTGTTGGTGCTACATTCGACAAGGTCGCAGGTCTTGCAAAGGTAGCGTTGCTTAGAGAAATTGGAAGCATGTCTTCAAACGAAGAACTTCAAAAGATGGAATCTGAGCTTTTGGCCGAAGTGAATAAAACAGGAATAGGGCCAGGAGCTTTGGGAGGCACACTTACAGCTGTTGGGGTTCACATTAAAACAGCCCCTTGCCACATAGCAGCGCTCCCTCTCGCCATCAACATGGGATGCTGTGCTATGAGAAGCGCAAGCTACACACTTATTGACGATGCGGGTAAGTTAGTAGAAATACCGCAACAGAAATGGTCAAACATTAATGGCAAGGAGGCATAAGAGATGGCAAAAGATATAGAACTTACGCTTCCATTAGATAAAGAGAGGCTTGCAAGCCTTTCATGCGGAGATAAGGTCTTACTTACAGGGCAGATGTATACAATGCGTGACGCAGGACACAAAAGATGCCTTGAAATGCTGCAAAAAGATAAAACACTGCCATTCGGGCTTTACGGTCAGACATTGTTTTACGCAGGACCTACAGGTCCAATAGCTACACGCCCATTTGGCGCTATAGGACCTACGACTGCATCCCGAATGGATTTCGCCACACCAAGCCTTATGAAAGCAGGAATTGTCGCAAGCATTGGAAAAGGCAAGAGGTCAAAGGCCGTGCGCCAAGCTTGCATCGATACTGGCGGTATATATTTCGCAGCCATCGGAGGCATAGCCGCGTTGCTTGCAGAACATGTAATTATGAGCGAGATAATCGCCTGGGAAGACTTAGGCACCGAGGCTCTTCGCCGCATCCAGGTCGAAAAATTCCCCGTCTTTGTTGGAATAGACACCAAAGGCAAGTGCATCTACAAGTAGCTACGCTTCAGAAGCGTTGAAGCGGGAGATTCGGGGATACGTGTGTGATCGAAGCGGTAAAGTCGGGGAACGTGTGATCTCGGCTCGACGCGTCGCACGCTCGAACTAACTTTTGCGATTTTGCCTTTTCATTTTGAGCTTAGCTATTTCGCAAAAGTGGATTTCTCGCGTGCTTTGG
>CAZYOQ010000035.1:0-11074 GCA_964649145.1 uncultured Eggerthellaceae bacterium | reverse complement strand
AGGACGGCGAAGAGCCTAACCTCTACGGCGTGTGGAAGTCCAACTTCAACAGCCTTGTCCCCCACATGAACATCGGCAAGCTCGGCTTCGGCGCTCCTTACAAGGGAGTTATGTGCAACATTCGCCGCGTCCGCAGCCTCGATGCTGACTAATCGAAAGGAAGTGAAATAAATGGCAAATCCGGCAATCGAAGAACAGTACGAATCTGCTGTTAAAGATCCGCGCTATGACGGTACCCGCTATGCTCTACTTTGCGACTACAGGTATTTCTCCGGCAACCATGCTGCTGAAATCGCTTGCAAAGAGGAGTTTGAACTTCCTCTGAACCAGTACGGCATTAAAGAGGTTCAGGTCGGTCCGTTCTTCAAGGGTGGCGACCGTTCATGTGGCGAGAACTGGGAATGGTTCTACATTCCTTGCCCAACCACTATCTTCACTAAGTACTATGGTCCTGAAGGTGAAAAGGCTGGTCAGCGTCCTCTGGCATGCCAGGTTGAAGAGTCCGGTACTCTGTACTATGGAACTCTGGACGAAATGATCGAAAAGATGAAAAGATTCGATCGTCCAATGGTTCTCTTCCAGCTATAAAGTTTTGTTATACAATTGTCCTGCGGCTGCTCCGTCGGCCGCAGGATCGTGTTAGAGACCATAAGAAGGAGCATGACATGACACGTGATGAATTCTTGGCAATGGATGCCCCTGATGCGGCTGAGGCTCTCAACAAGCTCATTGCAGAAGGCAAGAGCAAGGATGAAGCCTTGGCTGAAGAGGGCGTCACTCAGGCTGACCTTATGAAGGCTCAGATCTTCTTTGTGAAGGATAAGTTTATCGCCCGTGCATGGGGCGGCTATACCTCCACGAAGCGTACCGGCAACGAGGCTGGCGACACCGATACTGGTGTTGGCGATTCCGACCCTTCTAAGGGTTACGCTGGAGTGTAAGCTTTATTTACACCTAAAGGGGCTGCAGCAGAAGCTGTGGCTCCTTTTTTTATACGAAAAAACAGCCTGGTGTGAAACTTATAGGTACTCTTAGGTCTTTGTCTTGCAAACAATCTGTTGTTCACAATCTTTCCGTGAAGATTTTATTTCTATAATTGCTCTAACCAACCTTTGGTGTCACAATAGCTTTTGTAAATATTCGTTTAACAGGAGATGCTTATGGCTACAGAGGCGGAAATTCTTGCTGAAATTGATGAGCTTGGTCGGCTCACCGAGGAGCAAGAGAACATTCTCTACAATATTTCCTTAAAACAAGACGAACTAGGAAGGCAGTCAACAAACATCTTCCTAGATAAGATTTTGGATGACGATGTCTATAAGCCAATGATTGATCGTGAAATGATTACCTATGAAGTATTCAATCATGGTACAAAACACGAGATTGCAAGTTTGTATGTGACCCTTAAAGGCCTTCGCTATTGCATCATGTTCGCCGACGAGCTTTCTCCAAGACGTAAGATGAATCCCGCTGGCGCTCCATGGGCAAGCACAGAGGCGAACAAGAAAAAGTTCGGCCTAGATTAATCGGTCATTTATCGAGATTATCTTATGGTCGATAACGGATCATTTAGAACGTCTCAAAACCTTCAAACTTCGAAGCATTTCGAAAGCTTAAAATCAGGCGTTCTGTTAAGCAATTCGCCAAAAAATAAAGACACTGTACGTAGACATATCGATCCTTCTGTTGAATTGGAGAGGCTTGATGTCTGCTTCGGGGGCTTTTCGCCAACTGTAATGCGAGACATTACAGACACCTATGAAGGCCTCGTAAAAATACAGAACGCTTATAACGAGCGCCGTCTTGCATCTGAGGCCGCTAGGCGAATTGATGAGCTAAGGCAATCGGGTACTGGTTGCTATACCGATTCTTCGAAAGTAAGTTGGGATTATTCTATCCTAGACGATTCAGAAATTAGGATAGAGGGCTGCGAGTGTCCTGAAGGCTTAAGCGACCTTGTGATACCTGATGCGATCGAAGGCAAGCCTGTAGTTGCCTTAGCTTCAGAGTCATGTTCGAAACTTACCAATATTTGCCACATAAGCATTCCTGACAGCGTGCTTTCAATTGGTCCTTGCGCATTTCGCGATTGTGGGGCTTTGGAATCTATTGAATACTCATCGCAATTAGAAAAGTACGACTCAAGCTGGACCAGAGGGTGCTCAAAACTAGAGAAAATTACCCTTCCAGGCCTTCTTGAGAAAATTACGCCTTCGATATTTGACGCCACAGGATTGAAAAGCCTGTCTATCGGGAAAGGCACTCACACAGTGATGCCAGGTGCGTTTGTGAAAAGCACTCTTGAAAAAATTTCGGTTGACGAGAATAACGAATATTTGGCATCAGATGGTCTTGCGCTTTACAGCAAAGATGGGCTTGCGATGCTAGTTTTGGCAGTGCCAGTTCAAGAATATTCAATCGCGGAAGGTTGTAAGGCTCTAGCGAAAAAGGCTTTCAGTAATTTCGAGAGGCTTGAGAAGGTTTTCTTTCCGCAAACCTTAGAACTTATTGGAGACTACGCCTTCGCTAAGACAAAAATATCCGAATTTTGCGCCCCTATATCCCTAAAAGCAATAGGCGAACGTGCGTTTTTTGATTGTACGAATCTTAGTGCGGTCACTCTAAATTCAGGGCTATTATCAATTGGGAGCAATGCTTTTACTAGCACAGCGATATCGAAACTTCTTCTTCCATCAAGCATTATCGAGCTTGGAAACCCAGTAGCGGCAGGCACAATGCTTACCTATTCTGGCAAGAGCGCAACATTTTCGATTGCGCAGGGTTCAGACCAGCAGATGTTCATCGATGAGGGCGGCGGACTTTATTTCACCAGAGAAGACGGTTACCACCTAATTCGTATGATGGACGAGAACGCAATCGAATACACATTGAAAGACGATACAGTTGCCATAGATGAAGGTGCTTTTGCTAAAAACGATTCTATAAGAGAGGTAACGCTTAATGAGGGGCTTACCTCAATAGGCAAAGGCGCATTCAAAGCATGTAAAAACTTGATAAAAGTCAATTTATCTTCCACCCTAACACTCATTGACGACGAGGCATTCTTCGATACTTCTATTGAGGAATTACATATACCAGCAACGCTTGCAAGAATTGGATCTATCGCGCTTATAACCTATGGAGCGCATCATGGGACGGTTGAGCCTGCTCTTAGACATATTAAAGTCGACCCATATAATCCAAAGTACTATATGGAAAGCGGCCTTTTAATAGAGCATATGGATGCCAGTAAGGATCGTGTGATTCTTTGCACAGGAGAAGTGGCAGATGTTGTTGTTCCAGAGTCTGTCACAGCCATTGCATCTTATGCTTTTAACGGCGTGCGTCGTATGCGTAGCCTTACCGTTTCTGACAAAGTGGTTGCTATTGATGTGCGTGGAATTGCATTCGACAGCTTGCTTGAACTTATCCATGTCGATTTGTCTAAGCCGGCCTTCGGGCACGATTACTTCGAATTCGAGTTCCCGAATACTTCACGCGCGGCACAACAGATGTCTTTGGCTTTCGGTTCGCCAAGCTTCATCAATGTTGAAACTATCTTCGATAGTTACGATAACTCCATAGTCAATCGCACTGGTTTCGGAGGAAATGCCGAAGAGGGCAAGCTTGGAGCCTATGAACAGGGCAAGCGTATAGTTGATAGGCTTAGCGAACCAATTTACATGTCACCCACTAATAAGGGCTTGATGGAAAGTGCGCTTCGAAGCCACATATATGAGATTTGTATAGACGTGGCAAAGCACGATGATAAGCAGGTCATCGAAGGCTTGCTGGATCTTGGCTATATCAACAATGGCAACATTAGCGAGATAATTGATGCGGTTGGGCGCGTACAGGATGCATCAATCACAAATTATTTGCTCGAGCAAAAACAGCGTCGTTTTGGCACTATGGAGATTGATTTTGAGCTATAACTCAAAATCAATCGGTCGCTGCGCGGAACCCCAGCGGTTCATCTTCGTACTTTCTTCGGGCTCGGCGCGGCGCGAAGGCCGCTTGGCCCTCAGACGTACGAATATAAACCACTGGATGTTTCGCTCGCTCAGTTGTGCCAATCCTGATTATTTGAATTTATAATTTTTTTAGTATGGAACCGATAAAGACTCAATACCACGGCGATGAATTCTTGACTCCCAAAGAGGGGGTCTCTGGCATGCAGACCATGCAGGCATCGAAGGAGGTTGCCCGCATAAGCCAGGCCGAGCTTGTACAGAAACGTCGACATGACGAGGATAAGCTTGCAGAAGACATAATCGAAGAGGCTCGTGTCCAGCTGATGCTGAAATTCCGCTTCCTTGATCGTGCTCTTTGGAGAATGAATCTAGTGCCGCAGCGAAGCGGAATGTTGTATCCGATAGGAACTGATGGCCGCAAGATCTACTACGATCCAGAACGCATAATCGCCCGATTTAGGCAATCGTTTGATGAAATGGTGCGAGATTATCTTCATATGGTCTTTCATTGCATTTTCAAGCACCCATACGATAGAACTCATAAGAATGCTCAGGCTTGGTCTTTAACTTGCGACATGATAGTTGAAAGTGTGGCAATAGATCTGTGTGGCGATCGTTTTCCAAGCGAGGATGACAAGCTTCGCAAAAGCGTCATCGACGAGGTGACGCTTGCCTCGGGAAGCTTTCTTCCAAACAAGGTGTATGAATTTCTTAAAGCGCTAGTTCAAACATCTGAGGGGCAGCATCATAATGGCATCGGTCGTGGAAACCTGACCGAATGGCAGCATCTTTTTGAACGCGACGACCATGCTGCATGGCCAGCGAACGCGCGTGAGGAAGCTTCAGGCGATACTCCCGACAACGACCCGAATGAGGAAATGATCGAGGATGACGAAAACCCCGACTTCCAAAATGACGGCTTGTGCACTGAAACCCTTGGAAATGATGAGTCTGGTGAAGAAGAGAGCCGCTCGCAAGGCGGCGAGGAAGAAGCGCAAGCAAATGATGATTCTGCGTCTGAAACACCAGATGATGAGGCTGAAGATACTAGCGATGGAATGGTTAACTTTGGCGACATTGAAAACGACCACACAAATGAAGAAGCCGACAGGCGCGAATGGGAAGAGCTTGCTAAAGAGATTGAGATGAACCTCGAGACATTCTCCAAAGAATGGGGGGATGAGGCAGGAAACCTTATAGCGAACTTGGCGCTTGCTAACAGGAAGACCTACGACTACACAGACTTCCTTCGCAAGTTCATGACCATAACCGAGCAGATACGCTTGAACCCAGAAGAGTTCGACTACACCTATTACACTTTCGGTATGGATATGTATGGCAATATGCCCTTTATAGAACCCCTTGAATACAAGGAATCCGACACAGTACACGACTTTGCCATTGCGATAGACACTTCAGAATCTGTGAGCGGTCCGTTGGTTCGTAAGTTTATCGAGCACACTTTCTCTATTTTGAAAGAATCGGAAGATTTTTCGCGTGAGGTGAATATCCACGTTATTCAGGCCGACTCTAAAGTTCAAAGCGACCTCAAAATAAAAGATGTTGGCGACGTCAAAAAACTTCTTGAAGGCGGAAATTTCGTAATACGTGGCTTTGGAGGCACTGACTTTCGTCCAACTTTCGACTATATAGAAATGCTTCGCGCCCAAGGTGAGTTCAGCGACCTTAAGGGCATGATCTACTTCACAGATGGCATTGGTCAGTTTCCAGAGAAAATGCCTGACTTCGAGGTGGCTTTCGTCTTTGTTGATGATGGCTCGCGTGAGCTTCCACCAGTGCCGCCTTGGGCCATAAAGCTAACAATTGATGAGCGAGATATAGAAAGAATGAAATGACTTACAAGCTAAGTTGCTGTCGCGTGCACCTAAGGTTCTGCTCGAGAGCAAGTAAGTTGATGATCTAGGAGGATCAATGAATATCGCTAGCGCAAAACAGCAGATTAAAGACACGGTTGAAGCGTATCTGGAAACTGATGATGCTGGAATGTATGTGATCGCTCCTGTACATCAGCGTCCGGTGTTTTTGTTAGGTGCGCCTGGTATTGGTAAGACTGCGATCATGGAACAAATTGCCCAGGAATTAGAGATAGGAATAGTCTCATATTCCATGACGCATCACACGCGTCAATCTGCTTTGGGGCTACCAAGAATCGAACACCACAACTTCGAGGGCTATGAATATGAGGCTTCCGAATACACCATGTCTGAGATTATTGGTGCGATTTACGAATACATGAAAAAGACGGAAATCCACTGCGGAATCTTGTTTCTCGACGAAATAAATTGCGTCTCTGAAACCCTATACCCTTCCATGTTGCAATTTCTGCAGTTTAAGACTTTTGGCAAGCATCGCGTGCCTGATGGTTGGGTTGTAGTTTGCGCGGGAAACCCGCCTGAATATAACAAGCAAGTTCACGAATTCGATATCGTCACTCTCGATCGCCTTCGCGAAATAGACGTGACGCCCGATTACGGCGCGTTTAAGACATATGCCTCGCAAGTGGGTTTGCATCCGGCCGTTACCACCTTCCTTGAGACGAAGAAGGACTGTTTCTATAAGGTGGAAACTAAGGCAGGTGGCGGGAAATCGTTTGTTACTACTCGCGGCTGGGAAGATCTTGCCCACATAATCTCACTTTATGAGGAGATGGAAAAGCCTGTCAATCGTGATTTGATCGTGCAGTTTTTACGCGACGAGGAAATAGCAGACCAATTCTCGGTTTACTATTCACTGTTTGAAAAGTATCGTTCAGACTACCAAGTTGGCTCTATTTTGGATGGTAGCGCTTCAGGAACCATCAAGACGCGTGCGGAAAAAGCCGATTTCGATGAGCGAATTGCTCTTATGGGTCTCATGATCGATTCCCTTTCCCATGATTGCGCAGAAACGCTTGAGACCGAAGAAGTCATTATCGAGCTTAGGGATGTACTCCGCGCAGTGAAGGATAGCCTTATCCGTGGAGGCACTATAGACCTAAGTCTTGTGCCCGTAATCTCCAAGCGTGAGGCTGCTCTTGCCCGCAAAGTTAATTCTGGAATTATGTCTGCGCAAGCGATCAGGCGCGAGAAGATAAGCATATCTAAACTCAAAAGCTTCGTTTCGACATGCACGGCTGAAAAGACCTGCGAAGGAGATGTAGCATTCCACACACTAGAACGCGCATACAAAGAAGAAGTTGCGCATCTTCAGCCTATGGTTGACGCCGTGAGCAAGAAGATGACAAACGCTTTCGAGTTCGTGGACAGCTGCTTCTCGAGTCGCGAGATGATGGTATTTTTGGCAGAGCTTGCTACTCGAAAGACTACAACGCAATACTTAGCTCACTATGGAAACGAGGCATATTATTCGTTCAGCGACATGCTGTCTGTGGAAAGTTCGCGTATGGGTCTTGAGGAGAGGGCTTCGCAGCTTGCCGAATTGGAAGCCAATGTTGAAAGCTTTAAGGCGCATGGCGATAACAGCCTGCTAGATTTCACGAGTCTCGACATGGCAGGCGCTGCAGCTATCGGCGGCGGTACAACAATGTCGTCGAAGGATTTACAACGTCCTACGAATGTTTCTGCTGCAGATGAGGTAGCCAGCCAGGATGCGGCTCAAAGTGTGAGCGATTCCGCCAGCCAGGATGCGGGTCAAAGCGTGAATCAAAGCGTGCTTGCTGCTTATTACAATGAAAAAGAGCTTGAATACGCATTCACAAGTGATTGCAAGATGCACCTTCCGGCAAGCGAGCTTAAAGGTAAAAAAGTGCTTGATATAGGATGTCGTCGGGGTCGTGGCATATACAAGATCTCTTCGATGGTCGGAAACGACGGTTTCGCTATGGGCACCGATTGGGTGGAATCTTATATCGAAGAGGCTAAGCAAGGAGCAGATCGTGCTTGGCATGATAGCGGGCTTAAGGGAAACAATATGGAGTTTCGCGTGGCCTACCCTGAAGACCTGATGGCGGCAAGTATCGGAAGCGGAACGTTTGATGCTGTATACGTAAACAATGCCATCACTTTGTTTTACAACCAAAAGCAGGCTCTTCGCGAGATGGCACGCGTACTCAAGCCCGGTGGGCTTCTTATCATGGAGACTGTATTTTCAAGTGATGCTCACGACGCTACTTTCTTAGATGCTGCGCGTGACCTTGGAAACAGCATCCAGGCCGCGCTCACCGAAGGGCAAAATGGCGAGATGCTCGCTTCTGTTGGCTTCAGTAAGCCTCGTATCGTCGATGAATATGACGTCGATGCTAGCAGGGGATACAAGCCTGACAAGACCGTTCAATGTGTTGATGGCGATCTTGCTACATATAAGGCTGTGTGCCTTCACGCAATCAAGCAATAATTTTGTAAAATAGCCAAATGCATTTGATAGAGACAAATTAAGGCGGAGGGATATCGATGGCGAAGAGCAATTTCACGCTTACCTCTTACGGGCCTGTTTACGTTATAGCGCCAGAGGTTCGCATACCAGAAAGCGTTATCGAAGAACAGGCCATCAACTGGCTCAATTACAACTGTGCAAAAGATGGAGAAGAGGCAAAGCTTACCGATTCTTGGGTCAAAGCTCATACAGACGACTTTAATAGTGTTGAAGAGTTGCTCATTTTCATTCGCTATAACATGTACCGCGACAATCGCGAGGTGCAGGAACTAGCCGACCAGAACGTTGTTTGCGCAGAACTTGCAACGCGACTTCAGGGAGATCTGCCCGAAGACCTTGTGGAAGATGCCCTTTATGCTGCGAACATGAGGCTAGAGGACATGATTTTCCGTCAGGGCAAAGATGTAGCCCAGTTTGCAGAAGAGCGCGGCATTACCGAAGAGAAGCTTTATGAGGACAATAAGGCTCGCACACTTCAAAGCCTTCGTGAGGACGCGGCGCTAGAGGCATATGCGGCGCACGAGAATTTGACGCTTGACGCGGAGGACTTCTACGCGGTTATCCCAGGTGACAGCATAGACGACAAGGCATACAAGCGCCGTCAGATTGAGATGGATGGACGTCTTGAGCAGATGGAAGCTTACGCGCTTAAGACCAAGGCTTTAAAGCTTGTCATGGAAGATGCAATGATTAAGCGTAACGAGCACGACTCTGAATGGTTGCGTTATGGCGATACCTCACAAGACGTACTCAATGCCAATAAGCAGTTCCCTGACGCTTTTGTTACTTTGTAAGGCGGTATGCACATGGAAATAACCGAGCAAAACCGGGAATATATGGATGATGGCAAGCAAGAACTTGTCTTAACCATTCTGGCGTCACCGAAAGATGTTGATAAAGCTTCCAAAGAGTTTTTCGCCGATATCCAAAAGCGCGAACTAAAGGGTTTTCGTAAAGGTAAGGCTCCTAAAGCTGTGCTAGAGCAAAGCGTTGGAGGACATGAAAACGCAATGGGTGGCGTTGCCGAGACTCTCATAAACGGGCAGGCCTATAAGCTTATTGACGACGCTGATATCCTTTTCATCGAAAACCCCGACTTCAATGTGGACACGACACTTGAAGAGGGAAAACCATTTAAGTTCACTGTATCTGGCGCTGTAGCTCCTATCATGAAGCTTACAGACTATGATCCAGTTTCCATTGAAATGCCTTCAGAAGAGGTCACAGACGAAGAGATCGATCGACAACTTGAGGCTCTTCAAGACTACTACCACTCTTTTGAGGAAATCGACGACGATGAACATATTGCCGAGATGGGTGACTATCTTATGGCAACAATCACGGTAAGTGATTCTAACGATAAGCCTGTTGGAGGCCTGTCTGCAAAAAGCCGCATGATAGGTCTTGGCGAAGGCGTTATGCCTGAAACTTTTGACGAGAATGTTATTGGCTCTAAGGTTGGCGATATTCTCGAATTCGATTTCGATGCTATCAACCCCGACGGCACGTCAGATTATGGCGACGGGCATTTGCATGCTGTGGTGGATGTTAAAGGTTTCAGACGAAAGATATTGCCAGCTATTGACGATGAGCTTGCCGTGAAGGTAGGTTGCGTGGATAAAGATGACCTCTACAAGGAGATGCGTCGCAATATTGGCATGCAAAAGAACAAAGAACTGCCGAAAATCAAGGTGGATCGCGCTATAGAGAAGCTGATCGAGAAACTTGATGGTGAGGTCCCTGAATATTATGTCGACTTCATTCGCCAAGACGTGGGTCGCGAATTCATGCAGAACATGGAAAAGCAGGGCACTAACCTTCAGCAATGGATGCTCCAAAACAGTGTTGAGGGTGATGCCTTGAAAGAGAAGATCGATAAAGAGGCTAAGTATCGCGCTTCTATCGATTGTGCTTTGGAAGCTTTGTTTACCGAAAAAGACTTAAACATCGAAGATAGCGATATCGATGCGATGTTCGAGGGCGAAGAAGGTAAAGATAGCCGAAAGCAGTGGGAAAGTTCGAACCGTATGGCTGATGTGAGAAAGATAGCTCGCCAAACGAAAGCGACCGACTATCTTACTGATAATGCCATTGTTACCGAGGTTTCATAGCCAGAAAAGCCGTAAAGCTACTAGTAGCAAAGCTAGAAAAGCCGCTATGGTTTGGAAAAACTAGGAGAGGGAGACTCATGGAAATAGGTTCAACAGTCAAGCTAGTAATCAAAGGCACACTTCAAGATGGCACTGTTTTTGTTGAGACAACAGCAGACGAACCACTAGAGTTTCAAACAGGAATGAACCTTGTTGTTGATGGTCTTGAAAACGAGGTTCTTAAAATGAACGAGGTGGGAGAGAAAAAGACCTTCACTATTAGCGAGTATGACGCCTATGGTGAATATCTTGACGATTTCACGCAGAAGATCCCGATTGACCAGATTCCGCTAAACAATCTGAAGGTTGGAAGGCGCGTGGTCATGCACAGTTCAGATGATGGTGAGCCCGTTCTTGCTACTATCATCGGTATCAAGGATGGCATTGTAGAATTCGATATGAACCATCCTCTTGCTGGAGAGAAACTTACTTATGAGGTCGAGATCCTAGACATTCAAGACCCCCCGGAAAATTTCGTGAGCTATGCCGAGAAAGAAGAGCATATGAGGCAGAACGCGAAGCTGCTCGGTGGCGACCAAGGTGATGACTTTAGGTAAA
>CAZYOQ010000034.1:0-11181 GCA_964649145.1 uncultured Eggerthellaceae bacterium | reverse complement strand
GACCAACGTGTCCGCCTAAGGTTGTGGCCATGATTTGCTGGCCATAGCAAAAGCCAAGCACCGGAATGCCAAGGTCAAGAATCGCCGGGTCAATCTCAGGAGCATCGTCAGCGTAGACACTGGCCGGCCCGCCCGACAAAATGATGGCCGCAGGCGCCAGCGCGCGAACCTCATCAGCGGAAACATCGCACGAAACAATCTCGGAGTAGACGCCCAGGTCGCGCACGCGCCTAGCAATCAGCTGCCCGTACTGAGCCCCGAAATCTAGTACCAAAACAGCTTGTTTTAATTCAGCCGATGAAGAAACTGCCATTGCAAACCTTTCTTTTTCCAAACTTCCTATTAAAGCCCATTGAAGCCCATTTAAAAGCCCATTTGGAGAGCCGCATCCCAACTATTCCAGATATAGCTTCCGCAAGAGTTCTTGCTTGTCAGGTCCAAAATCAAGACCTTTTGCAAGATAGTTCTGAACAGAACCATAATTATCAACGATTGTATCTAGCGCGGTGTTCAAATATTGTGTAAATGCAAACGTATAGGCGTCCAAATTAACACCCAAACCCCCAACAACCACCTTATTTCGAATCAAGGACGTTACCTTATCAACCCATGGTTTGATGAAAAGGTTCGTAGCAAGATAATCGCGCATTATATTCTCAAAAGAAACACCGAGCGAAAATTCAACCAGTAAAGAAGCTATACCAGTGCGATCTTTCCCCTGCGTACAATGCCAAAGCGAGCCACCCTCCTTAGTCTTTAGAAGGTCGTGCAGAAACGTAGAATAGACTCGGATTCCATTTTCACCAAGAATACACTTGCGATACATTTCGCGAACATATTCAAACGGGTCATCGGCAAAAGTGCGTAGAGTCTTCACATCGGTTAAAACACTTCCCTTGTTAAACCCGTTAAACCCAACAGCGCTGTCACTCAAAACCGGAAGACTGACATACTCTATCCCCTCCATCATGGGCAATGGATCAGGGTTGTTCTCGCTTTCGAAAGGAGTTCGCAAGTCGATGACGTATTCAAGGTCGTGCATACGTACAAGCTGCTTGATATCCGATACGCTTGCATCATGCAACTCACCTGAACGCATAAGCCTTCGCTTGCGAATGCGACGGCCATCTTTTGTTGGCATCCCACCTAAGTCTCGGCAGTTCAAAATGCCTTGCATGGGAATATATCCGAATTTTTCAAACCCCATAACAGGCTCTGGCTCTACCAAAGCCGCCTCACGGGCAGTATTTTCTCTTTGTCTCAAACGCGGCACTCAGTTCTTTGCAGCACTTCACACATAAAGCGAATAGCTTTAACACCTACACGCTTATATTTGCACATCAATCGAAATGAATGCTATTAAACATTTATTCCGGTAATGCCAATATTTGCTTCATTTACAATTATATTGATAGCAACCACAAAATAATTCCCCCGCTTTGAATTAATTCGAGAGACATTTCATGGCCAACGAAGATTTTCAAAAGAACACAGAAAACGCCAGGCAAGATTTAGAATGCTCGCTTCTTGGCGCATGCTCGTGCTGTGCCGGAAACTCAGACAATTGCATCTTCGACGAGATGCCTACCGAAGAAACCCTTTACGACTTGGCCGACCTTTTCAAGGTCTTTGCCGATACAACGCGTGTGAAAATTCTCTTCTCGTTAATGGGTCGCGAACTTTGCGTTGCCCATATTGCAGAAGCAGTGAATGCTAGCCAAAGCGCTGTGTCTCACCAGTTACGCATTCTCAAGCAAGCTCATCTTGTTAAATCGCAACGATCGGGAAAAAACGTCAACTACTCCCTTGCCGACGACCACGTTTACACAGTTCTAAACCAAGGGCTTACTCACGTTTGCGAATAATCTTCCTTATATCATTTCAAGCAAGTCACGAATGACATAGCTGGCAATCATCTGCCCCATGATAGGCGGAAGGTACGGCATTGTGCCAAGCTCTGTCTTCTCCAAACGCTGCGCCCCATCTTTTGCCGCTACATTTATCGACTTCTCTGGGGAATACAAGACCTTCATATGTTCTAGACCCTGTTTCCTAGCAATTTTGCGCAGTTCTCGGCATAGCGGGCAAATTTCGGTATCGAATAAATCTGCGAAACGAAGCATGGTTGGGTCGGTTTTGTTAGCGGCGCCCATTGCAGAAATAGATGGAATGCCCTCCCTTTGAGCATATAGGGCAATTGCCATCTTAGCCGTCAGTGTGTCGAGTGCATCAATAATATAATCAGGTCGGCAAATTTCGCCCATGATCTCATCGATGGTCTGATATCTAACGAAAGCCTTAACCGAAGTGACCTCAATATCAGGGTTGATATCTTTTGCCATAGCAGCCATGACTTTAACCTTAGGTCTGCCAATTGTGCTTTGAAAAGCAATAACTTGCCTGTTAATGTTGGTAAGCTCTACATCATCCTTGTCGACAACGGCAAGATATCCGATTCCTGCGCGAGCAAGCATCTCCGCACAAGCAGCTCCAACTCCCCCAAGCCCAAAAACACAAACCCGAGACGCTGCGAGCTTATCAAGCCCTTCATCGCCCGCAATGCGCCTAGTTCGACTCTGCCAATCATTTTCCATATGATGATTATCGGGTATTTTCTCAATCACGTCTAATTGGCTTGCGGCAAGATTTCTCCATTACGCTCCTTCTGAGCTTCAGTCGAAATGACATATCATAAAGTATCAGGCGTAAAAAAGCCCCGAATGCGGGTGCATACGAGGCTCAATCAAATAAGTGAAAAGCTCTGGAGTGCCCGAAGATGGCGTGTCATACGACCGAATCAACTTCGTCCTAATGAGGACAAACCTGAAAACGTCAAATGCGGGTTCATCCAGAGCTTTACTTAAATAAATTTAAATAAATTTATTTAACGGTTACAGCTGCGCCAGCTTCTTCAAGCTTAGCCTTGACTTCGTCAGCCTTAGCCTTGTCAACGCCCTCAACAACAGGGGTAGGAGCGCTCTCGACAGCCTCTTTAGCTTCCTTAAGACCCAAGCTTGTGATCTCGCGAACAACCTTGATAACAGAGATCTTGTTGTCGCCAAAGCCTTCGAGCACAACATCAAAAGAGGTCTTCTCCTCGGCAGCCTCACCACCGTCGCCAGCTGCAGGAGCAGCAGCTACAGCAACAGGAGCAGCAGCGCTAACGCCGAATACCTCTTCAAGATCCTTAACAAGCTCGGAAAGCTCTAGAGCAGGCATTTCTTTTAAAGCCTCAATAATTTCTTCTTTTGTTACAGCCATTGTTTAAGCCTTTCTGTTATGCGACCTGTCTGGTCGATTCCATCTTTTCATACTTCGGAAGAATTAGTCTTCCAGTCAGGCCGCTAAGCAGCCTCTTTTTCGCTGGCGATTGCAGAAAGCACGCGTGCAAAGGACTCCATCGGGCCGTTGAGCACACGCACGGTCTTGACGAGCGGATTGGAGATAGTGCCAAGAAGCTTTGCGATAAGTTCCTCGCGAGAAGGAAGAGACGCAACAGCTTCGACCTGGGCAACATCTAGGAATGCTCCGTCCATCATGCCGCCCTTAATCTCCAAAGCTTCATTTTTCTTTGCAAAATCGCGGATAACCTTTGCAGGCGCTACCGGGTCTTCGCCAGTAAAAATGAATGCGGAAGGGCCAGACAAGACAGCATCCATGTCAGGGCCTGAAGTTTGCTCGAGAGCAAGGCGAACAAGAGTGTTCTTGTAAACTTTCATCTGCGCATCTGCGCCGCGAATACCACGGCGAAGCTCTTGGATCTCTTTCACCGTCAAACCACGATAGTCGACGACCCACATTGCGCAAGAATTCTCAAGATCTTTCTTGATGTTCTCAAGTATTTCAACATTTTGTGCGTTAGGCATTGTTACACCTCCTTTTTCAATAGTCGGGTTCCGCCCTATTCGGGGCATTGGCCGACCTGGAAAAGGAACGACCCCTTGCAGAAGAACGCAAGAGGCCGACAAGACTCAATCAAGTCAACCACCTCGGCGGGCCGCAGAACTTCTGCGATTAAATCCTCAAAGGATGCCAGCTGTCTTCAGCGGAACGATTTTAATTAGCCTAGCTATTCTAAGCGAAGAATCCTCTCTCGTCAAAAAGCGTCAAAAAGCTTCTTGCGTAACTTCGCTTTCTTGGGTAACTTCGTCTTCTTGGTTTTCTTCACCAGAGGCACTTTCCGTGCCATCTGTAACGCTTGCGATTTTCTCGCCGTTCTCGTTCAGAATAGAATAGACAGAATTAACGTCATCGGAAGCTAGGTATGTAAAGGTGATCTTATCCCCTGGCGAATACAAGACGATATCAAGCAGCCCCGGTAGGGCAAAGTCGTAAATATTCTCATCATTTTCAAGCTTTACATAGAAATGCGAATTGCCGTCAACCACCGCTTGGGTCATCTTGGCAATCTTTCCACTTACCTGTTCGACATCTGAAATATCGGTTTCGTTTGTTAGCACCCCATTGGTGGCAAGAAGCGTCTCGTAAGCCGTTTGCGTATCGGCCACGGTGTCTCCAACGGCCACGTTTTGGTAGCGCTGTATATCAACCATCGCGAACTTCTTCACAAGACCCGCTGCATCTTTAAGCGCCATGAAGTAAGTTGGCTGGTTAGCCACGTTTATAAGCAGTGGGAAGGTTGCAGTGTAACGTAAGTTCTGCACCTGCCCTTCTGCCGAATCTTGCGCCGATACCTCGGTTGCGCCCGCAACGCTATAGAAGTGCGATTCTTGCGTGCGTTGGTTCACAAGCACAAATCCGATAATAGAGTCATCTGCCGTTGCAGAGGTAACGCCAGTGTATATCCAGACGTCGTCATCTTTGGCAATATAGTTGTACCCTAGTGCGCCATCAGAACCAGGTGTTGTGACCACAACGCCTTCCTGACCCAAAAACGAATTCAGCCAGCCATTGTGATAGGCACCATACCAGTTATATTGTTCAATCAAGAGGTCTGCAGGATAGACACGATCCACCCATTCAGGCACATCGGAAACGGCAAGCTCTTGACAATCCCCTGTTGTCGCATCAACAAGTACAACGCGGTCGATTGTATACCCGCCGAAAAGCCCAATCGTGAAAGTACGCACAGGGCAAATCCACCATGGATGACCATCTTCGTCAATCTCAAAGGAAAGCTCATCAAAAATGTAGAAGGGATATTTCAGCTGAACATAGCGGTCGATATTTCGAGCCAAAGGCTCAGACTGCGAATAGAAGATAGCATTGTCGCCAAGACGCACAATCTCGGAGTCTTGCGTAGTCATATTCACCAGCGAATATGCAGGAATTCCAGCCTCGCGATTGGTAAACCATTTGAAAAGGTCGGCATATCCAAGAGGACTTACACGCACAGGCTCGCCCTTATAGTTGATCTGACTATACAGGTCAGATACTTCAAACTGGCTCACGTACTCAGGAATTGTGCCCATCTCGCGATTGCCAAGCAAGATGGCAGAATCCCTATCGATTATAGGAATCTTGGAATAGTCAACTTCTTGAATATCTTGTGCAAAATCCAGCGTGTCAGTATTAAGTACCTTGGAATACTTTTCAGCATTGCCCGGAACGATAGCGTTAGAGAACAGAGCACCAATGAGCCCAAATGCAATTATCGCAATAGGCAGCACCATCAGCCACTTGGTACGCTTTGCGCCCTTGGGGCTTTTTTCGATCTTGCCGCTGCCATTCTTATAGCTTGTGTGCCTGTGGAAAATAAATACAAGCGCAACTACGCATATAACGCCAATTACAAACCAAAGACCTTCAGAATTGATGCTGATAGGTGGGTGAAACCACCAATAAAGCGCAGCTAGCACCAATATCACTATGACAATAAGCGCAATCCAGCCGCCTTTTCCTTTAGGACCGTGGACATCGTCTAAAAACGAAAGGTCAATCTTGACAGGCGAACCATCGCTACCCTTCTTCTTGCCGCTACTTTTCTTAGTTCTATTATCTTTGTGAGATGAATCTTTGTCTTCGCTGGCAGCGCCAGTGCTGCTGCTTCCAGCAGCGCCACCACCTATGTCGTCGGTATTGACGCCTTGAGTTCTCAAAGCCTCAAGCAACGACTCTAGTCCTGATTTCGCCATTTAAACTCCTATTGTTTCAGACGTGGGAGTGCAAGCTATACCAGCTCTCTTAAAACATACTGCAAGATCCCACCGTTTTCGTAATACCTGCCTTCGGTTGGCGTATCGATTCTGACCAATGCATCAAAATTTATCGCATCACCGTTACTTTTAGTGGCCTTAATATGCGCGAGATTTTCTTCAGGCACGCCTTCATTAAAGGTTATGCTAGATATATCGTAACTTTCCGTGCCGTCCAATCCAAGTGTATTGGCATTTTGCCCATCAAAAAACTGCAAGGGCAATATGCCCATACCTATAAGGTTTGAACGGTGAATACGCTCGTAGCTTTCGGCAAGGACGGCCTTAACCCCTAAAAGCATAGGCCCTTTTGCCGCCCAGTCTCTAGAAGATCCAGACCCATACATCTTGCCTGCTATAACAATTGAAGGGGTGCCGCTTTCCTTATAATACTCGGCGGCCTCAAATATCGTTGAAGGCTTGCCTGTCTTAGAATTGAGAGTGTGTCCTCCGCGCTTGCCACCTGCAAGCTTGTTTACAAGCTTCACATTGGCAAAGGTTCCGCGCATCATGACCTCGTGATTTCCGCGTCTGCTTCCATAGGTGTTAAAGTCGCGCGGCTCTACTCCATTTGCCTGTAAATAGTCTGCAGCGGGCATGTCTAGAGCAATGGCTCCCGCCGGAGAAATGTGATCGGTGGTAATAAAATCATCAAACAAACCAAGCACACATGCCCCTTGTATGGCAGGTGCTCCTTCTACTTCCATAGTCATGCCATCAAAGTAGGGTGGACGCCTTACATAAGTGGAATTCTCGTCCCAATCAAACGTGTCACTAGCCTCTGTGTTTAAAGACTGCCATACTTCATCGCCTTCATATAGCGAAGTAGAACCTTGCTCATATAAGCTGGCATTCACACATTTTAAAACAAGCAAGTCAACCTCGTCTTGTGAAGGCTCAATATCGGCAAGAAACACAGGTGCACCTTGCGTATCATACCCAAGAGGCTGCTTGCCTAAGTCGATATCAATAGTGCCTGCAATCGCATAGGCCACTACATGCGCTGGCGTCGTAAGGTAATTCTGCGAAACATCAGGGGAAATGCGTCCCTCAAAGTTCCTGTTGCCCGAAAGCACGCTTGCAAGCTCTATCTTTGAGGCTGCCTTATGCATAGAATCTGAAAGAGACCCGGAATTGCCGATGCAGCTCATGCAACCAAAGCCGCAAGTGTAAAACCCTTGCTTTTGAAGGTAGCTAAGAAGCCCAGCATCGTCTAAGAGCATCTCGGTTGCGTGAGAGCCCGGCGCCAGGATGGTCTTCACCCAAGGAGCAGGAGATAGCCCTGCTTCAGTCGCGTTTTTGGCCATAAGGCCAGCCTGGATCATCATCGCAGGGTCGGTTGCAGTGGTACAACTGGTTACAGCAGCAATAGCTATCGCACCATCGGATAGTTGATATTTTTGACCTAGCACATCAACTTCGCAGGTTCTGCTTCCATCCAGCTTACGGTCTGCGCAAATCTGTTTGAAGCGCTCATGGGCGTCGGCCAAGTTGAATCGATCATGAGGCCTTGAAGGACCAGACATCGATGGGGCAACGCTTCCAAGATCAAGCTCTATTACCTCGCAATAGATTCGCTCTTCGTCACTTGACCCGTCAGCCCAATAGCCTTGCGCCTTGGCATAAGCCTCAACTAGCTTTACCTGGTGTGCACTGCGACCAGTTAGCCTCAAGAAATCTATGGTGCGCTCGTCCACTGGGAAAAGCGTGCATGTAGACCCATATTCGGGAGTCATATTTGAAATACAAGCACGCATTTGCGCGGAAAGTTGCTTAACACCATCGCCGAAACACTCAACAAAGCTTCCAACAACGCCACGTTCTCTAAGCGTTTCCGCAAACGTGAGCGCTACATCCATTGCGGCCACGCCGGGTGCAAGCTTTCCTGTAAGTTTGACGCCAAGAACTTTCGGAACCAGCGTCGTAATAGGCTGACCCAAAGCCGCAGCCTCAGCCTCAATGCCGCCAACTCCCCATCCTAAAACGCCAATTCCGTTTGCTGTAGGAGTATGAGAGTCGGTTCCAACAACAGTATCGAAATAGACTAGCGCACGTCCCTCATCACCAGTTTGGCCAGATGGCGATTCACTTACTACATTTGCGAACTGTTCTATATTTAGCTGATGGCAAATACCTTGCCCAGGCGGTACTATTCGCACATTTTCAAACGATGCTTGCGCCCACTTCAAGAATTCATAGCGCTCGCAATTGCGCTCGTATTCAAGCTTCATGTTTGCATCAAGCGATTCTGCACAACCCGCCTGGTCAGCTATGACCGAATGGTCTATTACCAAGTCACAAGGTATTTGAGGGTTAATCTTTTTAGGATTGCCGCCAAGATTGGCACAAGCCTCACGCATGACAGCAAAATCTACAAAAACTGGAACTCCAGTGAAATCTTGAAACAATACCCTGGCCGGAGAAAACTCGATTTCGTCTCCGGCTTGTCTTTTAGTGGCGGCATCAACGATGCGTCTTGCCATGCATTGCGCCTCTTTTTCAGATGCCGCATTTCGCATAACATTTTCCAGAAGTACCTTAAGCGAGTAAGGCAGCTTCTGCGAGTTTTCAAGATTTGCCAGCGAATAGAAGGCGTATTGTCTGCCATCTACACTCAAAGAGCTTGTCGCTGTAATTTGCATATACCCTCCGAAACTTAGCGCTCTATTTCAGTTCGGCTATCAGCGCATCTGTGAATTCTGTACATGAAACAGGAGCTGCACCCTTAGCAGAGCCTTTTACACAACGCCTGATATCTCCTGTGAGATGTTCGCCCTTGGCATAAACACTAAGAACCGCCTCGCGAATCTTTTGAGCTGCGTCTTGTTCGCCTAAATGATTCAACATCATCGCGGCGGAAAGAATCTGCGCTGTTGGATTGGCAAGATTCTTGCCTGCGATATCGGGGGCAGAACCATGCACTGCCTCAAATACCGCATATTCCTTACCAATGTTGGCTCCTGGAGCAAGCCCTAAACCCCCAACAAGACCAGCACAAAGGTCGCTTGCGATATCGCCATAAAGGTTCGGAAAGACAATGACATCAAACTGAGAGGGATCCATAACCATGTTCATGCAGAAGGCATCTATGATCTTGTCGTTGAAATCGATTTCGAAATCAGCGTTTTCTTCTGCAACTTCTCTGGCCACCTTCAAGAAAAGCCCGTCGGAATGCTTCATGATATTGGCCTTGTGCACTGCGGTGACAAGCTTGCGTCCGTTATTTTTGGCATAGTCGAAAGCATATTCAACAATGTTTCTTGAAGCTGTTGCAGAAATAGGTTTGATTGAGATTCCCGAATCTGGGCGGATCTTGCCTTTATCGTGCTTAGATACAAAGTCGATTAGCTCTTTGGTGTCATCTTCGCCTTCCGCAAATTCGATGCCAGCATAAAGATCCTCAGAATTCTCACGCACAATAACAAGGTTCACGTCTTCATATCTACCGCCAGCCCCCGGGATAGACAAAACCGGGCGGAGGTTTACATACAAGTCAAGCTGTTTTCTTAAAGACACATTAACGCTTCTAAACCCACTACCTACAGGAGTGGTAACAGGCCCTTTGATAGCAGTCTTATATTCACGAATAGCCTCAAGAGTTAGTTCGGGAAGCGGCGTTTTGTACTTTTCGATACAAGCAGCCCCGGCCTCAGCCTCAATCCAGTTGATATTAGCTCCTGAAGCTTCCACAACTTTCTTCATTGCCGCAGAAGTCTCTATTCCGATTCCATCACCTGGAATCAAGACGACATCGTGATGCACCATTAAATTCTCCTGATTTGTAAAACTTATGTGGGCTATAAGAAATTAGCTTAGGCAGCTTAAACAAATAAGTCTTATTTCAAATTTGCGACAATAGTCGCAGAGCGTTTGCCAAGTGTGCCTTTACCGTTTTCAGCATCAAAGCTCATGCGCGCAATAAACTCCTCTTTAACATCGGCGGCCAGCTTGCCTTCCGAAAAATCGATTAAAGCAAGCAGCATGTCGTTGTATTCGACATCACCGTGGTAGCATTGGATGGCCTCGTTAATCAAAGGCCAAACTTTCTGTGACCGCTTTTCAGTTGTGCGCCCAATACTACAAAGAAAACGCAAGGCAGAAAAGTGAAGAGGTCCAGAATCTTCATCGAAAAGAGCATCCTCTGCGCCAAGCAAGCCCTTTTCTGCCGTCCTAGAATCATCCTCACAAATAAGCGAGAGAATATCTAGAACCTCCCACCTTGTCTGAGCCTCTGGAAGATCTAGCGCATCAACAAAAGTCTGAGTGTAGTCAACTAGTACTTCCTTACTCGTCCTTGCAATCTGAGCAAGAATGGCTGCTGCTTTCTGGCGCTGTATCCTAGAATCGCCTTGAAGGCTTTCCAGATACTCATCGATCTTCGAATGATCATCGAGAGCCTCTTCGGCGGCCTTCTTAATGTCTTCAGTACGTGAACTCAAAGCTAACCCCGCTTCATTGCGATAATGACTATTTCTAAAGGCATATTCTACTTGAAAAGTTCCTATATTTAATTTGCGAAGAAGGCATGCTGCAGGAATAACAAAATAAAAAAAGACCCTTACAAGGGGTCTTAATTTTTAAAATTCGTTTCATGTGCGGCTTGCGAGCGGAACGTCCTACTCTCCCGCGACCTAAAGTCGAAGTACCATCGGCGATGCGGGGCTTAACTGCCGAGTTCGGAATGGGATCGGGTGGGACCCCCGCTCCATGGTTCCGCTCGCAAGCCACACACAAAACTGTGCACCTTGGCTTCTGCATGCGCACGATAATTTCAGTCACACAACAAACGTAAATCGATGAGAAAAAAGAGCTCGGGCTATTAGTACTGCTCGCCTGAATGCCTCACGGCACTTACAGCTACAGCCTATCGACCTCGTAGTCTACAAGGGCCCTTACCAAAAAGGAGACTCATCTTAGGGGCGGCTTCCCGCTTAGATGCTTTCAGCGGTTATCCGTTCCGGACGTAGCTAAGCGGCCATGCTGTTGGTCAACAACCGCGCCACCAGAGGTCCGTCCACCCCGGTCC
>CAZYOQ010000033.1:0-11644 GCA_964649145.1 uncultured Eggerthellaceae bacterium | reverse complement strand
GCGAAATGGATCAATAAGAATATCCCTGTAGGAACCACGGTCTACGTTTATTAAAGCCGCGTTTAATGCTTGTGCGCCGTTACTTCTTTTTCCTCTTTCTAGGGTTGTAGTAATGCTGAAGCACGGGGTTTAGGAGGTGGAGCTTGTATACAGCCACTCCTGTGACTATAGCAACGGCTATGATCACGATTATTCTGAATATGCCTTCCGATTCAGCCATGATCAGCCCACAAACGGCCAGCATTGCCGTCCATGCCCAAATTATTAGCACTGTGGAATCTTGAGAATATCCTGCAGAGAGCATTCTGTGGTGTATATGCCCTTTGTCTGGAGCATCAATTGGTTGATGAGCACGCTTGCGGCGGATGATTGCGGCAGCGGTATCTAGAATTGGAATGGCTGTTGCTAGCAAAGGCACAAGAAGCGAGATTATAAGCGTAGACCTAGCAACCGCCATCAACGAAACGATTCCAAGACTTAGTCCTAAAAGTAGGGATCCGCTATCGCCCATGAAGATGGAGGCCGGATGGTGGTTATACTTCAAAAATCCTAGACAGACACCAACGATAACCAAACAAAGCAGTGCCGCATCGAATCTTGAGGAAAACATGCAGAAAATGAATATGGTGATTGCAGAAATAGCGCTAATGCCCGATGCGAGCCCGTCAAGCCCATCAATTAGGTTTATTACGTTTGCAAAACATATAAGGTAAAGAATAGTGATGGGGTATGCCCACAATCCGAATTGTATGAAGTCACCCTGAACAAAAGGATTCTGTATGTTTTGCAGAAGCAGACCCGAAGAAGCAACGATAGCTGCCGCAATTATTTGACCTATGAATTTATAGCTGGCACGCAGGTCTATCACGTCATCAATAAGACCAACAATGAACATAAATGTCACGCCAATAGCCACTAGCACGTAATTAACCCCATCTGCGAAGGTGGTTTCGAATGGGTCAATCCATCCGAAAAGGTGGTGGCCTAGGATAAGTACAAGGCATGCGGCGAATATCCCCAAATACATAGCGATGCCGCCCATTCGGGGTACAGGAGCTTTGTTGACTCTCCTTTTATCAGGATAATCAATCGCACCAAATTTGATTGCCAGCTTGCGTGCAAGAGGCGTTGTGGCTATAGCTACCGCAACGGCGACAGCGAACACCAGCAGGCATTCAGTCCAGACTAGCAAAAAATAGAACCCTTCCACAAGTACTCGATGTCTTAGCAAGTATCCAAGAATCGCATGAATCATAATACACTTATACAGGCTAAATGTATTTTCAAATATCTCATTTGGGCTACCTTGTTATTAGGCGGCCTATATAAAGCGTGCTGCTTATTTAGGCCTTCATAAACGTTTCGGGCGCGTGTATCTGCGTTCTCTTCGGTGTGTTGCGCGCGCGAATTTATAGCCTTTTCAACCCTATGATACAATGTCGAAATAATTGTGTGATTTTATCCATCCGTTAATTGGAGGAAAGATATGGACGAGACCGGTGTTCTAGGACTTCTAGAAGAGCTTTCTATTCTTCTTGAGGATTCCAAGCCCGTTTTCGGAAAAAGCAACTTAAGGCAAGTCGACATTGCTAGTGCTTTCGAGATCATGGACGAGATTCGCGATATTTTCCCTAACGAGTTCTCGCAGGCTCGCCAGATCGTGCGTGAGCGTCAGATACTCTTGGAAGATGCCGAAGACGAGGCGAACCGTTTGATTGAAGACGCGCGAAGCCAGGCTATGACTATCGCTTCAGAACAAGAGATAGTCCGCATCTCGCAGCAGCAGGCCGACACAATCATGGCAGATGCCCGCGAACTTGAGCGTGAGACGCGTGCTGGTGCCGAAGATTATGCCGATGAGGTCTTCTCCCATGTCGAACAGAGCCTTGATAGCGTGCTTGGGCAGGTACGCAGGGTTCGCGACAGGCTGAACAGCAACTCAATTTCGATGTAGTTAATCTATACAAGCTGTTTTCAAAACTAGTGCCTGAAGCGATTTCGCTTCAGGCATATTTGATTATCCTGAATTTCAAGGTTTTCTAGGAGGTTTAATATGCAGCCTATTCGCATCGAAATTCCAAAAGAGCTGTTCACTCCAGCAGAATACAAGCACTATGAAGAAGACGTCCGTCTGGACTTCATTAAGTGTGCCTCTAGCCTCTATGAATTCAAAGAACCGCTGCACTGGGCTATAGATATAACGAACACAGGTGGCGCTTTACTTGTTGTTGGAACTGTCGAAGGTAGGGGACTAGGCTCATGTGCTCGATGCCTTGAAGATGCGGCGTTTGAGTTTACAGGCGAGATTGAAGGCTACTACATAATCGCAGAAGAAGACGCTCCTCCAGATGACATGGAAGCTGACGAGTTCGATTATCTTCCAGCTGACAAGACAATCAATATTGCTCCTTTGATTCAATCGGCTATCTTGCTTGAGGTGCCGCGTATGCTTCTTTGCCGCGAGGACTGTAAAGGTTTATGCCCTAGATGCGGGAAAAATCTTAACGAGGGAGACTGTGGGTGCCCACCTTTAAACGATACGCAAACAGGTAGCGCAAATAAGGCGTTTGAGGTGCTAAAAGATTTCGATTTCGGTAACTAGTCTGCTATAATTCCAAGTCTGTGCGTGAAATCCGCACGACTGATGGAAAACTCACGCTTTGCTTGCGTGTTCAAATTAAAAAAGGAGAAGATTCAAAATGGCAGTACCTAAGCAACGTATGGGACGCATTCGCACTCATCGTCGTCGAAGCGTCCATGATCGCATGGATGCGCCGGCTCGTTCTACTTGTCCACAGTGCGGCGAGGTTAAGCTTCCTCATCGTGTATGCCCTAACTGTGGCTACTACAAGAACCGCGAAGTTCTCGAGACCGAATAAATTAAATTTCGAACGCGCCATTTTTTTTATGGCATGCTAATTCTTAAAAGGCTTAAATGCGCTGGCGTTTAGGCCTTTTAGGTTTTTACCAGCATTGATTGGAAGAGACTTGTGAGCGAGAAAGCCGTACTAGCTGTAGATGCATGTGGTGGCGATAAAGCGCCAGACGTAGTTTTAGAAGGCGTCAAGTTAGCATGCGAATCAGATGAGGATATCGAGGTCATTCTTTGTGGTCCCGATAAGCTTGTTGTGCCGTTTTGCGAGTCTGCTAATCACTGTACACCTCTTATTGCCGAAGAGGTTATTGGTATGGGAGAACACCCGGCTCAGGCCGTCAAGTCGAAGAAGAATTCTTCGATTGTGCTTGGATGTAAAGCTGTAAAAGAGGGAAGGGCTCAAGGGTTCTTTTCTGCTGGCTCTACTGGTGCTTGCCTAGTTGCTTCAACTTTGCATATCGGAAGAATCAAAGGTATTAAGCGCCCAGCACTTGGAGTAATTCTTCCTTCTTATAAAAAGCCCACGCTCCTTCTTGACGTTGGTGCAAATTCAGATGTAAAGGTTGACTATCTGCTTCAGTTTGCACAAATGGGCAGTGCCTACATGTCATCCACTATGAACGTCCAAAACCCCAAAGTTGGTCTTTTAAACATCGGGGAAGAGGAAGCTAAAGGTTCCATGTCAGCTATCGAGGCGCATGAGCTTCTTGCTAAAGAGCTTTCGAACTTTGGTGGCAATGTAGAACCCTCTAAGATGCTTGCGGGAGAATTTGACGTTGTGGTTACAGATGGATTCACAGGAAATATCGCGCTGAAAACAATTGAGTCTACTTCAGGGTTTTTATTGAAGCTTGTTAAAGAGGCCCTCATGGCCACTACTCTTTCAAAAATAGGCGCCTTGCTTGTAAAGGATAATCTTTCAAAGCTAAAGACTCGCGTGAACCCCGACTCTTTTGGTGGTTCGCCTCTTTTGGGAATTAATGGGGTTTGTATGATAGGGCATGGCTCTTCGAATGCTGAGGCCATCAAAAATGGTATTTTGGCTTGCACTAGAGAAATCAGGGCTAACGTCAAAGGCGCTATAGAGGCATCTATTTCGAACAATTTAATTTCAAAGGCTTACTAGTAAATACAATGACGCATGACGCTCACGACATATCGCAATACCAGGCCGAAAAAATTACTTTGGCCGAAGATATTCTTGGGTACCAGTTTAAAGATAAGCAGCTTCTGGCTTCAGCCATAACTCATCCTTCTGCGATAGACGGAGGACCAGTTCAATACTCCTACGAGAGGCTGGAATTCTTAGGAGATGCGGTTCTTGGTGCAATCGTTTCGGCTTATGCTTTCACAAAATATCCCGACCTAGACGAAGGCGGTCTTACGCGAATTAAGGTATCACTTGTTTCTGGTACAAGTCTTTCTGATCTTGCTCAATCGCTTGGTTTTGAAAAGATTATCGTTTTTGGAAGCTCTGAGGCTGGAACTCATGGTCGCGGAATGCATTCTGCACTCGAAAACGTGTATGAGGCCGTAGTTGCCGCTTTGTTTTTGGATGGAGGAATAAGTCAAGCACAGACCTTCATTGAAAAAACGCTCATTCCGAAGATGTCTATTTCTCAGGCACAAGCTCCTACTAATCCAAAAAGCGAACTTCAAGAAAAACTTCAAGAAGACGGCATCACCCCGGTGTATAAGATTGTGGAAACGCAAGGGCCTCCACACGATAGAACTTTCGTCTCGCAAGTTTTTGCCGACGGTCACGCTCTTGCCAAAGGCTCTGGAAGATCCAAAAAAGAAGCCGAGAGCCAAGCGGCTAAATCGACTCTTGCAAGGTTATCCGAGTTCTTCGGTATAGGCCAAAATGCCGAGGCAAAGGCTAAAAAGGAACAGGCGCAGGCGCAGGCTCGAGCCAAGAAAGAGGCGCAAAAGAAGCAGCGTGCCAAGGCCAACAAGGAAGACCAAGCAGCTAAGCGCGCGAAGAAGGCGCAACGCCAGACGGCGGCAAAAGAGGCGAAGGAAAAGAAGGCATCGGCGCGCGCTTCAAAAGAACAAGAACGCAAGCGTCAGCAGTCTGTTTGGGAAAGCGACATGGAAAAGGTCAGGTCAAATTCCGCTCGCGAGGCTCTAGAGGCGTCTCAAGGCAGTAAGTCGCCTAATTTGCTAAGTTCTCCCAATTCGCAAGATAATATTAATGAGCGTGACTCATCACGCGACTCGCGAAATAAGAATAAGAACAACAAAGGCGGTGCCATCTAATGTATTTGAAGTCCCTTACCCTTAAAGGCTTCAAATCATTTGCCGATAAAACCATACTTCAGATGGAACCTGGTATCACCGCAATAGTAGGTCCAAATGGTTCTGGCAAGTCCAATATCTCAGATGCAGTGCTTTGGGTGCTTGGCGAACGCAACGCCAGAAACTTACGCGGGCAAGCTATGGAAGATGTCATTTTCTCTGGGTCTTCTGCTAGAAAATCCACTTCTTTTGCCGAAGTGGAACTTGTGCTGGACAATTCAGACCATACCCTTCCTGTCGACTTTACAGAAGTCCAAATCGCAAGGCGAATGTATAGGACAGGCGAGAGCGAATATCTAATAAATGGGGCTCTAGCTCGTCGCATGGATGTTCTTGATATCCTGCACGATTCAGGTCTTGGTCAAGGCACTCACTCGATTATCTCGCAGGGTTCTATCGACTCTGTATTGGCATCTAAGCCTCAAGACAGGCGCGCTCTTATTGAAGAGGCGGCAGGTGTCTTGAAGCACAAGCAGCGCATGGGGCGCAGTGCGCGTAAGATGGAGCGAATTCAAAACCATGTTGATCGCATCACAGATGTCGTCTCTGAGGTTAAAAGGCAACTTGGTCCACTCGAGCGTAAAGCGAAAAAGGCGCAGATATATGAAGATCTTTCAGGGCAGTTTTTAGATCTTAGCCTCAAGCTCGCAGTTGATGATCTACGAAATCTGCAGGTAAAACACAATGAGAACGGTGCTGCTGAAAAGGCACTAAGTGAAGAGCTTTCCAAATGCAAGGAAGCGATTGACGATGTAGATGCGAAAACCGCTTCTCTTCAGAAAAAGATTCAGCAAGATAGCGCTAACGCAGGTGAAGTTTCAAAGCGCGCGACCCAAGCAGCATCAAGTTTTGAGCATATTGAGACAGCCATAGCGCTTGCGCGTGACAGAAAACGCCAAGCCTCAGCCCGTGCAAGCGAAATAGCGCTTTCACTAGAGCAATCAAGGTCAGAAATTGAAAAGCTGGAAGAGTCGCTTGCAAAAGCACACTTAGATGAAAAGGAAGCAGAAACGGCACTAGATTGTGCTTCTAAGAAATACGATACACTCAAGCAGCAATCACTAGACTTCGATGCGAGCAAGGCAGATCTTGAGAGCAAGCAGCAAAGCCTTTCTGCAAAGATTTCGGACTGCACAAGCCGTCTTGAACACGCCCGTCAAGATCGCGCATTGACGCAAGAATCACTCACTAGCGGGCTTGCTAGGATGAAAGTTCTAGAAGACCATAAAGCGCAATTAGAGACTCGTGTCGTAAAGGACGAAGCCGAATCGAAAAACGCCCAAGTTGAACTTGATTCTCTTAAGCTTGCACTAAAGTCGCTGGAAACGCAAGAGAAAGCAACTCATGAGCTTCTTGTTAAGTGCTCGCGTGCACGGGATGCTGCGCGAGAGGCTCGAGACGAGGCATCTTCCCAAGAACAATCTATCAAAGCGCAGATCCAGGCATTGGAAGGCCTTGAAAGTAGACGCGAGATGAACCAGGGCGACGCCAGAAGATGGGTGCAAGCGCACTCTCAAGAATTCGACGTCAATAATACTGCCATTTCTCATGCCATAAAGGTTGCATCTGGTTATGAAGGGCTGGTTGAACTTCTTCTTGGCTCTGATATGTCAGCTTTTGGGGTCATCGATGCCGTACATGCTAAGGGTGTAATTGATGCTCTTGAAACTTCAGGCAATACTGGCGAGGTAACACTTGTCTTGCTGGATGGCACTTCGCACAAAGTGGACGTTTCATCTTCTTTGTCAGGTGATAGGTTTGCCCTTCTAGATAAGATCAAATGCGATAGAGCCTATGAAAGGGCAATTTCATCGATACTTGGGGATGTCGTTGTTTGCCCAAGTTTGGATGATGCGCTTGATGCTCATTCGAAAGATACTCAAGGCATTAGATTTGTGGTAAATGATGGAAGTATTGTATGGCCGTCTGGTAAGGTTTCTGTTGGGTTATCCATACTTGAAGAAGAACAAGGAACGCTTGCAAGAATCCGCCACTTAAACGAGCTAAAAGAAGCTTATGCAAACGCTACGGAAGCTAGAGTTGAAGCTTTCGAGCAAGCAAGATTAGCGGAAAGCGCGCTTTCTGATGCCCAACAAGAAAGTTTGAAGGCCAGCCAAAATCTAGCAGAGCTCAAAGGCAAGATTCAAAGCGCAAAAAGTGCTCTTAGCCAAGCGTTAGAGAAATTCGGCGCCAGCAAACGTGAACTTGACGATGCTGACTTGCGCCTTACAGAGGCAAGTGAGCTAATCGAAGAGGCTCGTCCAGATGTCGAGCGGCTTGAGGGTGAGATATCAACGCTAGAGGCCCGCCTGGAAAATGACAAACTTGAACTAAACGATATCACCCAGAAGCTAGAACCAATCCGACAGAGTGCTTTTGATGCGGCTGAGGCTCTTCAGAAGGCCTCACTTGATCTTGCAAAAGCATCTGAGAAGAAGTCTTACAGCGCACTTATCGCTGCAAGGCATATGCAAGATTTAAGTTCTGCAAAAGAGCGCATAAGTGCACTTGAAGCAAGTAGGCATGCAAAGACTGTCTCTGCTGGGCGAATTGCTGCAATCGTGGAACTTTTGAATCTTCTCGCGAAAGCTTCAAATGATATGGCTACCAGCCTTGCCGAAGAGGCGCTTGAGGCTCAAAACAGCACTTCAGGCCTACATTCCTTAACAGAGTCGCTAAGGCTCAAATCCAACGAGGCTCATAGCGCGTATGACGCCGCAAGCGAGCGCATGTCGGATGTGCGGGTTGAAAAGGCCAAGATAGAGATGCAAGTGCAAGCGGCCATTACCCAAATTACAGAAGGGCTTGGAGTGTCTTTGGAGCATGCGCTTCAAATTCCTGCAATCGAGGATCGCTCGCAAATCGAAGAGGAGAAAAGTGCGCTGAATAAGCGCATTGCAGGTCTTGGCGTTATTAACCCTGATGCCGCAAGCGAGTATGCAGCTCTTAAAGAGCGCTACGACTTTTTGTCCTCACAACTCTTAGACCTCGAAAATGCTACTTTGGCGCTTGCCAAAATCAATAAGCTTATAGAAAGCCGAATGAAAGACGATTTCGTAAACACCTTTGATGAGATCGATAGGAATTTCCAAGAGGTATTTGCAATGCTCTTCCCAGGTGGGAAGGCCAAACTTTCTTTGGAAGACCCAGATGATCTTGAAAATACGGGCGTTGAGGTTCATGCGCAGCCAGCTGGCAAGCGAATAACGAAGATGTCGTTAATGTCTGGTGGAGAAAAATCGCTTACGGCTTTGGCGCTCCTTTTTGCCTTGTACAGGACACGTCCAACGCCTTTCTATATACTCGACGAGGTTGAGGCTGCACTTGACGACACGAACTTGCGTCGGCTTTCCAAATTCATAGACGCAATGCGGGATGACACTCAGATGATCATGATCACCCACCAGCGACGCACCATGGAAATGGCAGACACGCTTTTCGGAGTATCTATGCAGGCAGATGGTGTGACCAAGGTTATATCGCAAAAGCTTGAGGCGGCGCTTCGGCACGCGGAATAGGGGCGCGTTTCCCGCTAGCACAGTCGCGGCATCGCGCGGAATTAGCTCTCGGCAACTCCTGCAAAGGCGTAATATAGCCTCATACGTTTCAACGACGATATATCGGAGCTTAAATGGGCGTTTTCTCTAAAATCTCGAACGGTCTCGCGAAGTCGCGTGACAAGTTCAAGGACAGCATGTACGACCTTATCGGTCGAGGGCCTGGTCTTGATGAGGGCTTCTGGGAAGGCCTAGAAGAGACCTTGATCTTGTCTGATATGGGTGGCCAGGCTGCGATGAGGATAGTAGACAATCTTCGAAGCGAGTCAAAAAGGCTAAACCTTCCCGATTCATATGCTGTGCTCGACTTACTTTCAGACCAGATTATTTCCGCTTTTGCAAAAGGCGGCCAAGACGTTTTAGGACCAGATAAACAGGTTGTATTGTTCGTTGGAATCAACGGTACGGGTAAAACCACAACCGTTGGAAAGATTGCAAAAGCGCAAACAGAGGCAGGGCGCAATGTTATTTTAGGCTCTGCCGATACATTTCGAGCGGCGGCCATCGAACAGCTTTCTGTTTGGGCTAATCGGGCAAATGTAGAAATGGTCACACGCGAACGCGGAAGCGATCCAGCAAGTGTTTGCTTTGAGACTATTGAACGTGCCGAGAAAATCGGCGCCGATCTTGTCTTGATAGACACAGCCGGGCGACTTCACACATCTGACGATCTTATGCGCGAGCTTGTGAAGGTCGTAAATGTCACCCGCAAGCGTGCCGAGAAATCCGACATGAAAGTATTCACCGTTCTTGTCATTGATGCCACCACCGGTCAAAACGGTATGCAGCAGGCACGTGAATTTGACAAAGACCTAGACCTTGACGCGTTGATAGTCACAAAACTTGATGGGACCGCTAAAGGTGGCATCGCGCTTGCGATTTCTTCAGAGCTTGACCTTCCCATAATTAAGATTGGCGTGGGGGAGGGCATTGACGATCTTAGGCAGTTCAATGCTTCTGAATATGTAGCTGCCCTTATAGGCGATTTCGAAGAAGATGAGATTCTTGAAGATGAGGTTTCCTTTGATGTAGAAGAGGAAGTTTCAGCAGAAAGTTCCGCAGAGCCTAAAGAAGACCTTGAGGCAGGCGATAGTGAAAACTTACTTGAAGATGTGCCCATAGCTGAATCGTCAAGAGATGAGTCTGAAGTGGCGGCTGATGCCCACGAAGGCGAAGCGGATCCTGATAAGAGTGCCTCTGAAACAAGTTCAAACATCAACGAAGCCGAAATGACTAATACCAATGAAGGTGACACCTTGCCCAAGCCGACAGAGGAAGACTCGCAAGAGGAATCTAGACCTATGACGTGGGCAGAATTCGTAGAATACGACGAGGCTCAGAAAGCCAAGAAGCCAAAAAAGAAGCACTTCTGGGAAAAGTGGTAGGAAATGTTAGAGAATCTCTCATCTAGGTTACAAGGCATTTTTTCAGGTCTGCGGTCGAAAGGCCGTTTGACCGAGGACGATATCAATTCGGCTATGCGCGAGATAAGGCTTGCGCTTTTAGAGGCCGACGTCAACTTCAAGGTAGTTAAATCTTTTATTGCAAAAACCAAGGAACGTTGTCTTTCGGCAGATGTAATGGATTCTTTGACACCTGCGCAAAACGTTACCAAGGTCGTGCTTGATGAACTGACTGCGCTTTTGGGTACAACAGATGCGCGTCTTGCCACTTCGTCGCGCATTCCCAACGTTATCATGCTTGTGGGTCTTCAAGGCTCAGGCAAGACAACTGCATGCGCAAAGCTTGCCTATCGTCTAAAACAGCAAGGGCATTCTCCTTTGCTTGTTGCTTGCGACATTTATCGTCCTGCAGCTGTCGACCAGCTAGAGACTCTTGGCGGCGAGATTGGCGTTCGAGTTTTTCGCGAGAACATAGACGACCCTGTCAAAATCGCCCAAGATGGCGTTCGAGATGCGGTAGATAACCTGCGTGATATTGTCATCATCGATACGGCTGGCAGACTGCATGTTGATGAAGCAATGATGGAAGAGGCCGCAGCAATAAAAGAAGCAACAAAGCCTGAAAACGTCCTTATGGTCGTAGATGCGATGACCGGCCAAGATATCGTCAACGTTGTTGAAGCATTCGCACAACAAGTCGATTTCGATGGTGTGATCATGTCGAAGATGGATGGCGATGCCCGTGGCGGTGGCGCTCTTTCGGTTCGCGAGGTCACAGGCAAACCTATCATGTTTGTATCGTCAGGCGAAAAGCCCGACTCCCTTGAGGAATTTCATCCTGACCGCATGGCTAAGCGCATCCTTGGCATGGGCGATGTCGTTTCGCTTATCGAAAACGCTGTGCGCGTTCAAGCAGAAGAAGAGGAGCATTTAGAAGCCGAACGCATTGCGCGAGGCACAATCAACCTCAACGACTTCATCATGATGAACAAGCAGGTTCGAAAGATGGGCGGAATATCGAAGCTCATCGGCGCTCTTCCTGGGGGAGATAAACTTGTAGGGCAAGGACAAGTGGACGAGAATGCCTTCGAAGACATGGTTGTCATAATCAATTCCATGACCGCTCAAGAACGCGAAAAGCCCGACTTGCTAAATGCAAGCAGACGTCAGCGCATCGCAAAAGGTGCAGGGGTTAGCGTTACCGAAGTAAACAATGTAATGAGGCAGTTCCAAGAGACCAAGAAGATGGTCAAAAAAATGACCTCTAATATGAACCAGCCAAAAGGTGGTAAGAAAGGCTCCAAAGGTAAAAAGAACAAGAAGAGGCGCGGCGGTATGCCTGGAATGGGTGGAATGTCTATGGCTGACCTTCGCAATCTTCAAGACATGCTGAAATAGTTTGAAATCATATTTAGGGCTTTTATTTTCACTTGCCAATATAGGCTCACCTCTAGTCATAATCCCGTTTTTGACAGTTTGGCAAATCATAAATCCTCAAAACAGCAGGTAGG
>CAZYOQ010000032.1:0-11884 GCA_964649145.1 uncultured Eggerthellaceae bacterium | reverse complement strand
ACGAAGAGCCTGGTCAAGCGTCATATCGGCGGCATTCACTAAGATGGGCATGTCATGCGAGACAGCCTCGTGTACGCAGGCAACCAGGTATTCGAGACGGTCGAAGGAAAGGCCAGCTGTGGCCATGAGCGAAATCAGGTGAACGCCTGCTTGGTCGAAGATGCGGGCAGCACCCACGATATCATCGACCGCCACCTCAAGCAGATGCGTCACTTCGACTGATACGTCAGCGCCGACGCCAGCACTCACATCGTCGTCTGTGCTCCCGTCACTAGTACCAGCACCACTAGCACCACCACTCCCGCCGCCGCCAGTGCTCGCACCATCGCCCCCACCATTACAGGCGGCAAAGAGGCAAAACTGGCAGTTCTCGGGGCACGGGTTCTTGTCTACGCCGATTTGCGCATGGATAAACCCACGCCCGCGCGCTGCACGAAACGCGACCTCGCGTGCACGCTCGCACACGAAATACGCATCCTGAGAAGCCGCATCAAGCGAAAGCAGGCTCACGACGTCCTCGTGCGAAAGCCCGCCTTCCCTTACCGCGGCATCTACGATGCGCTGTACGCGTGCAATCACGAGAAGAGAACCGATGGGCCTTCGAGTGTCTCCCACCCACACTCTTCGTTAAGTTCGCGACAACGATTGACTGTCCACCCGCGACTGTCTGCAGTTTCGGCCTCGGTATCACGCGGGTTGGAGCCCACCTCTGCCCAGAGCAAGTTCGCGCCAGCATGAACCGCAAGCTGATTTGGCTCGTGCGTGCAATTGCCGCGAACGCCAGTGCCAGTAGCAAGCGAGACCGCCGCAACAATGGTCATCATGCGCTCGTAGGAAACTTGGCCGTACTTAAAAAGTTCAGAGGAAGGAATGGCGGTGCGCCTCATAGAGCCAGAGAATACCGCTTCAAGATCGCGTGTTAGCACGGTTTTCTCAACCAGTTCCTCAATGCTATGTTCAGGCCCTACCGGCTCCACACACATGCCAACCTTAAGCCCAGCGTTTTTAGCGTTTTCGATGGTTTTCAAACGACGTGACACCGGTATATTGGTGACCTCACCCTCTCCCATCCTCACAACATGGTAGACACCCACAAAGCCTGCCGCCACCAAGTCCTGCGCCTGGCTTTGGCTGAAATCTCCCGCGTTCGCAATGAGCGGCACATCTGTTTCCATAGCATCGCGCACACTGCGCCCAATTTCGCAAAAGTCATCAAAGGAGTAGTCTGCTGTTGCCATGATATATATAGCGTTAGCGCCTTGGCGTTCCATGGAATGTACGCCTTCAATAACCTCTTCAGCACTTAAAGCTGTCGGCTCCTTGAATACTTCAGCCGATTTAGAAAAGGAACAGAATTTGCAATCCATAGGACACAAACCCGTATTAATCCCAATTTGCCCGTGAATTTCCGCCTTGCCGCCTAAGAGTTCCTCAGAAAAGATACGCCCGGCTCTCTGGATTGCGAAGGCCTCCTCGCTCATGTCCTCAACCGCAAATAGGGTAGCAATTTCAGACTTAGTCAGAATGCCACCGTCGAGCGCCTTGCTTATAGCTTTTATTACTGCTTGATCCATGGATTTCCCCCTCTTAGCGCTTTAGCTTTCTCAGGCAAACCTGCCATACTTTCCGAGGCAAGATCTTTTGTCGATGCCTCATATATTGGCTAAGGTCTATTATTATACGGTATCATACAAATACGAATTAGAGAGACGTTTCGCTTATCACGCACAGGCGCAAAGGCGCAAAGGCGCTTTGTTAAGCGCAAATGCGGGGCTGCGTGCCGCACATGGACGCGAGGTCACCTACCATGAAAGCGCGCGGTTGCGTGAAAGGCGAAAACGAAGGGGGAAAGATGAAAGCTCTCGACAACACGGTATACGAAATAGTCGAAAAAGCTATGGAAGGAAATGGGCTTACTCCTGACGAGACCAAGGTGCTCTTCGAGCAGCCCGAAACAAGCAGGGAGGCCGCCTTCATCCGCTGGGCAGGCCAAGAACTTTCCGTGCGCTGCTGCGACAATATCGCCGAAATCCACGCGCAAATTGGACTCAACAGCACGGTGTGTCCAAAGAACTGTAAGTTCTGCTCGTTTGCCGCTATCAACGGTGTGCGCAAGGGCGTCTACGAGCTTCCAGTTGAAGATGTTTTGGAGTATGCAAAAATTTACGAGGAAGACGGCGCCAACCTTATCCTGCTACTGACTACGGCCAGCTATAGCTTTGATAAGCTGATTGAGATGATTAAGGCCGTGCGCGGGGTAATTAGCCCTAACATGCCGCTTTTAGTCAACACCGAAGACATGACGCTCGAACGCGCGAAGGCCATCAAGGCCGCCGGTGCGCAGGGAGCCTACCACGCGATTCGCATGAGGGAAGGCGAAGACACCGGCATCCCCGTTGAAGACCGCCTCAAGACCTTCGGCTATATGAAGGAAGCCGGCTTGAAGCTATCCACCTGTGTGGAGCCAGTAGGGCCTGAAAATACCCCCGAAGAACTCATGGAAGCCACCTTCCGCTGTATCAACAGCAATGCAAAGACAAGCGGTGTGGGCAAGCGCATCAACGTACCGGGCACGCTTTTATGCGAGCGCGGAATGATTACCGATGTTGCCAACGCCAACATGGTGGCAATTTACAGGCTCGCAACCGGATCAGAACTCAAGCTGAACTGCTCAGCGAACACAGTTATGACGGCTGCCAGCGGCGCGAATCTTGCTTGGGCAGAAGTGGGCACCAACCCGCGCGACTTGGTGAAGCGCACCGAAGACGGCGGACGCGGCGCCTCCATTGCCCAGCAGAAGAAGATGTTTGCTGCAAGCGGTTGGGAACTGCGTGAAGGCCCAAGCCCTGGCTGGTTCGACTAAGCGCCAAGCAATACTGCAACGCTAAGAATTAAAGGAAGACAAGTAAGAGAAGTAGTAAGAGGGGCACTCGCATAAAAAAAGGCGCTCGCATAAGAGGGGCGTTCGCCGCTCTTACTACTTCTTTGGCAGGTATTGCTTGTCGTGCATAGTCATAACAGTAGTAGCACGGTTTGCCAAAGCTGGATCATGCGTCGCATACAGCACAGCGTTTCCCTGGCTGGCGTAGTCAAACAGAGCATCCGCCACGCTTTTAGCAGATGCTTCGTCAAGGTCGTTGGTAGGTTCGTCGGCGATTATGATCTTCGGCGACAAGAGCATAGCCCTAGCTAGCGCTACCCGGCGTTTCTGCCCAACGCTTAACTGATGCGGGTAGTAATAGCTACGGTTCTCAAGTCCAAATTCGCTAAGCAGCTGTGAGGCGCGAGCGTTGGCATCGAAATCAAGTTTGCCAGCAAAGAAGGAAGGCGCAACAACGTTTTCGATGGCACGCAGCGAGCCCACCAGCTGAGTACTTTGAAACATAAAGCCAAAGAGGCTTCGACGCAGACGCGAAAGTTCCGAATCGTCAAGCGTTTCTATGCTTGTGCCGCCTTCCACCAAGATCTCTCCTGAATCGGGCGTAAGCAGAAGGCCTGCCATCGACAGCATGGTTGACTTGCCAGAACCTGAAGGCGAAACAAATGCAATGGTATCGCCTCTATTTACAGAAAACGACGTGTCGCGGATGATTTCGTTTCCATCGAAGGACTTAGAAATACCCTGTATCTCAAGAATGGCCATATTAATCGATGTCTCCTTGCTGCATTGCGGTCGAGGGATCCAGGTGGCCAATCTGAGAAAGCGGCCAAATGACAGAGGCCAGGCACACCAATAAAAACGCGACGATGATACCAAGGACAAGCGCCACGCAAGACCCAAAGCCTAAAGACACAAAGGGGAAGGCTAGGCCATCTTCCATGATGACAAGTAATATGGCCTGGGCAAGAAATCCAAGCACGATGCCACAAATCACGCCAAGCCCAACTAGCAAGCTAATCTCTGCGACTATTAGCTTTCGCAAGTGTGCCTTGCTCGCACCAATTGCCCGGTACAGCGCAAGCTCACTTTTGCGATCCCATACTCTGGTGAAAAAGCGTGCAAATAGCTGTAAGAGCGTGACAACAGCCATTACCACAGCCGCCGCAGCCAAAAGCAAAAAGACCGCTTCAAGTTGGTTTCGTGACTTATCAACAACTTCGGAACGCACAAGCGTCGTGGCAACACCCGATAAGCTTGACTTAGCTTTCACTCGTGTGATAGCCCCTTGCGCATCGTCGTCAGAAACATCGACCATCACACAACTCACCAACTCGCTTGGGTCACCGTACTTCTCCCAAACATGTTCGTAGCCTTCGACGTCACGACTAATGTCGCGCACAACGTCAATAGTAGCCACAATGGACGAATCAAACTCGGTACCCGTCTGCGCCATAGTCGCAACAACGGTATAGGTCTTGTCATAGATCGTAAGTGTGTTGTCATAGACTCCTCCAACACCCGCACCAACTATGACGGCGCTCTCATCAAGCGAGCCAACCGCATCTGCACTTGTAAGTCCAGTGACCACAAAGTCGGTTGCTGCATCGATACCTATCAGGCGCGTCTCGCCCGTCGTAGAACAACAGCCCTTATTTAAGGTTTGCCCAAAGAACTGAGGCGAAACGGCTTCGGCGCCATCGACTGAAGCGATATCTTCCACAATGCTTTTTGGCATATAGATAGCAGCAGGAGCACCCGTGTAGAGCAGCTCCGTATCGCTGATATATTGCATAGCATCGCTTGGCACCGACATAACGTCGGCTCCGCCTTGGTCGGAAGCCGCCTCAATGCCACGTATGACTCCGCCATAGACCAGTCCAAAGGTCAAGACGATCATCACGCTTAGCGCCACTGAAACCACAATGGATACCGACTGCACCTTGTGCATCTTTAAACTATGTAAAACAAGCTGTTTCACGCTCGTCTCCTGAAACTAATTAGGCGCAGACGCTAATAGCGCCACGCAAAGCTACTCCCAGCCAAATTGGCCTTCAATGCCGCTTCGTCTTACTTTTGTGCTTCTGACCGCGCTGGCGCTGCGGGAAAGGCTAAGGCTTTCACGCGGCAATTCGGCAAATGCAGTTTCGTCAACCATTCGAACGCCTTCGGGCAGTATCGGTTGTATAAGACGAGGGCACCCCGCAAAAGCATACGGTTCAATCTCTTCAATAGTTGAGGGCAGAAACACTATTTCAAGCGCTTCACAGCCCTCAAACATCCCCTCTTCAAGCCTTGTTAAACCTTCCGGCAATAAGACCTCAACAAGCGAGGTGCAGAAGCGAAAGGCACCTGCACCCAGCTCGACCATAGTATCGGGAAAGTCAACATATGTAAGCGAAGTACACCGCTCAAAACAGGAAGCCTTCACATGCTTGACCTTGTCAGGCATGCTCAAACCTTTAAGCGCACTGCATCCAAAGAATGCTTCTTGGCCAAGCGTACCTAACTCGCATCCAAGCTTGATGTTTGTAAGCGAAACACAGTTCTTAAACGCCCGCGCCTCAATACGCCAAAGTGTAGATGGCACCACCACATCAGTTAGCAAGCCACATTCCTCAAAGCAGCCCTCATCAAGGCCGCGAACACCCTTCGGGATGACAACCGATTCCAAGGTGGCATTGCCTGCAAACGCGCGCTCACCTACGGTAGTTACGCCCTCAGGAATGCATGCACTGGCGTCTTTTCCCGTATACTTCCTAAGAACAATACGATAGTCATCTAAAGTGGCGCTCATCGCTACCTTTCATGGGCAATAGCTCTTTTACGAACAAACAGCCCTTCGCGTACAATTTGTTTCCTGCTTGCCTGAGCATATCACGATACTCGAGAGCCAAAACCAGCCCAGCCTCAAGACACGCAGCACGGTTCTTTTCAGCTCTAAGGCAATTTACGGCCTTGCGGCTCTGCGGCTCTGCGGCTCTTTGTGGCCTTGCGGCTCAGCAACTCTGCGGCTCTTTGCGGCTAATTTAGGCTCTCTGAAATTCTACGCGGCGCTCTTTTCGGGAACCGCTGCTTCAGCTTCGACTTTGTTGTCGTCGTTACCTGCCCACTCGGCAAACCCAGCTGTATAGACTTTCACGTTCGTATATCCCAAAGTACTTAAAACTTCTGCTACGTTTGCTCCACGAACACCTCCGGTGCAGTAGGTGATAACCAAGGCATCCTTATCGGTTAGACCAGCTTCATCAAGAATACTTGTGAGCTCCTCTTCGGTCTTTACGGTGCCATCTTGATTAAACAGACTTAGATCCGGCACGTTTACAGCATTGGGAATACGACCCATACGCGCCTCATAGACAACCGTTTCGCCTTCGTATTCAGCTTCGGTACGTGCGTCAACAATAACTGCGTCGTCTAGATGTTTCTTCACATAGTCGCCGTCAACCTCATCAATTGGATCAGCATCTTCGGCATCGATAGGTGAAACTTCTGTTCCATTGACAACCGATCCACCCTCCGTGGCGTTGCCAGAGCCTACCCACTTGCGCCATCCTCCATCAAGCACACTCACGTCTTTGATGCCGGCCTCACGCAAGGTCCACATGATACGTCCATCTTCGCCCCATCCTGCAGCAACATCGGCGTAGACAACAACCGGTTTGGAACCATCAATTCCAACCTTCGCCGCAGCCTTAGCAATGGCATCGTCATCAAGAAGTTCAGCCCAGCCCTCTTCTCCAATTTGGATATCTGATGCATGCGAAACTTCCTGCCACGTTAAATTGACAGCACCCTTAATATGAGTTGCACCATATGACTCGCTGTCGCGCGCGTCTACCACGATGACTTGGTCGAGGTTATTGGCCAACCACTCAGCAGAAACATACATGCCTCCGCTATCTACCAGTGCATTGCTTTCCTCGCTAGCCGTCGCATCAGTGCTGCTTGACGCGCTAGACGAGGTTGAAGTACCACTACAACCAGCAATTGCAAAACAGGTTACAGCAGATAACATGGCAATCAAAAGTGCTTTGATTTTTCCTGTCATAACTCTCAACTCTTCCTTTCTATTTTTAGATTAGCGGCCGCACAAGGGCTACTACGCAAAGCAAGCGCACAAGGGCTACTACGCAAAGCAACCGCACGTAGGCGATTGTGCAGAGCATCCACGTCCTAAGACAGCCGCAAGGGCACACTCGGCGTCTCGCTCCAAAAGCCGCTTCTACAGCGACTGCTTGGGAAGGTTTGCCATAGACGGGTCGGCTTTTACTAGCTGCACAATGCCAATAATGGCAGCAAGCGCGCACAGTGCCCACACGGCGTAAGCGGTGTAGTAACAGTGCATCCCGGCTGCAGCGCACAGCCCAATCCCGAACGGAGCAGGGATACAGGCTACAACAGCCGCACAAACAACACTAAGAGCCCCTATCACCCTTCGTCCCGATTTGTCCTTGCAAGCAATACCAAGAAGCGCTATAGCAATTCCGATGATGCCTATGAAGGCACAGGCCACAAAGGTCCAGTGGCACTTCATGGGCATGCTGTTTCCGCTTGCCAATTCCACCATTGCTGAACACCCGTTCAGCGCCGCCGAAACCACAGAAATACCAGCGAAAACGACAGCAGCAATGATGCAGACGACAGTCCAAGCCGACTTTGTCATGATTTCCTTCTCTCAAAGAGATGGCCACACGAGCACGGCCGTGCGACCATCACCATTACTAGCGCCTTAGCGCCTTAGTGCCCGCGTCCGAACAGTTTCCTTGACCTAGTAGTGCCATTTCTGTTCGCCAGCAGCAACATCTTCTTCGGCACTTACAACATCATCGGCGTTCACACCAAAGGCGTCGCCACGTTCCTCCACCTGCTCGGAAAGCTTCTTGGCGGCAGTATCGCTGGCAGCATTTCCGTGCCACTCACCAATGCCTTCAGTAAGCTCTTGCAGATAAGCCTTGGCTTCTTCCTCGTCCTCGGGGCAGTCCTCCAAGAAGCCTGCAATACGAAGCTCATCCCAGCGCTCATAAATTGAGTTCCAGAAGTCCTCTTCGTTGCCATGACCATATAGATAGTTGGAAGCCAGGCCCTTTTCGATGCCGGGGTACTTTCCAACCGTGTAGCCCTTCTCGATGGCCATTTCAACTACGCTCTCTAGGTCGGAGCGCATGATGTCGTCGGCATCAGCGAAGGCCTTCGCCAAACGATCTGCAGCCTCCGGATACTTTTCCATCGTGTGAGAGTTGATGCAAACAAAGCAGCAGTAATAATCGGAAAGCTCCTGCGCGGAAATAAAGAAGAACTTAGCCCCTTTAGTCTCGCGAACCTGTGGGTAAAGCGTGGAGTCGATGCCAATAATCGCGTCGACTTCGCCATCTTTGAGTGCTTGGAGCAAAAGAGTGCCGTCATAGACAACCCAGTCAATGTCATCGTGCTTGCCGCCAGTGGCGCGCGCATATAGCGCGTTTGTCTCGACATATGAAGGACCGCTCATGCCTGTGCAGCCCACCTTCTTACCTTTAAGGTCGGCGGCAGAATCGATGCCATTGCCTTCAAGCGTGATGCCCGACCAGCACCCCATATGCATCGTGTCAATCAGCTTCGCATTGGCGCCCTGCAGCCACGACAGGAAAAATCCTGGTGTCCACAAAAAAGAGTCAATCTCGTCATTAGCCAAAAGCTCAGAGGTATCGGCTGTAATGGTGACTATATTCGGCTCGATACCATTATCCTCGAAGGTGTGATTCTCGATTGCCGCATAAACGCCAAGCTCGCAGCAATTGCCACCCCAGTAGCCAATAGTCAGAGGGATGGTTTCGCTGGACGAAGCATCCGAGCTCGCAGACGAACTTGAGCTGGAAGACCCGCTAGAACAGCCCGCGAGCGCCGCAGTCCCCGTTGCAGCAACACCTGCCGCAACAGCGCCCTTGAAAAAAGAGCGCCTTGTCAAATCTTGCATATCCGTTCCTTTCTCGTTACTCTCCCGCAGGAGGCCTCTTCTTCCCGACAGTAGCGCCCGTGCGCAACTGTATGAGAACAACTGAAACTACCATCGCGCCAAACCCTTTTGCCATCTCAAGAGCCAATTTCTAAAAGCAAACATGATGGCGGTAAGCGTGGCGAAAATCACAATCATGACCCCGATAATGGCGAAGACCTCGCCATAGTTGGCTAGAACGCGTGTGTATTGAATGCGGAACATTAGCCCCGACGTAGCACCGCAAAGTTCGGTAGCTGCCATTGCCCCAAACGAATGGGACAAGGCCATGAACAGGGCATTTGCAATAGCCGGAATTGAATTGGGTAGCATAACGTGCAAAATAATGTAGAACTTTGAAGCTCCCAGCGTCTCGGCTCGCTCGATAAGGCTTTTGTCAATGTTTTTGATCGCGCTAGATATCATGAGCGTAAGTGGGAACCACGACGCCAAGAACACGGCGGCCAAGGCAGCTGCTGTGCTTGAATGGAACATCACAAAAAACAGCGGCATCCAAATTAGCGCCGGAACAGGACCAATAATCTTAAGTAGAGGGTTAATCCAGTAATCAACCAGGCGTACGCACCCGCAGGCAATGCCCGAGATTATGCCCATCGAAATACCAATTACCAAGCCAGAAAACAGCGTGCGCATCGATGAGAGCGCATCGAATATGATGGTCTCGAAATTGCTAACAAGCTCGTGGACTATTTTGTCAGGCGAGGGTATAAACGGCAGCTGCAAGATGCCTGTTCGTAAAGTAAGAATATCCTGAAGGGTAAAGAACAAGAAGAAAGCAAAGATAAGCCACGCGAAACGCGCGGTCTTCTTGCGCAAGGGAGCAATGAAAAGCGAAAAAAGGTAGAAAACGGCATAGACAGCCGCACAAACTGCAAGCGTAGGCAGCCATGTCACAGCGTGATACTGTACCGGCAGCGGATGAACCTGCGGAAGCGCAAGAAATTCGATAGCCGAAATTGCTATCCCCGCAAATGGAATAAGCATCTTCAAAGCTTCACGCAAGGTTGCCCTAGCAATAACTGGCTCCTTGTGCTTGATGAAGAGCTCGTCTTCTTTACGCTGCTCTTCCCGTATTATGTCCTTGACGTTTGACATGTCTTACTACTAGCTGAAATCTAACAAGTCCATAACTGCATGACGTTTACTTATAAATTCGTCCGAAAGACGATCTCGCGGATGCGGCATATCAACAACAACCTCGCCCACGTTCGTGCCTGGCCGCGGACTAAGAACGACAATTCGGTCGGCCATGTAGACCGCTTCTTCGATGTCATGGGTCACCATGATGACGATGGGCTTAAATCGCTCACACATCTTCAAGATTTCGTCTTGGATGATGGCTCGCGTAAATGCATCAAGTGCAGAAAGCGGCTCGTCAAGCAAAATGACGCTAGGGTCTTGTACGAGCGTTTGAGCAATGGCAACACGCGCTGCCATTCCTCCTGAAATCTGGTGTGGATACGACCCCTCAAAGCCCGTCAGACCCATCAGGTCAATCATTTCCTGAACACGAGCTTTCTGCTTCTTGTAAACTCCGCGCGCCTTGAGGCCAAATGCGATGTTCTTTTCCACAGTAAGCCATGGGTATAAGTTTGCATTCTGAAAGACAAAACCGCGATCGTAGGAAGGCTCGGTGATGTCTTCCCCGCCATAACGAATGGTGCCACCCTGCGCTTTTTCAAGCCCTGCAACCAGACGCAGAAAGCTTGACTTACCACACCCGCTAGGGCCTATGAGGGCGACAATTTCGCCATGGCGAGCCTCGAGATTAAAATCACGCAAGGCAACAAGCTTGCCCTTTTCGGAGTCTTCAAACACACGCAAGACATTACTTGCTACAAGCATCTTCTCGTTTTTGATAGCGTCTACCATTGGATGACCTCCTTAGACCAGCTCATGGTGTGACGCTGGACGACAAACAAGATGGTGATAAGAACAAAGGCCATGATGATAAATATGATGGCCACGTCGTAAATGATGTCGTAGGAAAGGTAGCTTTGCGCCCAGGACAGACGCCAGCCCAAGCCGCCTTTAACGCCCATAAGCTCGGCTGTAACCAATGACGTAAGAGAAAAGCAGCAAGCCATGAACAAGCCGGTGAAAATACTAGGAGCTGCCGCCGGGTACACCACATGTCGCATAATGTACCAATGTGAGGCTCCAAGCGTTTGTGCACGCTCTATCGAGGCCTTGCTTACCGACCGAATTCCACCCGCGAGGTTTACCGAAAGCGGGAACCACGTAGTAGATGCAATGATGATAAGGGCAGCAACATGGTTTGAAGGCGCAAGTACCAGCGACACTGTTACCCACGCAACGCCCGGCACCGGACCGATAATCTTGATGATGGGGTTTAGCCAGTAGTTTGCGCGCTCGCTGTAGCCCATGGCGCTTCCCCAAATGAACCCGAGAATCCCGCCGAGCAAGATGCCCTGGAGGTAGAGCGTAACTGAATTATAGAGGTCGCCCATGGTGCGGTCGAAGTGCTGAAACATATAGGCAAGCATGCTCTCAAACGAGGGAAAGTAAGGCAGTTCGAACACGCCAGAATGGATAGTGCAAAGATTGTAGATTCCACTTGCCACATACAAAAAGATGATGGGACCCCACCATTTCACAAAGTGCCTTCTGAAATACTCAAACCAGATACTGATGACGATAATGACAAGGTAAATTAGGATTGAGGCGCGCATGAACACGGGGTAATAGACGGTGGTTTCGCCTTCTGGATAGACATCGGCAGCCGCGCCGTTCACAACCATCATGATAATCATGACGATAAGCGGGCAAATAAGCTTTACAACTTCTATTGGTTTGGCAAGCGAAAACTTGCTAAAGAACCATTCAGTAAAGCTCCTCTTTTTCTTTTTACCCGCCGAACCCATCACGTCCTTGCTTCTTTACGAGGCCTTACGCCATTAGCCTCAAACATAGCTATATCGCCTATTAATTCGTCTATGTCCTTTATAAGGCACCAGCTTATATTAACACCAGTCCTATATTAGCGGACG
>CAZYOQ010000031.1:0-13829 GCA_964649145.1 uncultured Eggerthellaceae bacterium | reverse complement strand
GAAGCTTTTTGGGCATGCGTGCGAGCGCTGTGCGTGCGTGAGTAGTGGGTATGCGCGAACATTGAGCGTGCGCGGACACTAGGCTTTCGCAGCGTTATTTTTTGGCGGCTTTCTTTCGGTCGGTTGCAGAAAGCAGGCGTTTGCGAAGTCGGATAGACTTCGGCGTTATTTCAACAAGTTCGTCATCTTGGATGTATTCGAGTGCCTCTTCTAGCGTGAAAGTCATAGGCGGCGTCAGCTGGATCGCCTTATCGGCTCCAGACGAACGTTGATTGCCTAAATTCTTCGACTTTTCAACGTTTACAACCATGTCGCCCTCTTTAGCAGACTCGCCAACGATCATGCCTTCGTAACACTCGTCTCCCGGTCCTACGAAAAGCTTTCCTCGCTCTTGAAGGGTGTCAAGGGCATATGCCACAGCCTTGCCAGTGCTCATGGCAATCATGCCGCCGTTTTTACGACCGATCATCTCGCCAGAGGCTGGACCGTATTCCTTGAAGTGGTGGAACAGTACAGCTTCGCCGTGTGTTGCGTTAAGAAGGCGAGTTTTCAGACCCATAGTGCCTCGTGTCGGGATACTAAAAGTGATGTGCGTCATAGTCTCGTCTGAGGCCATGTCTTCCATGATGCCTCCGGCGCTACCCATGACCTCGATGGCCTTACCGGAGTAGTCGTTCGGGACGTCGACGGTTGCTTCCTCTATTGGTTCGAGTTTGTGTCCGTCTTTCTCTTTGTAGACCACACGCGGGCGACCCACCTGAAACTCGAAGCCTTCGCGGCGCATTGTTTCCATAAGTACGGAAAGATGCAGAACACCGCGGCCTGCCACTTCTATGCCCGATTTGTCTTCCAATTCATTTATACGCATCGAGATATTGCTTTCCTTCTCGCGCATCAGACGCTCTTTTAGCTGACGTGCGCCCACGATGTCGCCCTCGCGGCCAACAATAGGGCTAGTAGAAGCCTCGAAAACAACTGCCATCGTAGGCTCTTCCACAGAAATAGGGCTCATCTCAACAGGGTTTTCCGGGTCGGTTAAGATATCGCCGATATCTGCATCTTCAATTCCGATTACAGCAACTATGTCGCCTGCTTCGGCATCAGGAACTTCGATCTTGCCAAGGTTTTCGAATGTGTAAAGTTTTCGAATTTGTGCGGCATGTTCGCCACCATTGGACTTGACGACAAGCACGTTTTCCTTTTCGTGAAGGATTCCCGAATGTAGGCGGCCTACGCCTATGCGCCCTTCATAGCTGCTGTGGTCGATGGTGCTTATTTGCAAAGCGACCGGCCCTGTAAGGTCAATGTCGGGTGCAGGTACTTCGTTGATTATTGCGTCAAGGAGCGGCACCATGTCCATATTGCCATCATCAGGCTCTAAGCGTGCATATCCGTTCACGGCTGATGTATAAAGCACGGGGAAATCAAGCTGTTCGTCGGTTGCTCCCAGTTCAATCATCAAGTCGAAGACTTTGTCCACTGCGCCTTCAGGGTCGGCGTTCGGGCGGTCTATCTTATTTACGACTACGACAATACGAAGCCCGCTTTGCAGCGCATGTGACAAAACGAAACGAGTCTGAGGTTTCGGCCCTTCATAAGCGTCAACGATCAGCAGCGCGCCGTCTGCCATGTTAAGCACGCGCTCAACTTCTCCGCCGAAATCGGCATGGCCTGGTGTGTCGATGATATTTATCTTGGTGTCTTTATAGTGAATGGCTATATTTTTCGACAAGATAGTGATGCCACGCTCGCGTTCCTGGTCGTTTGAGTCAAGTACGCGCTCTTCTACCTGTTGGTTGTCACGGAAAACGTGGCTTGCCCATAGCAGGCGGTCGACAAGGGTGGTTTTGCCGTGGTCGACATGTGCGATGATTGCGACGTTGCGGATGTTTTCTTGCTTCACTTTTGTCCTCTTTCTTCAAGAACGCGAGTTCAACATATTAGCTCATTATCGAAATCGCAGCAGAGATGTCTTTTCAGTTTGATTGGGTGCAAGGTTTCGAATTGGGTTTTCGGAGGAATCGATCTGTCCTCCTGCGTAGCTTTATATAGATTCGAAATCGTATTTAAGGTCTATATACGATATGTCAAGTAAGTCGATAAAAGCTTATTAACAGCCTCTTTTGCGTTGTTATATCATATTCCGAAACCAAGAAGGAGGCGAAAGCATGCCAAGTTCTGCACATTTAGAATTTGACACATCTAACAATAAGGTTGCTCAGCGAATCCATAAGTTACGCTCATCTCCTGTGCGCGATCTGTTCTCGGCTGCAACACGCCCGGATGTGATTTCACTTTCTGGCGGGATGCCCGATGTTTCTCTTATCCCGAAAGAAGCAATTAGAACTGCTGTTGACGCGGTTATAAATGACGATAAACTTCGCGCGATTGCGCTGCAATACGGTTCGACTGACGGTGCACTTGGGATGAAGAAGGTCGTTTGTGATTTGATGCGCGATATTGGCGTGCGCGCAAACCCCGAACAGGTTTTTCTTACAACGGGTGCGCAAGAGGCTTTGTCGCTTATCGCGAAAACCTTTCTTGACCCTGGCGATATCGTTATCACTGAAGGACCTACTTATCTCACGGCAATTTCTGCATTTGCGGCTTATGAGCCAGAAATTATTACGGTGCCATTCGACGATGAAGGCATGCGAATGGATCTCCTTGAGGAGACGCTCAAAGAAATAGGCAAGGATAATCCGCGCTTCAAGTTCCTTTATACGATCCCGAATTTCCAGAATCCAGGTGGCGTGACAATGTCCGACTCTAGGCGACGCCGCCTCATCGAGCTAGCAAACGAATACAAATTCATGGTTCTAGAAGACGACCCTTACGGACGCTTGCGCTATGAGGGTGGTCATCAGGTTCCGCTAAAGGTCATGGACTCTAAGGTTGTCTATCTTGGTACCATTTCAAAGACTATGGCGCCAGGGCTTCGCGTGGGCTGGATTGTGGCGCCAAGGCATATTCTTGCGAAAATCAATCTGGTAAAGCAAGGCACCGATTTATGTTGTTCGTCGTTTGACCAGGCAGTTGTTGAGCATTACTTCACCGATACTAGCTGGCAGAAGGTTTTGCAAGGCTTTATAAAGGTATATAGCGAGCGCCGTGACGCTATGCTTGACGCTCTTGAGGAGTTTTTCCCGCCCGAGGCTAAGTGGACGCACCCCGAAGGTGGGTTCTTTGTTTGGGTTACACTGCCCGAATACGTCGACACGGGTTCGATGCTTGCAGAAGCGCTGGAGGCGGGCGTCACATATGTGCCAGGAGACTCATTTTATCCTGGCGGGCGCGAGGGCAAGAACTGCATGCGTATCAACTTCAGCTACGAGTCTCCCGATAACATTCGTGAGGCCATTCGACGTCTTGCAGAAGTTATTGAGGAGCGCCTTGAGCTTTATCGTGTATTCATCGAGGCGGGTGCCATTAAGGATAATCGCCCGCCCTTAAACGAGCATGTAATTGCAGGAAAGCAGGAGGAATAATGGGGTTAAAAGTTGCGGTGCTCATGGGCGGAAGCTCGTTTGAGCGGGACTTCTCGCTAAGCAGCGGGAAAAATGTTTGTGATGCGCTTGAACAAGCAGGACACAAGGTTATTCCTCTTGATACAACAAAAGACCTTGTACCTACGCTTCGAAGCGAGAAACCCGATGTTGTCTACAGTGCGCTTCACGGAAAGCACGGCGAAGACGGCACGATTCAAAGCCTCTTGGAATTTTTGGGCATTCCGTTTGTTGGGTCGCCTGCAAGCGTGTGTCACCGTTCCTACAACAAGGACGCATTGCACTCAAGCCTTGCGAAATATCGCGACATCACGGGCACGGGCGGCGAGGCATCATGGCCGCAGGGCATTTATCTTGCGAAGGACGCATTTCAGCAGATGGGCGCTGCGACCGCTTTAGATCTTGTGCCTGAACGCGTTGCTGGAGGATACCCGGTTGCCGTTAAGCCTGCACATGGCGGTTCTGCGCTTGGTGTTCACAAAGTTCATGACGAGGAGATGCTTGGCGAGGCCATATTGGACGCGCTTTCATACGACAACGCTGTAAACATTGAACAGTGGATCGACGGTGTTGAGCTTTCGGTTTCGATTTTGGGAACAGGCGAAGAGGCATATGCGCTGCCCCCAGTAGAAATAATTGCCAAAGGGCAGTTCTTCGATGCGGCTGCTCGTCTTGATAGCGAGCTTGTCGATTTCATTTGCCCACCAAACCCCGAGTCACTTTCGGCTGACCCAGCTGTGGCTGAAGGAATTCGCTCAGAAGTTGAGCGCGCCGCTCTTGAGGTTTATCGCGCATATAGCGTGCGCGACCTTGGGCGCATAGACATGATTTGGGATGGCGCGCAAGCGAAATGTTTCGAGGTTGATGTGAGCCCTGGTATGACAAACAATTCGCTATTCCCTCTTTCGTGTGAGGCAGCTGGTCTTTCGATGCCGGCCGTCTTCGACCAATTGGTTACGACTGCAGCTGGGCGTGCGGCATTCGAGCATTAAATTGGAAACGGCGTGGCAGCTCTGCTTTTCGATGCGATGTTACAATGCGGTGTTTCGCTGTGAAGCATTGCACTTATTGCTTTGGCGTTTCGCTGTGAAAAAATTGCGCATCTACGTAAGCATATGGAACAAAACGCTTCGTTGCATGTAATATATTTATTCGTAAATGAGGTTAATTATTAAACGACAAGGAAAGCAGATGAAATTCAACGGTTTTGCAAAAGCAATTGCAGTATGCGCGCTTGCAAGTGCTTGTACTTTTGGAGTTCTTGCCTTCACAGGATGTAGCTCAGATGACGGCGAACTTAAAAGTGACTCGGGTCTAACCGGCGGCGTTGCTGCCTCGGTCAACGGAGAGGAAATTCCCGAGGATAAGATCACCCGCGCTATCAACAACTTCCGCATCAATTATGACTATACCGAAGATGATGCTTGGAAGGAGTTCATGACAAACAGCGGATATACAGTTGAATCATTGCGCTATGCGATGCTTGCCGGTTATGTTGACGAGGACTTGATCAATCAATGCGCCGATCAACTTGGCATCAGTGTCACCGACGAAGAGATTGATGTAGAGGTAGAAAGCGTTTCCTCACAATATTCTTCTGAGGAGGCATGGCTGAACGCTTTGGATGAAGTCGGCTACGAGAATGGCCTTGAAACTTATCGCGAATCGCTGAAGACTTCCATGCTCGAGGAAAAGATTGACGATTATTACACCCAAGAAGCCGAGCAGGAATTAGAAGACGATAAAAATGTGCTTACCGAAATCAATAAATCAATAAGCACTTATGATGGCGCCAAGAAAGCTTCAATGGTTTTGTTTTCCGCGGATGACGAAAGCAAGGCTAAATCTGTACGCAAAAAGATAGTCAACGGCGAATTGACTATGGAAAAAGCTGCAGAAAAGTATTCGATTGATACGTCTACCAAGGATTCTGGCGGAGATATGGGTTGGGATGCGATTAATTCGCTAGACGACGAATATACGACGATAATAGATGAACTTGAATCGGCAGGCGATGTTAGCAAGGCAACCGAAACCGAAAACGGATGGGTTGTAATACAGCTTGATAAGGTTTACAAAGCGCCAAAAAAGGTGAAGAAGATAAGCTCTGTGCCAGATGAGTTCGTAACAGAAATCAAAGAGAACGCTGTTTCAACCAACGCTTCTGAGAAATATGATGACTGGATCGAATCTTTGAAGGAAACACAAGAAATCGTTGTGAACCCAATGCCTGACGGGCTTCCTTACTGGGTTGATTTGTCTGAAGATTACACCGAAGAGGAGATGGAAGAAATCAATGACGAGGCCTATGCCGATGTCGTTGGTGAGGCTGCAGCGCAAGCGGCCAAGGATGCTGCTGCCGAAGAAGACTCAAGCGACTCTTCGGAAGATTCATCCGATGAAAATGCGGCTCAAGAGTCTTCTGACGGTGATACGAGCGAGGCTAGTGGCGAAGACGAATCTAGTGACGCTAGTGAAGGCGACGAGAACGCCAGCAGCGATAGCAGCGCCAGCAGCGAAAGCGAATCATCTGATCAGAACAGCAGCGATGCTAGTGATTCAGATGAGTCGAACCAGACAGAGTAAACCTATTCAAATTAGTTTGTAAGCTGGTTTACTTAGGGATGGCGCGGGTGCTTTAAGCCCGCGCCATTTTTCTGTTTTTTCCGCTATACTAGGTCATCGCTGCATTGTCACATAGCAGCCCTTTGCGGAGAGGTGTCCGAGCTGGCCGAAGGAGCACGATTGGAAATCGTGTATGCCTCAAAAGGGTATCCGGGGTTCGAATCCCCGCCTCTCCGCCACTTTCTTTTGTCTGTATAGAGTTGTAGGCAAAGGGTCACATAATCGGAGGAGTGGCTGAGTGGTCGAAGGCGGCGGTCTCGAAAACCGTTATACCGGCGTTCCCGGTATCTAGGGTTCGAATCCCTACTCCTCCGCCATCAAAGCTTCCCGCCACGCCATCTCCACGTTCAGGCCTCGTTCGTTGGGCGAAGCCAACTCTCTCGTTCTTCACGCGGATCTGTCGCACCGGATAAGCTTTGCTGTTTAACTTGGTAGTTCTGTGATGAGAACCCTAGATACCCTTATAATTCTTTATATGGCAAATCAGGTTTTACAATTAAAAGATGCTCAAGTGCGCAGAAGCGGAAAGACCATTCTAAGCGTTAGCGAGTTTAGTATCGATGAGGGTGAATCCCTTGTGCTTCTAGGCCCTAATGGTGCAGGAAAATCAACTTTCGTTGGTCTTGTGACGCGTGAGATATTCCCACTGCATCGTGACGACCCACCAGTGGTTTTCCGCGGTCAGCCGCGCATGACACTTGCAGAGGCAAAGGCATGTACAGGCGTGGTTTCCGCCACGATGCAAAACCAAATTCGTGTGCATCTTCCTGCGATACAAATCGTTATAGGTGGGCTTTTTGGAGCGCTTGGCGTTCCTAGACATGTGAAAGCGACTGATCTAGACAGACAAAAGGCGCTCTATTCAATGGCACAACTAGGCATCTCGGATCTTGCAGACCGAGACGTGCTTACTCTTTCAACTGGTCAGGCTAGACGTGTACTTATTGCCCGCGCGCTTATAAACGACCCAGATATTCTTGTTTTCGACGAGCCATGCACAGGCCTTGATCCTCAAGGGATGTTTCATGTTCGAAAGACAATCAACGACCTTGCTTGTAGCGGACACTCTGTCTTACTTGTTACTCATTATCTGGAAGATATAGTCCCCGCAATCTCAAGGGTAGTACTTATAAAAGACGGCGAGGTTGTAGCCGATGGCGACAAGACCCAGATTCTCACTAGCGACCGTATAAGCAGGCTCTTTGACGTGCCTTCCGAAGTAATTGCTCATAAAGACAGTTATTATATGGAATTTGACTATACCTAAAAGAGAACTAGGGAAAGCTTACGTTTTATTAGTCAAACACGAAAACAAAGTACAGCGAAGCGCTTTGTTTCGTAAACATTTAGAAAGGATCACGCAATGGCGGATAGAGAAGTCGATACGCAAGCAAACTCTGAAGTGCCGAACATGCCAGACGAGCTGAATTACGTGCTTGTTTATGCACTCAACCATGGACGCGACCTTGTGAATGACGGCAAGATGATCATTCCTTTTACAACCATGCTTATTGGCGACAAACCTTTCACTCGTTATCACGAGGGCAACACTACTACTGAGTGCTATCAGATGGCCAGACACGAAGTTGAAGGCGCGCGCGGAGCCAAGTCATATGCGCTTTGTTACGACGGTTATCTGGAAACGCCAGAAGGGTCAGCAGATTGCATCATTGCTGAAGGTGGCGTTCCTGGTGCGGAAACAGGCTATGCAATCGGCTACCTCTACAGCCTTGATGAAGAAGGTAAGCCAAAGATTGCTACCACTGCTAGTTTCATTGGCAAGGCTCCGAACTTCATGGAAAAGCTAGGTGGAGAACCTGAGCCTTTGCCCGACACAGAAGCATGGGTAGATGAGGCTCTTTCTGATGAAGAGACTACCGATTCATCTGAAGAAGAGGAATAGAGCTTGCAAAGAGCAGATCCTGCCAAAGAAAGTGCCTTGCTAATATAAAACCTGCCAAAGCATACCTTGCCAAGGAAAGTCTGACCTAAAAAAGTCGAAGCCCCTAATAGATAAGGAGCTTCGACCAAACAAGAAAGGTGCGGGTTTTAAAATCTAGTCTGAGAAATCAAACATTGCTGTGGTTAGGTAGCGCTCGCCTGTGTCTGGAAGAATGACAACGATGTTCTTACCTGCATTTTCTGGGCGTTTAGCAAGCTTTACACCAGCAAACGCAGCAGCTCCTGAAGATATTCCAACCAGTAGTCCGTCTTTCGCTGCAAGCTCGCGTCCCGCCTCGAAGGCTTCTTCATTTTCGATGGTTATAACCTCATCGTAAATATTTGTATCAAGTGTGTCTGGCACAAATCCGGCGCCGATACCTTGAATTTTATGAGACCCCGAGCATCCTTGAGACAATACTGGGGAATCGGCAGGCTCGACAGCAACCACCTTTATGTCTGGGTTCTTTTCTTTCAGATATTTTCCTGCGCCCGTGATAGTTCCGCCTGTTCCGACTCCGCCAACTAGGATGTCGATTTCGCCACTTGTACCAGCCCAAATCTCAGGACCGGTCGTCTTGTAATGGATCTCTGGGTTTGCAGGGTTTGTGAACTGGGACGGGATGAAGGAATTCGGAATCTCGTTTGCAAGCTCTTCAGCTTTGGCGATTGCGCCTTTCATGCCCTTAGCTCCTTCAGTGAGCACTAGTTCCGCACCATATGCTTTCATGAGGTTGCGACGCTCGATAGACATGGTGTCGGGCATCGTTAGGATGATCCGGTTTCCTCTAGCCGCAGCTATTGCAGAAAGAGCGATTCCAGTATTTCCAGAGGTTGGTTCGATGATAACGGTGTCGTCATCAAGCTTTCCTGAGGCCACCGCGTCATCAATCATTGCTTTTGCGATTCTGTCTTTTACAGAGCCTGCTGGGTTGAAGTATTCCACTTTGCCAATAAGTTTGGCGTTCACGCCATGGCTTTCCTCGTAGTGGGTTAGCTCAACAAGTGGCGTGTTTCCCACAAGATCAATCACATTTCCGTAGACAGTCATGTTTTCTCCTTTGATAAAGAACTATTTGTGCGATCTGGAGATAGTCTAATTAGACAGTTGACCGATAACAAGGCGTTTAGTTATAGGTAAAAAATATAGCCCTACCTGCGATCTGTAGGGCTGCACCCCTATAGGCTAGTAACACGTCAATCTCTTCACGTCAACCTGTTCTTGACGTTTAGCAGATTCGCAATTTGAAATCCCTTAAAACCGTAGCCTACAAGGCTGCATACCCCTTGTTATAGTCTTCGATGAAAAGTTTAAGGGTCTCTATGTATCTTTGAGCCAATGCGGAAAGCTGGCGCTCGTTATGAACAATATAACCCACCACCATTTTTTCTGAAGTTTCAAGTGGAATGGAAACGATTTTGGAGTGCATTTCGCTTGAGAGAACTCCCGTTGTGATGGTATAGCCTGTGTGATGAGCTAGCAAATTTGACAAGGTACCTCTATCGCTTATGATAATTTGCTTTTCGTGGGGTATCTCGGCAAGAGGCTCTTCTGCATAGAAACATGAATTGTTTGAGCCTTGTTCAAATGAGTATCGCGGATACGGTTTAAGGTCATCTAGATGCAAAATCTTTCGTTTTGCTAGCGGATGTTTCTTCCCAACGAAAACATGAGGCGTTGCCTGAAAGAGCGCGTGAAACGAAAGATTTGCTTCTTTCAGTGCCTTTCGCAAAACCTGTTCGTTAGAAGTCGAGAGATATATGATCCCTATATCGCAGCGAAATTCCGCGACATTATGTATTACTTCTTCGGTGTGCGTCTCGCTTAAGCAGAAAGTGTAATTTTCACCTTCGTAGTCTTCTATGAAGTCTAGGAATGCCTCTACTGGAAAAGTGTAATGTTGCGATGCAATTGATAATCGTTGCGCTATAGGCTTTGAAATCTTGGAATAGCGGGCTTCGAATAAATCGGCCTGTTCTAGGATTTGCCTAGCATATCCTAGAAGTTCAGATCCTTCACGTGTCACGGTAATTCCTCTAGGAGAGCGCTCAAAGACAGTAATTCCGCATTCGTTTTCTATATCTTTTACTGTCGTCGAGAGAGAGGACTGGGAAACATATAGCTCATGAGCTGCAGAGCTGATGGAACCGCAGCGCGCTATAGCCAAAAGATATCGAAGCTGCTGGAGTGTCATGATGCACCCTCCTTGGGAAAGGTCGATGTATCGTGCGCCACCTCGATACACCCGGTGCAAGAATAATAGCGCTCTCTAATCGCTGCACTACGACTAGAGAGCGAAATTGGCGTTTTCGATTATATTCCTCTAAAAAAAGTGGAAATAATCAGGCTTCTTCCTTAAGTCTTATGATCACTAAATCCTATTGACCAGGCTCAACAACAAGGGTTTCCTCGTAGTCGCTGCCATAAGTGTCAGCAAGGGTCTTCTCATAATCCTGATGGAAGAATTTTTCAGAACCAAGCGTCTTGAGTTCTTCGTTAAGCCAGTCAAGAAGGGTGGTGTTGCCCTTTGAAACTGCAGGAGCGATAACGTCAGCCTCGCCAAGCGTTTCGATTCCAACGGTATAGCCTTCAACGCTATTCGCATAGGCAATAACCTCGGTGTTGTCGTTAGCCCAAGCAGCTCCTTGTCCATTTTCAAGAGCAGATTTCGCTGCTGCATAGGTATCGTATTTCTGTAGTTTGACTTCAGGATTGTTTTCTGTGAGGTAAGTCTCGGCAGTGGTTCCGGAAATGACGATCACCTCGTCTGAATCCGAAAGTTGGCTAAGGTCGGTGATTACGTTGCTGTCAGGAGAGACAACACCAAGAGCTACGTTCATATAGGCGTCAGCGAAGTCTACTTCTTCAGCGCGTTCGTCTGTGACCGTGAAATTTGCCAGGATGATGTCAACTTTGCCAGTGGTTAGATATTCGATGCGGTTAGCAGCTTCTGTAGAGACAAATTCAAGCTCTACGCCCAGGTCTTCAGCAACTTTCTTGACCAACTCGATGTCGTAACCTTGATAATCACCGTTTTCGTCAACGTATCCGAATGGGTTTTTGTCGGAGAAGACACCAATGCGGATAGTCCCTGATTCCTTGATTTCGTCTAGGGTGCGAAAGACATCTGTGCTGCTTGAGGCAGATGTCGAATCGCTGCTGCTAGAAGACGAAGAGGATTCGCTGGAGCTGCATCCTGCCATCAAGGTTAGTCCCAATAGAGCTGTAACGGCAATTGCAGCAACGGCTAGCCATTTAGATACTCCTCTTGCTTTTGCTTTTTCCATTTTGCTTTCCCTTTCTCTTTAACCTCTTTTTCTATGCTCAAGAGCTTTTGCTCGTGACACCCTCAGCGTTTTCAGTATGGTCGCGAACTGCATCAAATACGAAAGTATGCAAGAATTTGCGAGCACGCTCTGTTTTCGGGTGAGTGAAGAAATCGTTAGGGTTGCCTTCTTCTTTGATTTCTCCCTCGTCGAAGAAGAGGACGCGATCGGCAACTGCATGCGCAAAGGACATTTCGTGAGTGACAATAAGCATAGTTTTGCCTTGTCGCGCCAAATCTAAAATCACATCCAGAACCTCTCGCACCATCTCGGGGTCAAGAGCAGCGGTCACCTCGTCAAAAAGCATGATTTCAGGATGCATTGCAAGCGCACGCACGATAGCAACACGTTGTTTTTGTCCACCTGAAAGCTGACGAGGGTAGCTGTCTGCCCTATCTTCAAGACCCACCAGCTTCAAAAGCTCCATGGCTTGCTCAATTGCATCTGATTTTGAACGCTTCTGCGCTTTCATGGGCGCCAATATGATGTTTTCGATTACTGTCTTATGCGGGAACAAGTCATAGCTTTGGAAAACCATTCCAAGTTTTTGACGAATTTGCGCTATGTTTTTCGATTGCCCGTCTATAGGTTGTCCATCTAAGAGAATTTGACCACCTTGAATGGGTTCAAGTGCGTTTATGCATCTTAGGAATGTGGATTTCCCGCAACCAGAAGGGCCGATGATAACGATGACCTCGCCCGGGCTAACTTCCAGGTTGATATCCTTTAGAACTACATGATCGCCGTATGCTTTGCGAAGATGCTCTATTTTCAGCAGAGGCTTCTTTTGTTCTGAAATGCTCATGCAACGCTCCATTTTTTCTCAAGATGTGATGCAAGCACGCTCAGCGGCCAGCACACTACGAAATAAAGCAAGAGGATGGTTCCATAGATACCGAAAACTGCATTCGGGGAGGTCATACGATTAGCTTCTATGATCTGCTGACCAACTTTCATGACTTCTACGATGCCAATCATCATAATTAGAGACGTGGTCTTAACCATACGCGTGATCAGATTCACAGAAGTTGGAATTAGTTGCCTCATAGCTTGGGGAATGATGATATGGAAGTATATCTGGGATTTTGTGAGTCCAAGCGCCTCACCACTCTCATATTGGTGTTTGGGGATAGAAGTTAAAGCGCCACGAACTAGGTCGCCCATCTCACCGGTACCCCAGAATGTGAAAACTATGATGGAGGCCAATTCGGCAGAAAGATTGATTCCAAAAGTGCGGGTAGCTCCAAAGAAGACCACGAACAGCAGTACAAGCTGTGGCATTATGCGTACGATTTCGAGGTAGATTCTTGAAATGACCTTAGCTACAGGGTTTTTCCATGTCATAAAAATGCCAAATAGCATGCCTAGCGGAATACTCAAAGCTACAGAAATTAAAGCCACTTGAACAGAAACCCACAAGCCGCCCAATAAGCGCATTGCGTTGCTTCCATTGAACAGAACATCAAGCCCCAATGCTTCCATAGCGCAACCTCCTTTCTAGCCAGCTGCCAAAGATGGAGACAGGAAGGAGGATTATTAGATAGAAGATAACCAATAACACAAGGCACTCGGTTGTTTTGTAGTAAAGCCCTATAAGGTCTTTTGCAGTGAACATAAGATCCATCAAGCTTATCGCAGAAAAAACGCTGGTTTCTTTGAGCAAGAATATGACGTTTGCTACAAAGGACGGAACAGCTATGGCAACAGCCTGCGGAAGCAAAACATAGCGCATTGTTTGAGACCTAGTAAGCCCAAGAGACAGAGAACTCTCGGTTTGGATGGGTTCCACAGATTCCAAACCACTTCTGAAGGTTTCTGCCATATAAGCGCCGCCTAGAAGAGCCAACCCGAGAGCCCCGCAAACATCTGCGCTTATTGGCACCCCTAATCTAGGCAGTCCGAAATAAATGAAGAACAGCTGGATTAACAAAGGTGTATTGCGAAATATCTCAACGTAGATTTTGCAAATTTGCCTTAAAACGGGAATATGAAAATGATTAACCAACGCAACGACAAGACCTATAAGTATCGAGCCAACTATACCAATCCAACCGATCTTTAAAGTCAGGATCATCGCCTCCCAGTAAAGCGGCAGATAATCCACCATGACTTCTAGGTTCATATAATCCTCAATCGATCGAACTGGTACTTCTAATAATGTCTAGTAAATCGGTAGACATTAAGTCTAAAGACTATTGTATTTTCGTCAACTTAAAAACATATATAAAAAAAATATGGCTGGTTATAAAGACTTAGGAATGAGAATGTTTGCATCACATATAGCCGAAGTACCACCAATACAACAGATCAAGTCATCTCAGATTAATCCGTACACAATCAAATGGACAGCTTGTTCGATATCAAGAAATCCAAAAAAGCAAAGAGAAATATTGCACATGGGGTATAATATCCGACTACTGCGGGCGTGGT
>CAZYOQ010000030.1:0-16137 GCA_964649145.1 uncultured Eggerthellaceae bacterium | reverse complement strand
AAAGTATTGCCAACCTTGCCATTAGCTATCTATATAGAAGGCAGGCTTGCGGCTGCAACTGATTGTCCGACGCGACGCATCTTTTCGTCGGGGAGCGTAACAGTAATTTTCGCTGCAAGATCAGGGTATTCTTCTGCGAGCACTCGGTTGCACTCGCTGATAAGCAAATCTCCACCAACGCCTGATGACACACGACCCAAAACCATCAAGGTCTCGATTTCGTAGAACATAGAATACAGCGATATCGTATGTGCAAGGTAGACGCCAATAGATCGGAAGATGTCTAGCGCACCTTTGTCACCTTCATCTGCAAGCGATTGCACGACTTTTAGCTTCTCGGCAGGAGAAAGGAGAGGGTCAAGGTCGATTCCGGCCTTATAGGCAAGCTTGATCACGCAGTCTTGGCTGAAGTATTTGCAACCCACACCCATATCGTAGGACCATTCGTCATACATTGCGCTAGGAGAAAGGTCTACAGGGGCAAAAGCAAGCTCGTTTATCCATCCAAGGACGTTTTGTTCTGCGTCAACGTATCCAACGGCCTCTGATGTGCCCATCGCTACTCCCAAGATATTGCCTTTTCCTGTGGACATGGCTCCTGCAAGCGCTGTAACGTCGCCATCGTTTGCAACCACCACAGGAGCGCCTATCTTGGCAGCGGCGCGGTCGTATATAGTCTTGACCTCTTCGCGCCTGTTGCGCGGAACTTTTATGAAAAGAGATGCGACCATAGGGCTGTTCCCGACAAACGTGCCAGCCGAAGATACGCCAATGGCGTCGACTCTAGGCATCTTGCTAGCGGCGGTTTGAAATGCTTGAACTATTTCCTTGAAGTGGTAATCAGGGTCTTCTGTAACCTTAGGGAACCAAACAACTTCTTCGGAATATACGGTTTTACCATCAATAACCGCAGAAACCTTGCGATCAGAGCCGCCCGCATCAAAGCCGATTCGGCATCCGTTCATATGGCCGCCTATGGATTTACTGGATTCGCATTCATGAGGGAAATGATCTCTGTCAACTGCTAAAACTTCTAGCGGACGCTCGTAGACATCCATAAAAAAGCCGTAATCGAAGGCACGAGAACCCCAAGGAGAATACATTTGCGCGATGGTGTGGGCGATGTCGTCGCATCCGCAGATATATACGCGAAAGCCCCCGATGCTCCAAAGTTCGAATTTCATGAGACGTTCGACATAGCGAAGGTTGGCATCGGCAAACTCTTCATTGCGAATGTATGTCTCACGAACTGAAACTAGCCCGTTTTCACGTTCTACTGCAATTGCGATTGGTATGCTAGCCTCGCGTAGATATTCTTTCATCCATGCGCTAAATGGTATGAACTCTTTGTCTAAGACTGGGTGGTTCTTGATATTGACATCTATGCCGTAATGTTTCATTGCTTGCCCTCCATACACTCTTTGAGGATCTGGTCACACATAACAAGCGACCTTTCAACATGAAAAGGCCCTTTAAAGGTAGAGCCCTTGGTTGGAGGCTGCGTTGGTAGACCATCGCGCCTCAAGTACCCGTACCATTCGCCGTACTTTTCATCTACAAAGTGAGCCTTGCAGTAGTCGATGTCCTTGATGAGCCAATCAAGGTAGTATTTATCTGAAGTGTCGCGATAGGCTTTGGCAGATGCGATCATCATCTCGTTATGGGGCCACCAAAGCTTCATGTCGTGCTCGTATGCCTCAGGCGGCTTTCCGAGTGCGTCAATGAAATACAAAAGGCCGCCATATTCCTTGTCCCATCCGCTTTCTGCTGCTAGACGAAAGATCTTCTCGGCGGTTTCGTGGAGATCTTTGTCGCCGCGATAATTAGCCTCATCCATCAAAAACCAGCTGCATTCGATGTCATGCCCTGGGTTTACGACGCGCCCTTCTGTATAGCCAAGTTCAGGCTGACCATCTAAATTGACGCTTTCAAGTGTGCATCCAAGTTCTGGCCTGAAGTGTTCTTCGACAATGCGCTTTGTACATTCACGCGCGTCCTGATCGTAGCGTTTAGTGTTTTTAGGGTCGACCCTTCGCATGATGCTAATAATGTTGAGGAAGATCATTGAATCGCCTAGTGAGCGACCAGATCTAGTAGAGGCGATAGTTTTAGATCCAAGACCCGTTGGGTCTTTTAAGCCTCCCCAATTAAGGTCGTAGATCATTTTGTATGCGCGGCGTGCACGCTCAAGGCATTCCTTTTCGCCGGTTACGCCATAGTATTCAGCGTTTCCGATGCAATAAAAGCCTTCGGAGAAGTTATACCTGCGCTGTCTCAAAGGCAGGCCTTCAGCGGTTACAGTGAAATACAGCCTGCCGCCTGCATCGTGGTTTATGCAGTGTTCTTCCAAGAAATCTAGGCAGCTTTTTGCGGCGCAGATCCACTCAGGACGCTTGCCGTACACATGGCAAAGGTAGGAGAACATCCAAGCGCATCGACCTTGCATCCATACGCTTTTGTCTGTGGAATAGACCTTACCTTCTCGGTCAAGGCAGGTATAAACCCCTCCGTTTACCTGGTCTATCCCATGTTCAAGCCAGAACGCAACACAGGTGTCAAGCTGGTCTTGGCACCATTTTCTGATTTCGGAAACCTCGCTCAATCTTATTTCCAATCTAGTTTTGTGGGGGTATTGGGAGCCAACATTTTGTTGTCGCGAAGGATTTGTGCGATCTTCTCAACATCTTTTCCTACAAGTGCTTGCACTGGTTCGCGCATCTGGTTTGTGTTGAAGATGCCAAGTTGCCAAAGCGCGGTTTTGAACGCGCCAACTCCTGCGCCAAACCCAACAGTGGCGCCTACGTTTCTGGTTATCGTCATTAGCTTTGCAAGCTTGTTCTGTATTTGCGCCACTTGATCCCAGTCACGCCTCTGTGCGGCCTGCCATTGCGCGACGTAATCTTGGGGGTCGATATTTCCAAGCCCTGGAACCGAGCCGTCTGCGCCGCCAAGGTATGCGCCATCAACAACCACTTCGTGGCCTGTGAATATCTGTAATGGGTGTCCTGCCTCCTCGTTTGCGATTAGTAGCCACCTAAAGGCCACATCGTCTCCTGATGAATCTTTTACTCCTTGCAAAACTCCATCTAAGCCAAGCTTTATAAGCATCTCGCCTTGAAGTTTGGCGTGAACACTAACGGGTAGGTCGTATGCAAAAAGGGGCAGGTCGGTTGATTTTCTGATTTGGCGAAAGTGTCGCTCTATCTCGCATGGGCCTTGCAGAGCATAGAATGGGGCAGTGGCAACAACGGCATCGACCTTGTATTTCTCCATACGCTTGACCTGGTCGATTACTCGCATAGTTTCGATGTCTATGACACCGGCCAGGATGGGCACGCGTCCACTTACTACAGAGCTTCCGCATTCCATAATCTCGTCGCGTTCGCGGTCGGTGGTAAATGCCACCTCTCCGCTGGAGCCGAGAAAGAACAGCCCGTCTACCCCGGCATCGATCATGCGGTTTATGCTTCTTTCGAAGGATTCGCTGTCAAGCGATCTGTCTTTTTTCAAGGGGACTATAACGGGAGGGATAACACCCTTGAACTTATTTTGCTGCATCGTGGGTTCTTTCTATATCGAAGAGCCTAGTTTTGAGGATCCTGATTTGAAGACCCGAGGTCTGGATGGAGAAGCGACGGGGCGGCTCCAAGCAGAAGTTTCGTGTAGTCGTCTTTCGGGTTATTGAAAACATCTTCGGCAGACCCTGCCTCGACGGCGCGTCCTGCATTCATGACGATGATCCTGTCAGAGATGTAGCGAACGGTTTGGATGTCGTGGCTAATGAAGACCATCGCAAGGTTCAGCTCTTTCTTGAGATCCATCAGGAGGTTTAGGATCTGCGCGCGAACTGAAACATCGAGCGCCGATGTTGGCTCGTCGGCGATGATGGCGTCGGGCTTGAGCGAAAGCGCACGGGCGATTGCTACACGTTGGCGCTGGCCACCAGAAAGTTGCCCTGGTAGCGCATCAAGTGCCGATTCGGGAAGACCTACCATGTGGATAAGCTCGCTAATGCGCTTTTCGCGTTCTTCGGGTGTGCCAATCTTGTGCACCAGCATTGGGTCGCGAAGTTGGTCGGACACAGTCATGCGGGCATTCAGTGCGGTTGCAGGGTCTTGGAACACTACCGATATCACACGCCCCATGACGCGGCGGTCTGAGGCTGTTCTGCGAGTTACATCCTTGCCCTTGAAAAACACCTTGCCAGATGTAGGCGACTGAAGGCCGCACATAACGTTTGCTGTGGTGGATTTCCCGCAACCCGATTCCCCAACTATGCCGATTGTTTCTCCCGGCCAAAGGCGAAGCGTCAGTCCACGAACGGCATGTACGAGGTTTGGGTGCAGAAGAGAACCTGTGCGCGTTTTGAAAGTGACCTTGATGTCATCGAGGAAGATGATTGGGGTCTCGCCTTCGTGTGCGGCTAAATCTTGCGCGTTTGCGGTTTGGACCTCTTTGTCTTCCGCTTCGCGGGTAGCTTCATCAACTTCGAAGCCCTCGGCATCGTTTTCTACCTCGGAGGTTTCAATTTTGATTTCGGCCGCACTTTTTGCCGCTGTCTCGGCCGCGTTTATTTCAAGATTATCTTTTGCCATGATTAATTATCCGTCCACTCGGTAGGACTACCTGCTAGATAAGGTTCAATGCCAAGTCGCGATAGCTCTTCGTCAGGAAGCTCTGCGTAGTAGTGGTCTGTGTCCTTGTATCTCTTGAGTTCTGGGCGAAGGGTGGATATTTTGTCTGGATGGCTTGAGCGCGGGCGGAAGCGGTCGCCTTTCGGGAAGTCTTTCGGGGAAGGCACAGAACCTGGAACCTGGTGGAGCCTGTCGCCTCCAGCTTCGATAGAAAGCACAGAACCAAGCAGACCACGCGTGTATTCGTGAATAGGCGAGGTGAGGATGTCGTTTACACTTCCCTGCTCGACAACTTGGCCTGCGTACATGACGGTTATGTAATTGGCTACTTCTGCAACAAGTGCTAAGTCGTGGCTTACGAACACCATGGCAAACCCTAGCTCTTCTTGAAGCTTGTTCAGCAAGTCGACAACCTGTTTTTGCACGGTCACATCAAGAGCGGTTGTAGGTTCATCAGCGATGATGATCTTAGGGTCGCGGGTAAGAGCCATTGCGATAAGTACGCGCTGCCTCTGGCCGCCAGAAAGTTCGTGCGGATAGGAGTCAAGCGTGCGCTGTGGATCTAGGCCAACAAGTCTCAGGAGATCTTCTGCGCTTCTTGTTCCGCCGCGCTTTGTAAGTTGCTTCATTTGAGATTTGATAAGCATAGATGGGTTTAAAGACGATAGCGCATCTTGATAAATCATTGCTATCTCGCGGCCGCGAAGCTGGTTCATTTGCTTAGCGTTTAGATCTAGCAGGTTCTTGCCTTCGTAAAGTATCTCGCCAGAGATTTGGGCTTTCGGATCAAGCAGTCCCATGATGGCAAGGGAAGTGATTGATTTGCCGCAGCCCGATTCACCAACAAGACCCATGGTTTGATGAGGGCTTACGCTGAAGCTTATATTGTCGACAACGTTTACATCTCCATGTCGTGGGAACTTTATACAAAGATCTTTGACTTCAAGGATGGGCGCCTCGTTTGTTTCAGCGCTGAAGCGGTCGTGTCGCTTGCCTTCAACATCCTTGAGTCTTGCAAGCCTTTTTTCAAGCATATCGGCCTGTGCTGCATAAGCAAGTTTCGGATCGGAGACCATACGGTCGGCCTCGCGGTTAGAAGCTAGCTTGTCGTCGCCAGAAGCTACAGGGGCTTTTGCGGGAGCTGCCATGGCGTCTGTGATGCCTTCGGAGAAAATGTTTAGGCAAAGCACCGTGATCATGATTGCAAGGCCTGGGAAGAGTGCCTGCCACCAGCGACCTGCAAGTACTCCATCGCGAGCATCGGCGAGAATGTTGCCCCATGTTGGAGTAGGCTCAGGAATGCCCGCCGAGATGAACGAAAGCGAAGCCTCGAAAACGATGGCGTCAGCTACAAGCACGATAGTAAACACAAGCACTGGCGCTATGCAATTGCGAACCACGTGCTTGATCAATATCCAATGGGCACGAGCGCCTGATACGATTACCGCTCGCACATAGTCTTGGTTGTATTCGCTCATGACGTTCGCTCGAACGATGCGCGCGATTTGAGGTATGTACAAAAAGCCGATTGAGAAAATGAGCGAAGGTAGTGAATTTCCAAACACTACAACAAAGGTTGCGGCAAGCGCGATGCCTGGAAACGACATGATAATGTCGAGTATGCGCATGATAAGGTTTGAAAGCCAAGAACGAACTACTGCCGCAATCGACCCGATGATAGAACCGAAGACGAGTGCGAAAACTGTAGCCCCTAGACCTATAGTAAGTGAGTATCTTCCGCCATACATCATGCGTGATAAGACATCGCGGCCTTTGTCGTCGGTTCCAAAGATGTGGTCTGCGGAAGGAGCTTGTCTAGCTGTGAAGATCTCGTATGGGTCGCAAGGTGCGATTAAGTTCGCTAATACAGCAACAAGCACGACCAAAACGAGGACGACAAGCGAGATTCTCGCCCCGATTGTCATGTTCTTCCACCTGCGGAAACGAACCTTTTTGCCTTCAAGCTTTTCTGTTGTTTTTTCGCGCAGAATTGGGTCGGTCATACCATGCATGGGAGGTTCTGCTACAGGTCCTGACCCCCCTGCGCCTTGTGCGCGCATCTCGTCGCGAACAGGATCTGAAGCCTTCCCTGTGATATTGTCGTGATGCATTTTGCTATCGGCCATTTCTACACGCTCCTAATTCTCGGGTCAATGAGGATGTAGAGCATGTCTACGATGATGTTGATGATGATGAAGGCAACCGCCACTGTAAGCACAACCCCTTGAACCAGATATATGTAGTTCGATTGGATGCCAGAGACTATTGCCATGCCCATTCCAGGCAAGTTAAAGATGACCTCGATAATAACTGCGCCGCCGATAAGATATCCGATGCGAAGGCCTAGAACCGTGACAGGTGTGATGAGGGCGTTTCTAAGTACGTTTTTCGCTACAACAATTCCTTTAGGAATTCCTGCTCCAAGGGCGGTTCTTACGTAGTCCTTGTCAAGTTCTTCAACCATGGAAGTGCGCACGACGCGGGTAAGCTGACCTGCGACTGGCACTCCCAAAGAGACAGCGGGCAAGAGCATTCGCATAAACCATCCACCGAAATCGGTGAACATGTTCGGAAGACGTCCAGATGCTGGAAGGATTCCTTGGAACGCGAGAATCAAGAGTACTGCGAGCCAGAAGGAAGGAGTTGCAATGCATGCGATGGAGAAGATACGGATGACTTGGTCAGGCCATCTGTCGCGGTAGAGAGCCGATACAACGCCCAAGACCAATGCGACTATAACGCCAATTATCAGGCCCATGAACGTAAGTTGGAGCGTGACAGGCAAGGCTTCCATGACGCGTTCTGTAACCGATGCGCCAGATGCGCCATAAGTTCCCAAGTCACCCTGGAAAAGCCCGACCATAAAGTTGCCGTATTGGATGATGATCGGGTCGTTTAGGCCATGTTCCTCGCGATATGCCTGCGCTTGTGCCTCGGACGCGTTTTCTCCGAGAACTGAATAAGCTGGGTCGATTGGCGAGAGAGACATGATGAAGAAAACCAGAATGGTTACTCCAATTACCATGACGGGCAGCCATATAATGCGGTTGACAATCAGCCGCACAAGATTATTCACGGCTCCTCCTTCAACGAATCTACTACGTTGGCCGACTTGCATGTGAATCTTCGAGCGTGGCCAAAAGCACCGCTCGAAATTAGCGTTTTTGCCTTGCGCTACCAAAGCTGCTTGCATGCAATTTGAGACCAATTGAAAAAATGATTACCTAAACGCAAAGCGTGAGACATCCCATTTCAAGACTGCAACTAAAATGTAATAAGTGGCTTATTCCATCTAAAATTGCCACCAAAGATTGCCACTCAAAAAAAGAGACCCCGCAATGCGAGGCCTCTTAATCTCGGTTTTGGATGAGCGATTATTCGGTAGCCTTGGCTCCAAGGAAAACAAGACCTGTCGTGGAAATAGGCTCGAAGCCTTCCAGCTTGTCGGCCATATAGCCTGTGGAGATCTGGCGATGGAACAGAGGATACAGCGGGACGTTTTCTGCCACGATATCAAAGCACTCGCCCCAAATCTCCTTCTGCTTGCTAGCTTCGGTTTCCTCGCGAGCCTGCTGAAGCTTTTCCTGGAGGTCTTTGCACTCGTCGGTGTCAGCCCAGCACATGCGACCCTTTGTCCAAAGCTCGGTGTCATACCACCAGCTGAGAAGCAGGTCGGTGTCGTTGCCGAAGCAGCTCGGGTCGCCTGGCGAGAGCATGACGTCGAATGGCAGTGTACCCTTCTCTGCGGCCTCGATTGTGAGGTCGGCGAACATTGCAGAGCCTTGGGTTTCCTTGTTTTCAACTGTAAGGCCTACTGCCTTCCAGTCTTCGATGATAGGAGACGCTAGCTGCTGTACCCAGTTGGCGTTCGTGCGGAATTCGAAGGAGAGCTTTTCCTGTCCCGCCTCTTTCAAAAGCTTTTTTGCTTTGTCTGGGTCATAGGTGTATACGGTGCTTGCGCGCTGATAGTCTTCGTAAGTATCAGGTAGGAAGCTGGTGCATGCTGTTGCATGGCCATCCATTGCGTTAGAGATTAGCTTATCGACATCGATTGCATAGAATAGAGCCTGGCGTACGCGCACATCGTCAAATGGCTTCTTCTTGCAGTTGAACATCAAGAACGGAAGAGCGAAGCTTGGGACATACTCGACAGTTGCGCCAGAGCTTGATACTTGGTCGGCGTTGGCGTCGGGAACGTTTTCGATGGCAAGCACTGATCCATCGGTGATAGCGGTGGTACGAGATGTGTCGTCTACGAGCACGTTCCAAGTCATCTTGGTATTTGTTGCAGGCATAGAGCCGTTGTAGTTTTCATTGGGAACGAATTCGATGAACCCGCCTTCGTCACCGTTGATGCTATCGTACATCCAAGGACCGGTGCCGATTGGGTTGCTGTCAAGGTCGGCCTCTTTGTCTTTCGGGAAGATCTTGACGAGCGCTAGACGACCTTTCAAAAGAGATGAGAACGGGTACTTCAAATTAAAGGTGACAGTGGTGTCATCCTTCTCTTTGACAGAGTCGATGAAAGGAAGTAGGCCACTGTATAGGTCGTTTGCTAGGTTCTTTTCGAAAGAGTTTACAACGTCTGCAGCGGTGACATCGGTTCCGTCAGAGAATTTGGCGCCTTCGCGCAGTGTAACCTCATAGGTTTTCTCGTCGACTTCTACAGGGTCTGCGGCAGCAAGGGCATTGTAGGTGCTATAGGTGTGGAGGTCTATTTCATATAGGCCTTCAAATACGTGCCAGGTGGCCGCGAGCATTAGAGCGGAGCTGTTGCCGATAGGGTTGCATACCGTGCTTGTGTAGGCAAGGGCGGCCGTAATCTCGCCGGTAGCTTCGCTTGATGAGCTGGATTCCCCGCTTGAGCTTTCGGAAGACCCGCATCCGCTTAGCGCCATTGCTGCCAGTGCGCCTGTTGCGGCAGTTGTTGCGAGGAACCCTCTGCGTGTCAGTTTCGGTTGCTTCATTTTGTCCTCCACTGTAATCGTTGGGGCGCCAGCCCCGTTTTGTTTTAACGGAAACCCGCTCTGGGGACAGATGCAAGGAAAGATTTGTGCCCCTTTCCGTTCCTATCTTTCCAATTATGGGACAAGTCGTATACCCGAAAGTTTACAAACCAGTATCAGTTTCCTGTGGGGTTTAGGTGAAATAGAATTGGAGGTGCGTGTGGCGGTCTTCATGCTTTCCGTTTCCTGCCCCTTGTGTTTTTTGGTGGGCATTATTTTTGTTTTTTTTTGCATTAGCGAAAGCGCAAACTCATTGGCGCTTAACCCATTTAGCGATTTATAAATGCCCTCTATCTTCTTATCATGCAAAGACCGCTGAATAGGTCGTATCGTAGTTGATATCATGCATTTGCGTGAAGCGGTTCACAAGCAATTTGCAAGCAACTCAATTGCGCAAATCGATTAAATCGAAGAGGGAGAGGTCTATGAGCAGAGAACTCAAATCCATGGACGGCAATAATGCAGCAGCCTATGTGAGCTATGCATTCACCGAAGTTGCCGGCATATACCCGATCACGCCATCAAGCCCTATGGCTGATTACGTGGATCAATGGTCTGCGCAAGGAAAGAAGAATATTTTCGGAACCACTGTAAAGGTTTGCGAGATGCAGTCAGAGGCAGGAGCTGCAGGTGCGGTTCATGGCTCGCTTGATGCAGGCGCTCTTACTACTACATATACGGCCTCGCAAGGCTTGCTTCTCATGATTCCGAACATGTACAAGATTGCAGCTGAGCAACTGCCTTCTGTTTTCCACGTTAGCGCTCGCTGCGTTTCTACTCATGCACTAAACATCTTCGGTGACCATTCAGATGTTATGGCATGCCGCCAGACAGGTTTTGCAATGCTTGCTGAAGGCAACGTTCAAGAGGTCATGGATCTTTCTGCAGTAGCTCACCTTTCTGCAATCAAGGGCAAGATGCCTTTCATAAACTTCTTTGACGGGTTCCGCACTTCTCATGAGATCCAGAAAATCGCGGTTTGGGACTATAAAGACTTGGCGGATATGTGCGACATGGATGCTGTTCGCGATTTCCGCGCTCATGCCCTAAACCCCGAGCACCCGCATATGCGCGGCAGCCACGAAAACGACGATGTCTTCTTCCAGCATCGTGAATCTTGCAATGCTCACTACGACGCACTTCCGGCCGTTGTTGAGGATTACATGCACCAAGTAAATGCCAAGCTCGGTACAAACTACGAGCTGTTCAACTACTATGGGGCGCCTGACGCCGACCGTGTTGTTGTGGCAATGGGCTCTTTCTGCGATGTGCTAGAAGAGGTCGTCGATTACCTGAATGCCAATGGCGAAAAAGTTGGCCTTGTGAAGGTTCGCCTATACAGGCCGTTTGTTACCGAAAAATTCGTCGCGGCACTTCCAAGCACTGTTAAGAAGCTTGCTGTTGTCGACCGCACCAAAGAGCCGGGCTCTATTGGCGAGCCTCTATACATGGATGTTGTTAGTGCTCTTGCAGAACATGGCAAGCATGACATCACGGTTATTGGTGGTCGCTATGGCTTGGGTTCGAAGGACACCCCGCCAGCTTCAGCCTTTGCGATTTATGAAGAACTTTCGAAAGATACTCCAAGGCGTGAGTTTACGATTGGTATCGTCGACGATGTAACGAACCTTTCGCTTCCCGAAGATCGCAACTGCCCGAACACCTCTGCGCCTGGCACTATCGAGTGCAAGTTCTGGGGTCTTGGTGGTGATGGCACGGTAGGCGCTAACAAAAACTCCATTAAGATTATCGGCGACCATACCGACAAATTCGTTCAGGCATACTTCCAGTACGATTCCAAGAAGACAGGCGGCGTGACAGTATCTCACCTGCGCTTTGGCGACAACCCTATTCGCAGCCCGTATTACGTGAACAAGGCGAATTTCGTTGCATGTCATACTCCTTCATATATCACGAAAGATTTCCCGATCGTCTACGATATTCGCCCAGGCGGAACCTTCCTCGTAAACTGCGTGTGGTCGCCTGAAGAGCTTGCGCACCACATGTCAAAGAAAGCAAAGCAGTATTTGCTCGACAACGACATCAACCTCTATATGATCAACGCTATCGATCTTGCAGTTGAGATTGGCATGGGTAAGCGCACCAACACAATCTTGCAGTCGGCGTTCTTTGCGCTTGCCAAGGTTATGCCAATCGATGATGCCATCCAGTTCATGAAGGACGCTGCAACGAAGTCTTACCTTAAAAAAGGCCAAGACATTGTGGACATGAACCATAAGGCCATAGAGGCTGGTGCAAGTGCTGCAGTCAAGGTTGAGATAACTCAAGATTGGGTGAACATCGGTGCAGACAAAGCGGACCTCGCGCTAGAAGGCAGACCCGAACTTGTTACTCAGGTTTCCGAGATTATGGAGCCCATTTCTCGTATGGATGGCTATTCGCTTCCTGTTTCTGCATTCTCGAAGCATGTTGACGGTCAGTTCGAGCAGGGGGCTAGCGCATATGAGAAGCGCGGTGTGGCCGCCAATGTGCCAGTCTGGAATGGCGATACCTGCATCCAGTGCAACCAGTGCTCGTTTGTTTGTCCGCATGCAACCATTCGCCCATATCTACTGACAGAGGCTGAGGCTAGTTCCGCGCCTGAAGGTACTATTTTGCTTGACGCTAAAGGCAAGAACATGGACGGCATGAAATACACGCTTGCCATCTCGCAGCTTGACTGCATGGGTTGTGGCGTTTGCGTAGGCGTTTGCCCGTCTAACTCGCTTTCCATGGTGCCTATTGACGATGAGGTTGCAAAGCAGCCTGTCTTTGACTGGTGCGTTGAAAACGTTAGCGATAAGCCTGATTACCAGGATGCAACTGTCAAAGGTTCGCAGTTCTGCCAGCCTTTGCTTGAGTTTTCTGGGTCTTGCGCGGGTTGTGCCGAGACCTCTTACGCGCGCCTCGTAACCCAGCTGTTCGGCGACCGTATGTTTGTTGCGAATGCTACGGGGTGCTCCTCCATCTGGGGCGGCCCTGCAGCAACGTCTCCTTATACTGTTAACAAGAAGGGTCACGGTCCTGCATGGTCAAACTCGCTTTTCGAGGATAACGCCGAACACGGGCTTGGCATGCTTCTTGGCCACGATGCAGTACGTGGCATGCTTATCTCTAAGACCGAAGAACTTCTTGGCGCCGATGCGCCTTCAGGGCTTGTGGCAAGTGCGAAGGCGTGGCTTGAGGCCAAAGACGATTCCGACGCCAGTAAAGATGCCGCCGCGGCCTACATTGCAGAACTTAAGGCAGTTGCAAGTGATAAGTCGCCTATAGGTCAAATCGCTTCAGCTATTCTTGAGAATAAGGAATTCCTGACTAAGAAATCCATCTGGATCTTCGGCGGAGATGGCTGGGCATATGATATCGGCTATGGCGGACTTGACCATGTCATCGCATCCGGTAAGGACGTAAACATCTTCGTCTTCGACACAGAGGTCTATTCCAACACTGGTGGCCAAGCTTCCAAGGCTTCAAATATCGGCCAGGTCGCCCAGTTCGCAGCTGCCGGCAAGGACATCAAGAAAAAGTCACTCTCCGAGATAGCACTAAGTTATGGCTATGTATATGTTGCCCAAGTTGCTATGGGAGCCAAGATGCCTCAGACGATCAAGGCCATCAAAGAGGCCGAGGCTTATCCTGGACCTTCGCTGATCATTGGGTATAGCCCATGTGAGATGCACTCGATTAAGGGTGGCATGAAGAATTGCCAGGAAGAGATGAAGAAAGCTGTTGAATGCGGATATTGGGATCTTTGGCGCTTTAATCCGGATGCACCTGAGGGCAAGCGTTTCACACTAGATTCCAAGGAACCGACAGGTGAGGTCGAGGCCTTCCTGATGAACGAGGCTCGCTATTCGAGGCTTACTCGCGAGTTCCCAGATCGCGCCAAGGATCTGTTCGCGAAAAACCAGGCCGAGGCCATTGCGCACTACGAGCACCTGCAAAAGCTTCAGGAGCTGTATAAGTAGTATTTGGGATTACTTGATTTCCAAAAACGCTCGGTGCTATTGCATCGGGCGTTTCTTATTTAGCCAGATGTTTGGGATTTTGCGCAGCGTTATCGCACCCTTGCTCCCGCGCGTTCGAGCTTAAGCATTTGGTTTCTTATGTGCCGCAGCCGAACTTAGCACCTGTAAGTTCCTTTGTCGCTTGTACGCGTTTGAGTATTGTATTATTGCCCTCATGGAAACCTACTCTATAAAACTTGCTTATAATGGTGAGCCTTTTTGTGGCTTTGCGAAACAGCCTGGCCAGCTTACTGTTCAAGGCGAGATTGAGCATGCTTTACAGCTTTTGTTTAGGCGCGAGGTCGAAACCACTTGTGCGGGTCGTACCGATTCTGGTGTGCATGCGCTGGGGCAAGTCGTAAGCTTTGATGTGGATGAGAGTGAGATTGGCGGACGCACTCCCTATTGCCTTGAACGTTCGATAAATGCACTTACACATGACGCGATCATCGTCTCACAGTGGTCACGCCGCGAACCAGGTTTTTCTGCGCGCTTTGATGCGAAGCTGCGCGAATATAGGTATTTCATTCGGGCAAATCGCCTGCCTTCTGTTTTCATGGGCGATTTTTCTTGGCATGTCTCAAAGCCTCTTGAAGTGGAGGCCATGCGCAAAGCCGCCACATATCTTGTAGGCGAGCATGACTTCAAGAGTTTTTGTTTGGCTGCATCAGCTGAAGGTAAGCGCACTTTTCGTTATATAGAATCTATCGAAATATTTGAAGAGGTCGTTTTAAGCGAGCAAATGCTAGTTGTAAAAATCGTTGGCAACGCTTTTCTGCATTCCATGGTTCGCGCCATAGTGGGGTCTCTTGTGGCTGTAGGAAAGGGGCAGCGCACAGCCGATTGGATGAGCCAAGTGCTTGATGCTTGCGATCGCAAGGCAGCGGGCGAAAATGCCCCCGCTAAAGGCCTAGTGCTTTGGGATGTTATCTACTGATTTTGACGATTAGCCATTACAATTAAACGCGCTGTCTGTTTAATTGGAGGTATTTTTGTCTAACAGTGAAAACACTCAGGCGAGTATTTCAGCCCACAGTGCTAGAGCTTCATGGTCGGGTAAATGGGCCTTCGTGCTTGCTGCTGCAGCAAGCGCCGTGGGGCTTGGAAACCTTTGGCGCTTCCCTTATCTTGCTGCGAAATACGGCGGTGGCACATTCCTTATAGTCTATGTATGCCTTGTGTTTACCTTCGGAGTGTCGCTTCTGCTTTTGGAAATCTCACTTGGTCGTCACACTGGCCTTTCTGCGATAGGGGCATTTAAGGCATTCGGAAAGAAATATGCTGCGATAGGAATTCTGGCTTCGGCCATTCCATTTATTATCACATGCTATTACTGCGTGATTGGTGGGTGGGTGACCAAATACACCATTAGCTACATCGCTGGAATGTCTTCCGATATCGCGCAAGCTCCTGCCGATTTCTTCAGTACTTTTATCACGTCTCCTGTAGAGAGCTTCGTTTGGATGTACGTTTTCATGGTGTGCATCTTTATCGTCGTTTCTTTTGGCGTTAAGGGCGGTATTGAGAAGTCGAATCTTGTAATGATGCCGCTTTTGGTCGTTCTTGCCATCGGTGTTGCCATTTTTACTTTGACGCTTCCCGGTGCGTTGGATGGCGCGGCTTACTATCTGATTCCTGATTTTTCGAATTTAGGGCCTGATACCTTTATTGCGGCATTGGGTCAGATGTTTTTCAGCTTGTCTTTGGCTATGGGCATCATGATTACTTATGGAAGTTATCTTGATAAGAGAACCACGCTTACAAAATCGGTTGCACAGATAGGCGGATTCGATGTGGGAGTGAGTCTTCTTGCTGGGCTTACCATTGTGCCAGCCGCATTTGTGGCACTTGGTTCTGGCACAGCCGTGGCAGAAAACTCAGGTCCTTCCTTAATGTTTGTCATCTTGCCAGAGGTGTTTGACCACATGGGAGGCGCAGGCGCGATAGTTGGGTTGCTTTTCTTCGCGCTGGTTTTCTTTGCTGCTTTAACTAGCGCCATATCGCTTACAGAAACCATGGTCTCGATTGTTGTCGATGGTCTGCATTGCTCCAGAAAGCGCGCGATTATTATCGTATACGCCTTCTTGTTGGTTATGGGAACTGTAATCAATCTTGGCTATAACGGGCTGGCGTTCATCGAGCCTTTGGGTGAGGGAACAAGCTTGCTAGACCTCTTCGACTTCATAGCGAATTCGGTGATGATGCCGATTGTTGCGCTTGCAACTTGCATCTTTGTTGGATGGATTATCAAGCCTAATTGCCTTGTTGCTGAGGTAAAGCAGTCAAGCAAATTTGGTGCTGAAAAGGCTTGGGTTGTGATGATCAAATACATCGCTCCTGTTCTTATAGTGATAATCTTGATTGCCTATGTGGCTGCTCAATTTGGAATGTTTTCGATGTAGGAGGCTCGTAAATGGCTTTATCTATCGGAATAGTTGGTTTGCCGAACGTTGGAAAGTCTACGCTTTTTACGGCGCTGACCAACAAAGG
>CAZYOQ010000029.1:0-17628 GCA_964649145.1 uncultured Eggerthellaceae bacterium | reverse complement strand
TCCCTCATTTCGTTTTTTGGTATATATGCCTATCGCGGCCTATATCCCGCTTTATATCACAAGATAAGACCCGCTCGTGTCCCACTTAAGGGACAGTTATGCCTCTTTTTAAGTAAATAGGAAAAAAAGTATGACATATAGGCTAAACGAACAACATACAAACATACTTTCACAGCTCGACCGAATAAAGAACCTTGTAGCGAGCGCCTTGTCGATCAAGCGTGCTCTTGAAGAGAGTAACGCGCGCAGCCAGGGCGGGCTCGGGAAAAGCAACGGGCGGAAGCGACCCCTTTGGAATGCGAGCACGGCGGGCAAGGGTGATATGCGCTTTGAAGGGCTTGGGATCAAATGCTACCCCGCGTGCAGCTAAGCTCTCGCGCGCCGCCTCCGCAAGCGCCATAAGCTCGCTATTTTCGGCAACACCAAGCCAGAGTGTCGCATCTGAGGCACGCCCAAACTTCCCTAGCCCGTTAGAAGCAATGCGCACAGGCCGCGTATTTGTACATGCCTCATTAAGCGCGCTTATCGCCCGTTCAATAGCCGCCTCGTCAACATCTCCCAGAAAAGCAAGGGTCATGTGGTAGTTTTCCCTTGGCATGAACCGCCCCTCGATAGCTCCTTCAAGCGTACTCGCAAGACTAGCCACCTCGTCAACAAAACTCTCTGGCAATTCAAGTGCTACAAATGCTCTCATAGCCGCCTCCTAAACGCCAAAAATGCCTCACGGCTACCTACTAGCCGCAAAGCTTGCATCGAAACATATACCAAAAACATAAAGTATATTCCTTACAGGAACTACTCGACTGAACAGCATAAATTCGCAGTAAAATGACTAAGTATGGAGGGATAACAGCGACTAAATCAACCAAAAGGTCGCTTTGTGCCATACGCAAGTAAACTTATATATATGCATACCAGTCCTCTTGCGCAAAGCGCACGGAATACGATTTTCAGCGCATGTTCGTATACTTGCAGATGAGCACCCAAAACAACAATTCATGTGGCTTAACCTAGGAGAACAGCATGAGTAAAAACTCAAGCCGGCGCAAAGCCAAGGCCTACGAGGATATCGAGCGACTAAAAGCAAGCCGTCGTAAAGATTTTATTAAGTGCGTACTCGCCCTTGCCGCTCTCGTTTTGATTATTACGGCAAAGCTAGTGCTGGAGACATGCGGAATTATAGAAGCGGGCAACATGGCCTCAGGAGCCTTCATGATGGCGGTCGGCATCGGCCTTGCTATCTTAGGTGGAACTGCAAGCGTGAACATAACCCGTACAGGTAACGAAATCAGAGGCATTCAAGCACGCACGGGTATTACAAAACAAGATATAAAAGACTACGAAAAAAAATAGACAGGGCTAGCGCCCACATAACTGCAATAAAACAAACAAAACAACGCAATTTAGACGCTGGCACACAGGTGCTACGTCACAATATTCGGCCAAATTACAACAGAAGGCCTTTTCCCTTCTGCCAATAATTCTTAGAGCATCAATGTGAAGTAATCCCGTTGCCGCTTAGTTCAGTAACCACTACAAAGGCTATCAACAACAAACCCATCACGACCCAGCCAATCACTTTGGCAACCTTTGTAGTTACAGGACCAATGTAATCGCTTCGCGGATCGTTGTCGACATCAAAAGCGGCGGCACGTATTTCTTTGTTAAAGCGCGTGTGGCATTTCGTACAGTGATCTTCGGAAGCCGATTCCTTGCCACAAAACGGGCAAATGATAGAGCTCATTTCGAACTCCTTTTTCGATGTAATAGTTTGGATGATGAAACCCTCTGTTGAGAGTTCCATCATCCATCAAGTATCAGCTCATCTACTTTGCTAGGGCAATGAAAGAGAGCCGAAGAGCGCATTTACGCCTTTGTCTAGGCATTATCGCTAGCGATGTCGTCGATATCCATGCCTTTAGCACCCTTAGGAAGCACAAGGCCAGCCAAGAAACCAAATGCCATTGGAAGAGCGAGCAACATAATTAGCGGAGAAAATGCCCAACCTGCGGACTTCAGGCCACCAAGAATGATCGGCGAGAAGATACCAGCGGACTTGCCCAATGCAACGATCGTCGCAACACCAGAGTTGCGGAATTCGGTTGGATAGGACTCGGACATCATCGGCTGAGCAGCAGTGATAGCATAGTTCAGCGCGAATCCCATAAAAACGAATGCGATCAGGTACGGCCAGAAGCTTGTTTCAGCAGGCAGCTTGACCACCTGAGAGACGATAATACAGGCAACCACGGAAAGACCATAGCCAAATACAAGGTTGCGCTTGCGTCCGATGGCCTCTGAAACGAAGCCGGTAGAGCAGTTTGCGACAACGGATGCAGCGTTCTGCGCCATGGCAAGCATGTACGATGCAGTAACGGCACCACCCGTGGCCTCGAGCATCAAAGCTGGCAACCAAGCATTTACACCATAGATGCTGAAGTTGCCTGCAAAGTAAATGATGACCAAGGCAACGGTAGTCTTTAGATACTTGCCTTTCCAGACTTCAGCCGGGCTAGACTTGGCGGAAACTGGCGGTACTAAGACATACTCTGGCTTGAGTTCATACGGGATCTTCTTTCCCGCACGCTTCTCAATGCGGCTAAGTGTTTTTACTGCACCTTCAAGATCTTTGTGTACGGCACACCAATGTGCAGATTCCGGCGTGAACTTGCCAAAAATGAAAGCATAGAGTACAGGCAAGGCACCAATTGCGTAGCACCAATGCCACGTAGCAACCTGAACCATGACTGTGCCTACAAGGGCGGCCACAACCCATCCAACGATCATCCACGCCATGCCAAACGTGATGAAGAACGAACGCTGCTTTGTGGGAGTAAACTCCGTGAATAGCGTAGTAACGATAGGTGTGCACACACCCAAAAACAGACCAGCGATAACGCGGAAAGTCGCAAAAATCATATAGTTCGGTGCGAAGATACACGGAATGGTGAACAAACCGTACATGAACGTACCGATGGTCAGAATCTTGCGACGACCAAACTTGTCAGATAGCGGGCCTGCCATAAACGAGCCAACCACGATACCGATGGTCGACCAAGACGACAATGCACCCTTGAGAGCATCATTACCCTCAGGGCCGAAAAATTCCTGCATAATCTGAGTGTTGGTATAGGAAATGATCATATAGTCGTAACCATCGAACATCATCGCTATGCCAACAAGAAAGAAAATGGACATAGTAAACTTGCTGACTCCAAGAGAGTCGATAGCCTGAGAAATCGTAAACTTCCCAGACTTATTTACGTCTTCACCCATAATTGCTCCTAATTCATCCAACGACAGCTCCTTCTACGCAACACACAAGTGCACAGAAGAAAGAGGAGGGTGCATCCTCTTTTGCATGGATGCTTAACCCTCCTCCAAAAAGCCGTCGTTATTTCTTGAACTTCTGATCCTGATTACGACGTTCAGACTCATCGATTGGCTTGTAGGTAGCTCCGGCGATGTCATCCGTGATCACCTTGGCTGCACCGCACTTCTTACAAGTGGATGCATCAGCGGCGTTAAACGTGTTGCATTCCGGGCACTTCCATAAAATGTTGCCAATTGGAGGCGGACGAAAGCCACCTTTCATTTGCTGAGACATACTTGCTCCTCTCCTTAAAGTCTGTCTCTTCCTTCGTTTACAGATATTCTGTAAAGTCGAGGCATTAGTCTTCGTTCAGAGAGAACAAGACCATCTTCGGCTTTTCAGCAGCCTTCTTGGCAAGCTCGTCAATCGGACCGTAGAACATAACGCTTGACTGGCAGTGATGTACGCACATTGGAAGGCGACCCTGCGCAGTACGATCCTTGCAGCCATCGCATAGATCTGTTGGCAGCGGGATATAAGTCCACTCCCAGTTACCATTCACATCCTTGATAGGGCCATACTCAAGAGTCTTGATTCCCCATTGCTCCGGCGGAAGGTTCAAATGCATCTGACATGCCAGTTCACAAGAGTGGCAATCTGTGCAGAATTCATAATCGATGAGAAGACCATTCTGAACAGGCTTGGCATTGTAGTCTTTGAACTCAGCCCAATACTTAACGGCATCAAAGCCGCGATTCATTTCCTCAGCTGTAGGCATTTCTTACACCCCCTCGAAGCGTGTGAAGTGGAAGCCAGTCAGCGGCTGCCTTGTGATGATCTCAGTCTCGCTGTGATCATTCTCAGGAGTCACCTTGTAGCACTTGCAAAGCGTTGATTTGTATGGAGCACCATAATGAGTAGGTCCATAAACGCCCATTGTGGTTAGGTTGTTGGCGTTGGAATCAAATACGCCATACAGATGCGGCTCGGCCGCTTCTTCCTCTGGGAACCACCAGCCGTGGCGTGCACGAACAAGGTTCGGAATCAAACCAGGAGCAATATGTGCCTTTTGCTTGCACTTACCACGCGGATTTTCGAACCATACCCAGTCGCCCTCATTAACTCCAAGCTCTTCAGCAAGCTCTGGAGAAATGTCGCAAATAGCTGTCGGATGGATCTGACGCATATGCGGGAGCTGACGATGCTCTGAGTGGAACAAACCAATGTGGCGATGTCCGGAGGTGTAAAGGAGCGGATACTCTTTGTACAGCTCTGGGGTACGATATGGTGACTCGTAAGGCTCCATGTGATGTGGTAGCGGATCGAATCCCCAAACGTCGAACAGTGGTGAGTAGATCTCGAAGAGACCGGTTGCAGTAACGAATCCAGGGTTGCCGTCCTCGCGGAGAAGACCCTTCTCGTACTTACGATAAGTCTCGTTCCAATCCCACCAGTCATAGACCTTCTCTTTAAGATCCTGGAAGGTGTAGTCAACGCCGTTGCCCTCGTCCTGGATCATCCATGTCAGGAAGTCATCAGTTGTCTCAAACTGGTTGTAGAACTCAGGGTTGAAGCGCTTGCCCATAGCCATAACCAGCTCTTCGTCGGACTTGCACTCATAGTAACGTCCAGCAGAAGCGGTGATGGTACGGAGCGGCTGCCACCAAGAACGATAAGAGTCACGCTCGATGGACATAGCCATTGGAAGTACGCAATCTGCAAATGCTACAGCTGTAGGAGTCAGGTAGTAATCTGCAACGATGGTGTACTTGATATTCTTCCATGCTTTGTAAACGCGAGGTGCGTCGCCAGCCATGTTAGCGATCGGGTTCGTCTGCTCAACCCAGATGAGTTGTGGACGATACGGAACGCCTGTTTCCATAGCTTCAAGAAGAAGATCAGGCGGGATGAACGGAGTGTATCCAGCCTTGTGAATAGGAGACTGCTCGGTGCCGATACGGCGGTCAAGCATCTCTGGGGAGATGAACTCAAGACCAGCACCATACTTCTTAGATGAATTGTATGCATAGCGAACGAGAACATTGCCACCAGGAACGTCAAGGTTGCCGCAGATAGCTACCATGTCGTCGATAGCGTTGGATGCCTCCATAGCGGAGATCTGCATGTCGATTGCAAGACCCCACTGAATGCCAGCAGGCTTTGCCTTTGCATACATACGTGCTGCGTCGATGATAAGCTGCTCTTCTGTCCAGCAGATTTCTGCAACCTTATCAACAGGATATTCTTGCACGCGCTCAACAAGAGAATCAAAGCCGTAAGTCCACGTCTCGGTCCACTCGTGATCATAGAGGTCTTCATTGATGATGACATTGAGCATGCCAAGAGCCAATGCACAGTCGGTGCCAGGACGGATTTGCAGCCAGATGTCAGCCTTTGAAGCCAACCATGTAAGAGCAGGATCGACAACGATGAACTTAGTGCCCATGCGCATTAGGTCGATAAGCCAGTGACCCATAAATCCGTCAGGGTTTGAGGCGAGTGGCTGGTTAGCCCAAACGATAACAACCTCAGGCTTTACCCACTCCGCGTTGTTGTAGCGGTCAGGATGAAGCTGAGCGTTGTCAAGAATCCAGCAGTCGCCCTCTTGCAGCAGGTTCGCAGTCATGCGAGGCTGATAGCAAGAGTCAGCTGACAGGAATCCGAAGGACATATTAGGTGATCCAAAAGCAGTACGCAGAACCATAGCGCCCTGCCACATAGCATTACGCCCGGTGCCGGAAAGAGCAACTACGCCTTCAGGTCCGATTCCACCAAATTCGTCACGAATAATGTTGCAGCAATCCTGGAATGCTTCTTCGATGAAATCGAGAGCCTCATCCCAAGTTACGCGCTTCCATTTGTTAGAACCTTTTTCTCCGTCGAGGAGCAGTGGCCATTTCATACGATCATGGTTATAAATTTGCTCAACCATGTTGATACAACGAAGGCACAGACGTCCCTGGTTATAAGCGAAGTTAGGATCGCCTTCTACGCGCTCCAACTTACCGTCTTTGGTATAAGCCAGGACACCACATCCGTTATGGCAACCAGGACCAGTCCAAACAGAGGTACGTGTTACCTCGTAACCATCCTCAAACCATCGCCAGTCTGTTTTATACAGATCTTTATTGAGCTCATTGATCATGAATGTCCCTCCCTTCTCTCTCTTTTAACGTCTTTCTTACTTTGCTAACGTCTTTCTTACTTTTCTTGTGCTTATTGCGCTATTACGCTTATTGCGAGAACCACCCCCTCTCACTAAGGCGCTCAACTTCGTTTGCATCAAATACAAAAGGAAATAAGCAAAAAACGAAGTTATTAAGCGCTAGGCGGCTTTGGAGCGCCAGGTGCAGCAGGTGCGCCAGGTGCAGCAGGAGCGCCAGGTGCAGCAGGTGCGCCAGGAGCGCCAGGTGCGCCTGGAGGCGTAGCTGCAGCATCTGCAGCGGCTGAACTAAGATCAGCGCCGCACTTCTTGCACTTGGTAGCTTCGGGTGGGTTGAATGCGCCACATGCAGCGCATTTCGACATCATCTCATCAAATGATGGTGGTCTAAAGCACATTTGAATTCCCATCTTCCATTGTTTACTTTTCCCCAGATCAAGAGGTGACAGCATTAAATGCTGCCTTATCCCGGAACGTGGAAAATATATCAACGAGAGGTGGGAACTCGCATCGCGCCAGATACATGAAAGAGCGCGCGAAATAAGAATTACAACTTTAAGTATTAGCGAACTTATTGACTAATTTGGATGTTTCAAGAACCTAGTTCAAATAGCTATAGGGAGCAAAGATATGCCAGTTCAGCATCCTAGTTATTTAGTGTATTTGCGAATCTTGGGGTGAGCGTTTAACCATTCTTCACTCGGGCGGGTATTGCGCTCGCAATGCTGCGAATCCTTATTAGGAACAGTACTCCTACCACAAGGATAAGCACATATCAAACCACTATAGTTACAAAGCACCGGTTTAGGCCTTACATGCGCTGTTATGTCATTTCCGCAACCTTTGCAATAAATGCTTCCCGGCTCTAATATTTTCTTCTTCTCAACTATGTTTACAGAGTTGCAATCTTGGCATGTATAAGATTTAAATGGTGCCGGCTGACACTTTCCACAAAATGGATTGCATATCCAGCACCCGCCTCCGCTTGGCATAGAAGATCCTTTCGAACAGATTTCAAACCTTATGTCCTTATATCCGATGCATTCTTTATCGACCGATCGGTTTCACCATTGAAATACCATCATCGCTAGGATTGGTGTAGTAATTGGGAATGCACCCTACCTGGGCAAATCCCATAGAAGAGTAGAAATGTCTAGCCTCTGAATTACCCGATCGTACCAATAGTTTTATTTCATTGGCATCAGATAGAGCACCACTTGATAATGCAGCATTGATCATCGCAGTACCAATTCCCTGCCGTTTACTGTTCTTAGCTACCGCAATATGCGTGATAAGCGCCTCCGACCCGATATCCCAAACTCCGAGGTACCCACAGATAACACCTTCACCATCCTCGGCAACCAAGTAGATCGCCTGATTGTTATGGCGTAGTTCAGAGGTATATGCCACAGGCGCCCACGGATCTGAAAATGAATCAAGCTCGATACTCATTACCTGACCAAGGTCGTCCTCGCGCATCTGTCTTATGGATATAGAGGTACCTGCCATTTTTACTTCTTGATCAAAAGACTTAGCCCGCGGGCATGATGGATTCTTTGAAGCCACATATGTAAGAGTTGGAGAATCGAAAAAATACTCGTTCTCTAAAAACATCTCTTTCCATTTCGAAAGGCCGCAATCAAGGGCGGCGGAGACTTCTTCCGGCACGCCTTTTGGCCTTGCATATCTAAAATACGTCATCCGATCGAAGAGGGTTTCTCGCGCGCCCCTGTCTAAGCCGACTGTATTTGCATGGGTAACGATGAGTTTAATGTCCTTGAATCCGGCACAAGCCAAGATGGCATTGCATTTCTTTCCGAAATTGCGGTCAGTGTTTGCTGTATGTGCAACATTTGGAAGCACGTAGTTTTCATATAGATCGAAAACACTAAGCATGACCTTGTCTTCATCGGGATAAGATGTCTTCATCGAATCATCTACGGTCTTAATAACTATCCAGCCGCCATCTCGCAACAATTCGAATGCCTTTTTCATGGCTGCCTGTTTATCTGGAAAATGCTGAAAAGTATGAGAGAAATAGATGACATCAAAGCTACTGTTTTCAAGATTAATGTCCTCAAACCTTGCGTTAAGCCACGTAAATCGTGGGTCTGCAATATCTCTAGAGGCAAGGTCTAGAGCCTCCTTTTCAGGATCGAGCCCGACCACTTCTTTGATATTGACGTATGGCCCAAATTTCAAATAAGTGTTGAAGCCATCAAAGCAGCCCACATCCAAAACGAGCGCATCATCAATATCAGCAAGACCTATTGCTTCAAAAGCTTTGAAGTCGGCATCTGCACTTCCGCGAGCTACGTTATCTATTTCAGTCTTATTCCAAGGCATTTAAGCGCTACTCCACAGCAGCTTTCGGACGTTTTGGCGATTGAGCCTGAGAAGCTTGCTTGAGCACTTCCATGTCAGACGTGCTAAGAACTGCATCATCTTCAAATACACTCGCGTCTTCCTCCAGCTGAGCCAAAGAATAAACATTGCATGAAACGCTTCTTACATTCTCTAGTGATTTTACAAACATAAGAGCCCATTTAATGCTAGATAGTTCCGGGCGAGCCTCTTTCAAGATATCTATTGCATCCTGCTTCAAGCTTCCCAATGGTCCGAGCCTAAAAGACCCGTGTGCAATAATAGGTACACCAGCATCGGTAAACGCCTGGTATTTCTCCTTCACGCCTTCAATGAACCAGTCGTAAAAGCTGATTTTCATGCGTACAAAATCCCACGGATATCTATCCAGGAAAGGTTGGATGTTTTTAACACTAAGATCAGAGGAGAACCCGAGCTGCGATATCTTTCCAGCTTCCTTTTGCTTAAACAGGTAATCTATAGCACCAGAAGTGATATTGACTTCCTTGTTTATGTCGGTAATTCCTTCAACGCAATAGAAGTCTATGCATTCCCGCTCAAGTTTTTTCAATTGCTTTTGAAAGACGTACTCAAAACGCGGATCTACCATTTCAAAGAAGCTGGTGGAAACTTTGAGGTTGCTGGCATCGCCGCGCTGCGATAGCTCTTCTCCCAAGAATGCTTCTGCTTCGCCTTTATGGTTGGAATATGTGGTATCGAACAAATTAATGCCAAGATCGCACGCTTTTTCAAGGATCTTGCCTACGATTTGCTTGTCCATATGCACAACCCTAGAGGAATCCTCCGTGGGAAAACGTTTCGTTCCAAGCGCCAACCTTGAAACTTTGACGCCATTTACTTCACTGTATTGCATCTCTCTCCTAACCCAAGCTTTGCATCAAGTATTCTTAGCGCTATCAAATGCCAAAAACTGCACTACATCCGCTCTACATGAATGAATAGACAGCCTGCGAATAAGCTGCGAAATCTGGTATCTCCAAACCCTCAGAGAGCATAGATTGCCCGTATAGCACCTTGGCATACTGTTCCACCTTGGTCATATCCCCCTGATCGAAGGCCTTCTTGATGTTCGCGAAAATTCTATGATTCGGGTTTAGGTTTAGAACATGCTGGATACGCGCTGTTGAAGCATCCCCTTCAGGAATTGAAGAGAAATACCTCTCGAGGCCAAGGCTTAGATTGCCCTTCGAAGTTATACTTGCAGGGTCAAGGGATAAATGCATGGTGGAGCGCACCTCTACAACATCTGCGGGAAGCGCCTTCTTAATCGCGGCGAACAGCTCGGCATTCTCAGCATCTATAGCTGCGCATTGCTTTATCGTTGCGGCATCATCTGTGATCACGTCTCCTGATGCCACATTCTTTATGGGCAAGCCATCGTATTCACGAAGCGTCATCAAAGAAAATTCATCCACACCTTCCGAGCAAAGCAGCACGTTCCAGCCTCTGTCTTGTGCGGCCTTCACAGATGTTGTGGATTCAAGTTTGCGAGCCTCATCGCCTGATGCGAAAAGTAAGCACGGCTGATCGGCAGGCATCGCATCCCTATATTCGCGAAGCGTTACCGGTTGATCCTCAGCAACCGTGAAAAACATCAGGTAGTCCTCGAGCGCCTCGTTGAGCTGCCCGAGCGTGGCATAGATGGCGAACTTGAATGTGCGCCCGAAATTGGAGAAGAACTCGATATATGTTTCGCGTTCCTCATCGCGCATGACGGCCAATTCGTGCTTCAAACGCATATCAATCTGCTTGGCAATATCTTGAAGGAACGGGTCTTCCTGAACGCCTTCACGCGAAAGGCTGATGGTTACATCAGGGCTTTCCACGATGCCCTTTACAAAACCGAAGTATTCAGGGATCAAATCCGAATATTGTTCGTCTAGAAGAACGCCTGAACTGTAGAGCTTCAAGCCTTTCTGATAATCGCGGCTATAAAAATCGCCTGATGGCTCGCTTGGAATGAACAGCAGCACGTCGCAATTTCTACTTCCACGCGCATGCATGGTTATAGTGCGCAATGGAGCATGCTTGTCGCTGAATTCATCCATATAGAAGTTGTCATATTCGGCCTGCGTTACCTCGCTTCGCGGTTTTGACCATATGGGAATCATAGAGTTGAGAACGCGTCGTTCGGTATATTCCTCAAATTTCGGTTCCGCTGAAGAGCTTGCACCCATATCGCTCACAGCACGCACACCGCTGGTTTCCAGATATATGGGGTAGCGAATGTAATTGCTGTGACGATGCACTAGCTCTTCGAGTGCCGGGTATGTAAGAAATTTCGTGTAATCGTTAGCGGCATCGTTCGGGCGAAGATGCAAGATAACATCTGTGCCGCAACTTTCCCTTTCCGCCGGGCTTATGGTGAAACCCTCTATACCATCACTTTCCCAAACGTTAGCCTCAGAGGAGCTTATAGCTCTAGACACCACGCGCACGTGGTCTGCCACCATAAAACAGGAATAAAAACCTACTCCGAACTGGCCTATTATGTCTAGATCTTCATCGCCGTCCAAGTCTTGTTCTTTGATCTCCAAACTGGATGAATGGGCGATGGTTCCCAAGTCGCGTTCAAGTGAGGCTGCCGTCATACCACAGCCATTATCGGAAATAGTGAGCGTATTAGCATCTCTGTCAAAGGAAAGTTCGATACATAGCTCTTCACCATCTAGTGTTTGAGCATCTGCATCGCCCTCGCTTATGGCTAGTTCTCGCTTATCGAGCGCATCTGATGCGTTCGATATCAATTCGCGTAAAAAGACCTCTTTGGTTGAATAAATCGAATTAATAACGATATCTAGGATCTTCTTGCTCTCAGTCTTGAACTCCTGCATCTTCACACCTCTTAAAGAGTTTGCACTAATTGGATGCTGCAGAAGCACCGATGCGCTTTACTTTTGCATCCTTCACGGCACGTTTAGCTGCCTTTAAGCGCAGGGCTGCACATTTTGCCGCGTAGATGCGGCCATCCCTATTGAAATCGGCATGTGCTAAGTTGGCATTCCCCGGTGCAATGGATTCGAAGAATGCATTTAGATCATCTTCGTCTACAACCATGTTGAAATGCTTGGCATAGGCATTCATGGCGAACTGACGCGTAAGCTGGGTACGTATCTGAATCATCAATGCATTGGACAACTGATCTTGGGTCATGTTCTCCTGTTCAAGGAAGGCATCCATAGTCTGACCCTTTGAAGTCAGTTCACGCGCGAGATTATCCTTAGCTTCTTTCATGGCCACGCCATAGATCAAGTCTGGGATATCGCCTACAAGCCGCTTCGCAAGTTCGTTACCCACAAGTAACTGAGCATTTCTATTGAAATCGTCCTCATGTTGTGCGGTTATCTTTTCTCGAACTTCATCCCTAAGCTGTTCCAGTGTATTTATACCGGGTTTGACGGTACGCGCCCACTCATCGCTCGGCTCAGGAGCAACCGAATCTATTATCCGCTTGATGGTTACCGTGGTCTTATAGGTATCCATCTTTACATTGCCATCAGCATCTGGAACAATATCGGGCCCCTCAAAGGAAAACGTCTTAGTTTGGCCTACCTTCATACCTATAACCGCATTGTCGAAATCGTCCGGCATGGCAAGGACACCTGTGGTATATTCGCGCCCCTCGGTGCAAAGGTTAGCTACAGGCTGGCCATCCATCGTAGTTTGCATGGCAAGTTCTACTTTGTCGCCCTTAACTACCGTGTCGTGGCTGGTATCCGTAACAGGGACTGCGGCCGCCTGAGCCATGCGAGCAATCTCTGCATCTACCTCTTCTTCTTTAACGTCGTAAGCCGGCACGCTAACGCTGACCGCATCATAGGATTCAAGTTCATATTCAGGAACAGGAACACATACCATCTGGTACTTGAATTCTTTGCCCTCCATGGCATGCTCCGAGCATCTATATACCGGGCTTCCGATAGTATCCACAAGTGCAGCCGTAAGCGCAAAAGGTGCGCAGTGCTCCATGATGGCCTCGTCAAGCACAAACGAAGCCTCCATATCGCCTAGTTGCTCTTTTACGACATCTATTGGTGTCTTGGAAGAGTCGATACTATCCATAGAATATCCGTGTTTAAAAAGGTAATTGGCAGCTGCATTTTGCAACTCACGCGCAGTTTCGGCTACGGTCATTTCAACCAGAAGCTCCAGTTTGCCATCCTTTTCTCTTACCTTTTCTACTTTCATTCAGTCTCCTCAAAAGCGCGTTAATGTTTATCTTGAAAAAGCTGTGCGTACTCAAGCGCAGCTAAAGCGTCTTTGACTCAAGTGGACCCCATCCCCACTCATCGCCACCGATGTCATCTCTGATCTGCGCAACGGGCATATCCTTAGCGGCGGGAACCTTGGTCTCATCTGAATTCTGTTCTTCCCTAGCCTTACGCTCTAGCACCTTCTCGGGCTCAGAAGCTCCGTTAACTAGTGCTGTGTCTATAACACGGCGCATCACCTTAACACGCTTGGCAGCCTTGCGGGCATTCTCTACCTGTCCCTTTTCGCGAATCTCTTCAAGAAATGCCTCAGGGTTAGGAGCGGAAAGATATTCTGTTATCTCGTGGTTTCCAACCTGCATGCCCAATACATCGGCCATAAGATCCAGGGCGGCATTGAGACGCAGCTGATATAGAGCCTCATCCTTAAGTTTTTCGTCATACTGGTCTTGGGACATATGCTCTTCACGTAGGAATTGCTCCATCGATATATGCATTGCTTCTAATCTGGCTGCATTGGATGAGCGAAGGGCATCGGCATTACTATCGATAATTTCTTGTGGCACATCGCCTTCAAGACGGTCTATCAGCGCATCGCAGCAATTTCTGAATTTAATATCGTTGTAGCTATATTCCATTTCTTTATCATACTGATCCCTTATTGCCTGCCTGACATCGTCTATGGTCTCAAGTCCATCGAAATTGCTCTTTACCCATTCGTCATCCAAGTCGGCAATGCTTTGTATGTTTTTCCCCGAACTCAACACATAGTCGAACAACTGCGCATCAATATCCTCTTCTGAGAGCTTTGTTTTCTCAGGCATATCTATACGGATGTTGTCATAGTCACTTAGTTTGAAGTCTTTTATGTCAAGATCGAGTACCTGCTTTTCGTCAGCCATCACATCTCCCCCTCCGTTTTTCTTACTTCTCTGTTTTATCTTGTTTTGTAAAGCAAGATTTTTAATACACCCTTTATAGTTGCGAAAAGCTAACGTGTCTTGACCTGAGTAGTACTAAAAATATGGACAGGGGTATATGGGAATTAGTCCTTAGAGAGGTAGATTGGCTAAAAGTCATAGTACTAACCGTAGTACGAGTCGATGCACAAATTTCGTAGAATTAACCATGATCTCAGCCTTTTGAATTTAAGAAGGTCAACTATGGGCAATTCTCCTGTTTCATTTCCTCAGAGCAATTCGTTAGGTACAAACCTAGCAACATCAGAGCAAATATCAACATCTATCGGGTTCGTACTGATGCTGGCTTGGCACTACCTAATACTGTTCTCTCCTGCTTTTGGCGATATCACAGTGGAAGGGCAGCTGAACACTGACTATCTCTTCGAAAGACAGCTCGTCTTATACCTAGTCTTGGCTGCTACCTTCTACGTGATGTATCTCATAGATAAACGGCGTAAGAACAGGAAGGAAGTGATAGACGACCATTCTGCCCACCTCGTGGTCAACGGTGTTTTGTCTATGCTTTTCGGCGCCGCTTTTATCCTGGCGACATATTTCGGATTACCAATATACATAAGGCTTATAACGTTCGGCTTTTTAGGTGTATTACAAGGCTGCATGATGAGCTTTTGGGCGCGCTGCCTCACACTCAGATATAAGAGGGGCGATGTTTTACGCTTCGGACTTTATATGATATTTGGTGGCTTCTTAGCGCTTTTAGTTTGCTTTCTTCAATGGCCGGCACCGTTAATCGGAGCAATACTGCTTCCCGGAATGTCTTCGATATTCCTCTATAACAATAAGAAGACAGATATCGCTGGGGCTAAACTTGCTGCAGCTCAAATGGATGAAGATAGGCATGAATATACTCTTGCGTCCAAAAACGCAGAATCTATTTCAGCAAACACAGAAGCTGCAGAAGTAGCAAATTCGCCAGTCAATCTTTCAGATACGACAGATAAAGACTCTATAGAGGCACAGCAGATTTCCATTATGGATAAGCGCATGATTCTGTTCGCTTTCGTGTTCTCCTTGACCATAGGCTTCCTTCAAGGGTCGCTCTTCGTGGCCGACGTTCCCATTCTTATAAGTGACAATTCATTGATCCTTGTCGGAATAGTTATTGCAGGCATATTCCTATACATACTTCCAGAGGCAGTTGGAACCAACTTAAAAGTAGATATGATGCATAGGATATCTGTGATACTTTTCGTTGTTGGCAACGTGATTATCATGTGGAACCAATTTGGCAGTGTGGCTGCCTTCTTAGCCCAAATAACACTGTTAGCCGGGTTTAATCTATTCGACTTTGGTTTGTTTACCTACGGCATGTGGGGTTACCGACACAAGATATGCGGATCTCTGGAAGCCGATTCCACACGCCCTGTCGTATATTGCTCCATGTCAGCAGGTCTTGTAGTGGGATTTATTTTGTTGAACAATACTGAGCCTACGCTCATACCCTTGACTTTGCTTATTATATGCGGTGCGTGCATCATATTGGTAGTTGTCACCACTATGGTTCCCTTCTTTAAGCCGGCTCATCAGAAAGACGTCGAAACTCCGGCACAAGCTAATGAGGAAATGCCTTGTGGACATGATCAATGCCCTATCCCTGTGATATTGAGTCTCTCATCATTCCTAGCAGAAACCACAGTCGTTCAAAACTCTGACAATACGCCCAATGAACGAAAGGTGTCTCCTTGGCGCAATGCTTGCATGGCAATAGCTAAGCAATATGGGCTTTCTCCAAGAGAAACCGAAATTTTTATGCTTGTTGCAAAGGGCAGAAATGCTGACTACATACAAAAAGAGCTAGTAATATCCACGCACACGGCAAAGACTCACATTGCAAATATCTATCACAAACTCGCTATTCACTCTGCCCAGGAATTGTTGGATCTTGTAGAGGAATACAGAAGGAGCCAGGACTAGATTCCTGGCTCCATTCAACTTTGCTATTCGCACCGCATGTAACTAAATGCCACACGCAAGGAAATTAGAATAATATCCTTCAACTCTGCTGAGCCTGCGCACGCTTCTCGTCCAGTTCAGACTGGCTCTTATTAAACATCTTCGAAAACGGAAGAACATCCAAAGTGGCCAAGATGGCCAAAACGATAAGAATGATGAACACCGACATGCGCGCGCCACCGGTAACGCCTTGGATTATCAGATTCGCAATAGAGCCCCAAACGATGGCGAAATTAGCCAAAGAAAGATTAAGCGGGTAGTTCTTCGAACCGAAACGCTGGCGCGAGAAGGCAGAAGCAACAACCGGCACGCCACCGTAGCAGAAGCCGCAGCATAGTGCTCCGACGGCATACAGTGCTGGAATCTGGTTCAACAGCGCAACAGCAATAGAAACTGTTGCGATGATTGCAACAATGCCATCCACAAGCATAGTTACCTTCACGTTTGTCTTGTCGAAGATAGTGCCTACGATAACACGACCGATACCGTTGAATGCAGAAACGATAGATACCAGCAAGACTGCAGTGGCTGAATCAAAGCCGGCAAGCACGCCATCGCTTGCGCCGAAGCCAAGCGTTGCTAGGCCAACAGCGATGACGATAGTAGCCCAGATCCAGTAGACGTAGAACAGAGGTGTCTTCAGGGCTGAATCGTCATCAGCAGGATCATAACCAGAAGCGGCAGCCTTTTCAGGAGCCATCAATTGCACGATATCGGCTGGCGGGCGACGCAACAATATGCCAGCTAAAAGGGCAATGACACCACCAGCAAGGCCGATGATGAGATAAACACCGGAAAGATCCATGCCGGCACCACCACCATACAGCGCAAGCGCGATGTTGCCAAGAATTAAAGCGCCAAGGCCAAAGCCCATCATCAAAACGCCCGAGGAAATTCCTACCATATCGGGGAACCAAACGTTTGTTGTTGCGATGATAGTGTTGTAGCCCACACCTACGCCAGCACCCGCTATCACACCATAGAAGATATAAACGGCCGTTACATTCTCATGGCCTACAAAACCTGTACCGATGAAACCAACTGCAAACATCACCGCAGCTATGATGATGGTAGGCTTAACACCTAAGGCCTTCTCAATCTGTGAGCCTATAACGGCGCCGATGCAAAACGTAATCATCATGATGTTGAACGTAAGACCCATTGCATCAGAATCAATGTTAAATGAGTCGCACATAGGGCCTTTGAACATCGAGAATGCATAGATCAATCCAAGAAACAGAAGCGTGATTGTTGATATCACCAAATAAACAATGCGCTTGGATTTGATTTGAGATACAGTCATCTCCTCCATATATAACCTTTCCCTCTTTATTTGAACAAGCAAGAAAATTATGAACATGGAGGGATTTTTGACTTATAACTGCTAGAGGTAAATACGGGGAAAATCTGCTAATTATGCCTAGTGTTTAGAGTATGAGGTAAAGCTTGATACGGGCTTTTTTATGCCAAGAGTGAAGTAAATGAGCCAATCCTACGCGTACTTCCCGGCTTGGGCGGTCCACATCTGCCTGTAGAGCCCATCTTTGCGCAAAAGCTCGTCATGCGCGCCGCGCTCAACAATCCTTCCCTCATCCATGACCAAGATGCAGTCCGCATCGC
>CAZYOQ010000028.1:0-17825 GCA_964649145.1 uncultured Eggerthellaceae bacterium | reverse complement strand
TTAAGTGCCCAGAATCAAGTGCCGAATTAATTGCTCGCGCTGCGAAAGAGAGTGGCGTTAAGAAGTCTGCATTTATGCGAGATGCCGCAATAGAGAAGGCTGTGAGTATCCTAGCTGCTATAGACTAAGCCGCAAACCTTCCACTCTAAAGAATAGATTATTTCATTGTTCCATCGATGCTTTCGCTTTCCGAAACTGAGTTCGCATACGACGGCAGAACTCATACTCCAACGCTTAGCGTAACTGCACGCTCTTAACCGTCACCTTCTTAAGCTTGGTACACCCCGACAGTGCGCTAGCACCTACCTTCTTCTTGATTGCCACCTGAAGCTCACCCCCTCTTAAGCTCCTCTGGCCCCCTCCAGAACCCCCCACTAGACTCATCCAGCTCCGCTCTAGCAGCCCCCCCTTATTCCCCTCTACTTCCTCTTCGCTTCTGAATAATTCCTGAAATGTGAAAGATCCTTCTAAAGAAAAGGTGTTTGCCTGCTAATATCTGCGGAAAAGAATGCGGCCTAAAGCAGCAAATAATGGGACGCTCAAAAGAAAAGAGGATAGATGGACTACCGCAACAAGACGAAAATCGCACCAACAGCACGTATCGCACGCAACGCCACGGTCATAGGTGATGTAAGTATCGGAGAAGATTGCACCATTCTTTTCAACGCCACGATTCGTGGCGACATGGGCGGGAAGGTAATAATCGGAAACAGAACCAATGTTCAAGAGCTTGCGTGTCTGCATGTTCCTCTAAATGACGATACCGTTGTCGGCAGCGACGTGACGATTGGCCATGGGGCAATAGTGCATGGGTGCACTATTGGGGATGGAACGCTTATAGGAATGGGTGCCATAGTGTTAGACGGCGCGCGCATCGGAAAGAACTGCCTAATTGGAGCAGGGGCACTGGTAACTGGCAAATCGGTCATTCCCGACAGAATGTTGGTGATAGGCTCGCCTGCAAAGGCCGTCCGCGAACTTAGCGACGAAGAGATAGATAACCTTGCCGTAAACGTAGAAGAATACGTTGAAGCCGGAAAAGACCTTGTGGCACAAAACATAATCGACGAAGGCAAGGCAGCAAATGCGAGCCTGTTAGAAGGCGAAAGCTTTTAGAATATACGAACCGCTAGAGGCTGTGAGCTCCTAGAAGGTATAACCTGCTAGAAAAGCCTATTGCAGCGACCACATATGGTTAACCGGTCCTGACCCCACTCCAAAGTCCAGGTCGTGTAAAAGTGCGCCTGTAAGGTAGTCTTTCGCCTGACGAACCGCATCTTCCAAAGCACAGCCCTTCGCAAGAAAAGCTGCTATCGCAGAAGATAGCGTACATCCCGTGCCGTGCGTGTTAGTGGTAGCGATGCGCGCTGTTTTAAACCACACGTGGTGGCCATCGGGCAAAAGCAGCACATCATTAGCATCTTGAGCAGAATGACCTCCCTTGACCAGCACCGCCGAAGCGCCAAGTTGCTGAATCGCGCGCGCTGCCTCTACCATGTTCTCTTCAGTGGTAATGCTCATGTCTGCCAATACCTCCGCCTCGGGAATGTTGGGCGTTACTACCTCGGCTAAGGAAAGCAAGTCAGTGGCCAAGACGCGCACCGCTGCATCTTCAGAAAGCGAAGCCCCGCTGGTTGCCACCATCACCGGGTCGAGCACCACGTGGCTTGCCTCGAAACTGCGTAAACCCCGTGCCACTACCTGCACCACTTCGGCGGTGGGAAGCATACCTATTTTTACCGCATCGGGGCGAATATCGTTAAACACGCTTTTCATTTGAAGCTCGACAAAGTCAGCCTCTGTTGCCACAATGCCCTGCACACCAAGGGTGTTTTGAGCTGTCAACGCTGTCACGACCGATTCAGCCATAACACCCAAGACTGTCATGGTTTTGATATCTGCTTGTATGCCTGCTCCTCCGCTTGAGTCGGAGCCGGCAATGGTAAGAGCCACCTTCATGGTTAACCTACCCTATTGCTTAAATGTCTGCTCGCACATGACTCTCAAATCCCGCGTGGCCTGTGCTATATCATCTGCGGAAAAAATTGCTGAAACAACCGCAGCACCGCTTGCCCCAAGGCCAGCAAGCGAGCCGATAGTGTTGCAATTCAGGCCGCCAATTGCCACCACGGGAATATCAATCGACTGCGCAATGGCTTGAAGCTCTTCGCGCGTTACTTCTGCTGCCTCGGGCTTTGTAGACGTACCAAACATGGCTCCCACACCTACATAGTCTGCCCCGGCAGCTTGTGCAGCAAGGGCTTGCGCAACCGTTTGCACAGAAACGCCCACGATTTTATCTGGACCTAGCACCTTGCGCGCTTGCGCACATGACTCATCTTCCTGACCCACATGCACGCCATCAGCGTCAAGCATGCGTGCCGCTTCAACATCATCGTCAACCACGAAGGGCACATAAGCTTTTTCGCACAGGCGCTTCAAAGGGCGACCCAGCTCAACTAACTGGGCCGTTGAAGCACCCTTTTCGCGCAACTGCATAAAGGTTGCGCCGCCAGCTAGGGCAGCGGCAACACACTCTTCTAGCGTTCGCCCTTCAAGCCAAGCGCTATCGGTGATGGCATATAGCAACATGCCTGCCTGTACGCGCTGGGCAAGCACGGATTTCACCTCAGAATTGATTGCTTTATTCATATGAGCACTCCTTACCGCGCCATTTCCTCGCCCAGGTCAATCGTCAAGCCATCCATGATGGTGTTCAGCGTGCGAACCGCACACATCTTGCCGCACATCGTACACGTGCCCTCTGTTGAAGGAGGCGCGCTTTCGAAGTACTCGCGGGGCTTTACCGGGTCGATGGCCAGCGAGAACATCTCTTCCCAATCCATGCGGCGGCGCGCATCGCTCATGCGATTGTCAACGTCGCGTGCATGCGGAATGCCCTTGGCAATATCGGCCGCATGAGCAGCGATTTTGGTAGCCACAAGGCCCTCGCGCACATCGGCCGCATCGGGCAGGCGCAGGTGCTCGGCCGGGGTAACGTAGCACAAAAAGTCAGCCCCGCAGGTGGCAGCAAGCGCCCCACCAATAGCAGAGGTAATGTGATCGTAGCCCGGAGCAATATCGGTAACCAAGGGACCGAGCACATAGAAGGGTGCATTGTGGCACAAACGTTTTTGAATTTTCATGTTGGCGGGAATCTCGTCGAGGGCCATATGCCCTGGACCTTCAACCATGACCTGCACGCCCGCATCCCAGGCGCGCTTGGTCAGCTTGCCAATCTCGATAAGTTCAGAAATCTGCCCGGCATCGCTGGCGTCGTAGTTGCACCCGGGGCGCATGGCATCGCCAATGCTGATGGTTACGTCATACTCATGCAAGATTTCCAGTACTTCGTCGTAGTACTCATAGAAGGGGTTTTCGTTGCCCGTAGCTTCCATCCACGCAAAAATGAGCGAGCCACCGCGACTGACAATGTTCATCAGGCGGCCCGTTTCCTTGAAGGACTCGATGGTGCGCCGGTTCATGCCAGCATGGATGGTAACAAAGTCAACACCATCTTCTGCGTGTGCCCGCACAACATCTAAAAAGTCCTGAGCCGTGATGCCAATGAGAGGCTTTTCCAAGTAACCGATGGCATCGTACATGGGCACCGTGCCAATCATAGCCGGTGACATCTCGATAAGTTTGCTGCGAAATTCGTGCGTTTTACCATGGTTGCTCAAATCCATGATGCCCTCGGCGCCCAGCTCCAAGGCTGTTCGCACCTTTTCGAATTCCATTTCCTCGTTCATTAAGTCGCCCGAAATACCCAAGTTCACATTGACCTTGGTGCGCAAACCCGTACCCACCCCTTCGGGGCTCAGCGCTGTGTGGTTGATATTGGCAGGAATGGCTATGCTTCCTGCGGCAACACCAGCTCGTATTTCTTCAGGGGTTTTGTGCTCTTTGGCGGCTACTGTTTCCATCGCAGGGGTAATAATACCTGCCCGCGCCGCATCGATCTGCGTCATACATCTCCCTTCGTTGGCATTATCCATATCAGGTTTTGCGGGTCGGAGCCGAACTCCCTCTCAGCCCAACACACACTCCTTGAAACAGCTACAGGAGAAATAACGTGAGTCGAGCTCCCCGTATGTCATATGGCATTGTAGTTCGCAAACCAAAAGCTTATATGACAAACTTGTCATAATTCAAGTGAAAGGCAGACTTGCGCTAATTAAGAGAAAGATAGAGCCTTCAGCGATTTTCTATAATGGAAAAACTATCATTAAGGTTCCACTTTCAACGCCAATCATCACGGGCTGGCCAATGAGTTCGTTTGAAAGGCCAAGGGACGTCCTATTGCTTAAATCAACATCATCTATGTCCCATTCCATACCACGCTCAAACACACCGTGAGACACATCACTCATTGAAAAAACAGACACCGTCCCGCTTTCGCGGGCATCAGCCTCGAAAACATCTGGACCGCTTACAAAGAAAATGGCGATTTCCTCATCTACCATACACACATACATTCCCTGCTCACAAGCATCGGCGAATATATAGAGGTTTGCGATTGTGTGGTCGAGCCTGCCGCCTAGAGCACCAAATACATATAGCGAATCGCATTTCATGGTCTTGGCGCGAGAAATGGCAAGCTCCATATCAGACTTATCCTTATGGGCAGAAAATTTTACATGGCGAATTTCAAGCGGTTCATACCCAAGAGAATCGAAATCGCCCATAACCATGTTTGGAACGACATCTATCTTCTTTAGATATTCAAATCCTGCGTCTACCGCGATAATCACGTCAAACATTTTCGCGTCATACATTTCGCGGAAATGCTGTTCGTTAAAATCAGCGGCGCCCACAAGAGCACATGTCTTCATTTTCACCCGCTTTTGAATTGCACTTCGCTTTGCTTTGCTAGAATACCACGATGAGCGGGTCGGACAGTCGCGTACATACTTTTGGATGTATGAGGAAAGTCCGGGCTTCACAGGGCAGGATGCCAGCTAACAGCTGGACAGGGTGACCTGATGGATAGCGCCACAGAAAAGAAGACTCCCGCCTATGGGAATTCCTTGGAATTTCTGGCGCGTCTCTAGTAGGCGGATTGGCAGAAAGCTTAAGCGAATGGGTCTCAAATACCATAAGCGAAAGCCGTACACCTAGCCGCCTGCCAGAGGCGCGCCAGGCGAGAAAAGCTGAAACGGTGCGGTAAAAGCGCACCAGCTTGTCAGTAATGACAAGGCTTGGCAAGCCCCATCCGAAGCAAGCGCAAATAGGGATGCTATACGAACGCCCTGTCGTGCATCCGGGTTGCGTGCTAGAGATGCGCGGTGACGTGCATTCGAGATAAATGGCTGTCGCGCGAAAGCGTACAGAACCCGGCTTATATGACCCGCTCATCTAAACTTTGCATAAAAAACAACTTTCATCATGCCTAGCTCTCAAAAATACGCAAACTTCTGCAGACCAAGACCTCAAACTAGGCCGGGCACAATCCCAAAGACAAAAAAAGGGGCACATAAGCGCCCCTTTTACTTTTTGCTCACAAAAGCTTTAGTCACAAGACAGTTTAGCTTGCGAACAATTCTATCGTGTCGCCCTCGGCAAGTGTAACCATTGCCTTCTTCCAATTGCGGGTAAGTCCTCCCCTATAGCGCACGCGCTTGGGCTTGGGCTTGACATTGATCACATTCACCTTTGTAACTGTGACGTCAAAGATCTTCTGCACAGCCTCTTTGATCTCGATTTTGTTAGCGTCACGAGCAACCTCGAAAGTAAAAACATTATTGTCCATGACATCATAGGAGTGCTCGGTGATGATCGGGCGAATGATAATGGAGCGTGGATCCTTATTCATTATGCAAGCACCTCCTCGATATATGGTAGGCAGTTGTCTTGGATAAGCAAAACGCGATTGTCGATAAGGTCATACGCGTTCATGTTATTTACAGGCAAAATCTCAACACCTGGGATATTGCGGAAGGAAAGATATGTATTCACGTCGTCGTTTGCGATAACAAGAGTGATACGCTTCCCGTTAATCTTAAGAGCCTTAAGAGCTTCAGAGGCAAGCTTTGTGGAAGGCTTCTCAAATTCAAAGGCCTTGACACAAAGAATCTCGTCATCTTTAAGCTTTGCAGAAAGGATAGACCTCATCGCAAGCTTGATCTCTTTAGCGTTTACCTTCTGGTCATAGTGACGAGTGTGAGGACCGAAGACCACGCCACCGCCACGCCATTGTGGAGCACGAATGGTGCCCTGACGAGCACGACCAGTTCCCTTTTGGCGCCACGGCTTCTTGCCGCCACCACTAACCATGGAACGGGTCTTAGTGTTCGCCGTGCCCTGGCGCCAGCTGTTCTGCTGAGCCAACACACTGCGATGCATCACATGCATGTTGGGTTCAATGCCGTAAACGGAATCGGCGAGTTCGGCTTGGCCGACCGACTTTCCGCTGGCATCTTTGATATCAATCTTAGCCATTGGTAAGAACTCCTTATGCTTAAGCCTTCGCGCTGCGAACGCGAACGATTCCGTTGACGCCGCCGGGAACGGCACCTTTTACAATAATCAGATTCTGATCCTCGTCGATTCCCATGACCTCAAGGTTGCGCACTGTTACAGTTTTGCAGCCCATGTGCCCTGGAAGGCGAAGCCCGCGGAAAACGCGGGAAGGTGTGGCGCATTGGCCAACAGAACCTGGAGCGCGATGGAAGTGAGCGCCATGCCCGCCAGGACCGCCACGAAAGCCGTAACGCTTCATAACGCCCGCAAAGCCTTTGCCCTTGGAAGTACCAGTAACGTCTACCTTCTTCACATCGGCGAAAGCACCAACCTTATGCTCCTCGCCTACCGTATGCTCAGAGGCGTTCTCGACGCGAATCTCGCGAAGGTACTTAGTAGGCGCAACGCCGCGTTTGTCGGCCTCGCCCTTCATCGGCTTGTTGACCTTGTTTTCCTTGATAGCGCCAAAGCCCACCTGCACAGCCTCATAGCCATCGGTTTCTTTGGTCTTCACCTGAGTGATAACATTCGGCTCGGCTTGGATAACAGTAACAACTGCGACATTGCCGTCCTCGGAAAACTGTTGGGTCATACCGATTTTCTTGCCATAAATAGCGTTAATCATTGTCGCTCACGCTCCTTACAGCTTGATCTCGATATCGACGCCTGCCGGAAGGTCGAGCCTCATAAGCGAGTCAACCGTATTCGGCGTCGGATTGATAATGTCCATGAGACGCTTGTGCGTGCGCATCTCGAACTGCTCACGAGAATCCTTGTCGACATGAGGCGAACGGATAACGCAATACATATTGCGCTCAGTCGGCAGCGGGATAGGGCCTGATATCTGGGCGCCTGTCTTTTGAGCTGTGTCCACGATTAGCTTGATGGACTGGTCGACGATCTCATGATCATAGCCCTTCAAGCGAATTCGTATCTTCGAATTAGCCACTTTGACTTACCTCCAATAAATACTTTGCCCTAAGCGTTAGCGCCGGACTTGCCAATGATTTCTTCAGCAACACTCTTCGGAACCGGCTCATAGGAATCAAACTGCATGGTATATACAGCGCGTCCTTGAGTGCCGCTGCGAAGGTCGGTCGCATAGCCGAACATCTGTGATAGGGGAACTTTGCCACTAATAACAACCGCGTTTCCGCGCTGTTCTTGCCCCTGAATCATTCCTCGGCGTGACGGAATATCGCCCATGACGAAACCAGTGTATTCCTCAGGGGTTTCAACCTCTACCGCCATTACAGGTTCAAGAATAACAGGATTTGACTTCTTGAGTGCATCTTTGATGGCCATAGAGCCCGCCACCTTAAACGCAGCTTCTGAAGAGTCAACTTCGTGGTATGAACCGTCAATAAGTTCGACTTTGATGTCTTCGACAGGATATCCGGCCAAAACACCAGAATTGAGAGCCTCTTTGATGCCCTTGTCAACAGCAGGAATGAATTCCTTAGGAATAACGCCGCCAACAATCTTAGACTCGAATTCGTAACCCTTGCCAGCCTCTTGCGGATACATGTTGATGATCGCATGGCCGTATTGACCGTGGCCGCCCGACTGACGAACAAATTTGCCTTCGGCGTTTAGAACCTCGTGTCCTGGGCGCTCGCGATAGGCAACTTGCGGCTTTCCAACATTCGCCTCAACCTTAAATTCACGAAGGAGGCGGTCAATAATGATCTCTAGGTGAAGCTCACCCATACCAGCGATGATCGTTTGACCTGTCTCATGGTTGGTAGACACGCGGAAGGTTGGGTCTTCTTCTGCAAGCTTCTGCAATGCGATTGCCATCTTGTCCTGCTCGGCCTTTGTTTTAGGCTCGACTGCGATGTCGATAACAGGCTCGGCAAATTCCATGGATTCCAAAACAATCGGGTGATCTTCGTCGCAAAGAGTGTCACCAGTAGAGGTATCTTTAAGGCCAACTACAGCAACGATGTCTCCTGCAGAACACGCATCTACATCAGTACGCTGATTAGAGTGCATCTGAAGTAGGCGACCGATACGCTCTTTTTTGTCCTTGACAGCATTAAGAGCGTAGCTTCCTGAATCGATTTTGCCTGAATAGCAACGAATGTAGGTAAGCTTGCCAACATATGGGTCGGTCATGATCTTGAAAGCAAGAGCGCTAAACGGTGCCTTCGGGTCGGCTGGGCGATCCTCGACTTCGTCATTATCTGGGTTAACACCTTGAATCGGAGGGATGTCAACCGGGCTTGGAAGATAATCCACGACCGCGTCAAGCATCTCTTGAACACCCTTGTTCTTGTAAGCAGAGCCCACAAACACAGGGTTGATTTGGCATGCAATAACGCCCTTACGGATAGCAGCCTTGATTTCTTCGACCGTCACCTCTTCTTCCATGAGCACCTTTTCCATGAGGTCGTCGTCGCAATCTGCTGCGGCCTCTAGAAGCTCTTGGTGAAGAAGTTCAGCCTGGTCTACAAACTCTTCGGGGATGGCATCCATCTTTTCTGGATAGGTCATGCCCTTGTCGTCAGCCTTGAAGTCCCATGCTTCCATGGTAACTAGATCGATAACTCCCCAAAACTTATCTTCTGCGCCCATTGGAAGCTGCGCTGCGAAAGCGTTTGCTCCAAGACGATCGCGCATTGTTTGGATGGCATGATCGAAATCTGCGCCCACGCGGTCGTATTTGTTGATGAATGCGATTCTTGGAACGCCGTAACGTTCGGCCTGACGCCAAACTGTCTCTGACTGAGGTTGAACGCCAGCAACGGCGTCGAATACTGCAACTGTGCCGTCTAGAACGCGAAGGGAACGTTCTACCTCGGCAGTAAAGTCTACGTGGCCTGGGGTGTCGATGATCTGGAAACGGTATTCAGCGCCATCGGCCTCGCCACGCGGATATTTCCAGAAGCAAGTGGTAGCTGCCGAAGTAATAGTAACCCCGCGCTCCTGCTCCTGTTCCATCCAGTCCATGGTGGCTGCTCCATCATGAACTTCACCAATTTTGTGGGTCTTGCCCGTGTAATAAAGAATGCGCTCGGTAGTGGTAGTCTTGCCCGCATCAATGTGGGCCATAATACCAAAGTTGCGAGTGTCTTTAAGTTCTAGTTTCGCCATATTCAACACCACATCTAGAATCTATAGTGTGAAAATGCGCGATTGGCCTCGGCCATCTTGTACATATCCTCGCGCTTCTTAACTGACGCACCGGTATTTTGAGAAGCATCCATGATCTCGTTTGCAAGGCGTTCAGACATGGTATGCTCGCGACGTGACCTTGAATAATCGACGATCCAACGGATTGCAAGAGTGGTCGCACGACGAGAACCTACTTCCATAGGAACCTGATAGGTCGCGCCACCAACACGCTTAGGCTTACATTCAAGAGTTGGACGAACGTTGTCCATGGCCTTCTTGAAGACAGAAAGCGCGTCTTCGCCCGTCTTCTCAGCGACAATGTCGAAAGCGCCGTAGACGATGCGTTCAGCAAGGGATTTCTTGCCATCTAACATGATTTTGTTGATAAGTTGTGTAACCAGACGATTGTTGTATCGCGCGTCTGGAAGAATTGGCCTGCGGCCTGCTGCTGCTCTACGTGGCATTTAATGACTCCTTAAAGTTTGTTTCGATCTTTCTTGATGGCGCCTTTGCTAATAACTTGGGAATTTCTTGTAAGCAGTGCGAAAAATGTGGCCGCACTAAGCTTCCCTTTTCAAACAAATTCGTCGCACCAATGAAAATCTCCTTTAATCCTTGCGCGCTTCTAACATGTTCGATGCCTCGACATGCCATTAGACCTTCTGGCCCGCGCGACTTTAACAGTTTTACTTAGGGCGCTTTGCACCATAGCGGCTACGTGCCTGCATGCGATTATCAACAGGAGCGCAATCGAGCGCGCCACGGATAACCTTGTAGCGAACGCCTGGAAGGTCCTTTACACGGCCTCCGCGGATAAGCACCATCGAGTGCTCCTGCAGGTTGTGGCCGATTCCAGGAATGTAGGCCGTAACCTCCATGCCATTGACCAAGCGAACACGGCAAACCTTACGAAGCGCAGAATTCGGCTTCTTAGGAGTTGTCGTATAAACACGGGTGCAAACACCGCGCTTTTGCGGGTTACCCTTGAGAGCAGGCGTCTTTTTCTTATCGACCTGCTTTTGGCGGCCCTTGCGGACCAACTGGTTGATTGTAGGCAAGATATCTCCCTTCAAATTTATCCCGACATCAGAAACTTCCCCACACAAATGGTAAAAGCCTTGCTCTTTTACCGTATTCCTCTTGAGCACTGGATATGTTTTGCTTAGCGCACAAGAAGAAGCGCCTCATTTGAGACGCGACTCGCTATGATAAGAATAAGTTACCCGCTTGTCAAACGCCACGGGTTCGGGCGTATCCATAGCCCACTTTCACGCGGCGAAAATGCAGAATTTAAAAAGCCAAACTATACGTTTAGGATCTTTGCTGCAACTTGTTTCTTGCGAGAAAGAATGCCAGGCATCCAGTTGCCACCATCTTCCTTGCACTCGATACCGAAAGCCTCGTTTACAATCTTCGGTTCGCCTTCCAGTATGAATTGACTTCCCTCTTCAAGTATGTCGGTAACCAAGTAAAGGACGAATTTGTAATTGCGATTCTCGCGAAGGTGTCTCATGTGCTCGCGTATCTCGTCTTCGCGCTTCAAAACTCCTTCGAGGTCAACAGTCTCATGCTGAGCTATTAGCACAACAGCATCTCCAATCTCAAATTCTTTGGAGTCAGCCTCGACAAGATCCTCTACCGGCATCTCACCTTCTCCCCCACGGGTTTTAAAGATTTCCATGCCGAACTTAACGACATCCTTGCCGGCAATGTTTGCGAGATATTCAGCAGTGTCACGGTCGATATCGGTTGTAGTTGGCGACTTTAGGATGACGGTATCTGTAAGCACAGCGGAAAGAAGAACCGTTGCAATGTTCTTTGGAATCTTGATGCCGTAACGCTGGTATTCAAGAGCGACAATCGTTGCTGTAGACCCGACAGGAAGGTTGAGGAACTGAATCGGGCTCGTGGTAGAAACATCCGCAATTCTGTGATGGTCGATAATCTCCATAACATCGGCCTCTTCGATACCATTAGCAGCCTGACGCATCTCGTTGTGGTCGACAAGTATCACACGGCGGCGCGGACGCGTGGCAACATCTGACCTGGTCATGATGCCTATAGCATGCCCATCTTCATCAACTGCCACTCCCTCACGAAGATCGCTTGCCATCATGCGCTCAATAGCGTCATTTAGCCTATCTTCCTCGTTGAAAATAACAACGTTTTCCATCATGAGCTCGTAAACTGTCTGCGAAAGCGAGTCGATAAGCGATGAGGCCACAGACATAGTCGATGAAGGATCGTTGTCTTTGAGCATATCCGTTGCAGAAATATAGCGCTCTGCGATTGCTCGGGTAGAAATCAAGCCTAAAAACTTATCGTCGCTATCCACGACCGCCAAAGAACGAATGTTGTATTTGCGAAGGATGCGCCCAGCCTCAAGCATTGTGGCGTCACGAGAGATGGTTACAGGATTGGGAGTCATCGCATCTTTGACGCGGGCATGCAATCCGCGAATGGGGATGGGCGGCTCGACCTTTTCCTGCTTGAGCACCCATTCGCTTTCGGGCGGAAGAGGTCCTAACCTTGCAGGAACATAAATCGCTTCATCTGGTCGACCTTCTTTTTTCGCGATCTCGTTTTTTAGGTGGGCATAGCCTACAGCAGCGCAGATTGAGTCATTGTCGGGATTACGATGTCCCACTACAAGGATGCGGTTTGTCATTTTTCACCCTTCTTCATAAACTTTGAAAATAAGGAAGGCCAGAGTACCTGTTTTATGAAAGCCTCACGATAGGAGCGAAATCTTTCAGCAGCTTCTTGACCTTTCCGTCTTTAGCGAATTTTACAAGAATGACGTCTCCGTCGACCTTAATAACAACACCTTTGCCAAAAGTCTTATGGTCAACGGTATCGCCTTTGGCAAAATCAGGACGTTTCCGAGAAGTAGAGCCAAGAGAGCGCCCTGTGCCCGAAGAAGTCTTCTTCCTGGATTGAGAAGACGAGGAAATGTAGGACACTGCCCCGCGCCCAGCCTCTTTTCCAGACCCCGATATTCCTCTTCTGCTTCCACGCTTCTCCCAGCCACTGCCTGAAAATCCCGAAGACCCAAGGCCTAGCGTCTCGCGAAGCTGGGAAGGTATCTCTGAGACGAAGCGCGACATAGGGTTGGCACTTGTTTGCCCAAAAAGCTGTCTTGTTTGTGCGCATGTGAGCCAAAGGCGCTTCTTGGCTCGCGTGATTGCCACGTATGCAAGGCGCCTTTCCTCCTCTACCCCCAAAGAGTCACTCATTGAAGAGAAATGCGGAAAAATTCCCTCTTCCATCCCGGTAGAGAACACATAGTCGAATTCAAGGCCTTTAGCGGAATGGATGGTCATAAGAGTTACAAACGATCCATCGGCATCAACCATGTCAAGATCGGTTCGCAGACGAACCCATTCAATGAAGTCCGGCAAAGAATCGCCACGAAGGACGCGCTCTGGAGCCTCGTCGCTAGCTTCTGCTAGATTTTCGTTTGCGCTTGGAGCCTCAAAGAAGGCGTCGTCTTCGGTGTCGTGAGTTTGCGTGAATTCACTTGCAACAGATAAAAGCTCTCGGATGTTATCAATGCGGCTCTTGGCCTCTTCAGTCCCTTCTGTTTGAAGAGCATCAATCATCCCAGATACATCGATTATGTGCTCGATTACATCTCTAAGATCGCCATCGTAAGAATTCGCCTCTTTGACCATCTGTACGAAAGAGCCAAGCACATTTCTTGTCGAAAGGCGCACGGAATCATCAGCAATAGCCATTTCCGCTGCCTCGATCATCGTCATCTGGTTTTTACGAGCAATCTGCGAGATATGCTCAAGGCTAGACTTACCTATCCCCCTTTTTGGGGTATTTATGACCCGACTAAACGAGATATCATCATGAGGGTTCACTGCCAGCGAAAGATAGGCCATTGCATCGCGAATCTCTTTGCGATCGAAAAACTTTGTTCCGCCAACTATTTTGTAGGGGATTCCGCCGCGAATAAGCATGTCCTCAAGAACGCGGGATTGGGCATTCGTGCGGAAGAAGACAGCAATATCGCTATAAGATGCACCGCCCGATACAAGGCGCTCGATCTCTCCGGCAACCCACCTACCCTCGTCGCGCTCATCGGACGCGACATAGACACCTATCTTGTCACCTTTCCCGCTATCGGTGAAAAGGCGCTTTTGCTTACGTTTGCTGTTATTTGCAATTACTGCATTGGCAGCATCAAGAATATTGGAGGTGCTTCTGTAATTCTGCTCGAGTTTGACAACCTTGGCTTCAGGATAGTCACTCTCAAAATCGAGGATGTTTGAGATATCAGCCCCACGCCATGAGTAGATCGACTGGTCATCGTCGCCAACAACCATGATGTTGTGGTGTTCTTGCGCCAAAAGCTTCGTGATCGCATATTGAGCGTGATTCGTGTCCTGATATTCGTCCACAAGAATATACTGGAACCGCCTCTGAAAAGCCTCCAGCACATCATCATGATGCTTAAAAAGCAAGTATGTGTACATCAGCAAGTCGTCGAAATCCATCGAATCGGATGACTTCAAACGCCTCTGATATACCTCATAGACCCTTGCAGCTGCTTTCCCAATTGGGTCAGACACTCGCTTGGAAAATTCGCTAGGCACGATAAGCTCGTTTTTGGCCTGCGAGATCCTGCCTATGATGGAATTCACTGGGAAAGTCTTGGGGTTGATGTCTAGCTCTACCTCAATAGCTTTGATAAGCCGCTTCTGGTCGTCGGCGTCGCAAATGGTAAACGACTTCGAAAAGCCAAGCACTTCGGCATTCACTCGAAGTATTCGACAGCATGTGCTGTGAAAAGTAGACACCCACATACCACGAGATGCCGCCCCTATAAGCCCATCTAGGCGCTCCCGCATCTCGGCGGCCGCTTTGTTGGTAAACGTGATAGCCAAAATAGCCCAAGGTGAGACATCAAGGTCGCTGATGAGATGCGCAATTCTATAAGTTAGAACGCGAGTCTTTCCGCTACCAGCGCCTGCAAGCACAAGAAGCGGTCCTTCCGTAGAAAGAACCGCTTCGGCTTGTGGTTTATTTAGAGACGAAATGTCTATAGGCACTAGACGACCTTTTTACCTAGGGCATCACCAAGAACGCGAAGTTCGGCGATGAACTGCTCGAATTGCGCAGGCGTCAGTTGTTGTGGGCCGTCAGAAAGTGCCTTTGGCGGGTTCGGATGTACCTCAACCATAATCGAATCGGCTCCAGCAGCTAGGGCAGCCCTAGCCAAAGATGGCACGAGATCGCGCTGACCTGCAGGGTGAGAAACATCAATGCATACTGGGTATAGCGACTGTTTGTGAATTACAGGCACAGCAGAGATATCAAGCGTGAAGCGAGTCGCAGTCTCAAAGGTACGTATCCCTCGCTCGCAAAGCACGATATTATTGTTGCCGCAATCAGAGATATAGTCACAAGCTGCAAGCCATTCGGCAATGGTTCCCGCAAACCCGCGCTTGTATAGAACCATCTTGTGGCTGTCGCTCGTTACCTGCCCAATCTTTTTCAAGAGGCTAAAGTTCTGGAAATTCCTTGCTCCTACCTGCAGGCCATCCACATAAGAGTGCACAAGCTCGCAGTGAGCGGAATCCATGACTTCTGTCAGCGTAAGCAAGCCATACTTCTCGGAGGTCTTCTTCATGATCTTCAGGCCTTCTTCACCAAGACCTTGAAAAGAATGCGGATTCGTACGAGGTTTGAACGCTCCGCCACGGATCCAGTGAAGACCTAGGCCTTTAATGCATTCAGCGACCTCATCGAACATCTCCTGCCCTTCAACAGAGCAAGGGCCTGCGTAAATGGTTATCTCGTCAGTGCGCTGTCCGAGGTCTGGAAGCGGAGCTATTTTTGCTTGTTCTGCACTCATATCGACGGTGTCTCCTTCATAACCTTTAGAATCGTGGCGTAAATCTCACGCAGATTCTCGTTATACAAAGGACCATCGTTAAAAGAGTCGATCTTCTCTAAGATTTGCTCTTCGCGCTTAGCATCGAAAAGACCCATATTCGCGTCAGGCTTCAAGCCTCGAATCACGAGCGAATGCCCAGCCCTCTTGTTAAGTAAGTCGACAATCTGCTGATCTAGCTCATCGATTTGCTGGCGGTGCTTCTCGATCTGAGCTAGCGCCTCATTTGCATCTGACATTTTCAACCTTCCCTAAATACGTTTGAAGAGATTAAAGCATTATAAACAACTTGATACTTTGCTGAGGCTCAAAGAGGCACTTCTGTTTTAAGCGAAACTTGCAGCCCTTAAAAAGAGCAAAACAAGATGCAATGCCATTTCATTGATTACCATTGCGAACAGCGAGCTCCACAATAAGGTCAGACACTCCGTTTAAGAGGAAAAAGACTCCCAATATCATGATGAAAAGGGCACTTGTATCAAATGGGTTCCAAATGATGATCACGCCTCCGATAATGGTCAAAACCCCAAGTATGCACCCGAATATCCACATCGAACCCGCAAGGGCTTTGATGGTTAGTGAGCGAACTGTGTTAACCGAGCCGCAAAGGATGAGAATCGCGCCTAACACAACCGAAAAGAAGCCAGCTATAGCCACTGGAAAAAGAAACATCACAAGAGCCAAGATGATACAGAAAACGCCTGTAGCACAAGCACCCGGAACCTTATACTTGTGCGCATTTCCCCTGAAATATGCGACAAGCGCGATTATGCCCGATATCGCAAAGATCGCAGCGATGCAGTAGACAATTGCGATAAGCGTAATGCCTGGAAAGAACAGCAGAACAAGCCCAAGTATTATGAACAGCACAGCCTGAAAAACCATGTTGGTCTGAACCGTCTTTGAAAAATCGCCCATGACCTCCTCCTTTTAACCTCAAACGTCAAAACGCTTGGAATATATTTAGGTGAGCATGCATTCAACAAAGCGCCAATCTAAGGCGCTAATCTAAGACGCAAGTCTAAGGCGCTAGACCTAGGCACTAGTCTAGAACGCTTGCCCCAGATATGGCGAAATAAGCTATCACGCACACACCAAGAACGATTCTGTAAATCCCAAATGCGGTGAAATCATTTCTTTTTATATAGCTCATCAAGAACTTTATGGAAAATACCGAAACAGCGAATGCGGTTACAATTCCAACAATCAAAACCAAGGTTTCAGTGCCAGTCATAGCAAGACCAATAGAAATAATGTACTTGATGAACTTGACCACTCCCCAGCCAAGCATCACCGGAATCGCGCAGAAGAATGTGAACTCTGCTGCAGCAGTTCTTGAACAACCTAGAAGCATGCCGCCAATAATAGTAGACCCAGAGCGAGATGTGCCTGGTATGATCGCGAGCACTTGAAAGCATCCGATGCCAAGAGCAGTCTTCCAATCGATGTCATCAACGGTGTTCACGCGGAAAAGGCTCTCAGCAAGATTATCGCCCTTGGCCCTACCGCCCGCAAAAACAGACGAATACCTGCCATGCCTTGCATGTCTGACCGAAAGCGCTTCTCTTTCTCGTTTGCGATTGAAATATTCCATGACGATAAAGACCACGCCATAGAAGATAAGTGCCACGGCAACCGTCCAAGCGTTGTAGAAATGCTCGTTTACCCAGTCGTCGAAGAGAAGCCCGATAATGGCCGCTGGAATACAACCTATTAGAACCATTCCCCAAAGACGCCAAGTGTCACGGCGCTCATATTCGCTTTTCTGACGCGACACGGGATTTAACTTGTGGCGATAGAGCACCAACACGGCGCAGATCGCGCCAAGCTGAATAACAACCAAAAACAGCTCTAAGAACTCGGCAGAAACATTAAGTTTTACAAACTCGTCCACAAGAATCATATGACCTGTGGATGAGATAGGAAGCCATTCGGTAATACCTTCGACTATTCCAATAAAAAAGGATTTTGCCAATTCGATAAAGCTGTCCAATGTATTTCCAATCGTTAATTCTTATCGACTAAAATCTTGTCAAGTAGCAACAATTCTACAAGTTCTTCTTAAGCGAGGCTTAATTTAGCAGACTCGATTTCATATCGAAGGTCAAACACTCAATGCAATGGCTCAAATCGTGCTAGTTTAAAAACAAGCGAATTGTAAAGGATCTGTAAGAGGCCGTGATTAAACGATACGATATGCACTCACACCTCGATTTCGCAAACAATTGCAAAGAAATCGCACGCGAATCAAAAGGCAAGATAGCAACGATAAATTCAACAGTAACACCTGCCTCCTACGTTAGTGCCTCCTCCCTTTTCGCTCACTTTAACGATATTCATG
>CAZYOQ010000027.1:1231-18566 GCA_964649145.1 uncultured Eggerthellaceae bacterium | reverse complement strand
GCGCGGGCTTTGCAAGCCTGAGGTCAGGGGTTCGATCCCCCTATGCTCCACCATTTCTGTTTAACCTTTTGCAATGGTGGCTTTTTATACTCAAAAGTTTGCATGGATCGAACCCCGTGAGGGCTGAAACGTCCTGTGGACGTTTCAGCGCGAGCAGCCGAAGGCTGCGCAGCGAATGCGGGTTCGCGAAGCGAAGACGCGTCGATCCCCCTATGCTCCACCATTTCTGTTTAACCTTTTGCAATGGTGGCTTTTTATACGCATACGCCTATGTGGATCGAACCCCCACGCTTCTTGGAAGAATAACTGCATGAACACTCGCCGATCCGCGCTTTAAAGAGGCGCTCGCATTTCTCCTGTTATCATGTTTTCACACGTTAATTAAGGAGTCGATATGAAAAAATCTAAGCTATTAGTTTCCGCTTTGATAGTTTCAGCCTGTCTTGCAACAGGCGTGATGTTTGGATGTTCCTCTTCGGGGTCAACGAATGGTCAATCGTCGGATATATCTTTAGAAAACCTCACTGAATACGAAAAGATTCTTGCGGTCAACACTATCGAGAACCTGGCTGGAACGGATGGAAGCCTTTCCTGCACCATAGAGCAGTATGGTGAGGAAGAAGAGCCGGAAGATTCGCTTTCTATAGTTTGGAAGACATCTGGCGGTAAGACATCGCTGAAGTATGTTGATACGCTTGAAGATGGCACGATTTATGCTGCCTCAGAATACTCAGGTGATAATTGCGGGGCGCTTTATTCTGTAGAAGACGACATGTTTGACGTTTGGATCTATCCGCAGAATAACTTTACAAGCGACTTGAGCGACGAGTGGTTAAACTTCATCGATTACGATGGGACAGAAGGCGAGGTTGTGGTAAACGACAATGTGGCAACACTTAAGCTTACCTATGAGCCCGATGAAGACGAAGATTCTTATTACACCGTAGATTACACTTTCGATCCCGATACCTACATTCTATCCAATGTCGAAGTCACCGATATTGCAGTTGAGGGTGATGAAGTCTTGGCCACCATGATCATCAAGGACATCTCTACAGAAAATACAGATTTAACACTTGAGCAAGATCCTTATCAGCTAATCAGCGCTGGGGTGTCTGATGAAGATGCGTGCAATCTTACAGTCGTGGTAAATGAAGAAGGCAGCGACCAGATAACCTCAACATACAAAGTCTCTCACGATGCCTACGTTGACCTCATGGTAGCAGACGCTTATTCCATGTATTCAGACGCAGATATGACCACCCTGATCGATGAGATTGACGTGAGCGACACCGATGCTACGGTTTATATCCAAATAGAAGAAGATTCAGGAGAAAGCACCTTGGATGTCTCTGAAGATGAGGCTGGTGATGAATACGTTGCCGATGATGGCTCTGTAATAACGCTTGGCGAAGACGGCAATTTCTATGACGAAGATGGAAATGTCGTTGAGTTCGACGAGTCCGAGTAATTTTTAGACATCGAAACGTCTAAAACAACCAACTAAGATAAACCAAGGTCAATAAAACACCATTTTCGCTGGAGGTCATATGTTTGAAGAAATCGCCATTACACACGATCCTTCTGCCACTAAGGTGGCCTTGCTTGCCGGTGGTGGAAGTGGCGAGCGCGAAATATCTCTCAATTCCGCGAAAGGAGCCCTTGGTGCACTTACAGAAGCGGGCTATCAAGTTACGCAACTTGACCCTATCAATGCTGAGGATTTGAAGCGTTTGATTGACGGTGGCTTTGATGTGGCTTTTTTGGCACTGCATGGAAAAGGTGGCGAGGATGGCGCTATTCAAGGCTTTCTGCAGACAATTAGGCTTGCGTATACATGTTCTGACATTTGGGGAAGTGCGGTAAGCATCGACAAAACACGTGCGAAGGTTTTCTATGAGCACGAAGGTATTCCCACGCCGAAGTCGCTTGTGGTTTCGCGCGAGGAACTTTTGAAGGAAGACGCTAGCATCGAGGATCTTGGTGCTCAAGCAGGCGAGCTCCGCGCGAAGCTTCAAGAGCTAGCTTTAACGATTACCGCGCAATTAGGGCAGAAGGTAGCTGTCAAGGCCGCGACAGAAGGTTCGTCTATAGGCGTGTTCATCGTTGAGGGTTCAAACGCTGTTGCGCAGGCTCTAGAAGAGGCTCTTCGAATAGACGAAAAGGTTTTGCTTGAACAGTACGTTGCTGGGCGCGAGTTAACATGCGTGGTAGGCGGTGCAGGACAGGCCGCACAAGCTCTTCCTGTGATCGAGATAGTTCCCAAAAATGAGTTCTACGACATAGAATCAAAATATGCCCCCGGTGGCTGCAAGCATATTTGTCCTGCTCCTATAGCAGAAAACGAGGCTGCTGCCGTGCAGAAGTATGCGGTTATGGCACAACGGGCGCTAGGCGTTAGTGGTTTTGCTCGCACCGATTTTCTGCTTGATGAAAAAGGCAATCCTTGGGCGCTTGAGACCAACACGATTCCAGGTATGACGGCAACATCTCTTCTGCCCGATGCTGCTGAAGTTGCTGGAATATCTTTTCCGCAGCTTGTAACGCTCATGATCCAGATGGCCTTCGATGCGGCTGCGAAATAAGTGATGTCCTTGCGTTAATAATTGAGCCTATGAAGCGATTCTTGAGTTTGAGGTAGAAATGTCCAAATACTTCGGTGAATATGCCGATTTTCAGACGGTATCAAAAAAGGATTCAGGGCTTTTAATTGGTGCCGACAACATGGTTGGCGATATTTACGACATCAATATCGAGCTTGACGCAGGAATTCACAAAGCTTGGTTAGACAACAGGTTTGATCAGCGTATAGGCTTTCTTGATAAGAAAACTTCTAGGAAGCTTAGCCTTCTTGCAGCCGATGGTATGACCTGCAAGGCAATTCTTTCTTTTGTAGCGTTTACTTCAGTGCCTGATGAGGGGCACTACTGGGGTCAGGTTGCCATAATTTCTTACAACCCGGCATATGAGGAGGAGTTTTCTAAATTCATAGCAGGTGTTGCAGAAAAGATTGGCGACGATATTCGCCCGAAGATAGATTTTGGTTCTGAAGGTGCAGAAAAAGTCATTGAGTCGGGCGGGGAATGGTTGCCAAGTCAAACCATCTCGCTTCCCGATGTGAATAAGCAAATGACAATCATAAAGCGCAAGCGCAAACTATCTGATCGCATGATCGAACAAGGTCGAGCGGGCAACAAGGGCTGCTACATAGTTAGTTGGGTGTTCATGCTTGCCATCGTCGCTTTAATTGTCTTCGCTGTTAAAAGTATCATAGGATGGTAGAAATGCCCAGCGTAGAGCTAATGCAAAATATTATGGAGGGAACGCCACAGGATGTGGTTGAGCGATATGCGAAGCTTTCCGATGACGCTAAAACCAAGGATTTTGGCGAATATGAGACAAACGTCATTGTCATAGACACAGAAACCACAGGCGTTTCTTACAAGCGAGACGAACTAACCCAAATAGCTGCTGCAAGGCTAACTTGCGGTCAACCAACGGATTGGCTTGTCACTTTTGTAAACCCAGGCATGTCTATCCCGGAAGAGATCGTACATCTCACAAATATATCTGATGATGACGTTGCGGATGCTCCAACTCCCCAAGAGGCGCTGGCTCAGCTTGTGGAATTCGTAGGTGATGCGAAACTTGTTGCCCATAACGCGGCTTTTGATAGACATTTCGTCACACGGCATGTGGAGGGCTACCCGCTGCTCGAAAACGAGTGGATAGATTCCTTGCAGCTTTCGCGCATCGCTCTTCCTAGAATGAAATCGCATCGCCTAATTGATCTTGTAAAGGCGTTCGGAGCCCCACTTTCCACACATCGAGCAGATGATGACGTGTTGGCTACTTGCGCTTTGTATCGCATCTTGCTAGCTGGGGTTGACGCGATGCCAAACGATCTTTTGCAGACGATTGCTAGTTTTGTGGATGAGCAGACATGGCCTTTTGGTCGTATATTCAAGTCGTTTGCTGACCAAAAACACGCCGAATACGAAGCCTTGCAGCTTACCGACGAAGAGCGTGCGATAGGGCGAGTGCTCTTTCCGCAGGAATTTTCGCTTGAGCAATGTCGAAGGGCTCGCGTGCGAAAGTATTCGCCGGTGAAGCATAAGGATGCGCTTGAAGTGTTTCCGCCGAAGCTACTTGAGCGTTTTCGTGAATCGGGCGCGACGGTGCGCACAGAAGATGGGGGAGAGCCTGCCGTTATGTCTTTCCCTAGCGCCCAAGATATGGAAGACACATTTAGTTCTAATGGCGATATGGGCTGCATATATGAAGACTACGAGTCCCGCGAGGTGCAGCTTGAGATGGCGCTTGCTATACGTGATGCGTTTGAGAACAGCGAAAATTTGATGGTCGAAGCTGGCACTGGCACCGGTAAGTCGATGGCTTATCTCATACCATGCGTTGAAACAGCTCTTGCTAACAATATTACTGTTGGTATTGCAACCAAGACCAATGCCCTTTTAGACCAGCTGGTTTATAAAGAGTTACCTTCTCTTGCTGCGGCTCTTAAAAAAAGAGAACAAAATAGCTCTGGCGTCTTGGCAAGCTCAACAGAGGGTAAAGGTGATGTTTCCGGCGAAAGCGATGTTTCCAAAGATCAAAGTGCGCTTATAAACTCTGATTCGGGTGCGCTTACATATGTGCCACTTAAGGGCTTTGCACACTACCCATGCCTTCTGCGCATCAGTCGCATTCTTCGAAACGGACCAGGTGTTAGAACCTATGCCAATGAAGAGCTTTCGCAAGCGCCATCGCTAGCGGCACTTTTGTCGTTCATCCAACAAAGCGACTATGACGATATAGACTCGTTAAAGATCGATTACCGAGCTCTTCCTAAGCAGGCTATAACCACTACGAGTAACGACTGCCTGCGTCGTAAATGCCCGTTTTATGGTGAACAGTGCTTCGTTCACGGGCAGCGTATGCGTGCAGAAAGTGCCGATGTTGTGGTTACGAATCACAGCCTTCTCTTCTATGATTCAGTTGCAGAAGGTGCATTGCTTCCGCCTATTCGATATTGGGTGGTAGATGAGGCTCACGGCTGTGAAGAAGAGGCCAGGCGAGCGCTTTCTATGGATCTTTCGGTTGACGTGTTGGCAAAGCTGGCGGCGCGCGCAAGCTCGGAAGATCCAGCACACAATGTTTTCTTAGCGGCGTCGCGCAAGGTGAACCTTCCCGATGAAGGCGTCCTCGCAAAGGGCACCTCTGAAGAAAACACCCTTGAAATAGACAAGCCAAATTCTGCACCCGAATCTAGTGACCCTGGAACGCTTTTCCATGGGCTTGTTGCCAAGGCCAGCAAAGAAGGTGGTCTTTTCGCCGAGGCTGAGGAGTTTTTCGCAAGTCAAGCGCTTAGGCTTCTAGACTTCGACACACAGCGAAAGTCAAGTTACGAAACTTTTGATTTATGGATAAACGATGGTGTTCGTCATTCCGAGCAGTTTAAGACGCTTGAGACTTTAGCGAAAAACATGGTCGATGCAGCCGAAAAGCTTGTAAACACCGCGCAAGAGCTTGTTTCGATCATGAACGATTTCAAGGGGGTAGATTTCGCGCAGCGAGAACTTGCGTCGTTTGCTTTGGAACTTAAAGATGCACTCATGTCTGCGAACTATATATTCCTCAATCCGAATGATTCCTATGTGTATTCAGTAACGCTAAACAGGCGCGATGGCAAAAGCAAAGGTGCAGGCTCAGGTGTAAATGCAGGTGAAGAAATAGCTTTAGGTGCAGGTGTAGGCGCAGGTCACGCGGCCTCTGTTCGCAAGGGCTCAAACCGCTCTGTCTTTCACGCGCAATTCTACAATGTGGGCTCAGAACTTGAGCAGACACTTTATGCCAATACGCGCTCTATAGTGTTTACTTCAGCCACTCTTACAGTAAACAATTCATTTAAGCCTTTTGCTGATGCCATTGGCTTGAATACAAGCGAGCAATCTAAAGCCTCAGAGCTTGTGCTTTCGTCGTGCTTTGATTTCGACACGAACATGAAGGTGCTTGTTATAAGCGATATTCCTGAGCCTTCCGATGCTAAGTATCTTGAATGCTTACAGGAATTTTTGCGTGAGGCGCATCTTGCGCAAAATGGGTCGATGCTCACGCTTTTCACAAATCGTAAAGAACTTGACAAGTGCTTTACGGCCGTGGAGCCACATCTTAAAAAGCATGGGCTTCGTTTGGTGTGCCAGCGCAAAGGCACGTCTATAAAGGGCTTGCGAGATGAGTTTTTGGCCGATGAGTCGCTTTCGATGTTTGCTTTGAAAAGCTTCTGGGAAGGTTTCGACGCTCCGGGTTCAACCCTTCGAGGGGTGGTGGTTCCAAAGCTTCCGTTCATTAAGCCTTCTGACCCGCTTTCGCTTGAACGTAAAGATCGAGACGATGCAGCTTGGCGCAAGTTTGACCTTCCGCGAGCCGTGATTGATGTGCGCCAGGCTGCTGGTCGCCTGATTCGTAAGGCCGAAGATCGTGGTGTGTTCATATTGTGCGACTCGCGCCTGCTGACGAAAAGTTACGGGAAGGTCTTTATTAATTCCTTACCAAGCAAAAATGTGCAAGTTCTTACCTCTGCGGAAGCCTGCGAGATACTTACCAAGATCTAATAGCACTAAAACCCTTAATGAAACCTGTTAGAATGAAATGAATGGAAAGAGCTTTCTGGCTGCAGTTTTCTGCTTTATTTGTGGCTAGAGAACACGACACATGGAGGAAACAATGCCTAAGATTACTACAGGCGACGTACGCGTCCCAATGGATGTGCCCGAACAATCACGCGACATTTACATTGAAAACTATTTGAAGGCAACTCGAGGCACCGGACGTCTTATGTTGTTCGCCTGCGACCAGAAGGTCGAGCATCTAAACAAGGATTTCTATGGTGAAGATATCGACGAGTCCGATGCAAAGCCAGAGCACCTTTTCAGCATTGGCAAAGATGGAGTCATTGGAATTCTTGCTGGTCAGCGCGGCCTTATCGCTCAATATGCGGCAGATTACCCAGATATCAACTATCTGGTTAAGATGAACTCCAAGACCAACCTTGTAAGCACCAAGCAGGAAGACCCTTATTCTCCGCAGCTTACCGATCTTGAGGCTGTGCTACAGATGCGTGATAATGGCGTGAATATCGTCGGTCTTGGCTACACCATTTACCTGGGCTCAGAGTATGAGTCCACAATGATGGCGGAAGCCGGACAGCTTATCGCTCAGGCTCATGAGAACGGCTTGCTGGTTGTGCTTTGGATCTATCCACGTGGCAAGGCTGTCACTGCCGAAAAGGATCCGGATCTTATTGCTGGTGCAGCGGGTGTTGCACTTTGCCTTGGTGCCGACTTCGTTAAGGTTAACCCTCCAAAGCCAGAAGACGGCCGCACTCCTGCCGAGGCCTTGAAGATCGCTTCAGATGCAGCTGGTCGTACCGGCCTTGTTTGCGCAGGTGGCTCTACTGTTGATGCAGAAACCTTCCTTACTCAGCTTTACGATCAGATCCATATTGGTGGAGCTTGCGGAAACGCTACTGGTCGTAATATTCATCAACGCTCGCTTGATGAAGCTGTTCGCCTGACCAAAGCGATTAGCGCTATCACGCTGGCCGACTACAGTGTGGCCGACGCCCTTGCCGTGTTTAATGGCGAAAAAGACTTTGGCTATAGCAGCATCTAAGTCAAATTTACGCAGGAATATGAAAGGCCGAAGCGAGCACTTCGGCCTTTTTTGTTTTATATAACTCGTAGTTTTGCGCTATGCAGTCAACAAGACCTAGCGATAAGGTCGCGCAATTCATCGAGTCCTGAACCGGTTTCGGCCGAGGTTATAACGACAGGGGCATTCTTCGGCAAAGCTAGAGCCTTGCAAATTTTAGAGCGCTGTTGGTTGGCTTTCTGTTTGGAGAGCTTGTCGGCTTTGGTGAGGGCTATAGCGAAAGAGAAATCGCTTTCTTGTAGAAATGAAACCATGTTGTGATCAAGCACGCTAGGATCGTGGCGGATATCAATCAGCGATACCACTAGGGCGAAGTAGCGATCATCTTCAAAGTATCCACCAATAAGGTTTGACCATCGCTCTTTTTCCGCTTTAGAGACCTGCGCATAGCCGTAGCCTGGCAGGTCGACCAAATGGATAAGGGCTTGATCATTTTGAGGTTTAAGACCTTCTTCTTTTCCCACTTGGTAGAAATTGATGGTGGCAGTCTTTCCTGGTTTTGAAGAGACTTTGGCCAGCTTCTTCGAATACAAAAGCTTGTTTAGAAGCGACGATTTTCCAACGTTTGAACGCCCTGCAAAAGCCACTTCTGGCAAAATGCTTTTTGGCAGCTGTTCGGGCGTACCATAAGAGGCCATGTATTTAGCTATATGAAAGTTAATCTCTCTCATGTGCAATATGATAAATGAAGTATGAGCAGTGTAGCGCCCAGGGTAGCCTTCGTGCACAAGAGCCCTGTTTAGCGCTGTCTTAGCACTGACAAAGATCTGGCTAGTGCCGCCTTTACACCTACAAAGCCCTGCCTAGCGCTGTCTTCGCACTGTCGAACCTGCCTTTTGTTTCGAGCCCCTTCATGATTCTTTGCCATTGGCTTTAGCCTATAATTTACAAGCACGTTTAAGTGACATTAGAAGGACGCGAAATGAAACCTTATGATCCGCATGAGATAGAGCCACGAATTCAGCTTCAATGGGAGAAAAACGGCACGAATGCCGTGGACGAAACATCGGATAAACCGCGCAAGTACGTGCTTGAGATGTTCCCGTATCCTTCAGGTGATATTCATATGGGGCATGTTTCCAACTACACTTATGGCGACCTTGTGGCTCGTTTTTCTAGAATGCGAGGCTTCAACGTTTTGCATCCTATGGGCTGGGATGCGTTTGGCCTGCCTGCGGAAAACGCGGCTATTAAGCACCATAGCCATCCGGCCAAGTGGACTTACGAAAACATTAATACCCAGCGCGAATCGTTCAAGCGTATGGGTTTTTCGTACGATTGGGATCGCAGTGTTGTTGCGTGCGACCCGGAATATTATCGCTGGGGTCAGTGGATCTTCTTGAAGTTTTGGGAACGGGGGCTAGTGGAGCGTCGCAATAGTCCTGTGAATTGGTGCCCAAGCTGCAAGACCGTGCTCGCAAATGAGCAAGTAACCGAAGGCCGATGCTGGAGGTGTGATTCCGAAGTAGAAAAACGCGACCTTACGCAGTGGTACTACAAGATTACCGATTACGCCCAAGAGCTACTTGATGACCTTGACCAGCTTGAAGGCTGGCCTGAGAACGTGAAGATGCAGCAGTCTAACTGGATTGGCAGATCTGAAGGCGCGAATGTCGACTTCGAACTTGTAGGAATTGACGGTAAACCCACGGGCGAGATCATTACCGTCTTCACCACTCGTGCAGACACGCTTTTTGGATGTAGCTTCTTTGTGCTAGCTCCCGAATACGATGGGTTGACTGACTTGGTTGAAGGTACACCTGAGCGTGATGCGGTGTTGGAATTTGCAACGGCAGCCTCTAAAGTGTCGGCAGTAGAGCGAGCGCAGGGCGACCGCGAAAAGCACGGCGTGTTTACAGGCCGATATGTGATTAATCCTGTTAATGGTGAACATGTGCCTGTATGGGTTGCAGACTACGTTGTTGCCGATTACGGCACAGGTGCGGTTATGGCGGTTCCTTGCGGCGACCAGCGTGACTTTGAATTCGCTCGAAAATACGACCTTCCTATTATCCCAATCATCTTGAAGAAAGACGATCCTCTGTATGCCCAGCTTAAGGGCGAAAAATCACGTGTCGTGAAATACGTGGACTGGGACGAGGCTATGGCGGCCGAAGGCGAACTTGTGCAATCTGGTGAGTTCACAGGGATGCGTGGCGGCAAGCATTCTGCAGGTGAAGAGGCGATCGTCGCCAAGCTTGAAGCTGAGGGTAAAGGCAAGCGTACCGTGGAATTTCGCCTGAGAGACTGGCTTATCAGTCGTCAACGTTATTGGGGAAACCCTATCCCCGCAATTCACTGTCCCAAATGTGGTACAGTTCCAGAAGAAGATCTGCCCGTTCGCCTTCCTGAAGATATAGATCTTGCAGCGGGTGAGACGCTGGCCACGCATGACGGCTTTGTGAACACCACATGTCCTAAGTGCGGCGGACCCGCCAAGCGCGAGACCGACACAATGGATACCTTTACATGTTCTAGCTGGTATTACATGCGTTATTGTGACCCGCACAATTCCAGTGCTCCGTTCGATCCTGAACGCGCGAATGCTTGGATGCCGGTAGACCAGTATATTGGTGGCATCGAACACGCTATCCTGCATCTTTTGTATAGTCGCTTCTTTACGAAGGTGCTTAGAGATGAAGGGATGCTAGATTTCGACGAGCCGTTCACGAATTTGCTTTGTCAGGGTATGGTGCTTGATGCGAATGGCGAGGTTATGTCGAAATCCAAAGGCAATGTCGTAAGCCCCGAGGATATGATTGATCGCTATGGTGCAGATACCGTGCGTATGGCGATGCTGTTCATGGGACCGCCCGAAAAGGAAAAGCTTTGGAACGAGAACTCCCTTGAAGGCATCAGCAAGTTCTTGAATCGTCTTTGGCGTCAGGTGCACGAATTGGCTGAAGCGAAAAAGAGCCCATTGTTTGATCAGTCAAAACAGGCGAAGGGAGCCTGCTTTAGCGATGACGCTTCTGCTGAAAAGCTTTTGCGCGAGCGCCATAGAGTGGTGGGTAAAGTTACAGACGATATTGAACGCAATCAGTTCAACACATCTATTGCAGCGATCATGGAACTTTCGAATGCGACTAGTGAATTTCTACGTGAACATGATGCCGCTAGCCTTAAAGCGGATGAGGCACTTGCGGCACTTTCGGCTGATGTAGCTGAAACGCTTGTTAAGCTGATTGCACCTATGTCGCCTCATATAGCAGACGAGCTTTGGCAGACAGCACTTGGGCATGATGATTCAGTGCATACTCAATCTTGGCCAGAGTATGACCCAGAACTTGCCGTGGCAGATGAGATAGAGATAGCGGTGCAACTGAATGGTAAAGTCAAGAAACGCATAAATGTTTCTGCTAGCGCCGAGAAAGACGAGCTAATTGCTGCGGGAAAAGAGGCACTTGCATCTGAACTGGATGGAAAGAGTATTGTTAAAGAAATTGCTGTGCCCGGCCGTTTGGTAAACATCGTCGCTAAATAAAGCACCTTGCGCGAAGCGCTTGGGGGGGGCTTTCGCTCTTATTCCCCTAAGCGCTCTTTTAGTGCCTTCACGATAATCTTTAACGCCTTGATGCGGGCGTATTTCTTGTCGTCGCTTTCAAGAGCGATCCAGGGCGCATAGCTTGTTGAGGTCAAACGGAACATGTCGTCAATCGCGCTTTTATATTGCGGGTACTTATCTCGATTGCGCCAGTCGTCAGGTGTAATCTTCCACTGTTTGGCGGGGTCAAGCTCGCGTGCACGGAAGCGCGCAAGTTGCTCTTCGCTTGAAACGTCCACCCAAAACTTTAGCAAGATGGCGCCCCAATCCACCAAGTCGTGCTCGAATTCGTTTATCTCGTCGTAGCCTTGCGCCCAGCGTTCAGGTGGCGTTATCTCTTCCACGCGTTCGACCAGTACTCGTCCATACCAAGAACGATCGAACAGTCCCACATGTCCGGCTTTTGGTATTTTTATCCAATAACGCCAAAGATGTGGATGCGCAAGTTCGGGTCTTGTAGGTGCAGGGGAGGGCACGATAGTATATGCGCGGGCGTCAAGTGCCTGAGCGACACGCTTGATGTTGCCTCCCTTGCCTGCGGCATCCCACCCTTCGTACATAATCACGAGCGGAATTCTTGCTTGAAACATCAGGTTTTCAAGGCGGAATAGCTCATCTTGAAGCTTCTTTAGCTTTTCTCTATATTCCGTGGTATCAATCTCTAGATCGTGTCTAATTGAATCGACAGTAGGGTAGTTTTTGACGATCTCAAAGCGCGATGACTTTGGGGCAAAGGAGTGCTGTGCTTCAGCTTTAGCCTCGTTGAAGGCAAGTTTATCGTCAGCCTCGTCTATCTCTACGTTTGCGCGTTTTGTTTCTTTGTTGCTTTGTGCAATGTTGCTTTGCTGGGCATTCAGCGCGCCTTCAATGGCGTCGACCAGAGTTTGGGCAATGTTTAGGTTTGAGCGGCGCTTGTCTTCTCCGTCAAGCAGAATCCAAGGTGCAAAGTCATAGTTTGATCCTTCAAGTAGGCGGTCGTAAAGCTTGTATTGTTCGTTATAGTCTTTAACACTGAATAGTTTTGCGTCTGGAACGCGCCAACGGGTTGCCTTGTCGTCATAAAGCTTGTTAAGGCGTTTTAGCTGAGCCTTCTTGCGAACATGTATGAAGAACTTCACCACAACATAGCCGTCGTTTACGAGTTGCTGTTCGAAGTCGCGGATCGATTCAAGGTAGTGGCGCGTGCCTTCGCGCGGCAAGACCAGTTCGTCACGACTTTGTGACAATAAAAGTTCGGTGGCTTTTGTGTACCATCCGCGATCGTAGAAGGTAATGTGGCCGCGTTCGCCAAGAGACTCCCAAAATTCCATCATGAGCGGGTAAAACCCACTAACATTGTGTTTGCGACCGGGGAAGTTCTGTGTATCTTTCGGGTCTACGTCTGGAGAGACATAAACACGCGTTGCACGCGCATCAAGGTTATACATCAGATCGGATATGCGCGAGCCTTTGCCTGCGCCGTTCCATCCTTCGAAAAGCACGACAAGCCCGATTCCTTTGTTTACAGCCTGCTGTTGCAGTACGACAAGTTTTTGAATTAGCTGGTCGTATTGTTCTTTGTATTCGGCCTTGTCTAGTTTTTCTTTGGAAAAATCGACCTTATCTAGCATACTTGTCACTCTCGATTCGATCTTGGAACTTTACCATTCTCCTGGTGCCATACGAACTCGATCGGTTACGTTTAATAGGGCAAAAATGATACCGACAGCTGCGGCCACAACAGCTCCGCTGATGATATTTGGAGTAAGCAGTGTATTAGAGCCTGTTACAAGCGGAAACACTAACGCACCAACAAGCAGAAAAGCTGCAGCGGCTACAGAGCCAAGGATATCACCAAGATGTGAACCAATTCTGCATAGAAGCGAAAAAGAGACGGCAGCTGCAATCCAGCTTGCTGCAACAATCCAGTTATACGGGGAAGTCACAGATTCCACGAAGCTGTTTGATATTGTTGCACCTGCGATGGAGGGGTCAACAGCCACAACGAAGTTTGACAAAACATTCCAGTTCATGATGTCTGCCGATCCAAGAGATGCAAACGCAAACGCCGAAACTACTAGCATGACAGCCGTCACAAGGGCATCTTTCACATCAAGTAGTGCCCCTGCCAAAACAGGCGTGACCGGCGCGAATCCGAATGCGCCAAACAAAGGTTGAAGCACCGTAAGAGTACACATCATGTCGCTTTTTCGCCCGAAGAACCACCACCATGCGCCTGTTGCTGCAAGTAAGAGTACTCCTGGCAGGATTGCCTGATTGAAGAATAGGGTTATGGAGAAAACCGCATAGCATGCAGGCATGACGAACCTAGGCCAAATAACTGCAAGTACAACTATGATGCCCAGGATAACCCATGCAAGTATAGGTAAAACGCTAAACATGCCAAACGTGGTGTCTACACCCGCCTGTATGAACTGCGTGGCGTCAGTTGCGGTTTGTGCGGCTTCTTCCACCTGCACAGCACCTGTGGCCTCGCCAAATCCGAAATGGATGTTTAGCATAGAGATAGCCGCGATCATTGCAGCTCCAAGTGCGCTGAATATGCGCATCATGATGTTCGAGCCGCGCACGCCCAGTTTGTCTATCAGCGGGGTGTGTGGGACTTGTTGATGTTCGGTGCGGTCTTCATGTGACGGAAGCGCGTTGTTTGTAGCTTTAGCGAGCTGTGCTTTGCCTTCTTTTGGGCTTCCAAGCAGTGGCCTTAGATCGTTTGCAAAAGATTTGATATCGGGGTAACGATTATCGGCCATCGGGGAAAGCGCGCCAAAGATGATATCGTCGATGCTTTCGTCAATATCTTCCCAGCAAAGTGATGGCAAAACTAGCTCGGCGTTTATGATGGCAGCCTCAGCATCGGCCAGCGTGCGAGTCTTGAACGGGTTTTTCCCTGAGAGCATTTCATAGGTGAGGCTTGCAAGCGCCCATTCGTCGGTGCGAACATCAAGACGTTGTTGGCGCATCTGTTCAAGCGGCATATACCCGATCGTGCCACCACCTGTGCTTCCTTGCCCAAAGGTATCCATAAGTGTTGAAAGCCCGAAGTCGGTTACCTTAACAACGCCGTCTCTGTTGATAATCACGTTTTCCGGCTTGATGTCTAGGTGCAGAACGCCTGCTTTGTGAGCTACTTCTAGTGCATGTGCAACAGAGGTGAAAACGCTTGCCACGATATCTAGCGTTATGTCATTTCCCATATCGCGCATGAGTCGAGAAAGCGTCTTGCCTTCGACGTATTCCATAATCACATAAGCCATATTGCCTTCAACGACGCAGTCGAAGACAGTGACAATATTTGCATCGTTTAGGTGAGCTGCGGTTCTCGCTTCCTCAAGACCGGGGATGCGATCGACGTTAGCCAGCTTGTCGCCTTCTTGGTAAAAGTCGCCCTCGAATTCTTCATCAAGCTCTTTTGCCGCGCTATCATCGTCGCTAGTTTTTCTGCGCTTATCCCTAAAGTTCTTATAGCTAGAGAAGTCGTTTAAATAGACGGAGTTGTTCTCGTATTCCTCGACATTGGCGTCATAGTTGTAGTCGTAATCGTAGGAGTCTTCGTTATTAACACTTTGTCTGTTTACGCTTTCGCGATTGCCCGCCCTTGCTGCTTTCGCTTCGTTTTTCTGCAAGAGGTCATGCCTGCGCTGACGTTTTGCTAGGGTCTTCTCGCGCGTGGCAAGAAAGCTAGGATCCGCAATCTTTGTTGTCAGGGGTCTAAATCCGCCAACTGCGCCAAATTGAGCATCTGCCGCAGAGGCTGGGGAAGGACTAGAACTAGAGTTCTTGCGGGTCTTTCCCCTTGGCCTTAATGCTTGAGAGGCGTTTTCAATTTGTGCGTCGTGAATGGAGATGCGCGAATGTGAGATATCACTTTGTGTGATTTGGATGCATTTGATTGCGACATCGCGTTTGAGGCGAGTATCGTATGCATGCTGGACGGTGCCGTAGCCTCCTTGTCCAGCGCGGCCAATGATGCGATACCTGTCTAGAATCAGTGCTATTTGGAATTCCTGTTCTGGTGCGATTAGATTTTGTTTGTGCTGTATTCAGTAAGTAATCTTATCCGTACTGCGTGGTGTTTTGCAAGCTTGTTATAAGCCTGAAACAGCGGCTTGTTAAGTAGTAGCGAATTTGATAGAGCCAATTAAATGAATGGGCTAATTAAATGGGCGGCCTACCCCTGTTTTACTGGTGCTTTTCAGGGGCAGCCCGCCTCTTTTCTTTTGCTACATGTTTACGCAGTGGTTTTTTGTGCCATTTTCCAAATAGGCCATAACTTCTTCGACGGCCATTTTTGCGCAATTGTCTTCAGCCTCGGCAGTAGATGCGCCAAGGTGAGGAATGACTATGGAGCGCTCCATTTTCACGACGGCTGGGTTTGCAAAATCGGTGACGTATCGGGATATTTTTCCGCTTTCAAGGGCACTGTGCATAGCGGCATCATCAACAAGCACATCACGAGAGAAGTTAAGAAAGACAACGCCTTTGCGCATCTTGTTGATTGCCTCTGCATTAATCATGCCTTTGGTGTCATCTGTGGCAGGAACATGAATACTTATATAGTCTGAAGCTGTGTAAAGGTCGTCTATATTGTCGACGAATTGCAAGTTTGCCGAGATTTCTGCTGCGCGTTCTGCGCTCATGAACGGATCGTAGCCTACTACTTTCATGCCAAGCGCTTCGGCAGATTGGCTGACAAGGCGGCCGATTGCGCCAAGCCCAATTACGCCTAAAGTCTTGCCGAAAATCTCGCCACCAGCAAAAGCCTTCTTGGCTTTTTCTACCGACTTACCGATATTCTCGTCGTTAGCATTGGCCTTTACCCATTCGATGCCTCCTACAATGTCGCGGGAGGCAATAAGCATACCCGCAAGCACAAGTTCTTTTACGGCATTGGCGTTTGCGCCAGGCGTGTTGAATACGGCAACGCCGGCTTTTGCCATGGCATCTAGTGGGATGTTATTGACGCCAGCACCTGCGCGTGCGACGGCCTTCAGTCCAGCCGGGATTTCCATGTCGTGCATATTAGCCGAACGAACCAGGATGACGTTTGCCTCTTCGATATTGTCGGTTAGCTCGTATTCGTCAGTTAGCAGTGCAAGGCCTTTGTCAGAAATGTTGTTCATGCAGTGGACTTTGTAGGTCATCACAGGATCCTTTCGAAACGTGTAATTGAAGTGTTCCGCAAATACGATGAACTCGCCAGCGGGAGTGCGATTTTCACTGAAAAATGCGCGCCTGAAAAGGATATCACTATGCAATTATTATGGGGTGTTTAAACGACGGGCAGTATTAAGGCCAACAGATTACACAAGATTTGCGCCAAGGTCTTCTTGTTGGGAAAGAATGATTACGAGTACGGCTACCGCTATGCATACAAGAAGACCTAGAAGAATGCCGCGAATTAGCATCTTGCGTTTTGGCCAAGGATCACTTACTGGTGTGGGTCTGCGTCCAACTTGGGGTTTAGCGTCGTGCATAGCGTCTAACAGGTTCATGCGCTTATTACCAACCATGTTGCCGACCACATTGCCTGACATACTCGACGAGATATTTGACGCCACATGTGCTTTGTAAGACTCTTGTGATTTACGCATAGCATCACTGGCGTTTTCTTCTACGCCATTTATTTCGTTTTCATCTTTGTTTATATCTTGTATTTTGTCGCTCATGTTTGCTTCTTTGCGTATCGTTTCGCTTTATATTACAGCATGCCTATTTGGTTCGATACGAGCAGAACAGCTGCTACGATCAAAAAGCCGCTGAACAGCAGCCGAAGCTGAAATTCGGGAATTTTGCTTATAAGGCGCGAGCCTAACATAGCGCCCGGAATGGCGCCAATTGCCACGAAGACTCCCGCGATCCAGTCAATGTTTCCCATCAATGCGTTTGTTACGGTACCTGGAATTGCCAAAATCATGACAGCTATCAGGGAAGTTCCTGAGGTAAGGCGCATGGGAGTGTTTAGCAGCTGCATGAAAAGAGGCACCATCAAAAAGCCTCCGCCTACCCCTACGTATCCAGAAACAACACCAGCGCATGCGCCAGCAATAAGGCCAACTGCCACGAGCTTTTTTGTGGGAATTG
>CAZYOQ010000027.1:0-1131 GCA_964649145.1 uncultured Eggerthellaceae bacterium | reverse complement strand
CTCGATTTCGACGAGCTTGAGCTGGCTGAGCTTTTCGCTGAACTTTCTCCAGTTGCGTAGTTGATTTTCACCTTGTCTTGTTTATTAGGGATGTAGACATTGAACTTGACACGGTTGCCGTTGTCTTCAACGGAATATGCTTCCATGTGGACGCCGCGAGCCACAAGATCATCGTTTAAGAAAATAGGCGTTACTCGATAGAGGCATTGCTTGCCTGTTCCGGTTACATAGGTGTAGACGATGTCTTCGAACATGATCATCGCTTCGTTCATTTGGCGCGTGCCTGTGATCAGGTTTCGCTCGTTGGCGTTTTCACCTGCAAGGCTATAGGCGATCAAGTGACAGCGGTTGTACAGATATCCGCCATTTATGAAGTCGTATTCGTAGGTGTGCCAGCCTGTTGGTTTGACTTCAGAGATGCTGCCACGGCCTTCTGTTGGCATGATGTCCAGCCCGATCAGAGCAGTTGCCGCTTGGCATCTCCCAAGGCTGTCTAGTGCGGAATAGTCTTCAAACGATGTGCGCTTCTTTTTGAGCGCTTTCGAAAATGAAGGGTCGCTGTCGCACGTGTAGTAAAGCCCATCGGATTGTGATTCCCAGCTGCCTTTGAGAGTGTTTGGGATTCCGTTTTTAAGCGATGTGGCTGTATTGGAACTTGATTTAGTGGCACTTGAGCTGCTAGAGCTTGCCGTGGATTTACTAGCTGAATTAGAAGCGGACTTACTTGCAGAAGAAGAGTCGGTTTCGGTTTCGTCACTTGAATTTTCGGTGAGATCGTCGGTTTCTTCAGCAGAATCGCTTTCAGAGTCACTTGATGAACTTGAGCTTGTTTCTTCTGTTTGTGCACCAGATGATGCCTCGTCAAGGTAGTTAGTGTCGCTTGAACACGCGACAGATGTGGTAAGCAGTAGCGATAGCAGTAAAGCAAATAGCCCTTTTAGGCACTTTGCTTTCGATTTTGTTTGTGTTTGCAAATTGAATTGGCTCATGTATTCATATGATAAAGGAGCATAGTGCTATCTACGCAAACGAGTATGAAAGCACACGTGTAACGGGCTACCATCTAAGGTCTAGATGAAGCTTTTTGGGCATGCGTGCGAGCGCTGTGCGTGCGTGAGTAGTGGGTATGCG
>CAZYOQ010000026.1:0-18681 GCA_964649145.1 uncultured Eggerthellaceae bacterium | reverse complement strand
ACCAAATTAAGTGCATTAAAGCTCATTGATTAGAATTCTTCACTAAAGATAGCCCTTCCAAGCCTCACAATCGTCGAACCTTGGCTAACAGCTTGCTTCCAATCTTCGCTCATCCCCATAGAAAGCTGGTCGAAGGCCGCAAGTTTTTTCTCATCTGACCCATGCAGCGCCGCAAGAGTCGATTCCTTTAAGTCTCTAAGTTTTTTAAAGCAATCGTTTGCAGCTGCAAGGTCGCCTTGAGGAGCCATTGTCATAAGCCCTCTTAGACGAATGTTTTCCATAGAAAGACACTCATTTACGAAATCGGGAAGCTCGTTAGGTGTCATCCCGCTTTTCGATTCCTCCCCTGAGACATTGACCTCTAGAAGAACGTCTTGAACCTTGCCCGCGTCAAAGGCAGCCCTATCAATTTTCTTGGCATGGTCTAGCTTGTAGAGCGAATGGATAAGGTACGCGCATGAGACGATGTCGCGAATTCGTCTTGATTGTATGTTTCCTATAAAGTGCCAACGCACATTTGGGAAAGCCTCATATTTTTCAAGAAGCTGGTCTGGACGATTTTCCCCGAAATCCATAGCCCCTGCATCTATCGCCTGCGCAACTTCATCAACGCCTACTGTCTTCGACACTGCAAGCAAAAGGCAGTCGTCCTTTTCCCGGCCGCTTTCAATGCAAGACTTTCCAAGTTCTGCTTTAAGAGAGAGGTATTTTTGCGAAATACTCATTTCAACTCCTGAACGCCAGTGCAGCGTGCCTTCCGCACCTGCCTTTACTTGCCCTATATGAAAAGAAATCATCGCTGTTGCAATAAGTACAAATACCAAGGTCGGCGATACGCTCAGAGCTCATGCCCGCTTCAATTAAAGTAGCCGAACATGCCTCTCCAAGGTTCACACGCCTATCCTTCTTGCAAACAAGATCTATGCAAGCTGCAAATTTCTCCTCGAAAGTTTTGTAGGTATCCTCGCCTACCTCGAAGCATTCCTCATGAATGTATGGGCCAATATAGGCATTAATCTGAGATGCACAAGTATGCGAGACTTCACACAGTCGCATCAAAGCCTTCCCTGCAATCTTTGAGACAACGCCGCGCCAACCAGCATGAATAACAGCAAATTTTCCATTGGGACTAGCTAGTATCACAGGTACGCAATCTGCATAGCAAAGCATCGCACATACTCCTTTGCAAGCAACAAGCAGTGCATCTGCGCCCTTCTTAGCCTCATCAAAGGCAGCTTCAAATTGACTACCTGAAGGCGTAAGTATCTCGCAAACCTTGCTTCCATGAACCTGGTTCGGACAAACCAGTTTTGTCTCGCTTGAGGCTCCTAAGGCCTTCAAGACAAGGTTTCTATTGGAAAGAACCGCACTCTCATCGTCTTCTACATGAATACCTAGGTTTAGACTCTCGTAATCGCCCTTACTAAAACCGCCATGCCTTTCAGTAAACGCCACTCGAATACCAGTCGCCTCAAAAAGGCGGTCATCGCTAAAAAAAGAGATACCCGAGCCGACGCGGTGGACGAGCTCGGGCAGTTTTAAATCAGCCATATGCGCTAAATGCTAATTTTGGCGCTTCAGGAAATCAGGAATGTAGCTTTCATCATCAAAGCTTCCACCTACAGAACCCATACGCTCACTAGACTTATGATACGACGGGGTCTGAGGAGCAGACGGTGCACTTGCTGAAAAAGAGCTGGGCGCAGCTGACGAGGAAGATGAAGGCTCATGATGTGATAAAAGACCACCAAGGCTATCAGAGGACTCGAGCCCGAAAGATGATTGTCTAGGAGCCGATGAGAAGCCTGTCGCAATCACAGTGATTCGAACAGCATCTTTCATTTCCTCATCAATAATCTGGCCATAGATGATGTTGGCGTTTTCGTCCGCGCACATCTCAATTGTTCTAGCGGCGTCGGAAACCTCTGTAAGAGTGAGGTCAGGGCCGCCGGCAATCGAGAAAAGAACTCGCGATGCGCCTTGAATCGAAGCTTCAAGCAAGCTGGAGTTGGTTGCTTGCTGCGCCGCCTCAAGAGCACGAGTCTCACCGGTTGAAATACCGATGCCCATCATTGCCGTGCCCGCATCCTTCATAACGGTGCGAATATCGGCAAAGTCGAGGTTAATAAGGCCTGGAATAGTAATGAGGTCGGTAACGCCTTGTATGCCTTGGCGAAGGGTGTCGTCGGCAATGCGGAAAGCATCAACCATGGAAGTTTTCTTGTTGACGATTTCAAGCAGGCGGTCGTTAGGAATGACAATGAGTGTATCGACATTGCTTGACAGAAGTTCTATTCCTTGATCGGCCTGATTGCAACGTACGCGGCCTTCGAAACTAAACGGCTTTGTCACGATGCCGACCGTCAAAGCGCCTATCTCGTCGCGAGCAATCTCTGCAACGATAGGAGCAGCGCCTGTTCCTGTACCGCCACCTTCACCGGCAGTAACGAAAACCATGTCTGCCCCAGCAAGTGCCTCGGCAATTTCGTCGCGAGATTCTTCTGCGGCCTGACACCCCACTGAAGGATCGGCACCAGCGCCAAGACCGCGGGTAAGCTCTTCGCCAATATGTATGGTCTTGTCAGCATCAGACATCAGAAGAGCTTGCCTGTCGGTATTAATAGCAATGAATTCCACACCGCGAACGCCTGTTTCGACCATGCGGTTTATAGCGTTTGTGCCGGCACCACCGACTCCGACCACTTTTATTACCGCTAAATGGTCGCCTGTGTTATTTGGCATTTCTTCTCCTCCGATGCTGCTGTGTTTAAGGATGTTTTGCATCAACTTATACGGATGTGAGCATATACGTTGAAATATTGTACACGAAACAATATAGGGTGCAAATGAATTCCGTTTTAGGCAGAACGCCAAGTTGGGCGGTCAGGAACGCGAACGTTGATGTAAACAACCTTGGGATTGTCCTCCATTATTTGAAGAGCAATCCTTTCCTTATCGCGAATATCGTCAGATGTACCGAATGCTATCTCGACGTTATTGTCGAGCACCAACATCGTCGATTCCACATCGGGAGCAGATACCGACTTCACTTGTTCAGCAAGAGACGTTGTCATACCCGAGATAATCTCTAGCCCATTGGTAATAGCAGAATCTGTGCAATGAGCCCCTATTTCAGGCTGGACTCCGTATTCGACATCTGTAATATGAAGGGCGCTTTGCGCGTCTTGGTAGATTTGTTCGCTTATTTGAGAACCAAGCTCTGTGTCTTTTTCAGGAATTGCCATTAGCCAGACACCGTCTTTGGCGATCGCCCATTCTTGGATCTCTTGCGAATCACCCATGGGAATCTCGGCAACAGCAACAATCGATCTTTCGTGTATTACTATCTCAAGCTTGTTGGGCAAAATCCTGTTTACATCCACGCTTTCAACCCAAGAATCGCGCTCTAAGCTTGCAACTATTGAATCTGCATCCAAATTGAAAAGCGTGGTTCCTTGAGGAACGCTTACCAAGGCACTTACTTCTTGTGTGGTTAGATGGTCGGTGCCCGTAATATCTATAGTTTCGATTTTGAAGATATCTGTCTTGTAAACAACGAAAAGTCCTGCGAGAAGCGCTATCAGAAAAGCGATTCCGATACCAAGAAATACAAACGGATGTCCCGACTTTCTTGTTTTTTGACCAGCTCTCACACGCCTTTCTTCAGCCGCAATCTGGCGTTTGCGATCTTGTTTTATCTGCCCAATAGTCTGGCTTTCCAAGCGAACAGTTGAAGAGGATTTACGTGGATTGCCCGAGCCTTTAATGGTCACAGCACCCACATTAGCCTTCGAGGGCTGACTAGTAATAGTGCCGCGTGAGATATTTGCACTATTTGCGCCATTTGAGATGCGCGGGTTATTTAAACCATTTCCTCCGAAATTGGAGCTGTTTGATTTAGACCTAGGTGATGTGTCGATGCTATCCGAGCGCATAGTAGACTTCTTTAAGCTAGATGTGGCATTTTTCTTGGAGTTCGAAGACCTACCCGAAGACAATTTCATGCGCACATCCCCTTAATGGTTAAACCCGAGGAAGCGAACCTCTGTGCGGAGTTCTATGCCATACGCTTCTTTAACCTTTGCCCTAGCAAGATCTATAAGACCACGCACATCGCTTGCTGTGGCGCCACCTACATTTACAATGAAATTGGCGTGCTTCTCGGAAATCTGAGCCCCGCCAATTCTTGTTCCTTTCAAACCAAGATCGTCAATCATCTTCGCAGCAGACCCACCTTCTGGGTTTTTGAAAACGCTTCCACAGCTTGGAAGGTCGAGCGGCTGAGAGCGCCTCCTCTTTTTAAGGCTGGCCTCCATCTTCGCCTTTATGACAGTTTCATTTCCCGACTGAAGCGCAAGCTCACATTCAAGGATAACCTCCCCTGAAGGAAAAGAGCTTGTCCTGTAGCCCCACTTAAGATCTTTACCAGTTCTTCTGACAAGCGTGCCGTCATCGCGAATAGAAATAACAGATGCCACCCTAGAGCCTATCCACTCCCGTGAAGAGCCGGCGTTCATCCGAAGCGCCCCGCCAACGCTTCCCGGAGTTCCCACGGCAAACTCCATTCCTTCAAGCGAGTTGCGAAGCGCCTCCTGTACAATCGCAGACAACAAAACCCCTGCACCAGAAACGATGCTGGCATTTTGCTTATCTACCGAAAAATTCCTAAAGTCGCGACCAAGAACAGCAACGATGCCGCCTACTCCTTCATCGCTTGCAAGAATGTTAGAACCGCGCCCTATCACGTACAAAGGAAGCGACGCTTCCCTGCAAATTTCGGCAAGAAGTTTCAGTGCGCCTACAGAATCAACGCGAACGAAGCAATCGGCAGGGCCGCCTATTCGATAAGTCGTATGCCTAGACATAGGCTCATCTAAAAAAGCCTCACCATCGAAGTCGGGCGAAAGCAGCGGGTCGAATACACGCTTGTCAAGTACAGGCATTTACTAGGCCTCGTCATGACGACGGCGGATCTCGTCGAGTATATGGCGGCCAAGTTCTGTCACATCTCCTGCGCCCATAGTGATAACAAGGTCGCCCGGCTTTGCTATATCTGCCACATGTGGTGCCACATCAATCCTTCTTGGAACGTACTTTGCCGAAGGATGGCCTTCGTGATCCAAAACAATGTTAAGAAAGGTCTTGCCATTAACGCCAGGAATCGGGGTTTCTCCTGCCGAATACACATCCATAAACGTAACGGTGGAAGCGTCGTCAAAGGCACAGGCAAAATCGTCTCGTAAAACATCGGTGAACAATTTAGCTCTAGAATACCTGTGAGGTTGGAAGACCACATGTAAGTCATTGAAATCTAGTGAGCGAGCCGCTTTGATGGTAGCTGCAATTTCTGTGGGATGGTGCGCATAATCGTCCACCACCGTAACGCCCTGTTCTTCTCCAACAAGATCAAAACGCCTATGAACCCCCTTGAACTGAGATAAGGCGCTTGCTGCTGCTTCGACATCCAAACCAAGCTCACATATCAAGGCAAGCACTGCTGCTCCATTTAGTACATTATGTTTACCGGGATTTTGCGGAATAGATGCACGCAAAGTCTTGCCGCTAGGCAGCAAAAGGCTAAATGTCGACTTCAAACCCGAAATGTCAATAGATTCTATCTTGTATGTAGCGGTATCGGCTGTGCCATATGTAACAACCTTGCCTTTGGCGCAATCTTTAGCAAGCTTGCATGCGCTTTCGTCGTTTGCACATACTACGACTTGCCCTCCAGAAGGAACAGAGGAGATGAACTGGGCGAACAGGTCATATATTTCGGAAATATCTTTATAGTGGTCAAGGTGGTCAGGCTCGATATTTGTAAGTATTACAGCCGCGGGAGACAATTTTGTAAACGACTTATCTGATTCATCGGCCTCGATCACATAATATGAGCCTGACCCGCTATGAGCATTGGTCTTGAATTCGCTTAGAGTGCCACCGATCAAAAAAGTTGGATCTTCGCCCATCTTTTCAAGCACACTTGCAAGCATCGATGAGGTAGTGGTTTTTCCGTGAGTGCCTGCAACTGCAAGTGTCTTAAGATCGCGACCCAGATATGCCAACATGTCAGCCCTGTGTATTATCTTAAGGCCTCGATCCTTCGCCGCTGCAAATTCAGGGTTATTGTCCAAAATGGCAGTGGAGACAACAACTTCTGCATCTTCGGGAAGGTTTTGCGCGCTATGGCCGATGGAGACCTTAACACCTAGGCTCTCTAATTCTGCCGTGTAGCGACTAGCCTTTATGTCAGAGCCACTAACTTCAAAGCCCTGATCGTTGGCAACTTTTGCCACACCGCTCATGCCAACGCCGCCTATTCCTATAAAGTGAAGCTTATTCATTTGATTGGTTTCTCCTAAAGCGCTTATATGTTCTCTTCAACAACCTTCGCAAGGGCGCAAGCCGCATTAGCCTGGTCTAAAGACTGCGCAGCCGTTCGCATACTGCCCCTAAGGTCTGCATCTGTTGCCACTGAAAGAACGATTTCCTTGAAATCATCCCCTTCAAGATCGCTATCGTCAACGACTATAGCGGCTCCAGAAGATGCATAAGAGTTCGCATTTACCCTCTGATGGTCGTTTGTTGCATAAGGATATGGTATCAGCACCGAAGGTATGCACTTAGCAGCAATCTCTGCCAACGAGGTAGCACCTGCTCTAGAGACCACTGCATCTGCAGCAGAAAGCACCTTGGGCATCTGATTTTCGTAAGCTATCAAGCGCCAACGCTTAGATTGATCATCAGTCAAATTCATCGCCGAAGACACTTGATCGAATTCATCAGGCCCTGTTATGTGCACAAGTACTAGGTTGGGCTGGCTAAGAAGAATGTCTTTCATGCCAACAATAGCCTCATTTATATGGCGTGCCCCCCTGCTTCCCCCAAATACCACAAGCAATTGCACATCATCTGGAACATCTAGATATTTGCGGCCTTCCTCGCGCGTAGTAGTCAGAAGCGATTGTCTCACCGGGTTTCCTGTGAGCACACATTTAACCCCATCTGGCACATAAGAGGCAGCTTGTTCGTAAGTTAAGCAAACGGTTCGCGCCTTCTTTGCAAGATACTTATTCGCCATTCCCATAATGGAGTTTTGCTCATGCACAATAACGGGGATCTTAGCCTTTTCGGCAGCGCGAGCCACAGGAATGGAAACATAACCGCCAAAGCTCACAACAATGCTTGGGCGAATTTCTGCAAACCACTTCGTTGCAGCTTTAGTACTCTTTAAGATTTTCGACACTCCGCTTACAAGAGAGAGTGGGTGTGAGCGGTCGAAACCAGAAGAATCGAACGCCTTGAAAGGATAACCTTCACTAGGAACTATCTTCGATTCAATTCCGTGAGGCGTTCCTGCAAAAAACACCTCGCATCCATCAGCGACCAGTATTTCTGCGAGTGCCAGTGCCGGATAAACGTGACCTGCTGTTCCGCCCCCTGTTAGAACCACGTTCTTGCCCATCTGCTCCTCCTCGCGCGCTTGTATCAAGATCCTCGAAACGATAGCGCTTCTTACCAGGCGTTTTGCGAACCTTGTCTAATGAGCCCTGCGACATGTCTCGGTTCGTCGTGTGCCCTTGCTGTATTTCCCACTGATCATCAACGAAAGTAGTCCTTCTAAAAGCCGGCTCATACGTGCGGCTGTCGTTTGTAGGACTTCTGTCGACGTTTCGCATTATACGGAAATTATCTCGCTTTCTGCCCACATCCGTCATAAGTTCGGTTCCCTTAGAAACCTCAAGCATAAGACCTATGATCATCAGCGAAGAGATAGCCGATGACCCGCCAGAAGATATGAAAGGAAGAGGCTTTCCAGTTGTGGGCAGCACTCCTATTGTGGATCCTATATTTAAGAAGGCCTGGAAAACAAGCATAATCGCAAAGCCTCCAGAGACCATCTTCCCAAACCTGTCCGGACATTGCGCAGCTATTCTCAAACCCGCGTAAAGGATAACGATGAACAGGCATATAACTACAAGACCGCCTAACATACCTGTCTCTTCGCATATGATTGCATAAATGAAGTCGCTATCGGAGGCAAACAGGTAGGAATACTTCTCGTGAGACGAACCTAGCCCGACCCCAAAAAGCCCACCTTCAGATATCGCGTAGTATGCATGAATGATGTTGTATCCGGATCCTAGGCCGTTTTGCCCGTCGTTCCAAGGGTTTAGGTAGACCAGGCGCGAACTTCTATAACCTACACCAAAGATAGCCACTAGAACCACTACCACAATAGCAGCAATGATTATTGCAAGGTATTTCCTGTTGACGCCTCCAATCCAAAGAATCGCGATTATGCCAACGAGCGTGATAGCAGCGCTACCCAAGTCTGACTGTGTCAATAAGATGAAGCCTAAAGGAAGCACAACCGCGATAAGAAAGCGAGTTATCGCAGCACGAAACTCTAAGAAACCCTCTGAGTAGTTATAGACAATATTGATCGTCATCAGTAACAAGGCGATCTTTACGAATTCGGAAGGCTGAAAGCCAATTTGGCCCAAATACAACCAACGCCTAGCACCGTTTACTTCCGTGCCTAAGAAAAACGTCAAAATGATGAGCAATATGCAAAACCAGTAATAAGCCCACATAAGCTTTCCGCGCCAATTTTGATATGGAATGGCAAGCAAGAAAAGAAGCATTAGCCCTGTACCAATCACAACGAATAAAACCTGCTTGGAAACGTCTTCATAAGGGTTAGCGCCTTGACTTACAAGACTTGCAGAAGTAGCGGAATAGACCATTATTAACCCAATGACTACAAGGGCAAATACTGAGGCCAAAAGAAAGATTCTCGATGCACGAGAATCAATTTTAGGCATAAGCCTGAAGCCTTTTTTTGCAGCCATGGTCTTGCGACTACCGACCTAGTTCTTTAACGTATTCTTTGAAACGCTCGCCGCGTTGCTCAAAACACGTAAATTCATCAAACGAGGCGCACGCGGGAGACAACAAGACAATATCTCCATCACTAGCAATAGAGCTAGCTTTCTCGAATGCGTCTTTGAAAGTAGAACCCAAAATGACCTGAATGCCATCCGCTTGCAAAGCGCTCAGGGCATCATAAAAGCGCCTGCCAGCCTCGCCATAACAAATGCACGCCTTGGCATTTGCGCGGCAAGATGCAAAAAGAGGGCTAAGGTCGGTACCTTTGTCGTCTCCCCCAAGCATAATGATGGGCTTTGCAGGCAAGAATGTTTCTAGCGCCACAAGCGTTGCATCGACATTCGTAGCCTTGGAATCGTTGTAATAGGAAACACCATTGAATGTGCCCACTGGTTCGATTCTATGTTCCAGGGGCAAAAAGGTTTTCAAGCCTGATATGACGTCTTCCAGAGAAGCCTGAAGCCCAAGAGCTGCTGCGGCAGCAGCAAGAGCATTAACTTGGTTATGACGTCCCAAGATCTTAAGTTCACTTGAGGAACAAAGTTTATAGGTATTGCCTTCAAAGGCGACGGTCAAGCAGCCCGAATCATCCACAAACGCGGAATTGTCTGACCCGCAAGCCTTCCGCATATCAAAGCCGATGCCTTTCTTGGTTCCAAGCGGAATATATTCATAGCCTCGCGAAGAAAGGCTATAAGACTTTATCTCTTTTACCTTCTTTCGAACCTCATCGTTTGTGGCATCAAGCACTGCTAGTGCACCTTCTACAGAAGACAGATTGTCTAAGAGTTTAAACTTCGAGGCGACGTAGTGTTCATGGGTTTTATGCCACTTTATGTGGTCTGGCGTGATTCCAAGGATTATCGCCACATTAGGGGCAAAGCTAGAGGTAGATGCAAGCTGGTATGAGGAAGTCTCAACAACATAAACTGGCTCAGAAGCAGAATCTCCGGCCTCCCATTCGATATCACTTGCGACCTGTCCAATACAGGTATCCCCAATATTGCCAACTGCATGGGCATCTAAGCCGGCTGTCTGCAGAATATGGGCTAAAAGCGCGGTCGTTGTGGTCTTACCGTTTGTTCCCGTGATTGCTGCCCATCTTGAAGATGAGATGCTTTCTCGCCAGGCAAACTCTATCTCGGATATGATCTCTTTGCTGTTGGCGCTGGCGTTTTCATACATTGCAGAAAACGCCGAAATGCCAGGGCTAGCTACACAAAGATCAAATTCGCTTGCGGTTTCGGGCAAAGCCTTTGAGGCGTCGTCCTCATCGAAAAGAATATTGGTAAAGCCACTCTTCGTTGAATCTGCAAGATTTTGAGCCCACGCTAAAACGTCATCGTTGGATTTTCCACCGAGTATTGTCAAAGAACTAATGCGACTAGAACACTTCTTCGCAAGATATTCAGCCACCGCCTTACCGCTAACACCCAAACCCAACACGACTACGTTACCTAGATGCTCATAGGCTAGCTTCCTGCCTGGAATCAAAGCTGTTTGGCTGTTGTTAGAGTCTTTGTTTATAGTCTCTCTCATAAGGTCTTCTTAATTCATCTCATCTCTGTAAACAAAAAGCACACCTATAGCATCACTATCGCGCCTACAAGCAAAAGATGCAAACTACAAGCCCATATTGCTAGCGAACCATATAAAGAACCCGAGTGCTGCAAGGCTTCCCGCTATGATCCAAAACCTAACGACAACCTTAGTTTCAGACCATCCTTTCTTCTCGAAATGATGGTGAAGCGGTGCCATCAAAAAAACGCGTTTACCGGTTCGCTTGAAATAGAAAACCTGGATCATCACGGAAAGCGCCTCTGCCACAAACAGTGCGCCAATAATTATCACAACGAATTCGGTCTTGGTAACAACAGCGATACAGCCAAGAGCCATTCCCAATGCCAAAGAGCCGGTGTCTCCCATGAAGATATCGGCCGGATGTGAGTTGAACCAAAGAAAGCCTACACAAGCGCCCGCTATCGCGGATGAGAAAATAGAAGGCTCAAGAGTACTTTGTGCAAACGCGATAGCAGCCATAACTATCATGACAACCATAACCGAGCCCGATGCAAGTCCATCAAGGCCATCTGTTAAATTCACAGCATTGCACATGCCTACTATCAATATCATGCAGAAAACAAGGTAGATCCAAGGAATCGATATAGAACCAGCTTCCCCAATCGGGATCACGGTACTTAGAACCCCCATGTCAATATTGCATACAAATGGGATTTCGACAGTGGGAGCAATATCTAGGATATTGACCGCGCAAAGAATGAAAACAGCGGCAATCACAAACTGGAATATGAGCTTCATCTTAGGCGTAAGACCAAGAGATCGTTCATGCGCGATCTTGGAACCATCGTCTATAGCACCAAGAATTCCAGCACATAGAAGAGCCGCAATCAAAAGGAAGGTCTCGACGTCGGGAAGGCCAATAAAAAGAATCGATATCACGATAGCGATTAACATGACGACGCCGCCCATAGTGGGCGTTCCTTGCTTTACAAGGTGGCTTTGAGGTCCGTCGTCCCTAACCTGCTGACCAATGTTTTTGCGTTGAAGAAGGTGTATAAATGCCGGCATCAATGCCATCGTGAACAGCATAGCTATGATAAATGCCATGAAAACTAGGAATGTAGGATATGTTGCGAAATATGAAAACATCAGCTGATCAGCCCTTCGACTACTCGATCAAGCCGCATGCTGTTAGAAGCTTTGACCAACACGACGTCACCTTCTGCAAGCGAGCCTTCAAGCCTCTCTAGAGCCTCACCGGTAGTAGACACATGAGAAAGCGCATCGCTTGACATGCCCGCCTCACTAGCAGCACTAGCCATCATCCCCGCCAGCTCGCCAACGCAAATGAGCCCATCAAGCTTTCCCTCCAGACACAATTTTGCCGCAAGACGCCCGATGCCCTCATGGCAAGCCACATCCACATCTCCAAGCTCGAGCATGTCGCCCAAAACCGCGATGCGCCTGCCTTTTGCATCCATTGAAGAAAGCATCATCAACGCCGCCCGCATAGAGTCTGGGTTTGCGTTATAAGCATCGTCAATTACGGTAAAGCCGTCTCTGGCCTCGCGAATCTCAAGCCTTCCGGTCTCGCCTACCGCATCCTCTAGCGCTTGGGCTATAGTCTCGATTGGAATATCAAGACAAAGCCCAACAGCACATGCAACACAAGCATTTGAAACATTGTGACCGCCGCGAATACCAAGGTGGCAGCTTGCGCGTTTTACATCAGGATCCATATTAAAAAGTGTGGGTGTGACGGGCTCAGCAGAGGCAGGCTCGAAGCCTTGGGCACATAGAGTGAATTGCGCTCTTCCTTGCGAGTCTATAGCGATATCTTCAGGCCAAACTCTACTTTCTGAAAAGTCTTGTGCATCGCGTCCGAAATAAATCTGCTTGACGCCCCTTTGCGCGAGATTCGTAGTATCAGGCATATTTAAAACAGCCTTGTCATCGGCGTTGATAAAGGCGATTCCATTGCCATCTGGAAGGGCACAGAAAAGCTCACTTTTGGCGAGCGCTATGTTTTCCATGGAACCAAGCAACTCCATGTGACACTCACCTACATTGGTGATTATTCCCCAATCGGGTCGAGCAATATGACACAAATGGCGAATCTGGCCTAAGCCTCGCATTCCCATCTCGACTATCAGCACTTCGGTGTCAATGCCGGCTGAAAGGATGGTGTTCGGAACTCCCAGTTCATTGTTCTGGTTTCCCTTAGTGGCAACAGTTCTAAATGTTGAAGCGCATACGTCCCTGACCAAGGTTTTCGTGGTCGTCTTGCCAACCGAGCCAGTAATAGCTATAACCTTCGCGCTAAGGTGGCCTCGCCACTCTTTTGCGATATCTTCAATAGCATGAAGGGAATTAGGTACTTCAATTATCGCAGCGCCAAGCTCACGTGCTAAAACGCAAGCAGCAGAATCGGGGGCATTGTTAACCAGTGCTGCCCTGGCTCCCCTGTTTAACGCGTCTTTTACATAAAGGTGACCGTCTGTGCGTTCGCCTTCTATAGCTACATAGAGGTCGCCCTCTGAAACATCACGCGAATCCCAAGTTATTCCTGTGAGAATTTCAGAAGGGTCTATTGGACTTATGACGAAAGTTCCGCCAGTGCATTGGAGTATCTGTTTGGAGTTCAGGCGCATGCATCTACCTATCGCTGTCGGTTTCCTTAGAAGCCGACGCACAAGCGCTTTCGCCTACACAAGACTCGCATTCACCTGCATTTCTGCGCTTTATCGCTAAAGCGGCTTCCTCGCGATCGTCAAAATGAATCTTGTCGGTGCCTAGAATCTGATAATCCTCGTGCCCTTTTCCAGCCAGCAAGACAAGATCACCCTTGCCTGCAAGACAAACTGCACGCTGAATAGCCGCCCTACGGTCGCTAACAACCTCAAACGACTTGCCTTTAGCACTTGCATCCATACCAGCAAGGATGTCAGCGATTATGGAATCAGGGTCTTCGGTTCTAGGATTGTCACTAGTAACGATGGCGTAATCGGCGCAAAGGGAAACGCTTCCCATAATTGGCCTTTTCGTGGCATCGCGGTCGCCCCCGCAGCCAAACACTACTATAAGCCTAGCGCTTCCAAGTTCTGAAAGAGCCGAGATTGCTTTCTGCAAAGCATCGGGAGTGTGGGCGTAATCCACATAAACCGAATAATCCTCATTCTCGCAAGCCTGCACAAGCTCTAGCCTTCCAGGCACTCGACATGCTCCTTTTAAGGCGTCAACTGCACTTACGTTCGAGATGCCAAGCTGCGTGCACGCACCTATAGCAGTCATGACGTTTTCTACATTAAAACGCCCAACAAGCGGGTAGCGAAAACTGTGTTCATCGCCTGCTATGTCAAGCGATATATCTGTTCCCTTTATCCCAAATGAAATATCTTTTGGATGAATATCGCACGTATCCTCAAAACCGGTAGTTAGATAAGAATCACCAGCTTTTTTGCATCTAGACGCTAGTTCTATACCCCACTTGTCACCCACTCCAATTACGCGCTTGGCTGGGTATTCGTCACTAAAAAATTTGGCTTTTGCTTCGAAATAAGCCTCGAATGTATGGTGGTAGTCAAGATGGTCTTGAGTAAGATTTGTAAAGCAAGTCACATCGAAATCGCATCCAAGCGTACGCATAAGGTCAAGAGCATGTGAGCTTACTTCCATCGCAACAACTTGGCATCCTGCATCCCTCATCATCGCGAAAATCTTCTGCAAATCGCAGGATTCAGGAGTTGTTCTTGAGGTCTCGATGAAATCATCACCTACACGAATTCCAGTGGTACCAATAACGCCGGTTTTATAGCCCGCGTGCCTTGCAATAGATTCTATGAGGTAGGTGGTCGTTGTCTTGCCATTGGTCCCCGTTACACCAACTAAGTGGAAACACTTTGAGGGATGATCGTAAAAGGCGCAAGAAACCAACGCCATGGCTTTTCGGGAATCGGGGACTATCACGACAGTCACGTCAGTCGCGTCAGCCAGATAGAGTCTGCGCTCGGCCACAATCACGCGCGCGCCTCTGTCTATAGCGTTTTGTGCGTATGAATGTCCATCAGATTTGAAACCAACGATGCAGAAAAAAGCGTCACCTTCTGTGACGTCTGCACTGTTGTAAGCGATACCGCTTACAAGCTCATCTGCTTTGCCTATTATGGTCGCGTCTAAAGACGAGAAAAGCTCTTCGCAAGTCTTGGCCATCAGCCTCACTCCGGAACTATTTTGTAAAGATCGATTGCCTCAGTCATTATATCGCGAAACGTTGAAGCCATATTTCCCATTTGATCGACGTCATTGGCAACAACATTGCACACAAGTTTGCTTGAGGAATTGGCAATAAAGCCTGAAAAACAGAGGTTGTAGCGGGATTGCGCATAAGAGCCTCCCTCGGCGATCTGTGCTGTGGAGGTCTTACCCACAACATCATAGCCTTCAATATAGGCATCCGTTCCTGTGCCGTCAGTAACTACGCCTCGAAGCATGCTCGTGAGGGTTTTTATCGCCTTTTTGTCGGTTAAAAGCTGGTCGGTTTCATATGTCTTCCATTCCTCTGTTTGTGGAAGCGCAATTAGAAAGTGAGGTTGAGCAACGCTACCCCCATTAGCGATGGCTCCATAAGCACGTATTACCTGAAGCGGGGTTGCTGTCATGCCTTGACCGAATGCAATATTGTAGCCTTGAACTTTAGACCAATTAGACACGTCGTCTAAAGAACCCGAGCTTTCACCAGGATAGTCGATGCCCGTCTTCTCGGAAAACTTCAGTGCAGAAAGCGTTTTATAAAGCTTTTCAAAGCCAACTTTCTTAACCGCCAAGGAAATTCCTATATTTGAGGAATTATCCAGGATCTCAGAAAAGGTCATCGTCTCGTCGCCACGTTCATGGGCGTCTGTGATTGTATATTCACCAACCTCTAACTGTGCTGGAACGAAAAGCTCATCTTTAGGGCTTAGAGCATCTTCCTCCAAAACAGCTAGTGCCGAAAAAGCCTTGAATACCGAGCCTGGCTCAAAAGCCTGGGTGACACAAGTTAGGTTGTCTGAACCCACAGTGGAGTTTTCCAAGTCTCCTGGGTCAAGGTATGGGTATGAGGCCATAGCATAAATCTCACCGGTTTCAGCATCCATGACTATCGCAGAGCCTTGGTCAGTATTTTGGTTTTTAAGACCTTTTTCAAGAGCCTCTTGAACCTCGTCTTGCAGCGAGATATCGATCGAGATCATTATGTCTGTGCCATCTACGGCTTCTACGTCCTCGTGCACACCGCCAGGTATAGGCGTTCCCTCTAGGCTTCTTTCTGCAGAATAGACGCCTTGCGTGCCCTTCAATATCTCGTCGTATTGAAGCTCTAGGCCACATATACCATTGCCGTCAACATCGACAGCTCCTATAACATTGCCCCCAATAGACCCATTCGGGTATTCTCGACGGCTTTCCTCCAGAAAATATATGCCGTCTAGATCAAGGGCTTTCACCTCATCACCTACCGATTCATCGACTTGTCGCTTGATATAGACAAACGTCGTATCTTCGGTACTTAGGAGGTCTTCATAGTCGCTCTCGTCACCCTTCAATATTTTGGAGAGCTGACCTGCCTCATACTGGGCATTTGTAACTTCATAAGGGTTTGCATAGATAGTCACAGCATCCACACTTACGGCCAAAACCACCCCGTTGCGGTCATATATTGTTCCTCTGTGAGGCGCTGTCTTGTAAGAGATGGTTCTAACTTTTTCGGCGGCCTGGGAATATTCGTCATGAACAAAAACTTGAAGATAGACCAATCGCAAGGCGAAAATTGCAGCCAAGAGAAGAAATATTATTTTGACAACGAGAAAAGACCTAGATTCCTGAGCGGTCACTACTTAGATCCTTTGGATTTCTCTTTAACTAAGGTCTCAAGGCTTTTAGACAAGGAGAGGTTTCCCTCATCATCAAGTTCTACCACGTCTCCAGAAATATCAATCACAGAAACATTGCTTGGGCTTTCCATGCCAAGTAGCTTTGCCTGTTCTTTGATTCTTGTGGGATTAGACAGCGACGATTGCTCGACCTGCAAATCGCTAATTGCCGACCTAGCCACTTCAAGCTGGCTTTCGTATTGTTGGGCTGCCATAGCCTCATTGACTGTTGCGGTATCAAGCGTAATACGGCCAAAACCTATCCCAGCAAAAATGAGAGCGCAGATCATAGTGAACTTCGCTGCCTTTATGGCGAATGCATGACCTGCTAAAAAGTCTTCTTGGGGCTTTCCGCCACCTTCGATTATGCGAGGATTACTCTGCCTGCTTGGCAGAGACTGGCTGTTTGCATACTGCAAATCACGCTTATAAGCGAGGCTTCCCCTGTTATATGTCTCGTATGTGTTCAAGTGTCTTTAAAGCTTCCTCGCAATACGTAATTTTGCACTGCGCGCACGCGCATTAGAGTCGATCTCTGCTTCACTTGGCAGAATCGGCTTTTTGGTCATAACTTCGATTACCGGCTTTTTCCCACAAGTACAAATTGGAAGATCTGGCGGGCACGTGCATCTATCGACAAAGGAATTGAAGGTTTCCTTCACGATCCTATCTTCTATTGAGTGATAGCTAATCACGCAAATAACACCGCCTGGCTCGAGCCATCTGATGGCAGCTTCTAGACCGCGCCGCAACACCCCTTGTTCGTCATTCACGTACATCCGAAGCGCCTGAAACGTGCGTTTGGCAGGATGACCTCCCCGCCTTCTGGCGGATGCAGGAATAGCCGCCTTGATGATGTCAACGAGCTGTCCAGAAGTTTGAATCGGCTGGTCGGCTCGTGCATCTACAATGAATTGTGCTATGCGTGATGCCCACCTCTCGTCCGAGTTTGCACGAATGATCCGAGCGAGGTCTTTTGCGTTTTTGGTGTTGATGACCTCTTGTGCGGTTAAAGTCTGTTTACCCGGATCCATTCGCATATCGAGGGGCGCGTCGGCTTTGAAAGTAAAGCCGCGGCTTGGGGTATCAATCTGCACAGACGACATTCCAAGATCGAACAGGATTGCATTGATCCCTGGAATGCACACAGATAACAAAAGTTCATCAAGGTCTCCGAAATTTCCATGCAAGATCTTGACTTCAGGGCGCTGGTCTTTAGGTAAGCTTTCCAGCTTTTGAGTGGCGAAGGCAATAGCCTCATCATCTTGGTCAATGCCAATCAAGAAGCCGTCTCGACCCAATTCCTTTGCTACCTGGTAAGAATGTCCTGCGAATCCAAGTGTCGCATCCACAAAAATCTTATTGTTGCCAAGATCTAAAGCGGAAACGCATTCATTCAGCAGGACTGGTATGTGCCGGTATTCGCTTGTCATGGTACGTACACCGAATACTGCTCAACAGCTCGATCAGTCGAAGAAGACGCTTAGATCCACATCTTCCATCGTCGCATCGAATGTATCGGCGTCCCAGATCTCAAGCCTTCCAGTGCTTCCAACTAAAACAACATCTTTCTTAATCCCAGCACCCTTGCGAATATCCTGCTTAAGCGAGATTCGACCTGAAGAATCTACTTCCACAAGATCAGCGTTGGCCTTCAACTTCCTTAGGAGGTTGAGATGTTCACGCTTTGAAGGGTTATAGCCTCCAAACTTCGCATCGAAAAGATCCTTTACGAAGTGGTTGAAGCTATCTGGCTCAAACACATAGATGCATTCTCCCAGAGGAGCCTTGGACACTATGAGATCCTTCGAAAGTGCTTTGCGAAACTTCGAGGGAAGCGCGACTCGTCCTTTGGCATCAACCTTGAAACGGAACGAGCCGAAGAGGTCGAAGCTCTCTTCGGCTTGCTTGTTCAAACGAAACGAGCCGGAAAGATTGAAGTTCTCTTCGGCTTGCTTGTTTTCGGTTTCGTGCAAGTCTTCAGCCATGTATCCCCGTGTTGTAGTTGTGGAGCGTTTAAGCTGCGTTTATGTTTTGTGACCCGCTCCGCAAAGCTCTTCCGTGAGAGTTATTCTATGCCACTTTGCCCCACTTTGCAATACAATTCGACACTTTAATGAACTTTTGCAGAAAACCCCAGTGTATGGTGGTTGCAAACAAAAACAGGGAATACATGATCAGTCGATATTTGTGCGAGAATCAGACGAAATATACATGAACCTCAGAGGTGAAAAAGTATGTAAAGCCGGGGGACGTGTGACCTCGGCTCGACGCGTCGCACGCTCGAACTAACTTTTGCGATTTTGTCTTTTCATTTTGAGCTTAGCTATTTCGCAAAAGTGGATTTCTCGCGTGCTTTGGC
>CAZYOQ010000025.1:0-20152 GCA_964649145.1 uncultured Eggerthellaceae bacterium | reverse complement strand
TCTATTGTCGAGCCTCACAGTGCATACATTATGCGATAAAGCGCACCTAGCGAAGAGCTTCAGAGGCATTTACCTTAATCTTTTGTCGACCTTCGAGACGATCTTTAGTCCGCCTTCTTGGAAAATCTGGACAACTATAACTAGCAGAGCGACCGTAATTAGCATGATGTCTGTTTGGTAGCGGTAATAGCCATAGTTGATAGCTATTGCACCAAGCCCGCCGCCTCCGACGAAGCCTGCCATCGCAGAATAGCCAAGAATTGTTGCAAGAGAGATAGTTGCGCCAACCAGAAGGGAAGGACCGGCTTCAGGTAGAAAAACCTTCCAGATCATCTGCCAAGCCGATGAGCCCATAGCGCGTGATGCTTCGATTACCCCAGCGTCAACCTCTTTGAGAGATGATTCCACCATGCGTCCGACATATGGTGCAGCCGCAACTACTAGTGGAACGATCGTTGCAGTGGAGCCAATAGTGGTGCCCACAACTGCGCGTGTAAACGGAAGGATGGCCACAAGTAAGATAAGAAACGGTACCGAACGCAGCAAGTTTACAATGACTCCCAAAACTAGGTTGATCGCGCGGTTTCGTCTGATTCCGTTTTCAGCGGTTATGTATAGGATGACTCCTATGGGAATTCCTAAAATATATGAGATTGCGGTAGACACAAGGGTCATGTACAGGGTTTCTAATGTTCCGCTAGCAAGTAAGTTTATGACTTCAGGAGACATTACAGATCACCTCGCTTGCAAGCATCACTTGATTCATTAGAGTTTTCTTCGGGCGCAGCATCTGCTTCTTTGGGTGCAGTATTTGTATCTTTGAGCCTCGTATCTGCACCTTTGGCGTTATCAGAGGGGCCTTCTATGGAAACTTTTTGCGCTCCTGATTCAATCGCAGTCTCGTAATGGATGCCTCTGCCATCAAGGTATTCTTTGATACGCGCTTGTTCATCTTCGTTTTGGGGAAGTTCTAGAACCATTTGCCCAAATGCTTTGCCACCAATATTTTCGGTATTGGCAGACACAATATTTACCATTGTCTTGCACTTCATGGTCATATCCGATATGACAGGGTCACCCGATTCTTCGCCAGTGAAAGCGATGCGAATTGTGTTTTCTGCTATTTGCGAAATTCCGTCTTCCTCTGATGGGTCTATCAAGCGTTTGGCAGTTGCAGATTTTGGATTCAGGAAGACGTCTCGGACATTTCCCTGTTCTTTTATCTCGCCCTCGCTCATAACGGCCACCTTATTGCAAATCTGTTCTACAACACGCATTTCATGGGTGATTACAACAATAGTCACGCCAAGTTGCGAGTTGAGTTTCTGCAGAAGAGCAAGAATAGAACGCGTAGTTATAGGGTCAAGTGCGCTTGTCGCTTCGTCACAAAGGATGATCTCTGGGTCTGATGCAAGCGCACGCGCGATAGCGACGCGCTGTTTTTGGCCGCCAGAAAGTTGGGATGGGTAGGATTTAGCCTTATCGGAAAGATCTACAAGCTCTAGCAGCTCTTTCACTCGCTTGTTAGCATCGGCTTTTTTAACTCCTGCGATATCTAGCGGATACCTAACGTTGGATTCTACGGTGCGTTGTGCCAGTAAATTGAACTGCTGGAATATCATTCCGATTTTTTTTCGAGCTGCGCGAAGCTGCTTGCGCGAGAGTGTTGTGAGGTCTGTGCCGTTTACGATTACTTTTCCAGAGGTGGGGCGTTCAAGCAGATTTATGCAGCGGACAAGTGTGGATTTGCCGGCGCCCGAAAAACCTATGATTCCAAAGATGTCTCCATCGTCGATATTCAGATTGACGTCATGCACCGCATGGACATCGCCTTGTGGCGTTTTAAACGTCTTGTTCAGATTTACTAATTCAATCAATTGTTTTCCTCACTTAATAAAATGCAAGAAAAAATTCTAGGGCACATACAAGCTAGGAATTAATACATATATTTGAAAGCTAGCCATCGTTTTTACCGATGGCTAGCTGATGTCTTAAAGTTTTTTTGTAAATTGCGAGTTTCGCGACTCTAATTGCTCAAATCGTCACGATTCGTGTTTGACTTAAGTTTTTAGTGTCTGAAGTGCCTATGCCCTGTGAATATGAGAGCGACACCTTTTTCGTTGGCGGCTTTTATCACTTCTTCATCGCGAATGGATCCGCCTGGCTCTATCACGGCTGTAACACCGGCATCCGCCAAGGCGTCAAAGCCGTCGCGGAATGGGAAGAACGCATCTGAAGCAGCAACGGCTCCAACAGCTTTATCTCCTGCTTGCTCGACAGCGATTCGTGCGGAATTAACGCGATTGGGCTGTCCTCCGCCGGCACCTACGCTAGCGAAATCCTTAGCGATAAGAATCGCGTTGCTTTTAACAGACTTCACGGCTTTCCATGCAAATACTAGCTGCTTCATCTGTTCGTCGGTGGGCTTCACATCTCCTGCTACGCTGAATTCGGTTAGATCCTCGTCGACTGAATCGGTTTCTTGCGCAAGCAGCCCGCCTTCAACACTTCTGTATTCGATGCCGTGTCCAGCTGGGTTGATTCCTCCTGTTGCAAGCAGGCGGCAATTCGGCTTGCTTGCATACATATCGCATGCATCTCCCGAGAACTCAGGTGCGATGATAGCTTCTACAAATTGCTTGTTATCAAATATTGCAGCCACAAGTTCGCCTGTGACAGCGCGGTTAAATGCCATAACCCCGCCATATGCAGAAACCGGGTCGCATTCATGAGCACGCTTGTATGCTGCGGTAATGTTTTCATCCACGCAAACGCCGCATGGGGTCAGGTGCTTGACTATCACGCAAGCTGGGTCTTTGTATTCGCGAACAGCCGACCAAGCTGCATCCAGATCAAGGTAATTGTTGTAGGAGAGGTCTTTTCCTTGAAGTTGATTGGCATGCGCTAGCGAATATTTAGCACCTTCAAACTTGTCACGTGTGTAGAAGGCTGCACTTTGATGAGGGTTTTCTCCATAGCGAAGTGACTGCTTCTTTGTCAGGATAATTTCTTGTTGCTCGGGAAAATCGGCAGCATCGTGGGTATCTTTGTCGGTGATTTGAGTTGCCATCCATGATGATATCGCGCCGTCGTAGCTGGCAGTTGTTGTGAAAACATCAAGCGCTAGCTTCTGGCGGGTTTCAAGCGTTGTGGAACCTTGGTTGTCATCCATTTCTTTTAGGATGTCGTTATAAGTGGAAGGGTCGGTTACAACGGTTACGCTGGCGAAGTTCTTCGCTGCAGAGCGCAGCATAGAAGGGCCTCCAATGTCGATGTTTTCGATACAGGTACCAAAATCTGCTCCAGATTGCACCGTCTTCTCGAATGCGTAAAGGTTTACAACCACCATGTCTATCATTTCGATGCCATGGTCGGCAGCTTCTTTCATATGCGATTCATTGTCGCGCTTGGCAAGCAGACCTCCATGTACGCGTGGGTGCAAGGTTTTTACCCGTCCGTCCATCATTTCAGGGAACTGTGTGACTTCGTCAATTGCTGTAACAGCAACACCTGCGTCTGCGATAACCTTGGCGGTTCCTCCTGTGGAAATTATTTCGCATCCCCATTTTTCAGATAAGGTGCGTGCGAAATCCGCAATTCCAGTTTTGTCTGTCACAGACATGAGTACGCGCTTGATTTTTGGGTCTGCCATCTTGCCAGCCTTCCTAGTTGGGTTATTGAGTCAATTGTTGCACATGTACGCATCATTTAATCAGAGAGTTTCGCGCAAGCTGGAAAAGGTTTAATCATCCTTCGGTGAAGGTATAAGAAAAGCCGCAGTAAGGACTGCGGCTTAAACTTACTTAGATGCTTAAGCCGTAGGCTACCTGCCAAGCGACTTTTCATGGCGTTCTTGTGCTTCTTTGCTATAGCGCTGCTTGTAGCGAACATCCACAAGTTCGCCAACAATTGCAATTGCAAGTTCTGCAGGAGTCTTTGCTCCGAATTTCAAGCCAATTGGACGCTTGATGCGCTCCCAGTCTGCCTCAGAGGCTCCAGCTGAAATAACCAGGTCATGCACGGTTGAATTCTTCCCTGCGCATCCCATCATACCTATGTAGTGCGCATCGTTTTTTAATGCCCAGGTGCATCCCTGAGGGTCGAACATGTGGCCGCGTGTAAGCACGCAGATGTAATCTTGCGGGCTTGCTTGCATATTGGATAGTTCATCGAAATTGCCCTGTGAAAGCAAGATACGCTTAGCATCGGGGAAGCGATCCTCGTTCAAATAGGCACTGTCGTAGTCAACTGCAACTACATGGAACCCTACATGGTTTGCAAGAGAGGATACCTCTGCTGCAACATCGCTTGCGCCAAGCAGCCAAACGCGTACTTTGTCGAAAAGCGGTTCGCTTGTCCATGTGAGCCCGTCGAACTGCTCGTTATGCATGGAAGGACCTCGCGTCACATCTTTCATCTGGAAGATATCGCGAGGCGAAGGTTCGCGGGAGCTTACGATCTCTTTTGCGTCATTGCAGAAGAAGACCATCGACTCACCATCGGCAGAACCTACTTGCCCATATTTCTTAGTAACCTCATTGTCGACGTTTTTTACTGCCTCATCTTCATCAAAAACAACCTTAAATCCGATCCAAGCAAGGTCGTTTTCATCCATCGCTTTTATGGCACGCTTGAAAGTAGGGATGTCTGCTTGAGTTAAGGAAGCGGAGATATCTGCTAGCGTTTGAGGCTGCATATGTGGGTTTCCAACAGTTGCTTCTTCAGAAAAGCACGTGAATTCCTCCACTGGCAGCTGTGGTACCTGACCATTCTCAAGTGCTTCGATTATCGCTTCTAACGTTTCTCTTTTCATGCTAATCCTTTACATCCTTGGCTTATGTGCACAATTAAGCTGGTTCGGCAAAGTTGCTAGCCGCCTTTGCTAATAGCTTGAAATCTAAGTTAAATGTACGTGGTTTTCCTTGTCTATGCTCATGCGTCCTTCTGCAATCATTCCTATAACTTTCGGGTACAAGACGTGCTCGACTGCGTGTATGTTAGCTTCAAGCTCATCGATAGTCATACCCTCTTCGACTCTAACGGGCTCTTGCGCAACTATTGGGCCTTTGTCGTAGTCTTCGTTTGCTAGATGTACTGTTACACCAGTGATTTTTACGCCTGCATCCCAAGCATCCTGGATGGCATGGGCGCCTTTAAATGACGGCAACAGTGCTGGATGTAGGTTTAGCACGCGATTAGGGAAGGCATCAAGAAGTACACTTGTAACTTTTCGCATATACCCCGCCATCACGACAAGGGAAGCGCCTGACCCTTTTAGCTTTTCTACAATTAGTTTGTCAGCGGCTATAGGGTCGGAGTAAATATCGCGGTTTAGCACCGTCGTATTGATCTTTGCTTCCTGGGCTCTCTTTATTCCGTATGCATCTGGCCTAGACGAGATCACATGCACTATTTCAACAGGAATCTCTTCGTTTTTGATAGCATCGATTATTGCCTGTAAGTTGGTGCCACTGCCTGATAACAGCACGCCTATCTTCATCGAAGCATTGCTAGTCACTGTAGACGACCTCCCCGCTGCCTTCAATGATCTTTCCTATGATCTGGGCACTTTCGCCCGCATCATTTAGTTCGCAAAGAACAGCATCTGCATCTTGCGCTTTTACGATAAGCACCATGCCAATTCCCATGTTGAAGGTTTTATATGCTTCTTCTTGGGACAGGTTCGCAGACTCGCACACGTATTTGATGATTGGTGGAATCTCCCAGCTACCAAGCTCTACATAAGCGTCAACTTTTTCGTTTAGGGCACGGTTTAGGTTCTCCGAGATTCCGCCACCTGTGATATGCGCTAAAGCTTGCAGGGAATTAGGGCATTTTTTCATCACGGAATGCACCGCTTTAACATAAATGCGCGTTGGTGCAATAAGCGCTTCCAAAACCGACTTGCCACTCAGATCTTCACGCGGCTTTGATAGGTCTTCTAGCGATTTGCCTTCCACGCATGCGCGGCGCACGAGCGAATATCCGTTGGAATGCAGCCCACTGGAAGCAAGCCCTATCAAGACATCGCCCACCTCTACGTTGGCAGGGTCAAGCATTTTTGTCTTGTCTACTATGCCTACACAAAAGCCCGAAAGGTCGTAGTCGTCTTCTTCCATAACTCCTGGGTGTTCTGCCATTTCCCCGCCTATCAAGGAACACCCAGCCATGATGCATCCTTCAGCGATTCCCTCAACAATCGATGCCATAGCTTCAGCGGAAAGCTTTCCTACAGCCACGTAATCAAGAAAGAAAAGCGGTTCAGCTCCGCATGCGAGAATGTCGTTTACACACATTGCTACAAGGTCAATGCCTACAGTGTTATGAACGCCAAGAAGCTGCGCCAATTTAAGTTTCGTTCCAACTCCATCGGTGCCAGAAACTAGCAGCGGCTCTTCCATATCTTTGGCGCAAGAAATGTCGAAGAGTCCTCCGAACCCCCCGATATCTCCAACTACCTCGCTTCGATAAGTGCGCTTGACTAGTGGTTTTATCGCGTCAACTGCGCGAGCCCCTTCAGCGATATCTACCCCTGCCTGGGAATAGGTGATTTGCTCTCCCACGAATGCTCCAATCTTTTCGCAACGTCGCTATTTTATAGCGGATGAAAAATTACTGATTCTCAAAAAAGCTAAGCTGCATGTCGACTTTGCCTTCTGGCACGCCGACAGGGTAATCACCTGTGAAACAAGCGTCGCAAAAACCGTCGTGAGATGCGTTTCTAACGGCGTTATGCAAGCCTTCAAGAGACAGAAACGCTAGCGAATCAGATCCGATCCAGTCGTTCATTTCGTCAAGAGACATATTTGCTGCTATAAGTTGGTCGCGTGTGTCGGTGTCGATTCCGTAATAGCAAGGCCACATTACTTCAGGAGAGGTAATACGCAGATGCACTTCTTTGGCGCCTGCATCGCGAAGCATCTGCACAAGCTTTTTGGAAGTGTTTCCACGCACTATAGAGTCGTCGATGACAATGAGGCGCTTTCCCTCGATAACCTCAGGCAGCGGGTTTAATTTCAGACGAATCCCAAGTTGTCGCATTTCTTGGGTAGGTTGAATGAAGGTGCGTCCAACATAGCGATTCTTCACTATACCGTCAGTGTATTTGATGCCGCTTTCTGCCGCATAGCCAAGAGCGGCCGGCACACCTGAGTCGGGCACACCAAGCACCAAATCGGCTTCTATTGGCGACTCTAGCGCCAAGATGTGACCTGTGGCACGTCTTGCTTGGTAAACGCTTTGATTGTCAATAACACTGTCGGGGCGAGCGAAGTATACGTACTCGAAGATGCACGATGCTCTTCTTTTCGCGGGAACGCCCTGGCTTGAATCCATTCCGTCATCGCCAGTTGCCGTAAAGCGAACAATCTCGCCGGGGTTTACATCGCGGACATATTTTGCACCCACGATATCAAGCCCGCAAGTTTCAGAAGATACCACCCAGCCCCTATCATCTGGGAGCTTTCCAATGCAAAGCGGGCGAATCGCGTTTGGGTCTCTGAAGGCGTATAAGGCGTCAGCCGTGCAAAGCACCATGGCATAAGCACCTTTAATCTGGTTCATAGCAGCTGCAATGCCGTCTCTTAAGTGATGGGTTTGGCGTGTAACCATGCCTATGGCTTTTGCAGCAACTTCTGAATCGGTGGAAGAGAAGAACTGAACGCCCTCTGAAATCAGGTTCGTTCGTATATCGTTAGTGTTGATGAGCGTGCCGTTGTGGGCAAGAGCAAAAAGAACATCGTCTATAGCTGCCATATGGGGCTGTGCTGCTTCGCGGGAAGCTTTTGACCCGCTTGTGGAATACCGTACGTGCCCGATAGCGACTTTTCCGTTCAATGCGCTAAGCGATTCTTCGTTGAAGGCTTGCGTTACAAGGCCTAAATCTTTGGCGACAGTAACGGTAGACCCGTCACCTACTGCAATACCTGCACTTTCCTGCCCTCTGTGCTGAAGAGCTTGCAGTCCGAAGCCTGCCATGCGGGCGACATCGCTATTCGGGGCGAATATGCCAAAAACCCCGCACTCTTCTTCCATGTGATCGGGGATATGTCTTGATTGGCTAGATGCGTACCCGTCAGGGTTCACGTCGGTCATGTATCTGAGCGCTTTTCTTATCGTTTAGCATCTACTTAGCTTGGGCTATTTTTTCTTCATTTCGTCGATGAAGCCCTTTGCGATAAAGGCCACGATAAGAATAAGTATTATCGCAACGATTACCCAAATAACCCAGGGTTCAACTTGAAATCCGAATATATCCATAATCGTCCTCTCACATTTCTTCAAAATAGTTTAATAGGTTATTTATACCATAGGCATATCGTTAAAAAAATATACTTACTTGCAGGTTTTGCGTAACGCTTTATTAGTGCATTCCAAATATCCTCTTAAACAAGGAAGGCTTTTTCTTGGAAGGCATTTCTGAGTGCGCTGGTGCGTCCTGAGCTTCTATGATCGGGCTACCCTCAGGGGCACTAAGGGTTGGCTCTAGTTCTGAGCAGGAAGCTTCCTTTGCCGCTTTCTCGCTGGTATCTGTACCATCTAAGTTTTCGCCTTCGTAATCAGGGGCAGGGTCAGCTTCGCTAAGTGTATTCGCGTTATCTGGGTTTTCAGGCTCGTAGTCGAAGGCAAGTTCCTTAACGGTGCTTGCCGCCTTGCGGAATTCTTCGGTCTTTGAGGCCTCAGATATTAGACTAGCCTCTCTTCTATAGCCTACACTTGTGCCCTCGTTTGAGGCCTCTTCTATAAGGTAGTTTTGCGAATCAAAGAATATGACAGCTCCACCTTCGTGGTCTGGTTTTGCGAAGAAACCGATGTCGGTATATGTCCTGTTTGGAAGCAGATCGCGAAGTTTTGCGGTATCTGACATGCACGTCCCTAGATAACTTACGATCTGGTTGCGAAGGTCGGGAGACGTTACCGGCCAAGCTATCTCGATGCGTTTGTCCATGTTGCGCGTCATAAGGTCGGCGCTTGAAAGGTATACCTTGAAATCGCTGTCGAACGTACCGAATATATAGATTCGGCTATGTTCAAGCAGCCTTCCCACGATGCTTATAACGCATACGTTGTCGGTGTATCCAGGAATGCCTGGCACAATGCAAGATATTCCACGCACAAGCAAGGTGCATTGAACGCCTGCTTGTGAAGCTTCTACAATCTTATCGATGATCTCTTTGTCGGTTATTGAGTTCGTTTTGAAGAACAGGGATGCACGCTTGCCTTGCTTGGCTATAGCTATCTGATCGTCAATTCCTTTAATGATGTTTTGTTTGATCTGCAGAGGCGCGACCCATAGCGTCATGTATTCGTCGCTTAAGTTCTCAAGCGTCATATTGCGGAAGAACTGTGCAGCCTCGTGTCCGATTTCAGGGTCTGCGGTCATGTACGAGAAATCGGTGTAAAGGCGCGCTGTTTTCTCGTTGTAATTACCTGTCCCAAGTTGCGTGATATACTGCAAGCCATTTTCTGTGCGCCTGGTTATGCAGCAAATTTTCGAATGAACCTTGAAGTCGCGAAATCCGTAGATAACATTGCACCCGGCATCCTCAAAGCGCTGCGACCATTCAATATTGTTAGATTCGTCAAAGCGAGCCCGAAGCTCGAATAGAGCGGTTACCTCTTTACCTGCTTCAGCTGCAGAAATCAAGGCTTCGGCAAGATGAGACTGTTTGGCAAGCCTATATAAGGTTATCTTGATAGAGACCACGCTTGGGTCGGCTGCGGCCTCGCGCAGCATCTGCACGAAGGCATCCATACTCTCATATGGGTAGGAGAGCAAGATGTCATTTTTTGCCACTTGATCCATGATGGGAGCATGCGCATTTATGGATGCTGGCCATTGTGGGCGAAATGGCGTATAAGTCAGTTTCGACCGTGTGGATTCATCTACCATAGAAGAGAGCTCGAATACGTAGCTCATGTCTAGCGGAACCCTGTTTACGAATGTTTGAATGTCGTGCAAGTTAAGCTTCTCTAGAAGCATAGGCTTGACTGTGGCAGAAAGCTCTTTTTCCGATTCAAGTCGAACCGGCATCAAGCGCATCCTCTTCTTGAGAATCTTCTTAATGTGTTCGCGATAATCCTCGCCTTGTTCTTCTGCGCCTTCTGTTGCATCTAGGTCGGCGTTGCGCGTGACGCAAATCACGTTAGTGTGCTTGACTTTATACATCGAATAGATATCGCTCACAAACATTTCGATTGCGTGTTCAAGAAGCATGAATTGCAAGCCGTCGCCAGGAAGACGTATGATTCGCGGGCACTGTTTGGGCATTGGGATGATGCCAATAGTCACGCCTTCAGCTCCCATATTTTTGGCGTCTTTGCTAGATTTCCCGTTTTTCTTGTTGGCTTTTTTGCCGTCTTTTGCCGAAGTTGCCTTGTCCGACTTGTCGAGTTGCTCAAGTTTTTTGTCGTGATTCTTTTTCTTTCCAGGCAAAGCGTTTTCGTCAAGTCTTACGACCACGTATAACGCTCCGTTTTCAAGATGTGGGAAGGGGTGGCGCGAGTTTATGATTTGAGGAGAAAGGAAAGGCATAATGTTTTTATGGAAGTATTTGCCAATGAATTCGCGTTGTTCTTCGTTTAGTTGCTTCTCGCGCAAATTCACGATGCCTTCGGCTTTAAGTTCTCCTCGAAGGGTCTGATAGCACTCCTCGTAATACGGGCTCAACTCATGGCAGCGACGATAAATTGCTTCAAGCTGCTCTTCTGCGCTCATGCCCGATTTGTTGTCGATAATCGTCTTTTTTAGCAGGGAAAGGTCTGTGAGCGACCCGACTCTTATCATGAAAAATTCTTGAAGGTTCGACCAGAATATAGAAACAAAACCTAGTCGTTCAAGCAAAGGCACAGACGGGTCTGCACCCTGGTCGAGCACGCGCTTATTAAAATCTAGCCAAGATAGCTCGCGATTCTGCATGAATGGAACGGCAAGGCGTTCAGGCTTCTCTTCTGTGGTTTTTCCCTCGTTGGCCATACTCTTCGAATTGAGACTCTTTTCAGCCATTGTTCACCTCTGATGCGAGAAGTTGCTGCATTGAGTTTTAGTATAGCAAGGCCAAAAGAAGAAAAGCCGATTATTGTGGCCTTGTTTACAGAATCATTCAGAAGAGTTCTTTCGTTTCCTCTTTTTGATTTTCAGAGGTGAATCCTTTTGGATAAGTGCTCTTTTTCAATGATTGAAGGTATTTGATTATTGGCTCTTCCACCCTTTTGTAGGCTTCGGCTAGATTTTCTGTATATCCTTCTTGAATTAGTGTGCAAAGTATTCTCAACGTCAAATCTTCGTTGTAAACATCTATAGGGGTGAATTCCGGATCTTCTCCATCGAACCATTCACACAAAGCGTAGTGGTGGCTTGCTAACTTTTGACTATTTAGCAAGTTTAATTTTTGCGAGATATTTGAATCACTGTTCAAGAGAAGCGGCTCTTTCAGAAGCTCAACAGGGCTTATATCCAAAGCCATAGCAATTTTCTGCACTGTCTCAAGCGTAACATTGCAGCTTTTCTGCTCTATTGATCCTATATAGGTTCTATGAAGGCCGCATTTTTCGGCTAAAGCTTCCTGAGAAAGCCCTTCGCGAATACGGCATATTCTCATGTTATGAGCAAACGTCTCTTGAACGCTCAATGGTCACCTCCAGAAAAAAGTCTGGAGAGATGATGCCAAGGCTCATACTATTTATCTACAGACGATAATCATCAAAACGCCATAAATACAAGTCATTTAATTTGAATTGTTCGTTCAAACTATTACTTGTGGTGATTTTTGGTGCATCTCTTCTATTGCAAAAGCATGAGTTAACATAAATCTCATGAAATTGCTTTTTCGAACAGTCAAGATTGCTATAACGCTCATACTTGTACTTATTATTGCCACCGTGGCGATAAACGCCTATTGCATACTTGGGACAAGAGCCCAGATGCGCACAATCTTGCAGGTGGAAGCACAGCTAAAAGTCGTAGATGTTGCAGATGCGGCTAGTGATGGCGCAAGCGGTGTATTCGAGGCTCTTGCGAGTACGGGCGTCGATGTTGAAGGCATTCTTTCTGACATAACTGGAGATGCGATATCTATTGACTCTGCGACGAACGTGGCAGCAGAAGCATTGGATAAGAGCACGGTTCCAGCTGACGCTATTGTTGTTCTTGGTGCATCTGTATATGCAGACGGTACACCTTCCGACATACTTGCCGACAGACTAGAAGTAGCCGCAGACCTTTATAAGGCAGGTGCTGCGTCGAAGATCATAGCTTCAGGAGACAACCGAACAGAACATTACAACGAATCGGATTCTATGAAGGCTTACTTGGTAAAGTTAGGTGTGCCTGAAAAGGATATCGAGGCAGACGCACAAGGCTACGACACGTATTCTTCGATATATAGGGCTCGTTTCGTATATGGTGCAGAAAAGATAGTTCTTGTGTCTCAGGCTTACCATCTATACAGGGCGCTTATGATATCCAACCTGCTTGGAGCTAATTCTCTTGGCGTTGCTGCCGACAAGGGCACCTATGACAATCAAACCGAATATAGCATCCGGGATTGTCTCGCCCGCGACAAGGATTTCATCATTTCTATTTTGAAGCTTCCTCCAGCTCAATAAGTATTGTGAAACTTCACCTGGGATTTACATCTGATAACCCACGTTTGGGAATCTAGATTGCAAACCTATGTCTTAAAGCCCGTGTTCGCGAATCTGTATATCTGCTTCGAAATATATAAGCTTTAAGGCTGAAAGCATATTGCGCTAGAATATTTAACATCTATATCCGCATGAACAGGAACAGATGATGTCAGATAGCCCTGCTCCGTCTTCAGACGCGAGCATTCCAGATGGGAATAAGCCGAACAGCGCGCCCGGTCACACGAATGGTGCCGACACATACGCGTTTCAGGCTTCTGCGGGCAATAACCCTTATCTAACGTCAAGTTCTAACGCATTTTTTTGCCCGCATGCATATATGGTTCAAAACCCTTATGCGCTACCTTATGTCTCGCAGAGCCCGTTTTATGGGCAGCCATTTGATCCAATGGCTATCAATGGGGTTTATCCTCAGATGGCCTTTACGGGTTCAGTGCCAGTTGTCCAGCCTGCCCCCCAGGCTCAACAATCATCCGTAGGCTCTTCTGCGCAGCCAGACTCACAGCCCATCTCGCAGGTAACCTCCAAGGCAGCTTGGCAGGGGGTTTCGAAATCAGATATACAGCCAGTGCAGTGGCCTGTTTCGCAAGAATCCGCACAGGCGATGCAGAATCCAGAAAGTTTTCCTCAGTCAGCTGAGCCTATACAAAGCGTCCAAGAATTTCGGAAACTCGACCAAAACTCAATTCCGCAGGTTCAGCCAAGACAAACGGTTCAGTCGACACAATCGCAATCGCCTTCGCAAGCGACAGCACAGTTTTCGCAACCGCCTGCGCAAGCGACAGCACAGGTTTCGCAATTGCAAGCTATACCGTTTTCGCAAACATCAGAGCAACTCTCGAAACCTATGCCACCTGCACAAGAATCAGCGCAAGCATCAGGGCAGCCATCTGAGCCCATGGCGCCTTTGCAAGTACAGAAGCCATTACCTGTTGCTGCATCACCGTCTCCTGTTTCCTCGATGCCGCTAAGTGCCCAGCGGTCTGTTTCTACAGTACGGCCTTTTAACCCCGCTCCTTTAAACGCCCAACAATCTAGCGTCTTTCCTTATGAAGGGCGTTGTGATTTTGATCCGAACTTTGCCACAAGCCGAAGAGTTACAGGGGCTATCATTTTAGGGGTATTGTCCATTCTGTTTTCTGCCTTGCCTCCTTTGGGGCTTCTCTTCTCGCTAATCGGGCTTCATCTTGCAAACACCTACATCGATAGTGGTGGCGGACGCGTGGTGGGCAACCTTGCTCGTATATTTAATATCGTTGGGCTAATTTTGACGATAGTAATTATCATGGCAGCTGTTTGGTATATCGGTTATCTTGCCGGCCAAAATGGCTTCTTGCTTTTTGGAGAAGATCCGGTATCAATTATCAATAACAGCAAGCCTGCACAGCTCTTGTTCGATGTATGGAATAAACTCAATGAACTCTTGCCCTTATAAGTTCTCTTCAGCTTTAGTAGCCTTGTATTCGTTTTAATAATTCGAGATATCAAAAAAATGGAAAAGGACAAAAACAAATTAAGTTTCTTCGAGCGCATATCGGGCAACAGGAAAGACTCTCCTGTTGAAGACGATTTGCTCGACTTGGTAGATGAATCAGCCGATATCGCAGAAGACGAAAAGCGGATGATCCGCGATATTATCGACTTAGGCGGCACTGTGGCAGGTGAGATATGTACGCCGCGAGTTGATGTTATGCTTGCCCACGATACGGAAAGTGGAAGATCGGCGCTTGAGCGCATGCGTGGAACTGGGTATTCGCGCCTTCCAGTATGTCACGACGACATCGATCATATCGTTGGTATCGTCAACTACAAAGACCTGATCGGTCCTTTGATGGATGGCTCGATTGATGACGACGTCCTCAAGTTTTCCTATGAGCCTACTTTTGTGCCTGAGTCGAAGTCGGTCATTCCGCTGCTCGGCGAGATGCAGGCAAGCCACAGGCAGATGGTGATAGCCGTTGACGAATACGGTGGAACTGAGGGAATCATCACCATAGAAGATATCGTCGAAGAGATTGTTGGCGAGATAGCCGACGAGTCGGATATCGTTGGCGAGCTGATTGCCTCTGTTGCCTCTGATACTTGGTGGGTAGATGGTCGCTTTCCTGTTGAAGATGCCTTGGAGCTTGGATGGCCTGTTCAGGAATCAGATGACTATGAGACTATCGCTGGGTGGTTTCTTTCTAATTTCGACTCTGTCCCCGAGGCGGGAGATTCGATACAGGAAGAAGGCTATTTATTTACGATAATTAAGATGCGCAGGTCAAGGATTTCTCGCATTCGCGTTCAGAAACTAGATGCACAGGTCGGCACAAAAAGCGATAGCGCTTCTGCTCAAGGTGAAGAGGTGCTGGTGAATACAGGTGCTGCAGATGCTCAGGAGGCCAAATGAGCAACGTGATTGTCATTGGGTGCGGTCGTGTGGGCTCTCAGCTTGCAAATATGCTCTCCGATAACGGAGACAACGTATGTTGCATTGACAAGTCGGCTGATGCCTTCGCCAACCTTGGGCGTAGCTTTAACGGAACTACAGTGCAGGGTGTTGGCTTTGATGAAGAGACTCTTGAGAAGGCTGGCATTGAAGATTGCGATACGCTTGCCGCTGTTACCCAGCACGACAACACCAATTTGATGTGCGCCGAAGTTGCTAGCAGGATATTCGGCGTAGAACATGTTATTGCAAGGCTTTACAATCCGGCAAGGTCGAACGCTTATGCTCAGCTTGGAATCGATTATGTATGTGGAACGACCCTTGTCGCAAGCGAAATATTCTCAAAGATTATTTCTGGCCATGGCTCGCATATAACCACTTTCGGAGACTGTGAGGTGGTTGAATTCGCGCTAGACCTTAGCGACCACAGTAACCCTTTGAGCATAAAGGTCTCTGATATCGAACGCGAACACGAAGTACGCATCATGGCATTTGAGCGCTCAGATGGTTCATCGTCATCCATCCCAACAAGCGATTCGGTATTGCATAATGGCGATATGATTTTAGCTTGCGTGAAAATGGACTATATTCAACAGTTGTCCAAATACATTCAAAGTTAGAAGAGGGAACTGCGATGTATGTCGTCATAGTTGGTGGCGGAAAAATCGGGTCATATTTGGCACAGGTTCTGCTTTCTAGCGACAATGAAGTCGCGATTATCGAAGACTCTAGTGCGGCTGCCGCAGCGCTATCCGTTAGTTTGCAAGGCCAGTATTTGGTGATAAATGGTGATGGTTGCGATTCCAAATTCCAAGAGGACGCGGGTATACGTAAAGCCGATGTTTTTGTTGCTGCAACGGGTCAAGATGATACGAACCTTGTTGCTTGCGAGATAGCGCAGCGCGTTTTCAAAGTGCCGCGCGCTATAGCACGTGTCAACAGCCCTAAAAATTTGCGCATTTTCCGTGAGGTTGGAATAGAGTGCGTTTCTTCCACAACTTTGATTGCAAGCCTTATCGAAGAAGAGGCCGTTGCGGGTTCTGTTTCTGTCGTTTCGTCGCTTACACATGGCGACGTTTCGCTAAAAGAGTTCTCTGTTGGGCATATGAAGCATCATTCTGATGAAGAAGGCGTCGAATTAGGCGATATAGATATGCCCGAAGGCTCTATGATAATCGCTGTTGAATATGAAGATGATGCTGAGGTTGCCCACGATGATATAGTCATTCGTCCAGGCGATCAGGTCATAATCATTGCAGACAACAGCGTTATGGACGAAGTTCATGCAAGGTTCCGAGCGCTTTAAAGTGCAGAAAACCTATTTGAAAGGTACAAGATGATAAGTAGATATACTCGCCCTGAGATGGGCAAGATCTGGGAATTCCAAAACAAGTTTGACATTTGGCGTGAGATTGAGGTGCTTGCCTGCGAGGCGCAGGCAAAACTTGGCGAGTGCGGTATTACCGAAGAAGAGGCTCGCTGGATTCGCGACCATGCCGCTGCCGATGCGAATCGAATTTCCGAGATCGAAAAGGTTACAAATCACGACGTTATCGCCTTCACGACGAATATGGCCGAAAACATCGATGCAGAATGGGAAGGCGCGGAAAAACCCAGTCGCTGGGTTCATTTCGGTATGACGTCCTCAGATTTGGGAGACACAGCTCTAAGCTATCAAATCACCCAGGCCATAGATATCATCTTGCGAAACATCCGCGACCTTGGAAACACATGCCTGAAAAGGGCATTCGAGCTTCGAGATACGCTTTGTGTGGGTCGCACCCACGGCATTCATGCAGAACCTATGACTTTTGGCATGAAATTCGGAAGTTGGGCGTGGGCACTGAAACGTTGCGAGACCCGCATGGAACAGGCTCGCGAAGTTGCTGCCGTTGGTGCTATAAGCGGTGCTGTGGGAACCTATTCATCGATCGACCCGTTTGTTGAAGAATACGTTTGCGAAAAATTGGGTCTTGTCCCAGACCCGCTATCTACTCAAGTGCTTGCACGTGATAGGCATGCTCAGGTGGCATCTGCTCTTGCTGTTACTGCATCAACGCTTGAAAGCATTGCTATGCAGATAAGACTTCTTCAGCAATCCGATGTTATAGAGGCTGAAGAGCCGTTTACTAAGGGTCAGAAGGGTTCTTCGGCCATGCCTCATAAGCGAAATCCAATTACAGCCGAGAGAGTTTGTGGAATGGCGCGCCTTGTGAAGGCAAATGCTCAAGTTGCATACGATGATGTTGCTTTGTGGTATGAGCGTGACATCTCGCATTCGTCTGCCGAACGTGTCGCGCTAGCCGATAGCTTCATCGCACTTGATTACATGTTCGGCAAGATGCAGTGGATGCTCGATGGCCTGCAAGTATATCCTGCGAAGATGGAGCACAATTTATGGCGCACGCGAGGCCTTATCTTCTCATCGAAAGTTCTTTTAGCCCTTGTTGAAGCTGGCATGACTCGCGAAGATGCATATGTCGTGGTTCAGCGAAACGCTATGCAAGTTTGGGAGGATATCCAAAACGCGGTTTCTGGCTCTACCTTCAAGGAGCGTATCGAAGCAGACCCTGACGTACAAAACTTGATAGGCGCAGGCTCTCTTTCTGAGCCTCAGCTCGATGCGATTTTCGACCCAAGAGCCTTTCTTTCACGAATTAACATCGTTTTCGATAGGCTTGAAAAACTTACTTTTTAAGCCTATCGAAAAAAGGCTAGGTTTTAGCCTTGACGAATATCCTGCCCTATGCGCTTTACGAGTTCAGATGGGTTGCTTTCAAGTGACCCATTTTCTCTTGCACGCCTGAGCGCATCTTGAATGGCTGGTCTATCAATTTGAGTGCCCAAAGGCCCTCTATGCCTTTCCTCCACCATATTCAAAAGTTCTTGCTGGGTATGAATGCCTAGTTTTTTGTATATATGGTTTATGTGAGTTTTCGCTGTACTTCTAGAAATACAGAGCTTGTCGGTTAGAAATGCGGCATTGTGACCCTTAGCTAAAAGGAAGAAGACCTCTTCTTCGCGAGCCGAAAGCGAGTACTTTTCAGATATCTCCTCGCAGCGTCTAGTGAAGCTGCCCTTCATGTCGCGCTGAAGGCTTTCAAGCTGTCCTTCAGGTGATAAGCCATCTAGCGGGAAATTAGCCTGGTCGGCGCCTTGCATGTTTGGTTTGGCAAGCTCTGGATTTGCGGCTCCAGAGCGTTCGGGTCTAGCATATATAGACTTTACGCTATATGAGGAATACGCCCCATCATCTTCGGTGTAAGTCGATTGTGAGGGGCTGCCCTCAAGGTATTCTTTTTCTGTGGGAACATCTTCTTGAGCCCTTGAAGACAGAGATTCTTCTGATAGGGCAACCATAAGCGATATAAGTATCTCTTTAAGTTCTCGATATCTTGGCAAAAGTGCATATCCAAAAGAAAAAACCACTACGAGCACTACTGCAAGTTCGGAAAGACCAAGCTGCGAGGCCATCCCCACAGCTTCAATGGAATTAGCATCTCCCAGTGAAGCTAGAAATTGGTTTTTCGAGGAAAAAAAGTTAGCTATTACGACGCCCAAGATTGACGCAGCCTGTGTAATACCGTAACCAAGACCGAAAATGAAAACATGCGAACCGTTCAAATTATTGGCAAAACTTGCTAGTAGGATCCAAGTCATAGAGACGATGCACGCAAACCCGATAATCGTAAAAAACGCGGCACCTATTTGCAGATTGCCTGGAAGAAGAGCAATTCCTGCGATTCCAAGTACTATTACCGGAGCTACACTTCGAAGCAGGGAATCCCAATACTCGGTGCGTTTTGATAGCGCGATGGCAAATACTAGCACAGCAACACTTACCATGCAGCCAACGCCAACCACAAGTTCCATACTTACTGCGCTGCTAGAGAGCAGTTTAGCTCCACATACAATTCTGAAAGCTCCTGTGGCAACCCCTAAAAATGCCATGCTCAAAGCTAGCCGAACTATGTATTGCTTAATATATTTAAGGGGAATTTCGCCTTCTGTTTGAGCTTTCGCAGGTTGGTGACTTTTCAAGAAGACTATCATCATTAACACTGGCATCAAACACGCACATATGCCAGATATAGGAGACGCAACCCAGTTGGTCAAAATGTCTGCCCCGATAAAACCAATAGCAAACGCCAGTCCTGCATTAAGCACCAAAGTAGCAAATTCAAATGTGGAGAATAATATCCCGAATTGGACTACCAAAAAAGCAGCACCAATTCCCATGAGCAAGGCTGAAGTAAAAACAGCAGGAATGCCCGTCCATGAAAAGAAAAGCATGCACGTTCCTAAGAAAATAAGAACGCATGATGCTATCTCGCACCCTTTTGAATAAAAGAAGCTAGAGGTCTTTCTAGAGAAGAGTGAAAAAAGGATAAGTAATACCGCAGAAGATATAAGGAAGGTATAGATAAGCAAGTCGTGCAAGTCATCTGGAAAAGCAAAATATGAAGGTAGTAAGACACCAGGGTTAAAGGCTTTCGGCGCACTGAAGATAGCCATATAAAGCCATATTTGGTAGAAGGCAAAGCTAATACCCTGAATACTTAAATCGCCAGCGCTCCTAGGGCCTTCGGTGCTACTGCCCATAGTCAGAGTTATTCTTGCCGCCTTTGCCGCCAATTAAGAACCAACCGTTCTATTAATTTTTTGGTTAACCACTCTGAACTGGGATTATAGAAAGAGTGAACCCAAAAATCAACCTCTGAGGTTGATGGGATGATTTGAAAACTGAACTTGGAGGATGATGCTTAATATAATGCGCTTAATCTATAGTGAACCCAACCGTTAGCCACGGTTGCTTGTTTCGCCATAAGATTGGCTCAAGCGCTCTGCTAGGGAAGGGTGCAAAAGCTAATCAAATGGCACGCATATAAGTATTCAATATATGCGTCATAGGAATCCCAGTAATGGGATCGGAAGAAAGAAGGAAAAGTATGGCTTACAGCAAGGAGTGGCGAGTTGAGCGTGCTGATGGTACTGTTGCAACTCGTTCTAACACGTGGTCACCTCCGGGATCTCACCCCGTAGGATATGGCGTCAAGGTCATCACCAAAGACGACA
>CAZYOQ010000024.1:0-20477 GCA_964649145.1 uncultured Eggerthellaceae bacterium | reverse complement strand
CGACTTAATGCCGACTTCATTATTACGCGCGACCAAAGCGGCTTTGCGCAATCGAAGATCCCGGCTCTTTCTCCTAGAGAATGGCTAATCCAGATGGAAGAAGCTGGGATCATCTACGATCTTATTGACTTCTAGAAGCCGACTAAATCTCTTGCTTTTGTGACCCTTCGAGAGCATCCTTTTCTATTCGCGCAAGGTTTGTCATCGTATTTCGGATGATGTCGCTTCGCGAAAGCGAGCCAACAAGCACGTTCTCTCTAACAACGGGAACCTTTTTCAAACGTTTTTCAGCAAGAAGACGGCAAGCGTCTTCAAGCGGGGTAGAAACGTCAACGGAAATAACCTTTCGTGTGGCAACGCTTAAGGTTTCCATACCGAATAAGTTGGAGATACGTGTTGGGAAATTCTCGCTATCTTGTATTTGATAGAGCATGAGCGACGGATCGAGGATGGTGGTATCGTTTCTTCCGATGTATTTCATGATGTCGCCGTCGGATATAAAGCCAATGACCTTACGTTCTGCGTCGATTACTGGAACGCCAGATGTTTTGTACTTCGTGAGAATGGATGCCACGTCGCGAATCGTAGTTGCAGATGTGACGAAATGGGGGTCTTTGTTCATGACATCGCCTACTGTAACCGATCGTCCGACCATAGTAGGTATAAGCTCTATATTTTCTTGTGCATAGCTGGCTTGTTCTAAAGGCTTGTTCTCAGAATCTTTCACAACCGCAAAAACTAGAATTACCATGGCTGCAAGCATGATTGCCGTGAAGAGAAACGATATATGAATGCCTGCCATTTCTTGTTCGGCTGCAGGCAGATCAGGATAGATGAAAGCAGACGTTGCTGAAAGCGACACGAGAATAGCAGTGCCAAGAGATGCTGCTACCTGGTTGATGGTATTTGAAGTGGCGCTTGCATGCTGTATGACGCTGTTGTCGAGCGAGTTTATGCCCCACGTATTCAAAGGCGTCATAGTCGATTCAAGACCTAAAGCCATGATGGAATAAACGCAGATCACCCAAAATATTGGCGTGTCGAGGCTGTAAGTTATAAGTCCAATTCCGCCAATGAATGCAAGAAGCGTGCCAGGAAGTGCAAGCTTTCTAACACCTAATTTGTCGAAAAGCCTGCCGGCTAGCAGCGCGGTGACAGCCCCGATAATTGCTCCTGGCAACATTATCAAGCCAGTTTGAAGTGGCGAGACTCCCAAAAGATTCTGAAGGAATATAGGCAAAAGAACTCCGGTTCCAACAATTCCCATCTGGAAGCATGCAACGACAATGACAGTCGTACGGTAGTTGCGCGACTTCAATACCTGCACTCGCAAAAACGGAACAGGAAGTTTGAACTGCCGTTTGACGAAAAACCCTATAAGAACGACTCCGGCTACAATCAAGATCAGGTCGATAAGAACGTTGTCTGAAGAAGTAATAGACGATAGGCCGAACAGCAGCATTAACAGGCCTAAAGACGAAAGTACAACAGATGGCTTGTCGAAAGTAGTCTTTTCGAAATCGCCTTTGTTAGGCAAATTGAACACGGCGCCAAGAATGATTATCACTGCAAGCACAGCGACGACCACAAAAAGCGCCCTCCAGCCAATCGTCTCGACAAGCACACCTGACACAGATGGGCCAACTGCCGGTGCAAACCCAATTACCAGCGAAACGACGCCCATCGCGGTTCCACGGTGTTCGCGCGGAAAGATTATAAGGATGCTAGTGAACACAAGCGGCATCACGAACCCTGTGGCCGAAGCCTGAAGCATGCGTCCTAAAAGCAATAGGATAAAGAAAGGGGAAAACGCGGCAAGAAGCGTGCCTGCGCAGAATATGCAAAGGCCGCCAATGAAAAGTTTTCTTGATCCGAACCTTCCCATGAGAAAGGCGGACAGCGGAATAATTACCGCCTCTACAAGCGAATAGCCGCTTGTGAGCCATTGAACCGTTGTAGCGTCAACCGACATGTCCTTCATGATTACAGGCAGTGCGGGGGATAGCAAAGTTTGGTTCAAAACGACCAAGACAGCACCTGCAAGAAGCACTACAACAGCTTTTTTCTGAGTGGAAGTAAGTCCCATGAAACACCTCTATTTACTTAATGTGAAAACAACCCATGTTAACGCATAAAGTGAACTCTATCAGCCAGAATTTTGATATCTCGCTTATCGTGGGTGATCATGACTATCGCAAGACCGCTTAATTTGAGATGGAGCATCAATTCGATGAATTCAGCGTGAGAGTCGATATCAAGCCCGGCACAGGGTTCATCGGCAACCAGTACATCGGGCTTCATGGAAAGTATGCTTGCAAACGCGACTTTCCTTTGCATTCCGCCCGATATATCGAATGGGCTTGACTGCATTATTGTTTCTGAGTTGATTCCTACCGCGCTTAAGGCTTGTACCGCGGCAGCTTGTGCTTCGTCTTTTGAAAGTCCTGTGCGTTTTGGCCCGAAGGCTACCTCTTCAAGCACGTTTTGACAGAAGAAGTTTCGCTCTGGATATTGAAAGCAGACACCTACATGCCGCCTTGCTGCATTTGCGCCTGACCTGCTAGAAGTTGGGACATCAAACACTCGTACCTCGCCAGAACTTGGGCGCAAAAGCCCATTCATTAGCGCAGCTAAGGTGCTTTTTCCGCTTCCGTTGGGACCTGTTATACATAAAAGTTCGCGTGCGTATACTTTTAAGTCAAGGTTCATAAATACGGGATGAACCCGTGGTGGAATTCCCATAATCCCGTTTACAAGGTCGTTTGTATCGTCATACTCGAATGAAACTTCTCTAAAGTCAATAATGGTTTCAAGCGTTTTTTGGCCTTGCTGTTTGGTGGTTTGACTTTCAGCGAGTTTGTAGACGTGATCGAAGGCCTTATCTTCAATAGAGCGAACATCGTCTGGTTCCGTGATTTGTCCCTTAGCGATTTCAAGAATGCGATCGGCATGTAGCGCTTCTTCTACAGAATGAGTGATAAGCAAGATGGTAGTTCCGCTTTTATGCAGATTGTGGATTATCTGCATGACCTCCGTCTTGCCGGATTCGTCGAGCATGGATGTAGGTTCGTCGAAGATAAATATTTTTGGTCGCATGGCAAGGGCATCGGCAATGGCTATGCGCTGCTTTTGGCCGCCGGAAAGCGTGTTCACATCGCGATCGGCAAGGTCAAGGGCGCCTACTTGCGAAAGTGCTTCATTTACCCGATCTAGCACTTCATCTTTTGAAATTCCAAGCCCACTTGGTCCAAAAGCTACTTCATCTATTACGCGTGTTGCTACGAATTGGTTGTCGGGGTTTTGCTGTACGAAGCCTATGTCGCATCTAAATCTGAGCAGCGCGTCTGTTCCCGCCTCGGCAATTTTAGCAATGTCTTGCCCGTTTGCCGTCACGCTTCCCGATGAGGGTAGCAAAAAGGCATCAGCCATCTTTGCTATGGTCGATTTCCCCGATCCGTTTTTTCCCATAAGTGCAACGAACTCGCCTTGTTTGATATCGAAGGAAACTCCGTCAAGAATAGGGCTTAGGTTATCGGAATTTGGGGGTGTTTGCGCATTTGCGTTATACGCGAAGAACACGTTTGTAAAAGAGAGTATGTTGGCAATAGACTGCATCGCCTTATTGTAGGCGCTTGCGCTATGAATAGGCCGGCACGTCGATGATATCCTCGAATAATCAACAAGCTGATGTATCGTATACAAAGATGGAAAACAACAAAAAAATAGCGATTATTGGTGGGGGAGCCGGAGGTCTTGTTGCGGCTATTTCGGCAGCTGAAAAGGTGCGTGCGCATGGCATGCCTGTCGATGCTGTCGAGATACATATATATGAGGCGACAGACAAGATTGGGCGTCCTATTCTCGCATCGGGCAATGGGCGCTGCAATTTCAGTAATGCACATATAGATTCAAGCCTTTATAGGAACAGCGACTTCGCGCGTCTTGTGCTGCTTGAGTCGGATACAGCATTCGGTAACGTTAACGAAAGTGGCGCTAACAAAAGTGGCGTGAACGAAAAAGGCGTGAGCAAAAGTGACTCGAACGAAAAAGGCGCTAACGAAAATGGCGTGAACGAAAGCGGAGTGGTCTCGTGGTTCGCGCGCCATGGTCTTATGTATGTGGAAGAGGCCGAAGGAAGGCTTTACCCTAGGGCAAACAAGTCGTCTTCTGTGCTTGAGGTACTGAAAAGCGAGTTGGAGCGTTTGGATGTTAATGTCCACCTTAATTCATCACTTGAATGCATTGATGAGATAAGGAAATCATCAAGCCGAATCACAATGCGCATGGTTGATGGCACATTTGAGCGCGCCGATAAGGTGATTTTGGCATGTGGCGGAAAGGTTTGCGAAGGAATGCTTCCAAGTGGTGTTGCTCCTTTTGTGCAAATGCGTCCTGTTCTTTGCCCAATAGGTCTGGATAGCGATGGGCGAAAGATTACAAGTCGGCTTAAGAATATACGCATCAAGTGCGAGCTGTCTATTCTTCGTGATGGCCAGATTGTGGCCGTTGAAATCGGCGAGGCTATGTTTCGCAAATATGGCATATCTGGCATTTGCGCGTTTAATTTATCTCGCTATATGAGTACGGGCGATACTTTGCGCTTAAATATGTTCCCCGATTGCCGGGGCAGCGAAATCGAAAAAATACTCGAGAGCCGAAAGATTATCCTGAAAGAGACTTATGGCAAAAACCCAACGGTTGCAGCTCTTCTTCGCGGAATGGTTCTGCCTAGGTTGGCTGATGTAATTGCCCAGAAAGCTCACGTACAAGCCGATGAAGTGTGTTCGAAAGAGGTTTTGTCCAAGCTTGGGCAAGTGCTAGTTGCGCTCGATTTCACAATTGATGAACCGGCAGACTGCGAACATGCGCAAGTTCAGAGAGGCGGGTTTGATGTTTCAGCATTCGACCACAGAACCTTGCAATCTAAGAATATGGATGGCCTCTACGTGATAGGCGAGGCGCTAGACGTGGATGGTCCATGCGGTGGCTACAACCTCAACTGGGCATTTGCAACAGGGCTACTTGCTGGTAGCGATGCTGCGCAAAGTCTTGGCTTCTAGGCTTGTCAGATGAAGATTCAATTCTCAAACGTTTCAGTAAGTCTTGATGCGATGCTTCCTCAAAATGGCGAGGCGCTGAAACGTGAAATTTTCAAGGCGTGCGGCTTGGATAAAGCAAGCTTGCGCAAAGCCAGCCAAAACAAAGTGAATGTCGGGGAAGTGCGCATTCTAAGGCGAAGCGTTGATGCAAGACGCAAATCGGATGTCCATTTTGTCTTGAGCATACTTGCTGACGTTAGCGGTTTAGACGCCAGCGAAATTTCGGGCTTGAAACTTGGAAAGGGAGTTTCTGTAAAGCCGTATGAAGCGCCTGCATCTTTAGAGGTAGTGAATCTAGGCAGTGTCGCGAATGAGGCAGGATACTTGCGCCCCATTGTGATTGGGGCAGGGCCTGCTGGGCTTTTCTGTGCATTGTATTTGGCGCGTGCAGGACTTCGCCCCTTAGTTATTGAGCGCGGCAAGCCTGCAATTGAGCGCATGCGCGATATCGAGAAGTTTGCAGAAGGCGGAAGGCTTAACGTTAACTCTAACGTGCAATTTGGCGAGGGTGGCGCTGGCACTTTTTCCGATGGAAAGCTGAATTCTGGTATCAAAAGCCCGCATATTCGACATGTTTTGCAAGAGTTTGTGAATGCGGGTGCTCCAGAAGACATCCTAGTTGATGCCAAGCCTCATATTGGCACCGATAAGCTTTTAGTCGTTGTGCAAAACCTTACACATGCAATTAAAGAAGCGGGCGGCGATTTCCTCTTCAATACAAAGCTTGAAGACATAGAGCTTGATAAGTCTGATACAAATGTAAACAAGGCAGGGCTCGGGTACTCTAGGGTATCTAGCATTTGTGTTTGTCATATAAATGACGATGGTAGCAAGGGCGCTTCAGAGGCTTTTCCCACAAATATTTGCGTGCTTGCAATAGGCCATTCTGCTCGCGATACTTTCGCGATGCTTGACTCGCTTGGAATACAGATGCAACGCAAGCCTTTTGCAGCAGGGGTGCGCATCGAACACTTGCAAAAAGACCTGGATAGATCTCAATATGGCAAGTTTGCGAATCACCCTGCCTTAGGTGCTGCTGACTATAAGCTTGCGCTTCGAAATGCTGACGGACGCGGCGTGTATATATTTTGCATGTGTCCTGGAGGCAAGGTGGTTGCAGCGGCAAGCGAAGAGGGGGGCGTTTGCGTCAACGGTATGAGCGAGCATGCCCGCGACGGAGAAAATGGCAATAGTGCGATTTTGGTTGAGATTCGCCCAGACGACCTGCCGGGAGATGACGTGCTTGAGGGCATGAGATTTCAGCAGGAGATGGAACGCGCCGCCTATAACTTGGGTCTCAGTAAGACAAATGTGCCTTACACTGCTCCGGTGCAAACGGTCGAAGGGTTTCTTGAGGGTAGTGCAGGTCTTCCCTCTAGAAAAGTTATTCCTACGTATCCTCGTGAACTTGCATGGGTCGACCTTCATGATTGCCTTCCCGATTTTATGGGATCGGCGATAGCTGAAGCTTTGCCCGCTTTTGGGTCTAAGCTTAGAGCGTTTGAAGATGGGCAAGCCGTGCTCACAGCACTTGAGGCCAGGTCTTCTTCGCCGGTGAGAATTCTACGCAATGAAGACGACATGTGCTCTGTGTGCACCGAAGGGGTGTATCCTTGCGGGGAAGGGGCAGGTTATGCTGGCGGAATCATGAGCGCGGCAGTAGATGGAATCAGGGTGGCCGAGGCGATATGCGCGAGTCTTTGAATTTGAGCGAGGCAGTAAAGCGCCTTGAGGCGGGTGGTGCGGTTTTACTTGATACCGATACCGTTGCTGGCATTGCTGTTTCCACTAATCGCCCCGATGCCTTGCATATTCTCTACGAGAAAAAAGGCCGTGCGGAAAATAAGCCTGTAGCCTGGTTAGTGTCGTCTGTAGAGGATCTCGACAAATATGGCGAAGGCGTTATAGATTATGCGCGAGTGCTTGCAAGGTCGTTTTGGCCAGGCGCATTAACGCTAATAGTGAAGGCTTCTTCTGCAGTAGATTCCGCATTTGTAGCGGCAGATGGCACGATTGCTTTGCGCATGCCAAATAATGAAGCCTGTCTTGCCTTGATAGACGAACTTGGGTGCGCGATAGCAGCTACTTCCGCGAATTTCTCGGGCGAAATTGCTCCCGGGGACTTAAGTGAGGTCAAATCCAATTTTGCAGAAGACATTGCATCCCTTAGTTCTTCCGAAGGTATAAATGCATCATCTGTGCATCCCGACAAAACTTTAAGGCAGGCATCGATGGTCATAGACTGCTTGACGAGCCGCCCTTGCTTGAAACGGGCAGGTGCAATACCATTTTCTGAAATTGAAGAATTGCTTGATTTGGGGCTAGGAGAGGGTACATGCGAATAAGCATCGCTTCGGATCACGGTGGATTTGAGCAAAAAGTAGAGCTTGTGAAATATGTGGAAAGCCTTGGCCATGAGGTTATCGATCGAGGCTCTTACAGTGCGGATAGCGTTGACTACCCAGATTTCGCGAAACCCGTTTGTGAGGACATTCAAAATGGTGTGGCCGCACGCGGGATACTCATATGCGGCACAGGCGTTGGCATGTCGATTGCCGCGAACAAGATGAAGGGAATTCGTGCAGCAAATGTCACGCTCGTGCCCATTGCTCCTTATGTCCGAGAGCACAATGACGCAAATGTGCTTACGCTTTCAGGACGCTTTGTGTCACTGGACGACAACAAGGCAATAGTGGATGCTTTTCTCACGACAGAGTTCGGGGGAGATCGTCATGAGAGACGTGTGAACAAGATTATGGCAATCGAAGAATAATATTGACTTTAATCAAGTAATATCAGGAAAGCGCGTCCGCGGAAGGGCGTGACTGCGGCAAGACGCTAGCGCGGCAAGAACTTACGGCGGTAAGAAACCTGCTTCAAATGGAACTTTCGCTGGCAAAAATCGTCCACGGCAGGAAATCGTCCACGGCAGGAAACCTACAAGTTAGGATAGAGACATGGCAGACACACGACCAACATGGGACGAATACTTCATGAAGCTTGCCAACGAGGTGGCAACTCGTACGACCTGTGTGCGTCGTGCCGTGGGGGCTGTCATCGTCAAGGATAACCGCATCCTTGCCACAGGCTATAACGGAGTTCCAACAGGCATGAGGCATTGCGAGGAAGTGGGCTGTTTGCGCCAAGAGCTTGGGATTCCATCGGGCGAGCGAAACGAGATCTGCCGAGGTCTTCATGCAGAACAGAACGCCATTATCCAGGCGGCAAGATACGGCACCATCATCAATGGCTCGAAGATCTATGTGAACACGCAACCTTGCGTTGTTTGCGCGAAAATGTGCATCAACGCGGGCATCACCGAGATCATCTATCAGAATCCTTATCCAGATGAGCTGGCTATGTCGATGCTTGAAGAGGCCAAGTTGAAGGTAAGGGTTTTCAACCCATAAAGCCTTAAGTGTTTAATCGAGACCATCTGCCAGCAGTCGCGAAGACCATTCTTGTGCGCCATGCTTCAGTGTCGCGTTTTGCTGTCAAGCTTTTCTACTCCGCTTTGTTGCCACTTCAATGCCCTGCGTCATCTGCTATTGAACGCTCGACTTTGCGCTTGCCCTTTTAGGTGTGCGGACTGTCGTCTCCATTCGCCATATTTTGTCCTTTTTTAAACTAATCTCTGCGGTTTCTACATTATTATGAGTAGTGCTTTTATAAGGAAAAGCACGAACTGTGGTGGAGGGATTATTGGCACTTGCAATTGCTTGTGGCGCGCTAAGCGGTTTCATCGGGTTTTTGCCCCTTGTGGTAGGGCTGCGTATGACTCGCAAATTTGTGGCATCAGGCAATTTTGGCCAAATGGGCATGCTGCTTTTGTGTCTTGTCATCTCTTTTATCCTCATGTTCGTTTTCGCGATTTTGTGCATCGTTATAAATCGCGACTTGGCTCTTCCCTTTGTACTTGCCGAAGCCGTGGCATTGTGTGTGACAGCTATTGGTTTTGGCATAAAGAAGCACTTGGAAAACAAGGATGAAAGGTAGTGCAAGTGAGCGCTCTAGAGATTCTTTCCGAGCATGTGCCGGAATTGCAGGCATCGCTTAGCCCGCAGATCATGATTGGCGACAGCTCGTTTGGGCTGACAACTTTCATGTTTTGGATGGTCATTTGTTGGATCATCACATGTGTTGTCGTTATCGCAGTTTCAAAGAAGCTGACGCTCGTTCCGAAGAATAAGTTCGTCAACACTGTCGAGTACGGATACCAATTCGTACGCAGCGACATGGGCGAGGGTATCATCGGGCATGATTTCAAACGCCATGTGCCTTTCCTTGCTACTATGTTCTTCTTTATTCTTGTATCGAATTTTGTGGGAATTATTCCTGGTTGCAAGACCCCTACAGGAACTATCTCTGTTACTTGGGCGCTGGCAACCATCTCGTTTGTTTACTTTAATTTCTGGGGGGTCAAGGCACATGGCGGCTGGGGCTATATCAAGTCCATCGCGCCATCAGGACTTCCCATCGTCATGGTTCCTATCATCTGGTTCTTCGAGCTCGTATCCCTTATCTTGCGTTGGCTCACACTTGCCGTTCGTCTTTATGGCAACATGTTTGCAGGACATATGGTGCTTGGTATTTTCGCGCTTGCATCAGGTGTCTTTTTAACGTTTGGCATTCAGCAGATGGATGTTTTATCGGGTGTCCTCACAATTCCTTGGTTCATTTTGCTGATAATTATGTATGCACTTGAAACCCTTGTGGCATTTCTTCAGGCATACGTGTTCACGACGCTAACATCCGTTTACGTGCAGCTAGCAACCAGCGCACACTAAACGCGACTTGCCGCAAGAAAGGCGGCACTAATTTGGGATCACCCGGTTAAACCACAGGCCGGTGACCATATATATAAGTGTTTTTGAGAGAAACAGGCTCAAAACGTTTAAAGGAGGAAATTGTGGGAGAAATAACACTAGCTATCGCTGCCCTTAAGGTTATCGGTTATGGCCTTGGCGCAATCGGCCCTGGCGTTGGCATCGGTCTTGCCTGCTATGGCTGCTGCGTGGGCACGGCACGTCAGCCTGAGGTTCAGGGACGTTTGTTCACCAACTTCATCATTGGTGCAGCTCTGGCTGAAGCACTTGCTCTTATCGGCTTCGTGCTTGCATTCATCCTTTAAGGTACGTTTCGGTTCAAAACGACCGCAAGCGATCCTAAGAAGGAGGAAGCAATTGAAACCAAGAGCGAATAAAGCAAGCATAATCGCCCGGGTTGCCACCGGTGCGCTGGCATCTGCCTTTGCTTTCCCTGCTCTCGCGTTTGCCGAGGAGGCCGAAGAGTCAACGGGCGGCATATCTGCGATTCTTCCAGATATGATCGAATTCATCCCGATGCTCATTGCCTTCATCATCCTCTGGATCATTCTCGCTAAATTCGGTTGGCCAATGTTTAATGGCATGTTGGAGAAGCGCGAAAACACCATTCGCGAAGCTCTAAAACAATCGGAAGAAGCGAAAGTCGAGGCAGAGCGCGTGCTCGCAGAGTACAAAAAGCAGCTCGATGACGCCAAAACCCAGGCATCGCAGATTATCGCCGATGCCCGTGAGACTGGCGATGCTGTGAAGGCCGAAATCCAGCAGAAGGCCCAAGCTGAGGCCGCCGAAATGATCGAGAAGGCTAAGATCACGATCGAGGCGGAGAAGAAAGCTGCCATCGCCGAGCTTCAGGCCTCCATTGCTGATACTTCCGTAGATGTGGCAGCAAAGCTCATCGGTAGCGATCTTACCGAGGGCGAGCACCGTGCCATCATCGAGAAGTATATTAAAGAGGCAGGTAGCTTCAATGGCAACTAATAGGCTTGTCGAAAAAGGCAAGGTGGAAATCTACGCAGCAACCTTGTTCGATACAACATTTGAAGCAGGCGGGCAGGATGCTGTAGCAGAAGTTCGCAATAAGGCAGCCGAACTTCTGAAACTGATCTATTCCGATATGGATCTAACCTATGCCATGTCAAACCCTGACTACACCCCAGAACAACGCTATAACCTCGTGAAATCGGTATTTGCGAATACAAATCCGCAACTTTGCGAAGTTTTAGCAGTTATGGCGGAAAACGGGGATGCCGATATGCTCTCGCGTGTGTATCACGAATACGAGCGCATTATGTCAGACAAGCTCAATTTATGCGTAGTTGACGTCGTTACGGCTGTTGAGCTAGACGATTCGCTGCGCGACCTTATCAAGCAGAAAACTGAAGCCGACTTAGGTTGCAAAGCGGTGCTCAACGAGAGCATCGACAAGACGATTCTGGGCGGCATAATCATGAGTGTTAATGGTATGCGCATCGACGCTAGCGTTATCTCGCAGCTCAACCATGCGCGCCATACCCTCAAAGAGAACGACGGAGGTGAAAACTAGTGACTGAAATCACCGCTCAGGCGATCGACGAGGCGCTGCGCAAGCAGCTCGATTCACTCAATGTGAACGTACAGTCTCGCGAGGTCGGCACGGTCATCCAGGTCGGCGACGGTATTGCTCGCGTCGACGGACTCCGTGATGCAATGGCAGGCGAGCTTCTCGAATTCATGGGTGAGGGCGGCAAAACCGTTTATGGTCTTGCCCAAAACCTTGAGGAAGACGAAGTAGGCGCCGTGCTTCTTGGTGATGTCTCCGCTATTAAGGAAAACGACCAAGTTAGAACTACTGGTCGTATCGTAGAGGTTCCATCCGGCAAGGGAATGCTTGGTCGTGTTGTGAACCCGCTGGGAATGCCTATTGATGGCAAAGGCCCCATCACAGCAGAAGGCACGCGCCCTGTCGAGTTCAAGGCGCCTGGAGTTACTGCACGCAAGCCTGTGCATGAGCCTATGCAGACAGGTATCCTTGCTATCGACTCGATGATCCCGATTGGCCGCGGCCAGCGCGAACTCATCATTGGTGACCGCCAAACAGGCAAGACTGCTATTGCGATCGACGCCATCATCAACCAAAAAGAAACCGACATGATATGTATCTATGTCGCTATCGGCCAGAAGGCTTCTACCGTTGCTGGCGTTGTAGAGACCCTCGAGCGCTATGGCGTCATGGAAAAGACCATCGTAGTTTCGGCGAACGCATCCGACTCTGCACCTTTGCAATACATCGCACCTATGGCAGGTGCCGCGATGGGCGAATACTTCATCTACAATGGCGAAGACGGCAAGCCAGCTTCTGAGACTAACCCTGGACGTGCTGTCCTTATCGTCTATGACGACCTTTCTAAACAGGCTGTTGCATATCGTCAGATGTCGCTAACGCTTCGTCGCCCACCAGGACGCGAGGCTTATCCAGGAGACGTTTTCTACCTGCATTCTCGCTTGCTCGAGCGTGCTGTGAAGATGTCTGACGAGAACGGCGCAGGCTCTATGACGGCTCTGCCTATCATCGAAACTCAGGCTGGCGACGTTTCGGCATACATTCCTACCAACGTTATTTCCATTACCGATGGCCAGATCTTCCTGCAGACCGACCTGTTCTTCCAAGGACAGCGCCCTGCTGTTGACGTAGGCATCTCGGTTTCCCGCGTTGGCGGATCTGCCCAGATCAAGGCTATGAAGCAGGTTGCAGGCTCTTTGCGCCTTGACCTTGCATCCTACCGCGAACTGCAGGCGTTCACCCAGTTTGGAAGCGACCTCGACAAGGCTACGCAAGATCAGCTGACCCGTGGCTCTCACATGACAGAGCTTCTAAAGCAGGGTCGCTACAATCCTATGCCAGTCGCTGAACAGGTTGTCTCTATCTACGCAGGCAACGAAGGCTACCTCGACGATCTTTCTTTGAAGGATGTTCTTCGTTTCCGCAGCGAACTTCTTGACTCCATTCGTGCCAAGAACAGCGGAATACTTGACGCCATCAGCAAGGAAAAGACGTTGACCGACGAAATCAAATCCGATTTGAATGCTGCAATTTCTGCATTCAAACAGGGTTTCGCCCCATCGGAGTAAGGTGAGGTAACACATGCCCAACCTTCATGACATAGAAAGGCGCATCAATTCCGTCTCTTCGACGAAACAAATCACGCGCACCATGGAAATGGTTGCTGCTGCGAAAATTCGTCGTGCGACGGTTCGCATGGAAGGCGCCATTCCATGGACGAGGGCTGTTTCCGACATGCTTGTTTCGACTGCTCCTAGCGCACCTTTGGATGCTGAATACTTGCTGCAAACTCATGATGAGATAAAAAGGTGCCTTATAACGGTCGTAGCATCAGATCGCGGCTTGGCAGGTGGCTTTAACACCAATGTGTTGCGCCATGCCGAGAAGCTGATCAAGGAGAAAGAAAGCCAGGGAATCGAAGTTGAAGTCGCGGCGTGCGGCAAGAAGGCTATCGCTTACTTCAACTACAGGGGCATCAAGCCCGTGATCGAATTTGCCGGCCTTTCCGCAGACCCGGTGCATGAGCAGGCACTGGAACTTTCTAAGTTCACCGGCGACAGCTATCACAGTGATGATAATTTGATCGATGAGGCATTTATCATCCATAACCATGCGAAAAATGCTGCAGAGCAAACCCTCGTCGAACGCCAGATTCTGCCTATCAAGCAGGAAAGCTATGCTTCACTTTTGGGTCTTGTGGAAAAGGAAGAGGATATCTTCTTGCAGTTCCGCGAGAAGTCAGACGAAGCGCCTCCTGGCGATACCGATTTCGTGCCAGACGCGCATACCGTGATGTACTGGCTTATGAAGGAATACTTGCGCAACGCGTATTTCTATGCGTTACTTGATTCTGCAGCTGGCGAGCAAGGAGCTCGTCGTAATGCGATGAAGTCGGCGACCGACAACGCTGAAGACATGGTGGCAACTTTGACGCGCGTCTACAATCGTGCGCGCCAAGGTGCGATCACCACCGAAATCAACGAGATTGTTGGCGGCGCCGCAGCATTGGAGGAATAAATGGCTGATTTTGATGAAAACACACAAAACCGGCCTGTCACAGACGGCAATACAGGGCGAATAGTCCGTATCGTCGGCGCTGTTGTAGATGTTGAGTTCGCACCTGACGCGATGCCGTCTATCTACAATGCTCTTACTGTGAAGGCCAACACCCCTGCGGGTGAGATCAGCACCATCCTGGAGGTTCAAACACATCTTCCAGGCGATCTGGTGCGTACTGTCGCCCTGTCGTCAACTGACGGCATGGTGCGCGGCATGGAGGCTGTCGACACCGGCAGCCCAATCATGATGCCGGTAGGCAAGTCTACGCTTGGCCGCATCTGGAACGTTATGGGCGAACCTGTTGATGGCAAGCCTATGCCAGATGATGTCGAATGGATGCCCATTCACCATGCGGCACCTCCGTTCGACACGCTAATTACGTCTACCGAGACATTTGAGACCGGCATCAAGGTTGTTGACTTGATTGAGCCCTACGTTAAGGGCGGAAAGACTGGCCTCTTCGGTGGCGCTGGCGTAGGTAAGACGGTTACCATTCAGGAGCTTATCAATAACCTTGCTCAAGAGCACGGCGGCACGTCAGTGTTCACCGGCGTAGGTGAGCGTACTCGTGAAGGTACCGACCTCTACCTCGAGATGACCGAATCTGGCGTTATCGAGAAGACCTGTCTAGTTTATGGTCAGATGAATGAGCCGCCAGGAGCGCGTCTGCGCGTTGGCCTTGCTGGCCTTACCGAGGCAGAGTACTTCCGTGACCAGGGTCAAGACGTGCTTTTGTTTATCGACAACATCTTCCGCTTTACCCAGGCGGGCTCTGAGGTATCGGCTCTGCTTGGCCGCATGCCTTCGGCTGTAGGCTATCAGCCAACGCTTGCTACCGAGATGGGCGACCTGCAGGAGCGCATTTGCTCGACCACAACAGGGTCTATTACGTCTGTTCAGGCTGTCTACGTTCCTGCCGACGACCTGACCGACCCAGCCCCTGCTACTACGTTTACCCACCTCGACGCGAAAACGGTTCTGTCGCGCTCTATTGCAGAGCTTGGCATCTACCCGGCCGTCGACCCGCTCGAGTCCACCTCGCGCGCGCTCGACCCCGAAATCGTCGGCGAGGAACACTACCGCGTGGCTGTCGGCGTCCAGCAAATTCTTCAGGAATACAAGGACCTCCAGGACATTATCGCCATCCTTGGTATGGACGAGCTTTCCGAAGACCAGAAGTTGACCGTTAACCGCGCCCGTAAGATCCAGAAGTTCCTAGGCCAGCCCTTCCACGTGGCTGAGGTCTTCACCGGCACGCCAGGCGTTTACGTCAGCATCGAAGATACCGTGCGCTCATTTGCAGAGATTCTCGACGGAAAGTGCGACCACATTCCTGAGCAGTGCTTCCAGAACAAAGGTCCGATCGAGGACGTCTATGCTGCCTATGAGGCCATGCAGAAGGAAGAGGCATAAATGGCTGCTTTTCGCTGCGTAGTTTGCACTCCGACTGAAAAACTCTTCGATGGGGATGTCTATTATGCGTCCGTCCCTAGCGAAGAAGGAATGTTCGGTGTTATGGCTGGGCATGAGACTCTGTGTAGCCTCGTTGGCCGCGGCGGAATCTGCTATGTCAATCTTGATGAGGCAGGCACGCAGAAACAGGAGTTTTTGTTGTACAAGGGTGGCACCCAGATGCTTAACGGCATCTTGACTGTTCTTGGTTCGTTCGGCATTGATCCGGCAGATATCAATAGAACTAAGGTTGAAAGCCACGCCAACAATATGCGTTTCATTATCGAAGGGCTTGAGGGCAAAGAGGATTACCAATCCAAAGCGAAACGTGCCATTTTCAAGCGCAGGCTGGAATGGGACGAGTTTCAACTCGAGTACCTTGATAAACAAGGGGCTTAAAACGCCTTCGTAATTTCCTCATATTATGAGCCTGTTATTGGAGCGTCTCATTTTGGGACGCTCCAATTATTTTACGTAGGCTTCAATGCAGGCAGGTTGCAATATAATATAGAGGCTTTCTTGGGGGTATGGCGGAATTGGCAGACGCAGCGGACTTAAAATCCGCCGCCGCAAGGCATCAGGGTTCGAGTCCCTGTACCCCTACCAAACTCATTAGTCAAATAGGGTTTCGTGAAGGAGTTTAAATGACACGTCCTATGACAATGGCTGAAAAGATATTAGCCGCCCATGCTGGTCTTGACGAGGTTGAGCCAGGACAGCTTATTGAATGTGATCTTGATCTGGTGCTTGCAAACGACGTTACAGCGCCTATAGCAATAAAGACTTGCAGAGAGGTCACAGGCGGTAAAGTTTTCGATAAAGATCGCGTGATTTTGGTGCCTGACCATTACGTGCCGAACAAAGACATCAAATCTGCTGAACAGGCAAAAGTTGTGCGCGATTTCGCTCGTGAACAAGGCATAACGCATTTCTACGAAGTTGGGTGCATGGGTGTCGAACATGCACTTTTGCCCGAGCAAGGCGTTGTTGGCGCTGGCGACCTAATTATCGGGGCAGACTCACACACTTGCACTTACGGCGCTTTGGGCGCGTTTTCTACTGGTGTTGGCTCTACCGATGCCGGCGTTGGCATGGCCACTGGCAAGGCCTGGTTCAAGGTTCCAGAGACCATAAAGTTTGTCGTTAACGGAAAGCTTGCACCAGGAGTTACCGGTAAGGACCTTATTCTTCACATTATCGGAAAGATTGGTGTGGATGGCGCGCTTTACAAGGCCATGGAATTTACGGGAAGCGCAATCGAGGCACTTCCGATGGATGAACGCATGTCGGTATCTAACATGGCAATTGAGGCAGGTGGCAAGGCTGGCCTTATCCCAGTGGACGACATTACTCGCGAATATATGGATGGCCGCACCGAACGTCAATACAGCTCTTACTATTCAGATGCGGACGCTCAATTTGCCGAAGTTATAGAGATTGATGCAGCAGATATAGAACCAACAGTCGCATTTCCGCATTTGCCCTCTAATACCAAACCGGTCTCGCAGGCACGTGATGTAAAAATCGACCAAGCTGTTATTGGTTCTTGCACGAATGGACGACTGGACGATATGCGCCAGGCCGCTGCTGTTCTTAAAGGGCGAAAGGTTAATCCCGATGTTAGATGCATCGTGATTCCGGCCACCCAAAAGGTATATCAACAATGCATCGCTGAAGGCCTGACAGACATCTTCTTGGATGCGAATTGCGCAGTAAGTACACCGACTTGCGGACCTTGTCTGGGCGGTTATATGGGAATTCTTGCTGCAGGTGAGCGAGCCATTGCCACTACTAACCGCAACTTCGTGGGACGTATGGGCGACCCTACATCCGAAGTCTACCTTGCAAGCCCTGCTGTTGCTGCAGCAAGTGCGGTTCTTGGGCACATCGCTCTTCCAAGCGATCTTCCGGAATTTGAGATGACAGATCTTATAGGCCTTGCGCCAAAAGAAGCATCAGTTGCTGGCGCTGAATCTGCCCAAACCGAGCTTTAGGGAACAAGGAGCAAAAAGCATGAAATTTGAAGGAAAAGTATTTCGTTATGGGCGCGATGTAGATACTGACGTTATCATTCCTGCGCGCTACCTAAACACTTCAGACCCTAAAGAGCTCGCAGCTCATTGCATGGAAGATCTTGATTCCACATTCGTCGATCGAGTTGAGCCAGGCGACATAATCGTTGCGGACGAGAACTTCGGTTGCGGAAGCTCTCGCGAACACGCGCCAATTTCTATAAAGGCTGCAGGCATTGATGTTGTGATTGCCAAGAGTTTCGCGCGCATTTTTTATCGAAACGCCATTAACACTGGGCTTTCTATTATGGAATGCCCTGAGGCTGTAGACGCTATTAAACAAGGCGATACCGTCAAAGTTGATACTGACACAGGTGAGATTACCGATCAAACAATTGGCGAAACCTTTCAAGCGCAACCATTCCCTCCTTTTATTGCCGAGATAATCGAGAAGGGCGGGTTGGTAAATAGGTGGAAGCAGAAGCTATCGGCTTCCTCTGGCAATTGATCTAGCCCCTTGTTTTGGACTCTGCGTTGGGCGAAGCCAACTTGGTCCAAAGGCGGGGCTATCTCAATCACCAGAGAAAGCCGAGTTTGGTAACGGAGGAGAACTAGAATGACCACTTATAAAGTTTGCCTGCTTCCAGGTGATGGAATTGGGCCAGAGATTATTGCCGAGGGCGTGAAAGTCCTTAACGCGATTGGAAAGAAGCACTCGCTTAGCTTCGAATATGAGGAAGCGCTTCTTGGTGGAATCGCGATTGATGAAACAGGAACGGCGTTGCCTGACGAAACGCTTGAAATCGCGAAAGCTTCCGACGCTGTACTGCTTGCAGCAGTTGGCGGATATAAATGGGACACAACCGACCCTACTAAGCCCAGACCTGAACAAGGTCTTTTAGGCATCAGGAAAGGGCTTGGGCTTTATACCAATTTGCGCCCCGTGCAGATCTTCAACTCGCTCGCACACGCTTCAACGCTGAAGCCCGAGATTGTAGATGGCGTCGACATGATGCTCGTGCGTGAACTTACAGGTGGGCTTTACTTCGGGAAGCGTGATCGCTTCTATGACGAGGAAGGCGCAGGACCTGATGGTGAAAAAGGCCAGCGCGCTTACGATACGCTTGAATATTGCGAATATGAGATCGAGCGCATTGCCCGTCAGGCATTTGAGATTGCCCGTAAGCGTCGCAACAAGGTTACATCCGTTGACAAGGCTAACGTTCTTGAGACAAGTCGGCTTTGGCGCGAGATTGTTCATGGTGTGCACGATAAGGACTATCCCGACGTTGAGATCGAAGACATTCTGGTAGACAACTGCGCTATGCAGCTTATCAATAGGCCGAAGGATTTCGACGTCGTAGTTACCGAAAACATGTTCGGCGACATCCTTTCCGATGAAGCGGCTCAGATCACAGGTTCGCTTGGAATGCTTGCAAGTGCAAGCCTTGGCGATTCCACAGCGCTTTACGAGCCTAGCCATGGAAGTGCGCCTGATATTGCAGGCAAGGGCATCGCGAACCCGCTTGCACAAATCCTTTCCGTCGAGATGATGCTGCGTTACAGCTTCGATGCTTGCGATGCTGCTGACGACATCCGCAGGTCTGTAACAAGCGTGCTTGACGAAGGCTGGAGAACGGGTGATATCGCCGACAGCGACACTTCCAAGGACAAGATCGTTGGAACTGCCGAGATGGGCGATCTGGTTGTGAAGAACCTTTAAAATGGCTATTCGAAACGTAGAGGGCACACGAGACATTCTGCCTGAAGAGGCCTTGTTTTGGGAGCGTTTCAAGCAGCGCGCTCAGCAAATATTTGCGCTATACGGGTATAAGCCAATCGACACCCCGATTATCGAGCTGACGGAATTATTTGTGCGCGGCATTGGCGAGGCTACAGATGTTGTCTCGAAAGAGATGTATACAGCTGTTTCTGGGCAGAACCTCCAGAGACTTCTTGATGGTGAAGCGCTCAAAAACAAGAGCAAGATTTCGCTTCGCCCTGAAGGTACCGCGGGGGTTGTAAGGGCTGTAGTGCAGCACGACCTTGTTCCTCAGGGTGCCCCTCCCGTTAAGCTTATCTATGCTGGCCCCATGTTTCGTGCAGAAAGGCCGCAGAAAGGCCGCCAGCGCCAGTTTAACCAGGTTGGCGTTGAATGCCTAGGTGCAGATTCCCCGACAATCGATGCAGAAGGCATTATCATGCTCATGCGCTTTTTCGAGGAAATAGGAATTCCTGTTAATCGTATGCGACTGCTTGTGAATTCCATGGGATGCGATAAGTGCCGCCCTGCGTATAGAAAGCTCGTTTTAGATTACCTGCACGCGCACGAGAATGATTTGTGCGATACATGCAAAGATCGCATGCGCGTGAACCCTTTAAGGGCGTTTGACTGCAAGAATCCTGAATGCGTCAAGCTTATGGAGGGTGCACCTAAGATTCTTGATTATTTATGCGAGGATTGCAGGTCGCATTACGAAACCGTTCTTGAACTGCTTGCAAGTTCAGGCCTTGACTATACAGAAGATCCCACCTTGGTTCGCGGGCTTGACTACTACAACCGTACCGTGTTTGAGGTGCAAACAGGTGAGGCGGCGGCTCAAAACGCTATCGGCGGTGGTGGCAGATACGATAAGCTTGCCGAAGAGGTTGGCGGGCGTCCTATGTCGGGTTTCGGATTCGCGCTAGGTTATGAGAGATGCGTCAATGTCTTGAGAGATGCAGGTTATGAGTTCGAGAGTCCTGATGTGTGTGACGTGTTCGTTGCTTGTGCGACCTCAAACACCCGCGACCTTGCTTTTCAGATAGCTCAGTCATGTAGAAGCATGGATGTTTCGTGCGAGATAGACCACCAAGGCCGTTCACTGAAAAGCCAGTTTAAGCTTGCTGATAAGCTTAATGCCAAATATGTGGTCATTTTGGGAGCAGATGAGCTTGAACAAGGCCTCGTGAAAGTTCGCAACATGAACACGCACGAGGAAAAGCTTGT
>CAZYOQ010000023.1:0-21094 GCA_964649145.1 uncultured Eggerthellaceae bacterium | reverse complement strand
CAGAGCATTTGACCAAAGAGGACGTGCGCAGTATCGCTGAATATACTCGCATCGGGATGACCGATGACGAGTTGGCGGCGATGACGGTCGATCTGAACAATATCATCGACAGCCTCGCACCCATCACCGAATACGACCTTGATGGCGTCGAGCCCACCTTTCATCCCATAGGAGACCTTGTAAACGTCATGTGCGCCGATGACGAGGACCCGAGCTTCACCCAAGAAGTGGCGCTTGAGAACGCGCCGAAGCGGCGGGACGGGTGCTTCCTCATCCCATCGATTCTTGGCGAGGGAGGGGATAGGTAATGACCTCTTTTGCAGAAATGGGCGTAGCCGAGCTTCACGAAGGGCTTTTGACCAAGCAGTTTTCGGCAAGAGAGATAGCCGAGGCCTCGATGGAGCGCATCGAGCGTAAGGATGAACAAGTTCACGCGTTTTTGGAGCTTACCCCTGATAAAGCCATTGATGCGGCCAAGGAAGTTGACGATGCCATAGCAAACGGCACATTTGAAAGCTTGGGTGTTATGGCGGGCATTCCAATTGCCTACAAAGATAATATGAATTTGGAGGGCACACACACTACATGTGCATCCAATATGCTTGCAAATTATGTATCTCCCTACACTGCAACAAGTGTTGCAAAGACACTTGAGGCTAAGATGGTTCCTTTGGGCAAGCTGAACATGGACGAGTTTGCCTTCGGTTCGTCTACGGAAACAAGCGCATTTGGGCCTACTCGAAACCCTCATGATTTGCAGCGTGTGCCAGGAGGTTCTTCTGGCGGAAGCGCTGCAGCTGTTGCCGCAGGGCTTGTGCCTGTCGCGCTTGGGTCTGACACCGGAGGTTCCATCCGCCAGCCTGCCGCATTTTGCGGGGTGGTAGGTGTTAAGCCTACGTATGGCATGGTCTCGCGTTATGGCATCGTGGCGTTCGGAAGCTCGCTTGACCAGGTAGGACCATTTGCTCGAAGCGTTGAAGATGCCGCGCTTCTGCTTAACACGATTTCAGGGCGCGACTGCCTTGATTGCACGAGCCAACAGACCACTACCGACTTCACGGCTAATCTGGATGCGGGCGTAGCTGGGATGAAGATAGGCATAGTCCCGGAGTTCATGGAAGCCAAAGGTCTTCAAAGTGAAATCAAAGAGCGTATAGAAGAGGCTGCCAAGCGCCTTGAAGCGCAGGGGGCTTTGCTTGTTGAAGTGGACTTACCTAACGCGAAAGCTGCTATGAGTGCGTATTATGTGTTAGGTCCTTGCGAGGCCTTCTCGAATCTGGCACGATTTGATTCTGTTCGCTACGGGTATTGCGACTCGGGGCACGCCGATCTTTCCGACCAATATGAGCAGAGCCGCGCAAAGGGTTTTGGCGATGAAGCAAGGCGCCGTATCATGTTGGGCTCTTATCTACTATCAGCAGGTGTCTATGACAAATACTATTACCCAGCCCAGCAGATTCGCACCCTTATCACGCAAGACTACCAGCGCGCTTATGAGCAGGTAGATTGTCTACTTACCCCTGTTACACCGCGCACGTCTTTTAAATTCGGTGAAGTGAACGACCCAACTGAAATGTACCTTTCAGACATGTTTACGATATCTATTAATATTTGCGGAAATGGTGGAATGTCTGTTCCTTGTGGCGTAGGCCGCGAATCGGGTTTGCCTATTGGAGTTCAGCTTATATCTCCAGCGTTTAAAGACGAAAACATGTTCCGCGTAGCTGCAGCACTTGAGCTTGAATACGGCAAGGCGCAAGTCGCAAGAGATTTCAGGGAATAAGATGCGCTTATATAAGTTCCCGCCTGCTTATATGACTATCACGAAGGATGCAAAATGATCTCTTATGAAGATGCATTGAAGGATTGGGAGGCCGTCATAGGTCTTGAGGTTCATGCCGAGCTTACTACGCTTAAAACGAAGATGTTTTGCAATTGCAAGCTTGAGTTTGGAGCCGACCCCAATACTCATACTTGTCCTGTTTGCTTGGGTCTTCCAGGGGCTTTGCCTGTTCCGAATCGAGCGGCAATTGAGTCTATAGTGCTTGCGGGCTTGGCTACAAATTGCGATATCGAGAAAAGGTCGATGTTTTATCGCAAAAACTACATGTATCCGGATATGCCGAAGAACTTCCAAACTACGCAAGGACCTGTCGCGTTTTGCATGAGAGGACATCTTGATTTGGATGTTGATGGCAAAGCGGCTAACGAGCGTCAAGGCCTTGCCGATTTGAAGCCTGGTGATGATTTTGAGAACATCACGCGTACAGAAGACGGCTATACCGCCCACGTTGGCATCACGCGCATTCATATGGAAGAGGATGCGGGCAAAATGGTTCATATCGGCGGCGGGGAAGGGCGTATTGCTGGTGCCACTCATTCGCTTGTCGACTACAACCGTGCAGGCACGCCACTTATCGAGCTTGTTACCGAACCAGAGCTTAGAACTCCTGAAGAGGCGCGTCTGTTCATGCAGAAACTTCGCCAGATTTATTTGGCCATTGGCATTTCTGATTGTTCGATGGAAGAAGGAAGCCTTCGCTGTGACGGCAATATATCGCTTCGTCGCCGAGGCACTACAGGCCTTGGAACTAAGACCGAGCTTAAGAACATTAACTCTTTCAAGTCGCTGCACGACGGCCTTATGTATGAGATTCGCCGTCAAGCAGAAGTGCTTAATGAAGGCGGTGTGATCTATCAAGAAACGCGCCATTGGGATCCGTCGGCCAAGCGTACCATAGTCATGCGCGTGAAAGAGACAGCAGACGATTATCGCCTGTTCCCTGAGCCAGACCTTGCCCCGTATGACTTGTCAGACGAGTTCATAGAATCTGTGAGGGCAAAGCTTCCCGAGCTTCCAGATGATAAAGCTAGTCGCTTTATGGATGAATTCGGGCTTAGCGCCTATGATGCTAGGCATCTTGTGGAACACAGGGAAACATCGAAGTTCTTCGAGGAATGCATGACTCTTGAGCTTGATGGTGACGGTGAAGTTGGCGGCAAGTCTGGTGATGCGGCTGGCGGAAAGTCGGTCAAGAAGTTCGCGAAGCCAGTTGCAAACCTTATCATCAACGATGTAAGTGCATGGCTAAACGCCAACCCCACTGTGACCCTTGAAGAATCGCATCTAACTCCTAAGCGTGCGATCCAGCTGGTAGAGCTGCTAGATTCCGATGCTATATCTTCCAAGCAGGCAAAAGAGGTGTTTACTGCTGTAATCGAGGAGGATTCCGACCCGAAGACCATCGTCAAGGATCGTGGAATGATGCAGGTTTCTGATACTGGCGCCATCGAGGCAGTAGTTGATGAGGTTTTGGCAGCTAATCCCGATAAGGTTGCAGAATACAAGGGCGGAAAGACAGGCCTTTTAGGTTTCTTTGTTGGCCAATGCATGAAGAAAATGCAAGGTCAAGGTAACCCTAAAGTCATAAACGAACTGTTAAGCCAAAAGCTGGACTAAGCCCTTTTAGTCGCTTCAGAGGATTATTTCCATAAATTCCCCGTAAATACTTTAGCACTCTACTGTACTAAAGTGGAAAATGGTGCTAGTATTGTGAGCCGTTATTCAAACTATAGAGGCTGAATGACCATTACCTAGTTAAAACTAGGTTTAGGTTTGCAGAATTATAAATCGCTTGATTTTTGAGTTTATAGGAGACAAATTGACTAACCTGGCAACACCTTTTGGGTTCCGCGATGTTATAGGGGTGGAAGCTGAAGAGCGAGAAAATATTATTCGCAGCGTCCAAGACATGCTTGCTGTAAATAATTTCGCGCCTATTGAGACACCCACTCTTGAAGTAATGGACGTCCTTGACAAGGGCGTGCGCATGCCGAACTCGCCGTTTCGCTTCTTCGACTCAAGGGGAGACCTTTTGGCCATGCGTCCTGATGTCACGCTGCAAGTGGCTAGGATGTGCGCGACTCGAATTCCTAAGAACGTAGATAGTGCCCGTTTTCGCTACACCCAGCGAGTCTTTCGCGATGTGACAGGTCGAACTGATGCCGCCCCGCGTGAAATAACCCAGATTGGCGTTGAGTGCATTGGCGAGGAAGGCTCAGACACCGATTGCGAGATCACACGCCTTTTCATTGAGTCGCTGAAGAAGACGGGCGTTGGCCGACTTTGCGTGTCTCTAGCTACGGTAAGCCCTTTGCTTGCGCTTCTTGAACGATCTGGCGCAGAAGAGAAATGGTGCGATGCAGTTCTTGCAGCCTATCACGATTCCGACTTCGTCGAACTTGACAGACTTTGCGACCGAAAACGTTGCACCGATTTTGATACTTCAAAAATAGCGCCAGCGTATGCAAGCGTTATTGCCGAGCTTGGTCGCGTAAGGGGCGGAATCGAGGCTATAAACAGCGCCATTGAACTGGTCGAGCCGCTGGGTTGTGCCGATGGCCTTACAAACCTTCGAAAGGTTGCAGAATCAATTGAGCAAACTTTCGCCTCTGATGTGGAAAGTGGAAGTCTTTCTGTTCTTGTGGACTTTTCGGTAATGAACTCTTTTGGCTATTACACAGGGCTAGTGTTTAGCGCCTATTCCCCGTACTTAGGAACATCTTTAGGTTCAGGTGGTAGATACGACAATATGATAGGCGCTTTTGGACGTGATATGCCCGCTGCGGGTTTTGCGTTTTGCTTGGAGCAAGTAATGTCTGCGAAGGCTGCAGAAGACGAAATTGAGGAAGATGGCGCGGGCGAACGTGATGCTACAGCGGCGTTGGGACAGCGTAAAAGTGGACTAACGCACGCAGCCAAGCTTCGCATCGCCGTGCCAAAAGGTGCGCTGCACGAACACGCAGTCAAGTGTTTGGAGGCTGCTGGGCTTGACATCGAGGGCTTGAAAAATATAGGCCGACAACTTGTGATTTCCACACCCGATGTTGACTATATTATTGTTCGCCCATCTGACGCCCCGGCATTTGTGGCCTATGGCGCAGCAGACTGCGGAATATGTGGTCGCGACTCTCTTTTGGAGTCACAGGCGCAAGTGGTAGAGCTTGTAGATCTTGCCTTTGGTGGGTGTCGCTTTGTCGTTGCACAGCCAAAAGGCGCGACTCCTGCAATAGAGGAAAGATATCGAAAGCTAGGCTCCATTCGCGTGGCCACGAAATACCCCAACATATCGCTTGCCCATTATGCCAAGACAGGGGTTCAGGTTGACATAGTGGAACTTCACGGCAATATCGAACTAGCGCCGCTTTCAGGCATGGCTGAGCGCATTGTTGATATCACTGCGACCGGCACGACCCTTCGTGAGAACAATCTGGAAATAGTGGAAGAGGTGCTCGATTCCACTGCACGCTTTTTCGCGAACCCGTGCAGTTTCCGCACCAATGAGCGAGTAGTAGAATTGGCACGTATTTTGGCAAAGACGAGCAAGGGCGCAAGTTTTGACCCTATCGCTGGAAAGGCTATGTAGATGCGCAGGATAGAACTTGAAAAGGGCGAATCGTTTCGCTCGTCATTCATAAATCGAACCGGAGCGTTCAACTCTGATGCCCTTGTTGCGGCAACAAAGATCGTGGAAGATGTGCGCAATAGCGGCGACGCAACCTTAAGAAAGCTAACCAAACAATTCGATGGTGTCGAAATTGATAAGATGCGCGTCTCAAACGAGCGTATCGATAAGGCAGCAGATAAGCTTGACCCGCAAACTTATGCTGCTCTTTGCCATGCAGCTGACCAGATCAGAGATTTCCATGAGCGTCAAGTTCAGCAGAGTTGGATTTACACGCGCGAGGACGGGGCGCTTGTTGGTGCTAAGGTCACGCCGCTCGATTCCGTAGGAATCTATGTGCCTGGCGGGCGCGCCTTGTACCCGTCAACCGTGCTCATGAACTCGATTCCTGCCAGTGTGGCTGGCGTTGAGCGCATTGTTTGCGTGACGCCTCCGAACAAGTCGGGAGACGTTGATTCTGCAATTCTAGCTGCCTGTAAGCTTGGCGGAGTGACCGAGATATATAAGGTAGGCGGCGCTCAGGCTATTGCTGCGCTTGCTTACGGAACCGAGACGATATCGCCTGTGTGCAAGATAACAGGTCCTGGCAATGCTTATGTGGCTGCTGCGAAAAAGATTGTCTCGGGCGATGTTGGAATCGACATGATTGCCGGCCCTTCTGAGGTCTGCGTGGTGGCAGATGAGAAGGCCGATGCGAGCCTTGTGGCAATCGACCTTATGGCTCAGGCCGAACACGACCCTCTTGCTGCATGTTACTTGATTTGCGAGAGCGCAGAATATGCCGATGCTGTGGAGGAGGCCATAGCTTCACATATAGCCTCATCTCCGCGTGCAGAAATAACACAAGCTTCCCTTGATGGGCAGGGGTTGATAGTAATCGTTGACTCTATGACCCAGGCAATTTCTGTGGTGAACACTATCGCGCCTGAACACCTTGAGTTGCATGTGGATAATGCCATCGACTATCTTGGTAAGATCCGTAACGCAGGAGCCATTTTTCTTGGAGAATGGACGCCAGAGGCTGTGGGCGACTACGTTGCTGGTCCTAATCACACGCTTCCCACTGGTGGCACTGCACGATATGCATCGCCACTTTCGGTGGATGAGTTTGTCAAAAAGAGCTCGATTATCCAATACAGCCAAAAAGCGCTTTCTAAGGATTCAGACGCAATTATGCGCATTGCTACCCACGAAGGGCTTTGGGCGCATGCGCAGTCGGTGGCCTTGCGAATGAATGCTGCGGTATCGTCAGATGAGTCGTGTGATAATTCGGGTGTTTTTTGAGGAGGGAATAGATGGATAAGGTGCGTGATTCTGCTCCGCAGCTTGCGGGTCTTATTCCGTATGATCCGAAATACATTCCTGCAGATGCGATGATGTCTGCAAACGAGAACCCTCGTGACGTTTCTGAGGATATTCGTAGGCAGATAGAGCGTGCTATTCGAAAAGTTTCGCTGAACCGCTACCCTGATCCTTTGGCAAACGAACTTCGCGAAATGATAGCCGAGGCTAATGGGCTTGATCGCGACTGGGTGCTTATTGGAAACGGGGGAGACGAGCTTCTTTTCGACACGGCTCTTGCTTGGGGAGGCCCTGGCCGAACAATGCTTAACCTTCCTCCAACGTTTTCGGTGTATGCAGCCAATGCGCGGCTTGTTAATACCAAGGTCGAGGATATTGCGCGCTTAAAAGATAAAAATTTTGCAATAGATGAGGATGCGCTCTTTGATAGGCTCTCTGATAAGAATAACCCTATCGATTTTATGGTGGTTGCTACCCCGAACAATCCAACAGGCGAACTTGTCCCAATCGAGCTGCTTGCGCGCTTGCTCAGATCGACTGATGCGCTTGTAATGGCTGATGAGGCCTACTTTGAGTTTTCGCACGCAACTTCAAGGCCGCTTCTAGAAGCCAATAAGAACCTTGTTATACTGCGTACTTTTTCAAAGGCGTTTTCGCTTGCAGGTGTTAGGTTGGGCTATATTCTCGCAAACCCCGACGTTATTCGTGAATACATCAAGGTGCGCCAGCCTTATTCGGTTGATGCAGTAAGCCAGGCCATCGGACGTGTAATATATGCGAACCGCTCGCAATTTGAACCCGGCATTGACCAGATTGTAAGCGAGCGTGCGCGTGTGATGGCAGGGCTTAAAACCATACCTAGCGTAAAGCCCTACCCTAGCGATTCGAACTGGATACTTTTCAGCGTGGATGAGGCAAGCAAGGCATGGGAGTATCTCTATAGCAAAGGCATTCTGGTTCGCGACTTCAGTTCGGCGCAATATCTGGAAGGGTGCTTGCGTGTGACTATTGGCTTGCCAGAACAGAACAGCGCGTTTCTTTCAGCATTGCGAGATTTCGTTATGCGAAAGAAAGATTAGGCGGCTGACCCAAGTTAAGTAAGCAGAAAGGTTTTGCATGAACGGCAGAATAGCTCAGATCACACGTAAGACAAAAGAGACCGATATTTCGGTTACCTTGAATCTCGATGGCAAAGGCAAGGCCGCAATTTCTACAAAGGTGCCCTTCTTCGACCATATGCTTGATGCCTTCACAAGGCATGGGCTATTCGATTTAGATGTGCGCTGCGATGGCGATGTGGAAGTTGATGCACATCATAGCGTGGAAGATACCGGAATCGTGATTGGAAAGGCTGTGTTCGAGGCTCTAAGCGATAAGCGTGGAATCACACGTTTCTCCGACTGTTCAATAGTAATGGACGAGGCACTTGTGATGTGTGCCATCGATATATCTGGGCGAGGCGCTCTATATTGGGATATGGACATACCTATTGAAGCGATATCTACCTTCGACACACAGCTTGCCAAGGAATTCTTTGTTGCTTTTGCGGCTAATTCTGGGATCTCGCTTCATTTGCGCCAGCTTGCTGGAGAAAATGCCCATCACTTGATCGAGGCTTCCTTTAAGGCATGCGGGCGTGCGCTTCGAGCGGCTGTTGCCATTGACCCTCGCGCATCAGATTCTTTGCCTTCTACTAAAGGCGCGCTGTAAGTGGCGGGCAGGCTGCAGGCGGTGATGGGTGCGCTGAAAGTGATAGGCAGGCTGCAAGTGGTGATGGGTTCGCTATGAGCAGCAAGTGCGCTGCCGGCGGTGAGCGAGCTGAAAGCTATGGATGCGATGTAAACGATGGACGTGCTGTAAAAGATGAGTGGGCTTAAACGCGTGCGTATAGCCTAACGACATATAAGTAATTAATCATGAAAATCACTTTAATTGACTACCATAAAGGCAATATAACTTCGGTGAGGCGGGCATGCAAGGATGCTGGGGCAGACGTCGTCGTAAGCGACCAGCCTGCTGCTCTCGAAGGCGCCGACGCGATCATCTTGCCTGGCGTTGGAGCATTTACTGATGCGATGACAACTTTAGAGGAACTTGAGCTTACACAAGCAATCAAGAATCGAGTGAGCGCTGGTGTGCCTTTTCTTGGAATCTGCCTTGGTATGCATCTGATTTATGAGGGTGGCCAAGAGCATATGCTTGGCTCGAACCCTACTCCAGGCCTTGGGCTTATCCCTGGGGTAGTGAAGAAGATGCCTGATAAAGATGAGTCTGGAAAGCTGTATAAGATTCCTCATGTTGGGTGGAACTCGGTCGATGCGCCCGACGACGCAGGTTTCTCGCATCCTGTACTTCAAGGCGTAGAAGCCGGCGAGTTCTTCTACTTCACTCATAGCTATATTTCGCCTGCAAGCGATTTCACCATAGGCCTTACTACGCATTCGGTAACGTTTCCTAGCGTAGTGGCGAAAGAAAACGTTATTGGCGTGCAGTTCCACCCGGAAAAAAGCTCTGTGGCAGGTGCTAGGGTAATCGAGAATTTCATAAGATTCGCAGAAAGATAAGACGATGTATTTTCTTCCAGCAATAGACATACTTGATGGCAAGGCGGTAAGGCTAAAAGGCGGTGACTATTCCAAAGTCACTGTTTATAACGAAAACCCCGTGGCGCAGGCTCAGATCTTTGAAGAGGCGGGTGCCGAATGGATTCACGTTGTTGACTTAGATGGCGCTCGCGACGGTTCGCCAAGAAATCTTGAGGTCGTCTCGAATATATTGAATAGAACCTCGCTTTGTATAGAAGTCGGTGGCGGTATTCGATCGCTTGACTGCGCGCGTAAGATTCTTGATACGGGAGCCAATCGTGTGATCTTTGGGACAGCGCTTGTAAAAGACCCAGATCTTGCACAAGCTGCAATCGAGGAATTCGGTTTTGATGCTGTGGTTGCAGGCATTGATGCGCGCGATGGCGATGTAAAAGTCGAAGGCTGGGTTCAAGAGTCTAAGATATCTGCGCTAGAGCTGGCCTCGAAGATGGCAGAGCTTGGATATGCGCATCTTGTATATACCGACATAGCTCGCGATGGCATGCAAACAGGAATTGCGGCGAGTGCCTATGTTGAAATGTATCAGGCTTTCAAAAACCCTGTGATTGCAAGTGGCGGTATATCGCGCATTGAGGACATCGTGGAACTTTCCAAGATATCAGATGCCATTGAAGGCGTAATTGCGGGTCGCGCAATCTACGAGCAAGCCTTCAGCGTCGCAGAAGGAGTCGCCGCCTGCAAAGGCACGCTTGTCGAGAATGCCGATTTTCTTACCAATCTAGAAAAACCTATAGAATTATAAAGATGAAAATAAAAACTTATCTGGAAATGGAGCGAGAAGGCTTAGAGTGCGTGAGATAGGCGCGCGGGGCGGCTGAACAGCCTTCGTGCTGTGAAGGCAAGCCCCGAAGCGGTTCGGGGAGCGAAGCTCGCCGAACGAACCTAGATCACGTGCTATAAGCCTTCGCAGCGTATGCTTACTAAACGAGTAATTCCTTGCATGGATGTCAAAGACGGCCGCGTAGTTAAGGGCGTCAACTTTGTGAACCTTCGCGATGCAGGCGACCCTATTGAGCTTGCCGCTCGCTATGATGACGAAGGAGCCGATGAGGTTATCTTCTTGGATATCACGGCCACTAGCGACGACCGCGCTACAACGGTTGATCTTGCAAGTCGCGCAAGTGCGTATCTTAGGCTTCCATACACTGTTGGCGGAGGTTTTCGGGGTCTTTCCGATATTCGCACGATGATTGCCGCAGGCGCCGACAAAGTATCTATTAATTCTGCGGCTGTAAAAGATCCGAAGCTTATAAGTGTAGCTGCGAAGGCTTTCGGTACGCAGGCGATAATCGTTGCGATTGATGCCAAAAGGCGTGCAGACAATACAAATAAGTGGGAGGTATATGTTGCGGGCGGCCGAAAGGCAACAGGCATTGACGCTGTTCAGTGGGCACAAGAGGCCGCAAAGCGTGGAGCAGGCGAAATATTGCTTACAAGCATGGATCGCGATGGCTCTCGTGAAGGCTTCGACTGTGAGCTGACCCGTGCTGTTGCCCGTGCGGTGAATATTCCCGTGATCGCAAGCGGGGGAGTGGGCGTACTTGAGCATTTCGCGCAAGGCATTATCGAGGGAGAGGCCGATGCGGTTTTAGCCGCAAGCGTTTTCCATTTCGGTGAGCTTACAGTGCGTCAGGTGAAAGAGGACATGCGCAAGCACGGAATCCCAGTTCGGCTGTGAAGCGCTGGCGATGTGCACACCGCGTTCAAAAGCACCTTCACCAGATTGCACTATAATTTCCACATGGATGCAAACGATATAGTCAAAAATCTCAAATTCAACGAGCAAGCGTTAATTCCTTGCATAGTTCAAGATGCTAAAACTCTTGAAGTGCTTATGATGGCGTGGATGAACGAAGAGACGCTTAGGCAAACTCTCGAGACAGGCGAGACTGTTTTTTGGTCACGCAGCCGCCAAGAGGTCTGGCATAAAGGCGCTACTAGCGGAAATACGCAAAAGCTAGTCGAGATGCGATACGACTGTGATGGCGATACCCTTTTAGCCCTCGTGAACCCGGCGGGACCTGCGTGCCACACTGGTGAACGCTCGTGTTTCTATAGAAACTTTTAAGCCTCTGCCTTCGACACACAATCCAGCACGTCGGCCAGCGTGCGGCCTTCTAGATAGTCGGTGATGGCTTTCTGCATGCCGCCCCATATTGCATGCGAGGCGCATCCTTCTTCCTGTTCACATATGGTGATACAGCTTAGACACTCAAGTAGTTCGATGCCGTCTTCGCTGGCGGCCACTACATCTGCAAGCGTGATCTTATCAGGTGGACGCGATAGCTGAAAGCCGCCTTTGGCGCCTCTTGTCACGGTTAAAAGCCCGGCCTCGCTTAGAGGGGCAACGGCTTGTTCTAAGTATTTCTTTGAGATTCCCAGACGTTTCGCTACGTCTCTCATGCAGGCACAACCATCGCCATAGTGTTCGGCCATGTCTACCATGAACCGCATGCCGTGACGGGTTTTTGTTGAAATCTTCAAAGAAGGCGCCTTTTTATAGCAATCGAATAATTTTCTTGTTGACAACTTATACCACACAGGTATATTAATGTCTAGTAAAATGCTAGACATTAAATCATGTTCACGGAAAAGGGAGAAAATAGTGGCTGATAGACTGGTATATCTTGATAATGCATCAACGACGCCTCTTCGATCTGAGGTTCTTGATGCTATGATGCCATACCTCACAAATGAGTATGGTAACCCCTCTTCGCTGTATCCGCTTGGGCATCACGCGGAAAATGCCATAGCTGACGCTCGCGAGACCATAGCGAATTTGATTGGCGCCAAACCAAGCGAGGTTTATTTCACTGGAAGCGGAAGCGAATCTGACAACTGGGCGATTAAGGGCTTTGCGCATGCCAACAAAGACAAGGGTAAGCACATTATCACTAGCGCAATCGAACACCATGCTGTATTGCATACTTGCCAAGCTCTTGAAAAGGACGGATTTGAGGTTACTTACCTTCCAGTAGATTCTATGGGTCTCGTTAGCCTAGAAGATTTCGAGGCGGCCATTCGCGAAGACACCATCCTTGCCTCCATTATGATGGCTAACAACGAGATTGGTACAATCGAGCCAATTGCGAAGCTTGCGGAAATCGCCCACAAACACGGGGTGAAATTCCATACCGATGCAGTCCAGGCCTTTGGGCATCTTCCTATTAATGTGGATGATCTTGGCATTGATATGCTGTCTTCTTCTGCGCATAAGCTAGGAGGACCAAAGGGCGTTGGCCTTTTGTATATTAGGCGCTCAGTCAAGATTGATAATTTGATTGATGGTGGCCAGCAAGAGCGCGGTCGTCGTGCGGCAACAGAGAACGTCTCTGGTATTGTTGGCTATGGTAAGGCAGCAGAACTTGCCTGGAGCGAGATGGATTTTGAGCACGATCGACAACTCGAGATTCGCGACCATTGCATCCGTCGCATTCTTGATGAGATTCCACATTCCAAGTTGAATGGCAGCTGGGAATCGAGGCTTGCTAATAACGTTAACTTCTCGTTTGAGTTCATTGAAGGGGAAGGTATGCTATTGCAGCTTGCGGCAAAGGGGCTTTGCACCTCCTCAGGGAGTGCTTGCACCTCTGGCTCGCTTGATCCTTCGCACGTGCTGCTCGCAATTGGACTTCCTCACGAGATTGCACATGGTTCCCTTCGCGTGTCCATAGGGCGCCAGACCACTAAAGAAGATATTGATTATCTGGTAGACAGCTTGAAGGCAACACTTGAAAACCTTCGCTCGATGAGCCCACTCTACGAGGATTTCAAGAAAGGTAACTACACAAGCATTATTGCGGGTTATGCCGCAGACGGCATGGAAAACGTGCACGAGTAATCATTTTTATTGGCGCTAACTTGGTCTTTCGCCACATTTGAGAGACCGGAACAAGAGGTAAATCATGGCAATGCAATATTCTGAGAAAGTGATGGATCACTTCACAAACCCCAGAAACGTGGGCGAGATTGAAGGCGCATCGGGTTGTGGAACCGTAGGCAATGCTGTTTGCGGAGACATCATGCGCATCTATCTTGACATTGACGACGACGGCATCATTCGCGATGCGAAATTTAAAACCTTTGGATGCGGCGCGGCAATTGCTACTTCTAGCATGGCAACCGAACTCGTTCGCGGCAAATCGGTACAAGATGCGCTAGAGGTTACAAACAAGGCTGTAATGGAGGCTCTTGATGGCCTGCCTCCCGTTAAGATTCACTGTTCGCTTCTTGCAGAAGAGGCTATTCACGCCGCCCTTTGGGATTACGCTGAAAAGAACGGCATCAAGATTGAAGGGCTTGAGAAGCCCGTATCGGACATTAGTGAACATGAGCATGTCCAGGTCGTAGATTCTGAAGAGGATCTATAAGCTTTCAATGTAAGTGGCGGTCATTTCCGATTTTTGGATATGGCGGCGCCAGCGCTAGATATAGCGGTCGCTAATCTTGGATATGGCGGCCGCTAGCTTTTTGTGTAGCGGCTGCTAATCTTGGATATAGCGGCTGCTAGTTTTTATATGGCGGCCGCTACTCCATATTCAGGTCTATAGCATCAAGGTCTAGGCGTGGGAAAAGAGGGTCTCCCACCTCGACCTTATTACCTGCGGGAAGTTTGCCCCATTGCGTGGCTGCTTCGATATCGCGAATGGCAAAAATATCATCTAGTCCCAGGCGCTTGTAAACCTCTGACGAGGTGTTTGGTGCGAAGGGCGTCATGTAGCACGCAATAATACGGATGGCTTCAAGTGCATTGTAGATAACGCTTTGAAGCTCTTCTTGGGCTTCTTTGGCCTGCTCGCCATCTTCGTTAGCTGCCTTAGCGAGATTCCAAGGCGCGCATTCTTCCACATAAAGATTTACGCGACTGGCAAGTTTTTGTACGGCTTGTGCTGCGGTTGTGAAATCGGCCAACGTTAGCGCCGCATCATATTCAGCATAAAGATTGTCAGCGATCTCGCGAAGCGGATTTGCTTTTACAGCCGTACTATGGGCTACAGGTTCAGGTACTTTGCCATCGAAATACTTCTTTGTCATATTGGTTACGCGCGAGACAAGGTTTCCCCAAGTGTTGGCAAGTTCGTTGTTGTAAACCTGTACCATGCGTTCCATAGAGATTGAGCCATCCGAGCCGAATTGAACATCGCTCATAAAATAGTATCGATATGCATCTACCCCGAATACTTTCACGAGATCTGCCGGTTTTAGGGCGTTACCCTTGCTTTTCGACATCTTTTCACCCTTGGTAAGCAGAAAACCATGGCCAAAAACGGTATATGTTATGGGAAGCCCTGCTGCCATGAGCATAGCCGGCCAAATCACGCAGTGAAAGCGCGTTATGTCTTTGCCGACAAAATGGTATTGCATTGGCCAGCGCGCATCGAACTCGCTTTCTGCATGAACGTTGGAAGAGCCATCTGACGCTTCGCCAACGTTATTGTTTGCCTCGGCAGCATAACCAATGCCTGTGAGATATGCGATAAGCGCGTCTGCCCAAACGTAGGCGACGTGGTCTTCATCAAATGGTAGAGGCACGCCCCAGTTGAATGTGGAACGCGAGATAGATAGGTCTTTCAGCCCGCGCTCAACAAACGATACAACCTCGTTTTTGCGTGATTCGGGGCGAATGAAATCGGGGTGCTTCTCATAAAAAGCTAGCAGTTTGTCTTGGAATTCCGATAGCTTAAAAAACCAGTTTTCCTCGCCAGATGCCATAAGCTGTACAGGACGCTTGCAGTCAGGGCAAACGAAGACACCCTCCTCGTTCTTTTCCAAATCGCTTTCGGCATAATAGGTTTCCTCGTGCACGCAATACCAGCCCTCGTAGCTGCCCTTATAAAGGAAACCCTTCTCATAAAGGTCGTTCCAGAACTTCTGGACGCTGCGGGCGTGGCGAGGCTCTGTGGTGCGCACGAAATCGGTGTATGTGATGTCGAGCATCTTCCACGCATCGCGAAACGCAGGTTCCATGGAATCGCACCATTGTTGAGGTTCCATGCCTTTTTCTTTTGCTGTGTCTGCCACCTTTTGGCCATGTTCGTCCATGCCAGTCACGAATGCGACGTCGAAACCGTTCATACGCTGGTATCGCGCGACAAGATCGGCGGCAATCGTTGTGTAGGCGGTTCCAAGGTGAGGCGCCGCGTTCACGTAGTAGATTGGCGTGGTTAAAGAATATGTGCCTTTAGGGGCGTTTGCAGACATAAGTTCCTCCATATTACGGGTGTGAACATTATATAGTTAATTTTTTCTAAGTTTACGGCGTTGAATAATCATCTGATTTATAAATACCTAGGTTAATGCCAGGCATTGTTTAGGGTTTGTTCTTTGCGTTGACCCTTCAAATGGAGGGCTAATAATAGAGAGCTAATGATAGTGGGGGCAATCGAAATAGGTGAAAGGTCGCTATACTTAATGGGAATTGAATCGCAAACGCAAGCGAGCCGCCTGCTCTAGCGTGACCGCAGGTGCAGACTAGCTGCCGGCGCGAGCGTAGCTAATGGCTTTTAAGACAGCAAATAAGACTTGAACCGCAAGTGCCAAGTTCTATTGCGTGGATGATATTAACGAGGGTGTATGACAGAAACCGAAACATGGAAACAAACTCAGGCAAAAGCACAGGAAGATCCAGTGTTTAGCGATGAGTATTTCCGTAAGAAGCCTAAAAAGCATGGCCGCGAGTGGCCAATCGTAGATGCCCCCGAGATGTTCGTGCCTGTTGCAGATACGCATGCGCATTTGGACATGTTGCCCGATGCTGGTTTGGCTTTGGCGCGGGCGGCGGTGCATAAGGTTGGATTTTTAGAGACGATGGTTGACCCAACAGGGACCACTCGTACTTTCGACGAACTGGAAGATTGGCGGCTTCGCGGCGAGGTCTTAATGCGTCATATGTCTACACGAATTTGTGGCCAAGGTCACAATCGTCTTCCAATTACGCGTATTGCCGTTGGCGTTCATCCTCATGAATCAAAGAGCTTCGATGCAAAAATGGAGTCGCTTTTGCTTGAGCTTTTGCACGACTGCCGCGTGAGCGCTGTGGGCGAAATTGGCCTTGACTATCACTACGATTATTCTCCGCGCGATGTACAAAGGGATGTTTTTGCCCGTCAGGTTGAAATTGCTAAAGAGGCCAAGCTTCCAGTCGTGCTTCATGTGCGTGAGGCCTTTGATGACGCCTATTCAGTGATGGAGTCGTGCGGATGGAATGATGCCGGCGTGCTTTTGCACTGCTATACATCCGATGCAGAAGAAATAAAGCGTTGGGTGAGCGCTGGGTGCTACATTGCCTTTGGAGGCGCTTTTACGTTTAAGAAATTGTCGGAGGTTCGCGCTGCTTCAAAGCTGGTTCCGCGAGATCGCTTACTCACCGAAACTGATGCGCCTTTTATGACACCAGAGCCGTTTCGAGGCACAACGTGCGAGCCTGCGCATGTGATATTTACAATCGACCGCATGTATCAGTATCTTGAATGCGATGACGAACCTTCACCTGTAATATTTACGGGCGAGAGCGATAAAGCTCGTCGCGAATTCTTCACTTTGACTTACGAAAACGCACTTTGCCTGCTAAATAGGCCACCTACAAAGTGGCAAGTAGGCACGGATACCGCAGGAGAGTAGAGGTGGGCATGCATAGAACTATCATCGTAGGCTCTCCGCGACCAGATGGGCGATGCGCGACCCTTGCAAACGAGCTTTTTGAGGCGTGCATTGAAGAATGTCCTGATGATGGGGTATCGATACTTGCGGTTTCAAGTGTGGAAGTATTGCCATGTTTGGGGTGCAACGCTTGTAAGGCTGTACTCGAGAAAGACGACCCAAGATACAGGGTAGTTCCCGAAAAGTCAGACCCGCTTTCGCAAAATACTTTGGTGTTTAAAAGCGATGCCAGCGCGCACCAGTGCGTCATAGAAGACGAGATGAGCGAGGTTCGCAAGCATCTTGATGCGGCAGATGAAGTGATAGTGGTGTCTCCGGTGTTTTTTTCTGGCCCACCTTCGCAATTAAAGGCGCTCCTAGACCGGCTTCAGCCCTATTTTTTCAGTGATATTCGCTCTCGTACGAAAGAGCGCCGCCCGCTTACTTTGCATGTAGTTCGCGAAGATGGAAACCCCTTCGGTTTTGAAGCGCTGAAAAGCGTGGTTGCGTCTGCTCTTGGCGTTGCGGGCTTTAAGCTTGAGAGGGTTCTTGACTGGGTTGGATGCTTTGATGAAGAAGGGCAGATTTGCTCGGAGCCTGCCGAGGTCGAGATAAAGTGACGGTATTTTCTCCGCTGGCAACGCCTACGGCAACTCGAGATGTGCTCTCGCGCTACGGGCTCTCTTTGAAAAAATCGCTTGGTCAAAACTTTTTGGTTAACGACGATATACTTGGAAAGATTTTGAGCTTAGCGCAGGTTGATGGGCAAGATTACGTGCTTGAGATAGGGCCAGGAATTGGGACGCTAACCTATGCCTTGCTTGAAAAAGCTGCAAGAGTGGTTTCTATAGAGCGTGACCCTTCACTTCCAGATATTTTGAGCGAGACGCTTGCTGCGCATTCCGAAAAATTTACTTTGGTGCAAAAAGATGCCTTGGATCTTGTGGCTGAAGATATTGCTAAAAAGGGCGCTGCGTTAGAGGACGCTGCGGCTGAGGATATTGTGGCGCTGGGACAAGATTCGTTGGGACAAGGTGAAAAGGTGCAAGAAACCACTTTTCCAAATAAGTTGGTGGCGAACCTTCCGTATGCTGTTGCTGCCACTATCGTGCTTGATTACTTTCAACGCTTCGATTTCATTGACTCTATGACGGTTATGGTTCAGCGAGAAGTTGCCGAGCGTATGATGGCAAAACCTGGCACTAAAAACTACGGCGCATATACAGTAAAGCTTTCAATGTATGCGCAGCTTGCTGGCTCGTTTTCTGTGGGATCGGGCAATTTCATGCCTCCTCCGCATGTAGAAAGCACCGTGATAAGGCTTGACCGCATAAGACAAGCGCACTCTATTCCAAACCTTATTTCTGCCGCATGTACTATGGCGGATGCTGCGTTTGCTTCAAGGCGCAAAACCATTGCCAATTCCTGCAAGCATTATTTCGCCGGTCGCGATAAGCGCATTGCCGCCTGCATCCCAGAAATACTTGAGAAGGCAAACGTTAGTCCAGAAGTTCGCGGTGAGACGCTAACGCGCGAGCAATTTATCGACTTAGGAAGGGCGCTCAAGGAATTTAGGGTGTGACTGCAATGTAAGCCACCCTGAGCCATGCCAAGAAGATATACTCAAGTCACGCCAAAAAGACAGATCCAAGCCGTGTCTTACAGCATTCAAAACATGCCAAAAGCTAGATACATCTATTCTTCGCTGTGCCGGTCTCGCTTCGTGGCTTCACTGCGATAGGCTTCCCAGCCACGTTCAGAAGGTTTGTAGAAATCGCCTTTCGATAAGCCGTCAGGTAAGTATTGCTGGTCTATCCAAGCGCCTGGGTAATTATGCGGGTACTTGTATGGTCCGTAATCCTTTGACCCTGGTCTGTGCCTGTCGCGCAAGTGGTCTGGAACTTTCCTTGCAGGGCCGTTTCGAACCTCTGACAAAGCGCTGAATATTCCGCATGCAGCGTTGCTTTTAGGGGCAAGTGCCATATAGGTTGCAGCCTGAGCCAGAATCAGCTGGCATTCCGGGTAGCCTATGACCTCGGCCGACTTGAAGGCAGCTTCGGCTATAAGCAGCGCCTGAGGGTCGGCATTACCAATATCTTCAGATGCCAAAATAAAGATGCGCCTGGCTATAAATTTCGGATCCTCGCCGCCATCGATCATGCGGGCAAGCCAGTAGAGCGCTGCATCTGGGTCTGACCCGCGCATAGACTTTATGAAGGCAGATATGACGTCGTAGTGCATGTCTTTGTTCTTGTCGTATGGAAGGTTGCGATGCGGGGTGGCACGTTGAACCATTTCGGCACTTATTACGTTTGCGCCCTCCTTTTCGGCGATTTCGGCGGAAAGTTCTAGTGTGGTGAGCGCGGCTCTAGCATCGCCACCAGATAGCATTGCGATGGAGACTTGTGCATCTTCTGCCAGCGAAAATTTATTATTTAGGCCTTCTTTGGCAGTCAAAGCTTTATCTAGCAAGACGCAGATGTCTTCATCGGTAAGTGAATGCAGTTCAACTATGCGTGAGCGCGAAAGCAGAGCGGAATTAACCTCGAAAAACGGGTTTTCCGTTGTGGCTCCAACAAGCACGACTACGCGGTCTTCTACGGCATGAAGAAGAGCGTCTTGCTGGCTTCGATTGAAGCGGTGAATTTCGTCGACGAACAAAATGGTTCGAATGCCACCAGACTCAAGCCTCTTTTCCGCATTTTTTATCTCGCGGCGAAGGTCTGAAACAGTGCCTCCAATGGCCGAGACTTCCACAAAAGTTGCTTTTGTTTGGTTTGCGATGACGTGAGCTATGGATGTTTTGCCAGTACCTGCAGGCCCAAATAATATGACAGAGCTAAGGGTATCGGAATCTACCGCAAGGCGAAGCCAACTTTCAGGGCCAAAGGCCTCTTGCTGGCCGACTATATCGTCTATGGTCTTCGGGCGCAGACGAACCGCAAGGGGAGCCACCTTGCGAAACGCGGCCTCTTCGGCTTCCTTGAACAGCGAATCGGTTTCCATGTGATTATGGTATCACGCAGATTCAAATCGTACAAATGTTTGTAAAATAAAAGGCGGCAATTTTTTGCCGCCTTTGCGCGCCTGTGAGAGATTGTTTTAAAGATGCGCGTACCCGTTCTTCTTGAATTTGCTGCCCTGCCTGCCCTTATAAAACTCGAAGGATACACTTTTGTGTTTTAAGCGCTTAGGGCGTTGTTGGCTGCAAGCCAATTCGGTATCGTTCCCGAGTCAAGCCCGTCTTTCGGGTCAATGACAACGGCATACATATCCTCTTCGGCAAGAAGAGCATCTAGGGCATCGGTAAGCTGGATTTCGCCGCCAACACCTGGTTTCACGTCATGCAAAAGATCCATCACACGCGGGGTGAGAAGGTATCGGCCAAATACTGCCAAGTTGGTGGGGGCATCCTCAAGCGCAGGTTTTTCTATCAGTGAGTCTATCTTCCAAACATTAGGCCCAACCTCGCTTCCCGCAATGATTCCAAAACGGTCAACCTCTTCATCTGGCACCGGTATAACAGCAATTACCGAAGCGCCACCATGGGCATCGGATACCTCTTGCATGATGGGCAAGACGTTATTCTTGGCAACGATGACATCGCCAAGTAGCACGTAAAAGGGCTCGTTTGCAGTCTTACTTTGTGCCATGAGAATTGCGTGTCCCAAACCCAGCGCTTCTTCTTGGTAAACGAAGCTGACATTTAAGGATCCCACGTATTCCACGGCATCTGCGAACTTGTCTTTACCCTTCGAGCGAAGGTGAGCCACAAGGTCGGGGTTGGGGGAGAAGTGCTCTTCGATGGCCTTTTTCGTGCGAGAGTTCACGATAACTACTTCGTCAGCGGCAGAATCCAGACCTTCCTCAACAACGTATTGGATGCATGGCTTGTCGACAATGGGAAGCATCTCTTTTGGGATTGCCTTGGTGGCAGGTAGAAAACGAGTGCCTAAACCCGCTGCAGGTATTATCGCCTTCATATGAACTCCTCAATTTCAGGGATTCGAACAGTGGGTGTATTCTCTCACATTTGAAGTAAGGAGTGTTTGGTGAGGTAGGTGTTAGGTGATGAGGTGGGGG
>CAZYOQ010000022.1:0-21235 GCA_964649145.1 uncultured Eggerthellaceae bacterium | reverse complement strand
TAGCCTTCTTAGAAGCGTTAGCCTTGGTGAAGTACTTGGTGTACTTCTTGGCAAGCGTCTTGTTCTTCTTAGAGCTTGAATAGGCCTTGACCTTCACAGTTTTAACCGAAGAGCCCTTAAGTGAGTATTTCACGCCCTTCTTGGTAAGTTTTTTGGTCTTAACGGTGAGAGTCTTTAGCTTCTTGCACCCGCTAAAAGCACCCTTGCCAATCTTTTTAACCTTGGCAGTTACAGTAAACGACGATAGCTTCTTGCAGCCCTTAAACGCATAAGAGCCGATTGTTGTAACGTTCTTGCCAAGCTTTACACTCTTAAGCTTTGTGCAACCATTGAAAGCATAAGAGCCAATAGTTTTGACGTTACTACCGATGGTAATCTTTGTGACCTTAGTGTTCTTGTTGAAGGCCTTAGAAGCAATGGCGGTGACCTTATAGGTCTTGCCATCTGCTAGCTTTACGGTAGCTGGAACAGTCACACTTGCCTTCTTAGGAGCACTTGTGTAGGTAACCGTCTTTGACTTGGTAGAGGTAACTTTTACTGTGGCTCCACTGCTTAGCTTCACCTTGGATCCAGCCTTCACCGTGGCAGGAGTTGTAGCGGCAGCTTGTGCCTTTGTGATAGCAAACGTTTTTGTCTGAGAGCCCGAGTAGTTGCCCTTAAAGGTGATTTTTACGCTAGCTGTGCCAACGTTTACGTTGTTCGCGTAGGTAAGATCGAAGTCTTTGCCCTGTGTAAGCGCATTACCGTTGACCGTAACAGACACTGCAGGCTCAAGAGCTTTGCCGGTGTAAGTCTGGTCTTTAACGGTTATAGAGGAGTTAGTAGATGTAACCTCGCACGCGTTAACGCTAAGCTCAACTGTGCGTGTGATGGTGACCTTGCCATCATCTGTGACCGAGTAACCATCGTTTCCAGAGTAGTCATAGTTATCGGCATCGGTAGGTGTGTATACCGCCGTATAACCCGAGTTAGCGACTACTGGAACCTGGCTTGCATCAGACCACGCCCAACCTGTTTTAAGGGTAACGCTGGCCAATGTGGTTGCCGGGTTATAGGTTATCGGGTCAAGAGTTGGTGTTTCAACTTTTTGCTTAGGCACCCACTTCGCTGTGAACGTTACATCTTTGGCGGGCATTGTGTAAGTTTCGCCAGCCGCATAGACTTTGTTGTCGCCTTCTTGGTCGCTTGTCCAGCCCTTGAAGGAAAGGTCGTCGGTTCTCGTGAAGGTGTTTTCGGGCAAGGTAATCGTCATATCTTTAGCCGCATATTGAGTGGCAGGAGCTGTACCAGAAGCACCATCGCCGCCCTCGAAGGTAACCGCTGAGGTCATCTGAACAACCACGCCGTCAACTTCTGTCCACATGCGATTGCCGCCGGTTTGTAAGGCTCCGGAAGCGTCTTTGTAGATGCCTACAGCAGAAACGCGACCGCTAGCGCTGCCCAGCTCTTTGTCATTGACGTTTTCAACAGCAAGTTGTGTTGTATCGCACTTGTCGCTTTCTGCATAGGTAAGCATCAATGAGAACGGAACGGTACCATCAGCAGGTCCGAGATCATCATCGTTATCAAGCGATGTAGCGTTTGGATACCACAAGCCTGAGTTAAGATCCGAGAAGAGTCTGGCGCCAAATTTACCTGCAACCTGACCATCGTCAGAGGTCAGCGAAATAAGCGCGTTCTCGTAGTCTTTGGCTCCGGCAACATTCAGAAGGTCTTCAATCTTGACGTACTGCGTGGCCTTATAGACAGTGATGCCATTCTTTGCAAACTGCGTATAAATGGGGTTCTCGTTTGCTTCAGCGTATTTCGCGAGCTCTTCGTTTGTGAATACCTTCGTAATGGTAGTCTCGCCATTGATATCCTTCACGGTAATGGAGAAGTTCTTTCTCCACTGTGCAGTGAACTTTACATCGCTGGCGGGCATTGTGTAAGTTTCGCCTGGCTGGTAGAGCGTGCTGTCACCTTTTTGGTCGCTCTTCCACCCCTTGAAGGTGTAATTATCCTTCGCAAACGTATTGTCTGGCATGGTAATTGTCATGTCTTTAGCCGCATATTGCTCAGCCGGGGTGTCGCCCTCAGCACCATCGCCGCCTTCGAAGGTAACCTTAGAGGTCATCTGAACAGTTATGCCATCAACGCTCTTCCACATGCGATTGCCGCCGGTCTGTAAAGCTCCAGAAGCATCCGCATAGATTCCGACCGCTGAAACAAAGCCGTTTCCACTACCCTCCTCTTCGCTATCGACTATTTCGACAGCTTCAGCAGTCGTCGAGCCCGTTGCCTTAGCGTAAGTGATCATCAGTGAGAACGGAGTGGTGCCCGCTGCTTTATCGAGAGTTTCGACGCTATCAAGAGATGTAGCATTCGGGTACCACTTGCCTGAGTTCAGATCCGAGAAGAACCTAGAGCCGAACTTATCTGCAGGTTTTCCGCCGTCATAAGTCAGCGAGACAAGCGCGTGTTCATAACCCTCAACCTTGGCTTCATCGAGTATATCTTTGACCGTTACATACTTCGTGGACTTATATACGGTGATGTTCCCATACTGTGTATATATGGGGTTCTCGTTTTTTTCACCGAGATTCACGAGTTCTTGTTTCGAATACTCCTGCGTAGCAACCTCATCGCCATTAACGTCTTTTACAGTGACCTTAAAGATCTTATCTGTCCACTGCGCTGTAAACTTCACGTCACTGGCAGGCATTGTGTAAGTTTCGCCTGGCTGGTAGAGCGTATCGTCGCCTTCTTGATCACTCTTCCAACCTGTGAACTTGAAGTCTTCCTTCGTGAACGTATTGGCCGGCATGGTAATTGTCATGTCTTTAGCCGCATATTGAGTGGCAGGAGCTGTACCAGAAACATCATCGCCGCCTTCGAAGGTGACCGCAGAAGTCATCTGAACAGTTATGCCATCAACTTTTGTCCACATGCGATTGCCGCCGGTCTGCAAAGCTCCAGAGGCATCCGTGTAGATTCCGACCGCTGAGACAATGCCGCTAGCGCTGCCCAACTCTGCAGCATTAACTATTGCGACAGCTTCAGCAGTGGTCGTGGCGGACCCTGTAGCGTAAGTGAGCATCAATGAGAACGAAGTGGTGCTTTCCGCTGCGCCAAGGCCATTGCTATCAAGAGACGTAGCGTATGGATACCACTTGCCTGAGTTCAGATCTGAGAAGAGTCTGGTGCCAAACTTACCTGCAACCTGACCATCGTCAGAGGTTAGCGAAATAAGCGCATTCTCGTAGTCTTTGGCTCCGGCAACATTCAGAAGGTCTTCAATCTTCACGTACTGCGTGGCTTTGTAGACAGTGATACCGTTCTTTGCAAACTGCGTATAAATGGGGTTCTCGTTTGCTTCAGCGTATTGCGCGAGCTCTTCGTTTGTGAATACCTTCGTAATGGTTGTCTCGCCATTGATATCCTTCACGGTAATGGAGAAGTTCTTTCTCCACTGTGCAGTGAACTTTACATCGCTGGCGGGCATTGTGTAAGTTTCGCCTGGCTGGTAGAGCGTGCTGTCACCTTTTTGGTCGCTCTTCCACCCCTTGAAGGTGTAATTATCCTTCGCAAACGTATTGTCTGGCATGGTAATTGTCATGTCTTTAGCCGCATATTGCTCAGCCGGGGTGTCGCCCTCAGCACCATCGCCGCCTTCGAAGGTAACCTTAGAGGTCATCTGAACAGTTATGCCATCAACGCTCTTCCACATGCGATTGCCGCCGGTCTGTAAAGCTCCAGAAGCATCCGCATAGATTCCGACCGCTGAAACAAAGCCGTTTCCACTACCCTCCTCTTCGCTATCGACTATTTCGACAGCTTCAGCAGTCGTCGAGCCCGTTGCCTTAGCGTAAGTGATCATCAGTGAGAACGGAGTGGTGCCCGCTGCTTTATCGAGAGTTTCGACGCTATCAAGAGATGTAGCATTCGGGTACCACTTGCCTGAGTTCAGATCCGAGAAGAACCTAGAGCCGAACTTATCTGCAGGTTTTCCGCCGTCATAAGTCAGCGAGACAAGCGCGTGTTCATAACCCTCAACCTTGGCTTCATCGAGTATATCTTTGACCGTTACATACTTCGTGGACTTATATACGGTGATGTTCCCATACTGTGTATATATGGGGTTCTCGTTTTTTTCACCGAGATTCACGAGTTCTTGTTTCGAATACTCCTGCGTAGCAACCTCATCGCCATTAACGTCTTTTACAGTGACCTTAAAGATCTTATCTGTCCACTGCGCTGTAAACTTCACGTCACTGGCAGGCATTGTGTAAGTTTCGCCTGGCTGGTAGAGCGTATCGTCGCCTTCTTGATCACTCTTCCAACCTGTGAACTTGAAGTCTTCCTTCGTGAACGTATTGGCCGGCATGGTAATTGTCATGTCTTTAGCCGCATATTGAGTGGCAGGAGCTGTACCAGAAACATCATCGCCGCCTTCGAAGGTGACCGCAGAAGTCATCTGAACAGTTATGCCATCAACTTTTGTCCACATGCGATTGCCGCCGGTCTGCAAAGCTCCAGAGGCATCCGTGTAGATTCCGACCGCTGAGACAATGCCGCTAGCGCTGCCCAACTCTGCAGCATTAACTATTGCGACAGCTTCAGCAGTGGTCGTGGCGGACCCTGTAGCGTAAGTGAGCATCAATGAGAACGAAGTGGTGCTTTCCGCTGCGCCAAGGCCATTGCTATCAAGAGACGTAGCGTATGGATACCACTTGCCTGAGTTCAGATCTGAGAAGAGTCTGGTGCCAAACTTAGTTGCCACTTGACCGCCTTCGGACGTCAAAGAGATAAGCGCATTATCATAACCCGAGACTTCAGCACTATCTATAAGGTCTTGAACCTTAACGTACTGCGAAGACTTATAGACGTTGATTTTGTCGCTCTTTGCGTACTGCGTGTAGATAGCATTTCCATTTAACTTAGCAAGACTCTCTAGGTCTGCTTTCGTGCAGCCCTTCGTAGTAGATGTCTCGCCGTCGGCGCCTATCACTGTGACAGTAATGATCTTGTCTGTCCATCGCGCTGTGAATGCCACAATTCCATGCTCGGGCAGCGTGTAAGTGTCACCTGCTTGGTATTCCTTGCCGTTACCATCAACCCAACCAGCAAACGTCAATTCAGTACCGTCTGAAGTCCTAGCCGCCTTCGCAGAGGATCCCGGAAGCTTGATCTGTGCTGTGGAGCCGTAGCCACCCAAATTATCGGGGTCTTCACCTGAAGTTACTGTAACGCCATCTTCTCCAGCAAGGCTAAATTTGGCCTCTGGGAATTCACATGAAGTAAAGTTTTTACCGCCATTTGCTCCGGAAGAAGTATCTTTATTGGCTGAAACCAAACTCTCGACAGCTGTTGCGCCGTTATAGTACCAGGCCTCAACCGCGCTACTGTTTCCTACACCACTAAATGTAGAAGCACCTACACTGCTTGGCAAAGAGGCCTCTTTGGTTAAGAAATAGAGCTTTGCCATGCTGTTAGAGCTTCCCACATAAAATGCGCCATTTGAAATAGTTTCCACGCCAGCAGGGAAAACGAATTCCGTCAAGCTGCTTTGATTTTGGAAGGCGTATTCTCCGATACTTGTAAGAGCCGATTTGGTCGGATCGTCAAATTTAATAGACGAGATACGATGATATGAAGCACTGTTGTCTTCCAGCTTAAATGCTCTTTGTCCGATAGATGTGACGCTATTCGGTATAGTCACTGATTTGATTTTGTCAACCGCATCAGGATTTGATCGTACATTATTCCAATTGTTTGCAGTGTTTCTATAAAACGCGTAGTCGCCTATTTGCGTTACTGAATAGGTAACCCCATCTTCAGCGGTTGTGCCGTCTTCGGCAAAGCGATCTGAAGCCGACGATGAATCAGAGGCGAACTTATATCCGCGTTGGCCTGTTCCCTTGACAGTTTCTGGGATGACCAGATCGAACTCATCAAGTGCGCCATTATATTCAAAGCCAATTACAGTACAGGTTCCAGTCGTCTCATCTAATTGGTTATAGCTTCCATAAGTAAACTGGAATGGGTTTTCGTCGGTAATCTCAAACGTGCCAGAAATCGAACCCGTAAAGATACCATTCGAACCTGGCTTTACAGTATATGTAGCTGTTCCAACAGAAGTATTATTGGAATATTCGACTACATAGTCTTCGTCAGGAGTCAAATAAGACCCCAGATACTCCACCGTAATTTCGGGTTCATAGCCCTCTGGGTGGGCTTCAATGTAGGCAGGCTCAAATGCAACTTCGTCATCGCTGTACTCAGTATAAACCGCTTGAGCATCGTTCAGGTCAGGTTTAATTGTGCCATCAATATAAAATTGCATGGCGTCGTAGCTTGAGAAATTCGAAGCGGTGCTATTTTCGCCATTCATAGGCGTCAATAAGAGACCGCCAGTACTTTTTACGTCAGGCTCACCAACATTATCGGTAGATTCATACTCTGTTCCTAAAACTGTGCTAGTTTGCAGCCGAAGCGTATCGTCTGCACGATAAGTAGGATCGCCCTTTGTAATGCCTGCATTCTCGGCGGAAGAATAATAGTAAATTGGAAGTTTAACGCCGTTATACTCCGCCTCTACGTCAGGAATAATTGCATGCCCTGTATAAGGGAAGGTTACAGAGAGATCTTTATCACCGGTACCAAAAGCATCAGTCTCACGCCAGGTCTGCCAATCATATTCGTACCCGCCAGAAACGATCTTAGTAGCATGAGGACCGTCCGTGCTGTATACCAAAGAGGCCTTTTTTATTGTAAAGTTACCCGAAACGCTACCGGTAACAGTTTTATCGCTATCAGCAGCTGTAAAAACTACATCGTAAACCCCAGCATTAACAGGCGGAACAACATTTGTTGACTTGCCTGTAGAATCAAACCCGCTTGTTGACCATTCGCTAGATGAAGTACCCCAATCAACGCTATATTGTGACGGGTCTACAACTATGCCAGCAGGATTGGTCACGGTAACGGTGACGCCATCGTCTTTAAAGCTATGCGGCTTTTCGTCATAAGTCACATTAGTAATATTGACAGTGCAGTCAGCAAGGTTAAGTGCGCCAATATTATATGTGCCTGTTACAGTGTCCTTATAGTTGCCAACACCATAAAGCGTTGTAGTGTAGCCACTAGCCATATTGATAGCGCTATCTTCGACCTCTGCCATGAAATCTACGTACTGAAGAAGCTTTTTGTCCCCAAGCGTAGCCTCCATAACAGGAATGGCTCCAGGTTTACCTAGATAGCTAGCATCCTTCACGCACGTTACGTTAGTTGCAGAATATATGCTTGTAGGAGAAGAGTTAGAAAAGCGTGTAGATAATACTGGGTAGCCACTATAGCCACTTGTATACCCATTAGTCGGAATCCAATAGACCTCATAAGTATGATTGGATGTGTCATACTTGGCGTTCTTATTCATGACGGCAATAACTGTGCTGTCCTCATCAGAACTACTCAAACAAAAACCTACGGCCTTTGAATTGTCGCTAACCAACTTTTCATATACATCTTTTGCTAAAGCATTTTCTTTCAGTTGATCCTTGCTAAGCACAAGGTTTGTACCTTCATAGTTCTCATAAGACAAGTTGTCGAAGTCAACAATTCCCGCAAGCGCCATATTGTCATAGTTAATGCCTTCTTCGCAATTTCCTACGATGCTGCGCTGACGCCAACCTTCCGTACCTGAACTACTATCAGAAGCCATTACATTACCCAAGCTTAGGTTGGAGTAAGCAGTAGGCGTAGGAGCAGTTGAATTAGTACTAATATTTTGAAGGCTAGCCACGATGCCCGATGCATAGTAGCCAGAATTTAGACTAAGGTTGTCAAGTGTGTGCCCAGCCGAACTGGTTGTCCACGTTCCAACAGCAACCGTGCCATAATTGGCGCAGAAGGCCACGTCGCCTGCAGTAATGCCAACAACACCGCCAGGGAAAGGTTTATATGAGCGGTGCGCAACAACCAAGTTCTGAGTAGCTGAGGCGCTCATATTGCCATCAATACAGCCATAAACAGTGGTGTATGTTCCAGCGCGCCCTACAACGCCCCCGACGCTTACAAGACCATCAACATTGGCAGTATTAACACAATCAAATGCCTCTATTGCATCATCTTCAGAGCCATCGTCTCCTGTGCCTGTAGTCACAGTAGAAGAACCAGCATTATAGCCATTGCCGCTAGTCATATAACCGCGCAAAGAGCCAATAACGCCACCGACATCGCTACCGCATTCAGCAGAAACTTCGCCCGAATTGGTAAGCGTGGTCACATTGCCACGTGCATAGCCAGCGATGCCACCAATATGAGTGCCTAATGTCGTAGCTGAGGTTCCCCAAGACCCTGCGCCAAGAGCCTCTCCAGGCTCAACTGTAACCGTACCTTGGTTTTCAGTGTTGGTAATCTCGCCATGATTTTGTGCTGAGTCAGAAACAACCGATGTATCTTCGTCGCCAGAGCAACCCACAACGCCACCAACATCCACTATAGTAGTGAAGTTGCCATCGCTTTCTGTGACAGAGTTATCGGTGCCTGCAGTGTGTGCAACATCCACCGCTGTGTTGTTGGTGCAATCCGAAACGTTATATACCACTTTGCCGGCGATACCGCCAACATTTCTGATCACATAGGGGTCAGTCTTGCTGGCCACCTTGGCAGAGGAAACCGTCACCTTCGAGCCGTCGTTGGAGGTAACACCTGAAATGCTACCCTCGCTCAAGCCAACCAACAAACCGACGTTTTTAACCTGCGCGGCGCTTGCATCTGCGCTTACGCTCACAGAGCCGCTCACGTTAACGTCTTTAATGATTGAGTCGGAACTTGCATAGCCAATCAGACCCAAGTTCTCGATGCCAGCACCACTTTTTGCCGCAATGCCCCAGGCAGTAATGGTATTGCCTTGGCCGTCAAAAGTTCCGGCAAAAGGCGTACTTGACGTGCCTGCTGGGGTAAGTGCCTGGCTTCCTAAGTCAATGTTGGCATCCAGTTGAACCGTCTTGCCTTTAAAGGAATCGGCGGAATCTACTTTTCCGTCATTGTCAACATCGGCCGTGCCATTCACTACCTCTATAAACCCAAGGAAGTCCCCTGCGCTATCCAAGGTATAAGTGTCACTGTCACTTTTATACCAACCGTATTCAGGGGTGGCATCGGCAATGGCAATGCCCACCGCCAAAACTGCGGTACAGCATGCTGCTGCCAATACGGCGAAAAGCTTGCCAAACCGACGCTTAGGCTTTGACTTGGCATGTTTTTCCGTTTGCGTGCTCATCATGCTCCTTTCTGTCGCTTGTAGAACACCCGGCCTCCTGCAGTCGTAAATGTTCAACGCTTGCAGGCCTATCTATATGTAAAGCGCTACTTAAAGCGCGGATTCCTGAATCTTGCGCTGTAAGGTACAAGTCGCAGCACAAGGGCAGCTGCGCTGACTCGCAACGTACAAGTCGCAGTGCAAGGGCAGCTGCGCAGACTTGCAACGCACAGGTCATACTTCATGGTTTAGACACCTGATGCTTTAGCTACAGCTGCCACAAAAGTGGGCACACTTTGCCTCCTGAACCACACAAAGGCCTGCAGTCCTCCCGCAATCAAAACAAGACCTCCTATAGGGCCTGCAAAGCCTCGAAGCGGATTGTTGTAATCAATGTCTTCGGTAAGAGAATCGTTTGGGTTCATGGCTTGAAGAATCGAATATGATCCACTAGAGGCAAGAGATGATATATCGTCGGCATCAATCTCTACCACTTCTGAACCCTCTGAGGATTCATTGGCGCTTTTCAAGCCACCTTCCTCACCCGCGTCATTCTTAGAAGCCCCTACAGACGCGGGATGTTCGCTATATAGATTGGGGCTAGCAGAACCTTCACCTGTATCGCCTTCACCTGTGCCGGCATCGGTATAGGCTTTGACATCCGTTCCGCCTTGCGTGCCACTATCGCCCGTACCTGTACTTGAACCCGTGTTGTCTCCCGCACCAGTACCCGAACCATCGCCACCGGAGTTGTCACCAGTGCCTGTACCACCGCCACCTGTGCCATCGTCTCCTGTACCTGGTGTTGGATCATCTGGGTCTTCTGGGCTTGGGTCGTCTGGATCCGTGACACCGCCCGTGCCGCCGTCGTCTCCGTCACCGTCTCCGTTACCGTCGCCGGCCTCAGTTGAAGGCCCTCCTTCAAGCTCTATATACACAGTGTTTATCCATTTGACCTGCAAACTTGAATTCGATTCGGTGGGTAAAGCGCCAAATACTAGACGAAAACGAGTGGCCTCGCTCATGTCGTCATAGCGAGATTCGGTTCCTGCATTGGCCACCCATATGCTTTTGAAAGCAAACATAGGCTCGACTCGCTGCGAACCGGCATAGCGCGCGCCATTAGTTGCAATATTGGGGTAGAAGTAACGGGTCTTAAACAGGCTGTCATAACTAACAGCCCGGCTATAAACGTCTTGGTCGGCCGTTTTGAAATAAAACTTGTTAATGCCTTCCATGTTTACGCCCGATGCCTCAAGGACTTCTTTAACAGAAACACCTTCCGCACTTATGGTGGCATACCCATCGCCAGTTAACGCAGTGTAGCGCTGCTTGAAGGTTCCAAGCGCGCTAAGGTCTTCAAGCGAAAACGTCTTGTCTAGGACAAAACGGCTATCGTCAGGGTCTGATATATCTTTTGGAGGATAATTTTCGTAATATGCAAGTATCCGTATCGAGCTTTGTGGGTGGTAGTCTTCTTCTGTGGAAGCATTCGGGTCGATCGTGCGAATTGAGGCTTCCCCTCGAATCGTTCCATCTATACCAGCAGTTGAGGTAGCGTATATCGTTTCCAAGCCAGAAATAATTGGTCGGTAGGTTCCAGAAGAAGCATCTATTACGCCTAGTTCCGAAAATGCAACCGTCCACTCTAAGTTGGGAATGTCCGAAGCTTGAGTGTTAAGAAGGCCGTCTCTGGTGTCATAGGTAGTCGTCTTTTCCGTCACTGGGTCGTAAACATCCACCAGCGCATAAAACTGCATATAAGCTTCTGTAATATTTTCGTCCTCGATGATATACGGGGCAGTTGAGGCCACAGTGCCTTCAGAGTCGATGATGCGAATTTTGGTGACATAACGCGCGTCAGTTTGCCCGATGAACTTCACCCAAAACGACGCTGCGAGGTCTTTGCCGTCTTTCGTATGGGATCCATCAACCGTGCAAGTTACTTTCACGGTGCCGTTGTTCCCTGCAGGGCTAAGCTTGCCACCATTGCTTATGGTTGCCACAGAAGTATCGCCGGTAGACCACGATACATAGCGCGAACCATTTTCAGCCGTGCCATTCCAGAACACTTGCGCCTGAAGTTCGAGGAACTGACCACGAGAAGATACGGTGTATTTGGGGTCACTCTTAGTTCCGCCCCACTCTTCATTTGAGGCATATGCAAGATAAATTGGCTTGCTGGAACCATCTTCGGTGATGAATATGCTGATGTCGTCTATGTAGGCAGAAGGGGAATTGTTGGAATCGAGGTCTTCGCCCGAGCCAGTGTCACCCGAGTCTGAATCAGCCGAGCCAGTGTCGCCCGAGTCTGAATCAGACGAGCTTGAATCGCTCGAGCCAGTGCTGCCCGAAGAATCGGATGCAGAACTAGACGAACTACTTGGCGAAGAACCCGCATTGGCAGCGAGGCTTAACTCAGATGAAGCCTCAGATGCATACGCAGTATCAGAAAAGAATGATTGCAGACAACTAGCAGGAAAAGCTGCGGAAAGCACCAAAACGGCTGCAGCAATAACCGCAACCGTCTTTCTTAAAGCAGACCTGAAGCCCTTAATCACATAACGATAGCTTGGCAAACCTAACCCTATGCACCTAAGATCATTTATTGTCCTTGATAGACTATAATTTTGGCGATATTTTAGGCTTATTTCTACTAGCTCTTATGGTTAGGTTCAAAAATGGATAATTACGAAAGACATATGACGAAAGTCAAAGAATGCTAAAAAGTATGGCGGGCGCTCAATCACGCCATTTAATCATTTTTATCTTGCCACGACAAACTTGAAATCTTCTAAAATGGCTATAAATTAAGAATACCGGCATGACAAAAAAAGAAGAAATTTCTCCAAGCGAATCAGATATAAAAAGCCCGTCCCTGATTTTGATTTCAACAGTAAAACCAAAGCTTAGGTTGCCATGAAAAAATCAATTTCCAAAATAAAACAATCCTTAGATTCCCTATATGCTTCTAGGCTAGAGGAATATGGCCTTACGCCAAAAGAACTAGAAGTTGCACTATATGCTCTAGACGGGTTTACCATGCAAGCCACGGCAGAACAAATGAACATTAGTATCTCAACCGTAAAGTTTCATATTGGAAATGTCTATCACAAGACGGGCGTGCAGTCGAAGATCCAACTTATCCAACTGATCAAATGCGAAGATTTTACGCCCTAGGCTCCTTGGGCTGCTTTTTAATGTTGAAAGCCAAAACCGTACAAACAACAATAATCACCAGGTCAACTAAAGACGCCGCGCTTAAGTCGCCCTGAGCGATGCTCATGCCAAGACTTATAAGGCCAAGCACCAAGCCGATAATGCACAAGACAAGGTATGCACCAATCTTCGAAGAGTCTTTTGCGCCGCGCAAGCCAAGGATCGCGATGATGAGGTTGACAACTGCGGCAACGATAAAGCCAATTCCAAGCACTAAGGATGCACTTGCAAGATTCATCGAAGTGCTATCAACATCGACAACCTCATTACTCATCCCAGGCATCTGAGCGCCCGCAATGAACAGCACGCCCACCAAGGCCTGGACGACCGCCCAAATTATCATAAGGATACTAATTACTTTCAACGCCTTTTGAGAGCCAGACATAGAGTCTCTCCTTCCTAGCGATGCTGCCCGAACGCCTTAGCCTAGGCAGCGAACTTTAAATGGGCATTCTAAATTATTCTCGGTTTAGATACATGCTATATTAGCCCTTCTCGCATACTAGGACAATTGTAGCAATCTGAATGCAATGAGCGTAAAACTAAAGCCTATAACCTTTGCACTTTACGCAGAACCTCACGTATGAAAAGAAAGCTCGCGCAATGTCGCTCTGATACCATAGAAAATAAGCACTTCCAATGTCGGCCTAGGAGAATCACCTTATGGAATCCGAGTTCGTCTCGTTATTCTTTGTAGTTTTGGCAGCACTTGCCGCCCCCATCCTTGCGGCAATCGTGCCAAAAAAGCTCTTTCCTGAAACAGTCTTTTTCCTAGTGCTTGGGATGATACTTGGACCAAACGTTGCAGGGCTTATACAAATAGACAACGCACTTAGCCTACTTTCAGACCTAGGTCTTGCCTTTCTCTTCCTGCTTGCTGGATACGAGATTCAAGTGGACGAACTTACAGGCCGTCGCGGCAGACATGGGCTTGTCACATGGGCGGTCTCATTTGCAATCACATTGGCGGTCATGGTGCCTATATCGTTATATCGAGGAAACATCCTCGGTGGATTTGCGGCAGCCATAATTCTTACCACTACAGCGTTTGGAACCCTTGTTCCCATAATGGCGGAAAGAGGCCTTTCGTCCACACCAATAGGCAGCCACGTTACCGCCTATGGTGTTTGGGGCGAGCTTTGCCCCGTGCTTGCCATGGCGCTTCTTCTTACCACACGCGCAAGATGGCTAACCATCTTGCTTCTTATCGCTTTTGTTTGCATAGCGGTTTTAGCGGCGCTGCTTTCGCGCCATGCAGGACGAAAAAGCATTCGCCTTGTTTCCTTCATTGAAGCCAACGCCGATACCAATTCCCAAATTCGCATTCGCGCCGTTGTTGTTTTGCTGGTTGGGCTTGTCATGCTTGCAGCCGAATTCCAACTTGATGTTGTTTTAGGGGCATTTGCTGCAGGGTTTGTGCTTCGGGCAATTATGCCGGAAGGAAGCGATGTGCTTGAACGCAAACTTGCCGGTATTGGTTATGGTTTTTTCATACCATTGTTCTTTATAGTAAGCGGGGCTGCAATCGACCCTGTGTCTATAGCAGCTGAACCGCTTCTGCTTTTGCTGTTCGTTATTGCCTTGCTTCTTGTTAGAGCTGTGCCAATCTATATCTCTCTGAGGTTGCAAGGTAGTAAGTCTGGACTTTCTAGGCCTCAGATAGCATCGGTTGCCCTTTATTGCACAACGGCGCTTCCTTTGATTGTTGCGGTTTCGACAGTAGCTACTTCAGCAGGGATCATATCCTCAAGCGTTGCATCGGTATTGGTTGCAGCTGGAGGTGTAAGCGTGCTTGTCATGCCGCTTTTAGCATCTTGTGTTAGCGAAATAATGGATTCAAGACAAGATTTAGAGGAAGCTTCCCTTCCAAAATAGGTTTTAATTAAGGAGTCATAGCAAAAGAAAGAAACACGGCTCAGGAACCTCGCTGCGAAAGAGCCATACCGACAACAAACTAAACTACAAGAAAGCACACCATTAAGGAGTCATAAGATGGAATATGTTTTAGGTCTTGCCCAAGTTGTTCACCCCGCAAAAGATGACACCGTTTCTGTTATGGAAGGCTACATGGAAAAAGCGCATGCCCAAGATGTGGATATTATTGTCTTTCCCGAAGGCATGATGTGTCATTATGACGAGGTCGCACACCGTTTCACTCGCGACCCCGAACCAATAGACGGCTCTTTTGCAAGTGCTATATGCCAACTTGCCCGTAAGTTTAATATGTGGTGCGTTTTTACAATGATCGAAAAAAGCGAGCAGACCCGTCCCTACAACACTGCAGTTGTGGCCGACAACCAAGGAATTGTTCGCGCAAAGTATCGCAAGATGCATCTTTTTAACTCCGATTTCACACGCGAATCGGATCGCATACTTGCAGGAAGCGAAAACCTCACTCCCATTGCCACCCCATTCGGGAAGCTAGGGCTTGCCATATGCCATGACCTTCGCTTCCCCGAACAAGCACGCGCAGCATACGAGGCGGGATGCGACCTGTTCTTGTATCCGGCGGCATGGTATGACGGTAAAACGAAGGCTTTGCAGTGGGAAACGCTGCTTGGAGCCCGCGCCATCGAAAACAAGATGACGGTCGCTGGTATTTGCTGCGCCGGAGATGACTTCGTCGGACAAAGCTGCGTTTTCGCACCAAACGGAATAGCACTTGCACAAGCAGGCCCTGAAGAATGCCTGCTTACTTGCAGAATTAGTTATTAGGCGGCCGAAAGAGATTTATGAGGCTAAAAAGAGCCTTCCTTGTGAGTGCTCTTTTGAGTCAATTCTTCTATTCCTGAAATAGATAGCCCAGTTCACAGCAAGGAAAGCAAGGTTAATAAAATACGCTGCGAGCACCCAGCTAAGATTTCCAGAAACGAATTTTGCAAGTATGCCAAAGGTGTAGCCCACGCAAACCAACAACAAAAACTGCCAGCTTGTGCCTTTGGCAGTACGAACCCTGTAAGCCTTCAAAGCATTAATTGGCCAAGATAAGCCAAAACAAACAAGCATTGCAGCTTCGAGTAATTCCGCAAGCATCATAAAGAAAACCCTTTCAACACAGATGTCAGCTCCAACCATTTTTATGCTTGCGTTTGAATATGTATAATATATAAATCGATTTTAATTAATACTAATTTGGCATGATTTTATGATGGATCTGAACAAGCTCAGATATTTCCTTACGGCAGCCGAGACCGAACACGTCACCAATGCTGCAAAAAAGCTGAATATCTCACAACCCGTTCTCACACGCGCAATACACGACCTTGAAGACGAGCTTGGATTGAAGCTTTTTGCACACGAAGGTCGAAACGTCAAGTTGACATCACAAGGAAAACAGCTGTATAGAGTATGCGCGCCAGCCATGCAAGAACTAAAAGAAGCTGAAACTGCCTTAAAGCGCGAAGGTGCCAAGAAAAGAAACAGCATCAAGGTATGCATCAAGGCAGCCTCGGTGCTAACGGTAAACGCGATCGCCAGTTTTAGTGCCCTTCACCCAGACGCAAAAATCGAACTCACACAAAACGCAGGCGCAGATGGTGCTGATATCGTAATCGACACAGCCAAAGCGCAAGAAATGGGCGGGCGCTATACATTCACAGAACGCATAGGCGTTGCCGTTCCTCTTGACTTCATAAAGCAAGGACAAACTACAACAAGCTTAAGCGCACTTGGCAACGAGAACTTCATAATGCTCTCCGAAACAAGCGACTTTCGAAAATTATGCGATGCACTTTGTAAAAAGTGCGGCTTCACACCACGCATCGTATATGAAAGCGACAACCCCGACATCGTGCGCAAGCTATTCAACCTAAAACTTGGGGTAGGGTTTTGGGCTGAATATAGCTGGGGTCAAGTAGGTTCGAATAATGTTGCGTGGCTGAGTTTAGATGAAGCACTTTTTACGCGGACGATACGAATAAGCATCACCCCTGACGGAATGGAAAACCTGCTTGCTCACGAATTCCGAGATCATTTGAACCAAGCATTCGAAGCAAGCTGGAAATAGACCACTGGCCGTCCTTGGGCATGCCTTCTTTTTAAGCCACAGCGCGCTGGAACAAGATGTTCAGTTCATTTCGAAGAACGTTACTGCTTGCATCAACAGACACCGGCAACTCAACTCTGAATTTGCGACCGTCAGACTGTTTTATAAAAAGCACCACACCGTCACGTCCAGGAAATTGGCGAAGTATGCGATTTAGGCGAAGAGATGCGTCCTGATCGAATTCCGCAGACTTAAGCTCTATTTCTAGATGCGAGGGAGGCTTGCCTATTGTGCCACCTACTTCGTCAAGAACAAGCTCGCCTATCTCGTAAGCAATAATCTGGCTTCGCCCATCGGAAGGCTCAAACTTGCCGCGCACCTTCAAGATAGCATCCTCGTGAAGCACATCACGGAACTTATCGTAGTCAAATGCGATGCACTCTATCATGCCGGTCACATCTTCAAGCACGAACTGCGCCATGATAGTGTTTCGCTTAGTAGGCTTCGTGATAAGAGACGATACAAGCCCTACGAAAGTAGCGTTCTTGATGTCTTTCTTGAAGTCGGCAAGATCGCCCAGCTTGTATTTGGTAAGTTTCGCAATCATGTTCTCATACGGCGCAAGAGGATGCTCGGAAACATAAATGCCCATAATGTCTTTTTCAAAGCGCAGCTTGTCTGACTTCTCCCACTCGATGCCATCAGGCTTGGGAATATCTTCCTCAAAACCAGAATCTTGGACATCGGCGAACATGTCGAACATGGAAACCTGGCCAGATTCTGCATCTTTTTGCCGCTTGGCAGCTTGGTCAAGCATAGGGGTTGCATCAATAAAATGCATCATCTGCCTGCGAGTATAGCCTGTGCTGTCGAATGCGCCACCCTTAACTAGAGCTTCGAGCGCATTTCGCTTGGAAACCTTCGAGCTAACGCGATTCACGAAGTTGTGCAGTGAAGTAAAGGGGCCACCCTTCTCGCGTTCCTCGATAATCTCTTCTGCAACACCTCGCCCAATTCCACGAACACCCATAAGCCCAAAGCGAATACCGCCCTCGACAGGCGTGAATTCCACATTTGAGGTATTGATATCAGGCGGAAGCACAGGCGTGCCGTTATGGTTTGCACTGGCAACGTATCGAATAAGGCGATCGTTTTTGCCCATGTAGCTTGAAAGAACCGCAGCCATGTAATCGTAAGGGTAGTAGGCCTTTAGGTATGCGGTGCGCATAACGATTATTGCGTATGCAGCAGAATGCGACTTATTGAAAGCGTATTTCGCGAACTTCTCGGCGTCAGACCAAATCTCTTTGGCGACATCAAGCGAAAACCCGTTTTCTACCGCGCCCGTGTTCCAGTCCTCCTGAAGCTCTTTCATAACGTCAAGCTTCTTCTTGCCCATAGCCTTGCGAAGCTTGTCGGCCTTGCCTGCGCTAAAACCAGACATGGCCATCGACACCTGCATAATTTGCTCTTGGTAGACCATGGTGCCGTATGTTTCTTCGAGTATGGGGCGCAGGCGGTCGTCATAGTAGTGAACGGGTTTCTTTCCGCTAGCTACCGCAACGTAGTCATCCACCATGCCCGACTCAAGAGGGCCTGGACGATTCAAGGCAATGGAGGCAACAATATCTGAAAACTTCTTTGGCGGAAGGCGCTTGAAAAGGCTTACGTACAAAGAACTTTCCACCTGGAAAAGCCCGTCCATATTTCCCGAGCGCATAAGCTCAAAGGCCTTTTCGTCATCGGTAGGAATTTCTTCAGGCACGATATGCACGCCTGTTCTGGCTTCGATGTTTCTGCATGCGCGCGAAAGAACACCAAGTGTTCGAAGGCCAAGGAAGTCCATCTTTAGAAGGCCAAGTTCTGGGGTGTAGTGACCATCGTATTGCGTGATGATGCCGCCGCCTTTGGTATCGCGCTTCAGCGGAACGTGGTCGGAAAGCGGGTCGCGGCAAATGATTGTCGCACAAGCGTGCACGCCTTCCCCTCGAATCTGGCCTTCGATAGATTTAGCCGCTTCAAGTACGGCATGAACATCCGATTCACTGTCGTATGCCGCCGCAAGTTCCGGGTTCTTCTCAAGAGCTTCGTCGATCGTGATACCAAGATCGTTGCCTATCATCTTGCAGATTCTGTCGCCTAGGGCATATGGGTAGTCAAGCACGCGCGCAGCATCGCGAACGGCATTTTTGGCTTGCAGCTTTCCAAAGGTAATAACGCCCGAAACATGGTCTTCGCCATAAACTTCTTTGATATGGTCTATAACCTCGCCGCGGCGTTCATCCTCAAAGTCGACGTCGATATCGGGCATCTCCACACGTTCAAGCGACAAAAACCTCTCGAAAAGAAGCCCGTTACTTAGCGGGTCAAGGTCGGTGATACCCATCGCGTAAGCAACAATAGCCCCTGCAGCAGACCCACGCCCCGGTCCTACACCTATACCTTGACTCCTGGCCCATTGAATATATTCCTGAACTATAAGAAAGTATGCCGGAAAGCCCTGTTGAATGATGACGCCCATCTCGTAGTCGGCGCGATCTTGAGCCTCCTTGGGCACTGGGTTTCCATAACGCTTCTCTAAACCTTCCTTTACGCGTTTGCGAAACCAGCTTTCTTCAGTTTCGCCTTGCGGCAGAGGAAAACGTGGAAGGATATTTTCGCGGGCAAGAGTGACGTTGCACTTCTCGGCAATTTCCACCGTAGTATCACAAGCCTCAGGGTAGTCGGCCATGGCGGCACGCATTTCCTCTTCAGTCTTCATATAGAACTGATCGTTAGGAAAACGCATGCGGCCTTCTTGGTTCACAGTTGCCTGCATACCAACACAAAGCATCAAATCTTGCGCCTTGGCATCCTCTTGAAGCAGATAGTGGAAATCGTTTGTGGCAACGGTCTTTAACCCGCATTGCTTAGCAAGACTAGAAAGACGCTTGTTTAAGTCTGGCTGAGTAAGTCCTGAATCGGTTCTAACCTCAGGGCCTTGATTTTGCAATTCGATATAGAAGTCACCTTCGTCAAAACACGATGCGAAGGTTTTAGCCCAAGCAATAGCGTCGTCTACCTGTCCATTGTCAAGCAGTTTCGGAATTATTCCCGCGATGCAGGCAGAGGTTGCGATAATGCCGTGCCCGTACTTCTTCAGCTGGCTTAAAGTCGTGCGCGGCTTATAGTAGTAATTGTCAACGTGGCTTTCCGTTACCAGGCGAAGCAAGTTGTGATACCCCTCGGTGGTCTTTGCTAAAAGCAACAAGTGGAAAAGCTTAGGACGCCCATCTTTAGAAAGGTCTTCGTCGGGCGTGAAATAAACCTCGCAGCCATATATTGGCTTTACCTTCTTGCCCGTTTCGGCCTCGACGGCATCGCAGGCGTCACAAAGCTCGACCACACCAGACATAACGCCGTGGTCTGTTATGGCAACGGCCGGCATGTCAAGTTCGGCTGCACGCCTGACCATGTCCTTGATGTGCGTGATTCCGTCTAAAAGCGAATATTCCGTATGATTATGAAGATGCACGAATGCCATGTATCATCCTTAATGCTGTGTCTAAATTCGCTGAGCGAGATAAATCAGCGTCTGACTTGTCTCATTCGAATTCGCTGTTTACTTGTTAGTGTGCATACTAGGGCACGCCTTGCGAAACGCTGTCCCAACAATGCACCTGAACTGGTCTTTTCGTAGATATTGTATAAGCTAGCGCGTTTGAGGAAACCAGTTCTCAGAGAATTTTATGATACCAAGATATTTGATTCGTATAGGAAGGATTTTAGATTGGGTATTTGCTCCATCTTAATGGCTTGAGAAGTTAAGCAAGAACGCATACGAGCCTGAGAGGAGTTAGATTGTGATGCCCCTCGGTGGTCTTTGCTAAAGCAGGTTGCCCCAGTTTCTCTAATACTTTTGAATGATTGGTAACAAATCTATATTATAATTTATTGCAGAATTTTGTATTGTATTATGTATACAATATCTCATCTGCAACAGGAGAAATCTTATGGCATCTTTGACAGCAACAGTTTCAGAAACAAGATCCAACTTTTCTAAAATCGCGGAAAGCGTTTGCAAGACCGGTAAGCCAGTTACAGTAATCCGCAATTCAAAGCCTTGGGTCGTCATTTCGCCAGCAGGAACCAACAGCGAAGTCCCATTGATTGACTGGTCTAAGATCCCTGTTTTAGAGCCGGATCCTGACAAGGGCTATGCAGTGCTCCCTTCAGAAACCGATTTTCCAGAGGACGAAGGGCTTTATGACGATCTCGTCTAGCCCAAAATCAGGAGAAATCTGGCTAGCTTACATACATTTTCTAGATCATCCAGATGTAGGCAAAGTCAGACCCGTACTTATTTTGAGTAATGAAGGTACCTTGCGCGTTTCCAAGATTACTACTGCCAATTTAGCTAAATCAGATTTTCCAGGTCATGTAATCGAAAATTGGAGCAGCTGTGGCCTTTTGAAACCCTCATGGGTTCAATTAGATCCAATCTTTAGAGTCACGCAGGAAGATTTGTTGAATGACGAACCACTTGGCAAAATGGACGATGATGTCTTCTTGGATGTAGTTTCAGCTATCAATGAATTGCACGCTAATGAATCTAGCTATTAAAAATAATATTCCAACCTGTTGCTAATTGCGACGAGATTTTCCCATGCGCCGTTATCGCGCTTATTCGAAACAGTATGAGGAGGTGGGATGTCGGACTTGCGTCCGGTCCTACTGCCCCATTGATTCCGAAGGATCCAAAGACTGAAGATAGACCAGCATGTCTTCGCAACTTAATGTTGGCACTA
>CAZYOQ010000021.1:0-21689 GCA_964649145.1 uncultured Eggerthellaceae bacterium | reverse complement strand
GCGATTTTGTTGGTCGCGGGGGCTGGATTTGAACCAACGACCTCCGGGTTATGAGCCCGGCGAGCTACCAGACTGCTCCACCCCGCACTATGTCCTGTCAAAGCGACAGGGTTATATAATACTCGCATTGTCCACGATTGCAAGTACCTATTTCACAGTAACAACGGGAATATCCATCTGGTGAATCACCGAATAGCTCACACTTCCAAGCATGGCACGGAAAGCCCCGAGGCCTCTTCTGCCCATGACTATCATCTCAATATTCTTATCCTTCGCATATTCGCAAATGCCTTCCGCGGCCTTTACCGAAACAATTGCATCTTTTTTAATCGTGAAATTCGCATCAGGAAGAAGCTCTGCAACAGCCTCTTCAATATTTTGGCTCCAAAGCTCTTCGGCGCCTTTAAGTGCTGCCTCATAAGAAGACATATCGGGGAAGATCTGCTGTATGCCGGACGCCCCTTCGAAGGTCATCGAGTCAATCCCCAGCGAACCAACCGCAACAACTGTTATCACGTGCAAGGTAGCATCTGCATCATCGCCTATAAGGTCTTTCGCAACAAGAATTGCCTCTTTGGAAGGCTCGGATCCATCATATGCAACCATGATATTCTTGTAACGCATATCGTCTCCCCTCTATGAGACCGTTCCGAATGGCCATGCGTTTATCCCGCCGACCAGTTCATACACGCGGCTAAACCCCGCTCTTGCAAGTTTAGCACCCGCGGCGCCCGACCTCCTACCTGACGTGCAATAGAGAAGAATCTGTTTGTTCGTATCTTCAACAATATCAAGCACTGTTGCCTTAGAGAGTTCGTCTAACGGAAGGCTCACAGCACCTTCAATATGGCCTTCGGCAAATTCTGAAGGCGTTCTAACGTCCAAAACGACAGGGTCTTCCTCAACAATTAGATCATTGGCCTCAGACGGAGTGATAACTCTTCCTGCCTCTAATTTCGACATTCTTATACCCTCCTTTCCTCATCGCGAATGCACGAAGCCCCCAACGTAATTTTTGCCTAGCGCAGATTTTATATAGCCCACATCCTTTAAGGCGGCTGAACATGCAAGGTCGTAACCTTTAAGAAATAGTTTTGTAAAAAGGATGCAAGCTAGATTCCTTGAGCAAAAAAGCGCATAATCGGGTCTTGCCTCTCGGCGCATCAGACAACCACGAGCGCAACCGACAAGAACAAGTTTACAAAGTTAACTTCCGGAGATGTAAATGAACGAGCTTAAACAAAACGTCATAGATTGCCATTGCCATGTTTATCCGTCTAAAATCGCCGATCGCGCAGTACATGCTGTCGGAGATTTCTACGGCATACACATGGATGTCATAGATGGTACAACGACCAAGCTACTTGATATATGTGCGACCTCTCCTATCAACCAATGCATAATTCATTCCGTCGCGACAAAAGCCGAACAAGTGCAATCCATAAACGATTTCATTGCCGACGAATGCGATGCTCACCCGCAGTTCATTGGCTTTATGACGCTACACCAAGACATGACAGATGACCAACTTGAAAGCGAGATTAACCGTGCACAGACTCGCGGCCTTAAGGGCATAAAACTGCACCCCGATACACAAAAAGTAGACATGGACGACCCGAGGCTCATGCGCATATACGAAATTGCTCAGGGTCGCTTGCCAATAATCATGCATTGCGGCGATTACCGCTACGACTACTCGCATCCACGCAGGATGAAGAAAATTTTGCACACCTTCCCTGACCTTGTCGTGAATGCTGCACATTTTGGTGGATGGTCTATCTTTGACCTAGCACTGGAATACCTGAAAAACGAGAACTGCTACGTTGATATGTCAAGTTCTATGGCCTTTATTGGACCTCGCCGCACTGAAGAACTAACGCGCCTCTACGGCACCGATCGCGTCATGTTCGGAAGCGATTTTCCAATGTGGAACCCAATAAGCGAACTTGAGATATTCTCTGCCCTTAACTTCACCGAAGCTGAGCTGGATGACCTTCTATACAACAATGCCCGCCGGTTCATAGCCGGTTTGCAGCCGGTTTGCAGCCGGTTCACAGCTGATTTGTAGCCGGTACATAGCTGGTTTGCAGCCGGTTCTTAGCTGATTTGTAGCCAGTTCATATCCGGATCATAGTCGGTTCATTGACGGTATCGCCCCTAACTGCGAAAGATAAGGTTTAACGCTTCGTTGCGGGTAGCCTGACTCTTTTCGAATGCACCACGAACCGCGCTTGTGGTAGTGCGACTGCCTGGCTTTTTAACGCCACGCATGCTCATGCATAGGTGCTCGGCCTCAAGCACAACAAGCACTCCTTGCGGATGAAGCTCTTCTATTAGGGTGTCTGCCACCTGAGACGTCAAACGTTCTTGAACCTGCGGGCGCTTTGCGAATACGTCTACCAAACGCGCGAGCTTAGAAAGACCGCAAATTCGCCCATCGGATGCAGGAATATAGGCCACGTGAGCCAGCCCAAAAAACGGCACTAAGTGGTGTTCACACATCGAATAGAAGGGAATATCTCGAACAATGACCATTTCTTCGTGGTGTTCGTCAAATGTCGTTTCGAAATGCTTTTTTGGGTCTTCGTTCATGCCGGAAAAAACTTCTTCATACATGCGAGCTACTCGCGCAGGCGTCTTCAGCAAACCCTCGCGGTTCGGATCCTCGCCGATGCCTTCAAGGATCATCCGAACGCCCTCTTCGATTTTTTCCTTATCCATTTTTCTCTTCCTTCTAAATGATCACATTTGAAAAGCGGCCAAGCAGCCACATACCAATCGAGTCAAGCGTTTCATGCGCATATCTCTAATTTGCCCTACAATTATGCAATTATAGAATTCTTGCACATTAAACGCTCAACGATAGGAACACACATGAAATGCGTCATATCGGTGCTCGGAGGAGACCGTACCGGCATCGTAGCAGCCGTCGCAAACGTCCTTTTGGAATGTAACGCCAATATTGATGACATAAATCAAACAGTTCTCGGGGAAAACGAGATCTTCTGCATGACCATGCTTACAACGCTCGACCTTGAAAGCGCTAGCTTCGACGAAGTTCAGTCTCGTTTGGAAGCAGCTGGAAAAGAGCTAGGACTGCAGATAACAATTCAACGCGAAGACGTCTTTAGATTCATGCACGAGATTTAAATCACAATAATAATGCGACTTCAAAACATCACTTTTCCTATGATTATTGAAACTTGCTCGAAACTTGCACCAAGCCAACTGCTAAACAAGGAAGGATCATATGATTGATATCGTCCTTCTGGCGGCTCGTCTGCTTTTCGTCGCGCTTTTATACCTGTTTCTATTCGCAATTATGCGCACAGGCGTAAATCAGGTTAGCGGAGCCACGAAAAAGGGCAAGGTCTGGCGCATCGAGGTCGAAAAGGGACCTAAGGAACTACGCGGGCTTAACATTGCAATCACAGGTCCTGTGGTTATAGGGCGCGCACCAGGCTCTGACATAGTAATTGGTGCCAGCTATGTATCGGGACGCCACGCACGCCTTCAACTAATGGGACCAAACCTTTTCATTGAAGATCTAGGCTCTAAAAATGGCACTTCTGTAAACGGCACATACATAAAAGAGCCAACTGCAGTGAAAAGCAAAGATCGCATACAAATAGGCGATGTCGAGATACGAGTGAAGTACGAATAATGGCCAAAGTTTCACATTCGACATACGAAGCAAATTCCGGGTCCATCTCTCAAAACCTGCACCCTTATAGCTCTCGCACCGAAGTTGGCTATGTGCGCGAACACAACGAAGACAGCATGCTTGTTGCTCCCCCTCTGTTTGTGGTTTGCGATGGGATGGGAGGCCATGAAGCAGGCGAGGTAGCATCTGAAATCGCTGCAGACACGATATCGCGCCTTGCTCCAAGCAAGCTTGACGTCGATGCGCTAGGGCATGCCGTAGAAGAGGCCAACCTAGCAATCATCGATGCTGCCGATAAAGGCATTGGGCGCGAAGGCATGGGCACCACCTGCACGGCAGCCATGCTTGAAGGCGAACACTTGGCCATCGCACAAGTAGGCGACTCGCGCGCATATCTTTTACACGATGGGGCACTGCAACAACTGACCCGTGACCATAGCGTAGTAGCAGACCTCGTAGAATCCGGCGAAATAACCCCAGCTGAGGCACGCACTCATCAATGGCGAAGCTTCATCACTCGCGCCCTAGGGCTTGAACCTTACACTAAGCCCGACCTTTACGAGCTTGATGTGGAACAAGGCGACCGATTAATGATTTGTTCGGACGGCCTTTATTCGATGGTGTCCGACATGGAAATCGAAACCATAATGTCGCAAGCGCCTAACACCCAAGTTGCAACCGACTTACTAACAGAAGCCGCACTAGATGCGGGTGGAAGCGACAACATCACCGTGATTGTGGCCGATGTGACTGGCTACAACATGCAGAAACACAAAAAAGCAGTGAAACGATCGCGCATGACGGGTTTGCTTATTATCGCGGCGATGCTCGTGATTATAGGGCTTGCAATTGGTTCTCTGGCGTTTGTGATGAACACAGCCGCCTACCTTGCAGACGTTGATGGAAAAGTGGCTATATATAAAGGCATCCCCGGCGATCTGTTTGGCATTACTACTTCTAGCCTCTATGAGGTTACAGACGTTAACACCGATGACGTGAAGCCTGGCACTGCCGAAAGAATCAAAAGCCTCGAGATACGCTGTGACACCATAGATGAAGCTCAAGGGCTTATTGAGGAATACAAGCAACAAATCGCAGAGGATAATAGCTCGGCTGTTCCGACTCAAAAAACCGAAGAACAAGACAGTGAAGCGCAGAATACCGAAGCGCAAGATGCCGAAAATCAGGACGCCAACAAGCAAAACACTGACGCGCAAAACACCAAAAAGCAGTCCACACAAGACTCATCAAGCTCCAAAAGCTCAAAATCAAACACGAAAGGCACAAACTAATGTCGAAGCGAGGTGTGGAACTTCTGCTTCTTATTGTTGCGGCTCCAATCGTGATCGTACTTTTCGCGATGATGGTCGCAAATGGTGCAGGTACCATCGAAGGCCTTCGCGAGGTTAGCTTCAATACACTGGGCGTGCCAATTGGCATTTTCGCGGCATTCTTGGTCGCCCATTTAGCTATCAGAAAGCTTGCTCCCGATGCCGACCCAGCGCTTCTTCCAATCACGTTCGCGCTTTGTGGCATTGGTATCGCTTTTGTAACGCGATTGGCTCCCGAAGTTGCATCACGCCAACTTATATGGATGTTTGCCGGAGTAGTCGTTATGGTCATCATACTGGCGCTTCTTCAGAATTTAGAGAAGCTTGCGCAGTATAAATACACCCTCATGATTATTGGCGTGCTACTGTTGCTATCGCCTATGCTTCCATTCATTGGCGAAGAGATCAACGGAAGCCGCCTTTGGCTAAGCATTGGTCCGTTCTCATTCCAACCCGGCGAGATTGCAAAGATATGTATCGTCTTGTTTCTCGCGGCTTATCTTGCGCAAAACCGCGAGATGTTGTCGGTGTTCACATGGCGCATTGGTCCTCTTCGCCTCCCTAGCTTACAAACACTGCTTCCTTTGCTAATCATGTGGGCTTTGGCCTTCTTGATTGTCGTGTTGGAAAAAGACCTTGGCTCGGCGCTCGTACTTTTCCTGATGTTTTTGGTCATGCTTTATGTTGCAACCGGCAAGAAGCTCTATATCGTCATTGGCGTAATACTTGCAAGTATTGCTGCGGTGGCGCTGTTTTATATGTTCTCACACGTCCAACAACGCGTCTCTATCTGGCTTGACCCCTTTTCAGACACGCAAGGCGCAGGCTACCAAATTGTTCAAAGCCTCTATTCGCTAGCCGATGGCAACTTATTTGGTGTAGGCATAGGTCGCGGCCTATGTGACACTATCCCCTATGTTGAAAGCGACTTTATTTTCTCGGCTATTGCTGAAGAAACCGGCATGCTTGGCGCCGCTGGAGTGCTTCTTTTATACCTGCTGTTTGCGATTCGCGGAATTTATACCGCAGCGCGCGCGAAATCAGATTTCAGCTCGATTATGGTAGCTGGCATTACGTCAATAATCATCCTGCAAGCTTTCATTATTGTGGGTGGCGTCACAAGGCTTATACCACTAACAGGCATCACGCTGCCCTTCATAAGCCAAGGCGGATCATCGCTTATGGCTGGCTTCATAATAGTCGCCCTACTTCTTCGAGCAAGCGATAAGGCTACCGGCCGCCAAACAGAGCTTGACATGACGCAAGCCAGCGGAAGGTCGCATATAAGCGCATCAATGTTTGTCGGGATGGGCGCCCATAGCGCAAGCCAATCTGCAGTAGATGCAGCAAACGATACCGCAGGCGTTCTGGGTCGTGTCGCACTTGGCAAGCGCCTTACCAACACGATGATCGTATTTTCGATCCTCTTTGCCCTTCTTGTTGCCAACCTCACCTACATCATGCTTATAGACGCCGATCGCATCCAAAACCTGCCCGAAAACAATCACACGATTGCACGCGAACAAGACAGTGAGCGCGGCACTATTTCCACATACGATGGAGTAGTGCTTGCAAAATCTGTAGAAAACGAGGATGGAGACGGATACACACGCGTTTATCCTGCAGGCGATTTGGCCTCACATATCGTTGGCTACTATTCAACACAATATGGAACAAGCGGCATCGAAGCCACCATGAACGATTCACTGCGTGGAAACGAAAACTATGCAAGTTTTACTGATGCTATCAACTCGCTGGCAGGTGTAACGCAACCTGGCAACGATGTAACACTAACAATCAACTCCAAAATTCAGCAAGCCGCCCAAGACGCTATTGAGGGATACACGGGTGCTTGCGTGGTTATTGACCCTCAAACAGGCGCTGTGCTTGCAATGGCTTCTTCGCCAACTTATGACGCACAAGATGCAGAATCGGTGCTTGAAAAGGCGGCAGAAAGCGATTCCGATAATTCATCCGAGCTACTAAACCGCGCAACACAATCTCTTTATGCACCCGGTTCCACATTCAAGATAGTAACTTTAGCCTCCGCATTCCAAAATGGCGTGGCGAAAAAATCAACAACATACAATTCTCCTGGAGTGCTAGAAATAGGCGGTGGCGACGTAACTAATTTCGGCGAATACGGTTATGGCACTATCTCGCTTGAGCGAGCCTTCGCAGTTTCGTCTAACACAGTATTTGGGCAAGTAGGCGTAGACCTTGGGGCAAAAAGGCTTGTTGACACCTCTGAAGCTTTCGGTTTCAACAAAACATTCGACTTCGACTTACCGCTAGCAACTTCGCTTATGCCAGACCCCGAAGAGATGACAACATGGGAAACAGCTTGGGCTGCAGCAGGAGAGCCAGTAGGCGAACATACAAGCCCGGCAGGTCCGCAAACAACAGTGCTTGAAATGGCTCTTGTTGGATGCGGAATAGCTAACAGCGGCACCATCATGAAGCCTTATCTTGTCGAAGGGGTTTATAACTCAAACGGCACTCGCAGCTTAGAGGCAACACCAACCACCCTTTGGGAAGCCACAAAATCAAAGACTGCCGATAAAGTCTTAGACGTTATGAAAGGCGTTGTGGAAAGCGGCACTGCAACTGATGCGCAAATCGACGGCGTCACTGTTGCTGGCAAAACCGGTACCGCCGAACATGAGGGTAAAACAGACGATACCTGGTTTGTTGGCATCGCCGACGCTGATTCTGACCCAAGCGTGGTAGTTGCAATCGTATTGGAAGAAGCTGCAGATAGCGCGCATGCTTCTGCAAACGCTAAAAGCGTTATCAAGACAGCACTGAAAGTTAACGGCGAGCTTTGATCGCGAAAGGATATTGTCCAGATCACACAAGCGAAAAATATATGACGTTACAATACAGCTATTTCGCGTTCGTGTAGAATGGTGATACCTTTGAAATGAACTTAAACTGCACAAGAAGAAGGAACGGAAAACATGGCAGGTAGTGGACCTCTTACAGGCAAGGTTTTCTCCGGTCGATATCAAATCGGAGAACTAATCGGCGTTGGCGGAATGGCCGAGGTTTACAGCGCTCAGGATATGACGCTAGGGCGAATAGTCGCCATCAAAACCATGCTTCCGCAATATGCAACCGACCCCGATTTCACAAGGCGCTTCAAGCAAGAGGCTGCAGCTGCGGCTAATCTGCAAAGCCCGTATATCGTAAACGTATACGACTGGGGGCACGACCAAGGCACATATTTCATCGTTATGGAATTTGTGCGCGGCTCCGATCTGAAAACCGCTATTCAGCAGCGTGGTGCTATAAACCAGCGCAAGGTCGCAGAAATCGGAAGCCAGGTATGCCAGGCGCTCTCCGTTGCACACCAGCAAGACATCATCCATCGCGACATCAAGCCACAAAATATAATGATCCAGCCTGACGGCAACGTCAAAGTCATGGATTTCGGCATAGCTCGTGCGAAAAATTCCACTGCTGATAAAACTCAAACCGTTCTAGGAACAGCACACTATACCTCTCCTGAACAGGCTCAAGGTCAAGAACTAACGGCATCGTCTGATATTTACTCGCTTGGCGTCGTGCTCTACGAAGCAGCAACAGGTGTTCTTCCCTTCGATGGGCCAGATGCGGTAAGTGTGGCATTAATGCAGGTTCGCGAAGAGCCACCTAGGCCAAGCACTGTAAACCCGAATATCGACCCTGTACTTGAGGCCATCATTCTTACGGCCATGCAGAAAAACCCAGCGAATCGCTTCACCACGGCAAAAGATATGCGTATTGCTCTAAGCGACTATTTGGCCGGACGCCCGGTTAACTTCGCTGCACTTATTGCAGGCGGAGCCGCCCTTGGGGCTGCTGCAACCGCTGTAATGGGCTCGTCTGCTAGGGCGACAGGATACGACACTTCAGCCCAAACAAATGTCTTGAGACCTACAAACGCCATGGACTCAACGCAGGTTATGCCAATACAGACAGCCAATGGCGCAAACACGTCACAATCCGACCAGCGTAAATACGATTCAAACTCTAGCGTTGGGAAAAAGAAGTCCAAAAAAGGCCTGGTTATCGGGATCGTTATTGCGGTAATCGCAGTTATCGCCATCGCTGCGTTCGCTTTAGCTAGCAGCGGAATATTGAACTTTGGAAAACAGGCCGATGTTCCCGATGTTGTCGGAATGACATATGAGGATGCGGCAAGTACTATCAAAGACAGCGGTTTTACAGTTGGCGACAAAACTACTCAGTACGACAATGAGGCAGAATCTGGAACAGTTCTTTCTCAAAACCCAGGAGCCAATACCCAAGCCGCCGAAGGGTCTGCAATAGACCTTGTGATTTCTCAAGGCTCTGAACAAGTTAACATTCCTAACGTTGTAGGAATGAAAGAAAGCGATGCTATCCAAGAAATAGCCAGCAAAGGGTTTACCCCCGGCAACGTCGATCAACAGGAAAGCGAAGATGTTGATGAGGGTAAAGTCATAAGCCAAGATCCTGAGGCAGGAAGCAAGGCCAATTCTGGATCTATCGTCAACATCGTTGTTTCTAGCGGGATTGAAAAGGTTCAAGTGCCCGATATCACTGGCTATGACGTCGAAACTGCCAAAGGAATTGCTGAACAGTACGGATTAACGATAACCCTAGGCAGAACTGCGTCTAGCGATACCGTTCCTGAAGGCGAGATAATATTGCAAGATCCTAGTGCTGGCACGACGGCCAAAAAAGGCTCAACAATCTACTATCGCCTGTCCACAGGACCAGAAACTCCTGCAGAAATTGACATAGATAACTTTGTTGGTGACAGCGAAGATTATGCAGTTGGAAAACTTGAAGGTGCGGGCTTTACGGTAAAAACCAAGTATGCATATTCCAACGAATATGATGAAGGCATAGTTATCAAACAAAGCGCAACTTCGGCAAAGCAAGGCGCCACTATCACGCTTACCATATCAAAAGGCCCGAAGACCACTAGCTCGACCTCATCTTCAAGCGCCGCTAGCAGCGCCAGCGAAGAATCTAACTGATGCCACAAAACTAAGTTAGTTTGCAAGGTTTATATCTGATATAGGCCGTGATTTGGCCAGTAACGTAAGCCAGCAATATAGTTCAGATCGTAATTGTCGACTTCGGTCAGCAATTACGATCGCTAGATGCGGTTGTCAGCTGCAGCCATCGGTCGTGACTATCGACTATGGTTGTCAGCTGCGATCGCCGGCCACGATTATCGATTATGATCGCCAGCTAAAAAAAGAAGTTCCGCCACCGTTCTCAGGATGAACCCACCTTATCAAGGTGGGTGCCCGCAGCCTGCTTCCTGGCTTTCGTACCAACGGGCACGAATCCCCATTTCGCAAGCAATATAGGGTTCCCTGGTTAATTGCATCGGTCCATCGCTATAACAGACGGGGCGGAACCTAAGCCTTAGTATATGGGAAAGTCTCTTTATTGCTAGTCTTGACTTTTCTGCAAGCAAGAAAATGAAGCAGCAGCAAAGTGGTAAAAACTAGCAAATACAAACTGAGCCCAGCACATACTAACTCAAACCAGCAGAGGCTAGCTCATGTCAGCAAAGACAAACGCAGATCATCAAATACCAGCAAATACTAGCAGCGAGTTTATTTAGGTTAGGTCTTCTAGATCGCCAAGTTCCATCGGAGGCTCGATGCGGCATGAATAGTCGCCGTCATCGTTGATGTCAATAAATACATGACTGCCATCGAAAAGATTCCCGTTGATAACCTCTTGCGCTATACGATCAACAATCTGACGCTGAATCAACCGTTTTAGCGGACGTGCACCATAAATCGGATCGTAACCATCAATTGCCAAGTGCTCCATCGCTGCAGGCGTCACATCCAAACTTATGCGACGGCCAGACAAGCGTTCACGAACATCCTCTAGCTGTATATCTACTATCGGCTCGATCGTCGATATCGAAAGTTCATTGAAAGTAACAATGTCGTCGATACGGTTCAAGAACTCCGGACGGAAATGGCTGCGCAGTGCATCGTTCATCTTACGCTGGAAATCGGCCATGCGCTTGGCTGCCTGGTCAGGCGTCATCTTCGCCATGTCCTCGATCATGTCGCCCATGGTCTCGCCGCGGCTTGCAGGGTCTAGGCCAATCTCGCCATTCGAGGCCTCTTGAAGATCAAACGCAGCGCCACTAGCAGCATTGTCACGAATGATCTGCGAGCCGATGTTGCTAGTCATGATGATGATCGTGTTCTTAAAGTTAACGATGCGGCCTTGTCCATCTGTCAGACGGCCATCGTCAAGAACTTGCAAAAGAACATTGAAGACATCAGGGTGGGCTTTTTCTATCTCGTCAAGCAACACAACACAATATGGATGTCTGCGAACAGCCTCGGTAAGCTGGCCGCCCTCGTCATACCCAACATATCCTGGAGGCGCGCCAATCAAGCGCTGTACGCTGAACTTCTCCATGTACTCAGACATGTCGATGCGTACCATCGCCTTCTCGCTGTCGAATAAGTATTCCGCAAGTGCCTTCGCGAGTTCAGTCTTGCCAACGCCAGTAGGACCTAAGAACATAAACGATCCTATTGGCTTCTCGGGGTCTGCAAGGCCAGCACGCGACCGCCTAATTGCGCCAGCCACAACCTCAATAGCCTCATCCTGTCCCACTACTCGCTTGCGCAGAATTTCTTCGAGATCGACTAGCTTTTCCATCTCGCCCTGCATCATCTTAGTAACAGGAATTCCTGTCCAAGTGGATACCACTTGGGCTATCTCATCCTCGGAAACCTCTTCTTTAAGGATCGCACCCGATTCCTGATTCGACTTCAAGATTGACTCAGCTTCCTCAAGCTGCTGTTTTAGCTGCGGAATGCGCGAGAATCGTATTTCAGATGCAAGAGCAAGGTCGCCGTCACGAGTTGCGCGTTCTTCTTCAACCTGTGCAGAATCAAGTTCTGTCTTGATGTTCTGTACGTTTACGATAACGTCCTTTTCGTTTTGCCATGCGGCCTTCTGCGCATCAAGCTTGGTTTGCGCGTCGGCTATTTCGCGGCGTAGACGCTCAAGCCGTTCTGCAGAGGCATCGTCAGTCTCCTTCATGAGCGCCTGTTCTTCGATTTGCATCTGAGTAAGTCTGCGCTCTGCCGCGTCAACTTCCTCAGGCATCGAGTCAATCTCGATGCGAAGTCGGCTTGCAGCCTCATCCATAAGGTCGATTGCTTTGTCTGGAAGGAAACGGTCTGAAATATAGCGATCGGAAAGCTCTGCTGCAGCCACAATCGCGCCGTCAGTGATGCGAACTCCGTGATGTATCTCATACTTTTCTTTAAGACCACGAAGAATCGCTATTGTGTCTTCAACCGAAGGCTCACTTACAAGCACAGGCTGGAACCTGCGTTCAAGCGCGGCATCCTTTTCCACATATTTGCGATACTCGTCCAAAGTTGTTGCGCCAATGGCGTGAAGTTCGCCACGCGCAAGGGCAGGTTTTAGCATATTGCCCGCATCCAGGGAAGAGTCTGCCCCGGCGCCCGCGCCAACAATAGTGTGAAGCTCGTCGATAAACATGATGATATTGCCTTCGGATTCCTTCACTTCCCGAAGAACTGCCTTCAGGCGATCCTCAAATTCGCCACGATACTTAGCGCCAGCCATCATCGCGCCAAGGTCAAGCGAGATAATCTCGCGATCTTTAAGGCTTGATGGAACATCGCCCGCAACAATACGCTGAGCCAATCCTTCGACGATAGCAGTCTTGCCTGTACCAGGCTCTCCTATCAATACTGGGTTATTTTTGGTACGCCTAGAAAGCACCTGCACAGTACGTCGAATTTCCTCAGAACGGCCAATCACAGGGTCAAGCTTGCCTTCACGCGCCTGTTGAGTAAGGTTCTGACCATATTGTTCGAGCGCCTCGAATTGCGTCTTGTCTGTTTGAGATGTTACACGCGTCTGACCTCGAAGCGATTCATAGGCCGCCTCGATGTTTTTGCGTGTAACCCCGATCGCAGAAAGAATGCGCCCGGCCTCGCCTTTATCCTCAGAAAGAGCAATCAATAAATGTTCGGAAGTGACATAGGCATCGCCTAGCTTCCCAGCAATTTTTTCAGCATTGTCAATAGTTTTGATGAAGGCCTGTGAGGGCGCAGATACCGGAAAAACGTTCCCTGACGCCTTTGGCATCTTGTTGATTCCTTCATCAACGCTTTGCGCAAGAAAGACTGGGTCTGCTCCAATTCGTTTTATGATCGCAGAAATATTGTTTTCGTCTGCATCAATCAGCGCCTTCAGCAAGTGTATGGGCTCAATCGTTGCAGAATTAGCGTCACTTGCGACTCCCATAGAATTCTGAAACGCTTCTTGAGCAGTAACTGCAAGTTTGTTCAAGTTCATGATCGTTCCTTTATTCAGCGTCCTAATTAAGTGCTTTATTCTTTGATATCCTATTTGTTCGGCGCCCTTCATTCGGCGCTTGCCTTAATGCCATCTTTTATGTCATCTTTTGCGCCCTTCTTAAGCGCCATTTTTTGCGCCCATTCAAAGCGTGTGGCAAGGCGAATAGGCTAAATATGCTTGACAACAATTGCGCGTGCTTGCGTTGACCTTACGATCGCGTGCGGTGGCTCGTGCTTGCTAACCTCTTGCAGCCGATCGGCCAACCTCTTCACGCGAGCATGCAAATCTTCAAGTTCAGATTCGGCATCATCAAGGCGCGTTTGCAAGTCGATGATGCGCATGACACCCGCAAGGTTCACACCTTCCTCGGTAAGCTGGCTAATAAGCGCAAGCTTCTCGATATCTGCCTGTGAATACATGCGCGTACCGCCTTGGGTGCGCTGCGGAACAACAAGACCCTTCTGCTCGTAAGCACGAAGTGTTTGCGGATGCACTCCCGCGAGCTGTGCCGCAACCCCAATCATATAAAGAGGGCGGTTTCTGTCTGTATTGTGCATTCCTACCATGGTTTCACCTCTTTAGGTGAGGCTACGAGGAAGGCTTCCATCGCGGCTTTCTGTTTTTCGTTCATATTGGTTGGGGTATGAACCTCTACCTTGATCTTCAAATTACCGAAAGCGTCTTTCTTCTTCGATTTGATATCGCGCGCGCCTTTTCCCTTGATAGTAAGAATAGTGCCGTCTTGCGTGCCTGCGGGAATCTTGACTTTCACCTTGGTGCCATCGGGCGCCGGCACAACAATAGACTCTCCAAGCGCGGCCTGGGCTACATTCACTGGAAGCTTAACGATGACATCAGCCTTATCACGACTGTAATAAGGGTGTTCGGTAATGTGCGTAGTAATAAGCAAATCGCCTGCAGGACCGCCGTTAGTTCCCGGCGCACCCTTGCCCTTGTAGCGCAAACGTCCACCTTCACAAGCGCCTGCTGGAACCTTTACGTCGATGGTTTCTGGTTCGTTTTTGCCTTGCACCTTAACCGTCACGCGCTTAGTGGTTCCGCTGAAAGCCTCATCGAAAGTAACATTTAGAGTGACCTTAGAATCCGCTCCCTTTTGCTGGCGATTGATATTAAAATCCCAATCACTTCCAAACGCACCATTTCCAGAACGGATGGATTCAAGAATGTCAGACCAATCCATTCCCCCAAAGCCACCCGCACCCTTGGTGGTATAAGTGTAAGTTCCACCACCGCCAAAGATGTCATCTACGTTGAAGCCCCCAGGTCCGCCTCCTGCCGCACCGCCCCATGGAATTTGGTTTTCATTGGCGGTTCCGTACTGGTCGTAAAGGCTACGTTTCTTCTCGTCAGAGAGTACCTCGTAAGCCTCGTTAATTTCTTTGAACTTGGCTTCATCGCCGCCAGCATCAGGGTGGTGAGTTCGGGCTAACTTGCGAAACGCCTTCTTTATTTCATCTGTCGAGGCGTCGCGAGACACTCCTAGGATTTTGTAATAGTCTGGAACTTGTGCCATTTGCTCCGCCTCCCTTCTTCGGTTTAATGAATCTAAAAGCCCTTAAACTTTTTGAGTTTCAAATCTGTCATGGCTAAAAATCACCTAAGCCATACATAAGCAAGATTGGGATAGCTATTCTTCCTCAGTGTCTTTTGGACGAGGCTCTCCACCTGTAGTCACTGTTACCATTGCAGGCCTTAGCACCTTGCTTGCGATCTTGTAGCCCTTCTGATAAACCTCGGCAACTGTCTCGTCGTATTTGGTCGAATCTTCCACAGTGCCAACAGCCTGAGCCTCAAGCGCGTTGAAGGCCTCGCCTTCGGGATTGATCACCTCAACACCATCTTTTACAAGCGTATCGACAAACTTGTTAAGTACCGCTTCCACACCTGAAAGCAAACCTGTTTCGCCGTTGGTCTTCGCGTAGTTAATCGACCTTTCCAGATCGTCGATAACAGGAATCAAACTTCCGACCAGCTTTTCGGCTGCAAGCGCCTTTTGCTGGGCGGCTTGTTCCTTTTGTCTGCGACGATAGGTATCCCATTCGGCATGCAGCCTCATGTACTTGTCCTGCCATTCGGCTGCTTGTTTTATTGCGTCGTCAGCCGCTTTTTCTGCCGTGACCTCGCTGCCTTCAGCATTTTCTTGGGTCGCATCTGCGCTGGCCTTCTCGCGAAGCTCTTCTTCGGCCTCGTCGATAATTGTCGCCGCTTCTACTTCCAAAGCGTCATCAAACTCTTGAGCCTTCGCATCACTGGCGCTATCAGTTTGGGTTTTTTTGGCCTTTTCTTTCGAGACAGACGCACCCTTATCGGGTGCGCCGTCATTTCCGTGTGCCGCGTTCAAAGCGCTATCGTCTTTAGGCGCTTGATTTTCTGGGGAAGAGGCGCCCGCTTTCTTCGGGTCTGCCATTTTACTTGCCTTCTTCCTCGTCATCTACAACTTCGTAGTCTGCCTCGATTGTGTCATCATCTGTAGTGCTCTCGGTGTTTCCCATATCAGGTGCAGCCTGAGCGTTTTCAGTGTTGTAAACGACTTCAGCAAGCTTGTAGCCAGCTTGTTGCATACGCTCGGTAGCGGCACGGATTGCATCAATGTCGCTGCCCTCAAGCGCGCTCTTCGCCTCGGCAATAGCACTTTCGGCCTCGGCCTTTGAATCGGATGGAACCTTGTCGCCAAGCTCGTCAAGAGTCTGCTGGGTAGCACCCACAAGTGACTCACAATTGTTGCGTACCTCAACCTCTTCCTTGTGCTTGGCATCTTCCTCGGCATGAGCCTCGGCGTCTTTGACCATGCGATCGACTTCGTCGTCGGAAAGTGCAGTAGAGCCGCTAATGGTGATCTGCTGTTCCTTGCCAGTACCAAGGTCTTTGGCGCTAACGTTCACAATGCCGTTTGCGTCGATATCGAAGGTGACCTCAATTTGCGGAACGCCACGACGTGCTGCCGGAATGCCATTGAGCTGGAATCGCCCAAGTGTCTTGTTGCCAGCCGCCATCTGACGCTCGCCTTGCAGGACATGAACCTCGACGGAAGTCTGGTTGTCGGCCGCAGTCGAGTAGATCTCAGTCTTGCGAGTTGGGATGGTAGTGTTGCGGTCAATCATCTTAGTCATCACGCCGCCCATTGTTTCCACACCAAGGGAAAGCGGGGTAACGTCAAGCAAAAGGATGCCAGTGACGTCGCCAGAAAGCACGCCGCCCTGAATAGCTGCGCCCATGGCCACGACCTCGTCTGGGTTCACAGACATGTTAGGCTTTTTGCCGGTAAGCTTTTCTACAAGGTCTTGAACAGCCGGCATACGAGTGGAGCCACCAACAAGGATAACCTCGTCAAGCTGACCGGCCTTGATGCCTGCATCGTTTAGCGCTTGCTCAACAGGCTTCTTGCAGCGCTCGAGTAGGTCTTTGGTGATGCGCTCGAATTCCGCACGAGTAAGCGTATAGTCAAGATGCTTCGGGCCATCTGCGCCTGCCGTGATGAACGGAAGGTTGATGTTAGTTTGCGTGGTGGAAGAAAGTTCCATCTTAGCCTTCTCGGCTGCTTCCTTCAGACGCTGAAGCGCCATCGGGTCCTTGCGCAGGTTGATGCCATTGTCTGAGTCAAACTTATCTGCCATCCAGTCGATGATTCGCTGATCCCAGTCGTCACCACCTAGGTGGTTGTCGCCTGCGGTGGATGCCACCTCGAAGACACCGTCACCAAGCTCAAGCACAGAGACATCGAAGGTGCCACCACCAAGGTCGAATACGAGAATCTTCTCGTCGTGGTCGGCCTTATCTAGACCATAAGCAAGAGCTGCAGCTGTAGGCTCGTTGATGATGCGCTCGACCTCAAGACCAGCAATCTTGCCAGCATCCTTCGTTGCTTGGCGCTGGGCATCGTTGAAGTAAGCAGGAACGGTAATAACGGCCTTAGTGATAGTAGATCCCACCTGCTTTTCAGCATCGGCCTTCAGCTTCTGCAGAACCATCGCGCTGATTTCTTCTGGAGTATAGTTCTTGCCGTCGATATCGATAACAGCGCGCCCGTCCTTGCCTTTCTCTACCTTATACGAAACGGTTTTGCGCTCTTCTGGAGTCTCGTCATAGCTGCGGCCAATGAAACGCTTAACCGAACTTACAGTGTTTTCCGGATTGGTAACGGCTTGGTTTTTCGCAGCCTTGCCAACCACGCGTTCGCCATCTTTACGGAAGCCTTCTACTGAAGGGGTAGTGCGATCGCCTTCCGCATTTACCAGGATTTCAGGCTCGGAACCCTCCATAACAGCCATTGCCGAGTTTGTGGTTCCCAAGTCGATTCCAAGAATCTTAGCCATTTTTCTTTCCTTCCTTTCGTCAGCTTCCTTATTGAGCTTTGGTTGCTGCTTGGTCTGTTGTTCTTACGAAAACATGATATGCACTTTGTTACGATATCATTATTTGCAAGCATAATATAATCTAAGTGTCAACGTGTCAAGTTTTATGAATGCTTTCTTCATAAATTTTTTTGTCCATCGCGCGGAGAATACAAAATCTTGCCTTTGAGCTGGCCTTTTTTTAAATCGATAATAAGGGTCTTGTTTAGTAGAACAGGTGAACGGAGCTACAATTATGGCTAAAACATGGTATAATCATGGCCATATTTTAGGAGGTTGCCATGGCTAGTGCTACTACAACCAGTGAGGTAATGCGTGTAGTTCTTTCGTCGTCAATGAAGACTCAATTCCAGGCGAAATGCGCCAAGCGCGGGCAAAAGATGTCAGAGCGAATGAGGCAACTCATCGCCGAGGATCTCGCACAAGAACATACAGCTGCAGAAAACTTGTCAGACATACTGGCATCAGCCGCGAAAAAGAATGAGGCGAGTTCACTTCCCCTCATGACAATTGATGATATCGATGCATTTATCGAATCGGTGCGCGACGAACGCATTTCATCTGGGCACGTGTCATGATTGATGTCGTTTTAGACACTAACGTTCTTGTGGCTGCGCTGCTAAAACCCAAAGGTGACCATGCAACAGCACTTATGCAAATACTCAAATATCCAGATCAATTTAATATTGTTGTTAGTTCCCAGATGATAGATGAATATCGTGATGTACTTAGTCGCAGTGTTATCACTTTAAGGGGTTTGAAAGAGGAAGCCGAAGCTTTATTGAGTTTGATTCTGTCAATAGCCGAAGAGATAGTGCCTAAAGCGATTCCGGCTCTGGTTTATCCCGACGAAAAAGACAAGCCGTTTCTTGAGGCCGCCGTCTATGTCAATGGCCTACTTTTATCGAACAACACAAACGACTATCCCTTCGCCGGAGTGCGTATTATGAAGGCAGGAGAATTTTTGCGCTTCACCAAGGCGATGGGACTGTAAGGCTACTCAAGCAAACTGAGACAGCCAGAACACAAAGAACCGGGATGTGCGGACAAAAAGTTAGAGAGAGGAAGTGGAGTGGTCAAGATATCTTGGACAATTATTTAAGAACCTTTAGTGGAATGGGAAAGTTGCTAATGGTACGGAAAACCGTCCGCCCTTCCCTCGTTACATCCCCGATGCACCATAAAGGCAGCGATCGATTACGTCTTTTCCACGCAAATCATCCAACCATTCTTTGGGGATACCCTCAAAACCATACCTTGCTCCAGCAAGCGCCCCTGCAACGCAAGCGGTAGTATCGGTATCATCGCCTAGGTTTACCGCCTCAAGCACGCAGCCGCAGTAACTGCTGGTATGAAGCGCACACCAAAGCGCCGCAGCGAGCGTATCCAGCACATAACCAGTAGAGCGAACCGCTTCGCGTGGCATACCCTCCAGCCTTTCCATAAAGGCAAAACGCGTGTCATCTGGCTGCGCGGCTTGAACGGCAGCGCCAAGCGCTACCCCACTGAGCACCTGCCTTAAGATGCCAACAAACACCACACAGGCCTTGCACGAAAGCTCGTGTGCGTGAGTAATGGCGGATGCTTGGCTTATTTGCGCGTCGGTAGCATTGACAAAGGCAAGAGGAGCAATTCTCATAAGCGAACCATTGCCGTTTGAATACTCCCCATCGCATCCCTGACCCTCGGCAAGAGCCGCAGTCGTGGTAAGCCCAACGCCAAACACGGCGCCATCAGCGGTGTAATTGCCCTTATAGCGCCACGAGCAGAATCTCTCGCGCATGTCTTCAGTGTTAACACCGCCGCATACGCGCAGGCTCTCTAGCGTAGCTAAGAGCATCGAGGTATCATCAGAAAACGTGCCCTTGGGCATGTTATAAGTGCCGTGACCCGTCATGCCTGCACAGGTAAAACTGCCGCGTGCTCTGAATTCAAACGGCACTCCGAGCGCGTCCCCCACCGCTGCGCCGTACACAACTCCTAATAAAGCACGCTTTCGCTCTTCGATGTGGCGTTCTTCGATGTGGCGTTCGTCAATGTCGTGGTTGTTCATGTAGTTCTCGTCCATGTCGTGCTTGTCCCTGTCGTGCTTGTCCCTGTCGTGCTTGTCCCTGTCGTGCTTGTCCCTGTCGTGGTTGCCATGCACGAGATGTACCTGCTTACAAACTATTTTTTTGCGCCAGGCAGCCGCGTAATCGCGCGCAATCTTGTAGCTGAAGTCACCAAGAATCCATAATTCACCGCATATGCCAACAGTCTCGTCGATGTTGAGGATAAGCTTCTTGTTCATATCGTCCACATCGACAAATGGCCGCACGGTAAACTAATAGCATTAGCATGCCCCAAGTGCAAATCGCTTGTGAAGAACAGCGCCAACTTTTATCACCTCTTGCTAAAGAATCTCGCTTAATTTGTTTTTTCAAACAGACCTTTGCCGGTAATACATTTTTTTCTATCAGTTAAAAACAGGTGCTTTTTGGGTTGCTGCTATTACTGCTATCACGCTCGCCACTTTTGGCGAATAATGGCACCAGGGACGAAGCTTGATCTCTGAATACCTGCATACCGTTCAGTCATTGAACATTTTTGTTCAGTCATTGAACAAATTCAAACAATGGAGTATTCTCCCAGTAATAACCAAAGAAACGGGAGAGTGCCATGTACGAAAGAGCGCTTGTTGGTAAGCTGGTAGAGCGTATGAGGGAGCCCAAGCGGTTCATCCAGGTTGTCGAAGGGCCAAGGCAAACAGGCAAGACCACCGCAGTTCGGCAAGCGTTAGAGAAGCTGGATGTTCCTTCCCGAATGGCTCGCGCTTCCCAAGACATACCGTCGCTTGGCGACTGGCTGAGGCGCGAATGGGAACAGGCGCGACTTCTCGCCAAGGAAGGCGAGGCCATCCTGGCAGTTGACGAGATACAGCTTGTGCAGCAGTGGTCTTCGATTGTCAAAGCGCTGTGGGATGAGGATGTTGACGCGGGAACACAGCTCAAAGTAATCTTGACCGGTTCGTCGTCGTTGCTCTTGAAGAAGGGAACGGCAGAAGCTTTGACGGGCCGCTTCGAGATGCTGCCCTGCTATCAATGGGATTTCGCTGAGATGCGCGATGCGTTTGGCTTCGACATCGACGACTACCTCTTCTTCGGGGGTTATCCGGGAGCTGCTCCCTTTGCAGATGACGAAGGAAGATGGCTCGATTACATGCAGGCCTCCATCATCGATCCGAGTGTCTACAAGGACGTCATAAGCCTTGATCGCATCACTAAGCCTGCGCTGATGGAAGCGCTGTTCAAACTCGGATGTGCCTATTCGGGCCAAGAGCTTTCGTATAGGAAGCTCTTAGGTCAGCTCGACGACGCGGGCAACGCAACAACCATTGCACACTATCTGAAGCTTTTAACTGATGCGGGTTTGCTGAGCGGCTTGCAAAAATACTCCGAAAAACTCATCAAGGCAAAGGCATCGTCGCCGAGGCTTTGCGCATTCGATACTTCTCTTATGGTTGCGAATTACGGCAGAAATCGACATGACTTGCTGGAGCGGCCTGAGCAACGAGGGCACCTTGTGGAAAGTGCTGTTGGTGCATACCTGCTCAAGCGCTCGAAAAGAGAGCACTTCGAAGTTAATTGGTGGCGCGATGGCAATAAAGAAGTGGATTTCGTTGTATCAGACGGGAGTGCACGCACTGCTATCGAAGTGAAGAGCGGGAGCGTGAAGGGGCTGGGCGGGTTGGATGCCTTCTGCTCCAAATTCCCAGAGACGAAGACGATTGTGGTGGGCTCTGAAGCGGCTCCTCTGGAATCCTTTTTGCTGGGAGATATCGAGCTTTTTTAGCCCGATGCTTATGTCCTTGTCTCTTCGGTCTGACCGGCTCAAGGAGGAGAGACAACGGCATCAAGCCGACGCGAGCCGAAGGCGTTGCTATCCAACCTGTTGCCGAGGCCATAACGGCCGCAGCAAAAA
>CAZYOQ010000020.1:0-22320 GCA_964649145.1 uncultured Eggerthellaceae bacterium | reverse complement strand
AAGCAAGGTACACAATCAGCACAAACAAAAGCTGCTACATCAAGCACTTCATCGAATACCAACAGCACCAGCAGCAGCTCTGGTAGCAACTCCACGTCGCATACCCACAACTGGGTAGCACAGACAAAGACAGTCCATCACGACGCAGTGTACAATACCGTGCATCATAATGCCGTAACGCGCCAGGCTTCTGTTTGTAATTACTGCGGAGCTGACATTACAGGAAGTGCGGCGGCGCATATAGAAGCTCACGCTCTTGCAGGTGAGGAACCAGCTAGTTATCGTGAAGACACAATTGTAGTAACTGCTGCTTATGATGAACAAGTACTTGTCTCCGCTGCTTACGATGAAACGGTAACAACGGGATACAAGTGCTCCACCTGTGGAGCGACAAAGTAGATTGTTCATAAATATATCCTCAAAAAGAGAGCCGGTCGTCCCGACCGGCTCTCTTACTTTCTTTCGATCCTGTCCGCCTCGCTTTGTGAAATATACCCCTGTTTTAGAGCCTCGGATGCGGCCTGGCGCGCTCTCTTGCATCCCATGGTTGTTGCTGCGGCCGTTATGGCCTCGGCAACAGGTTGGATAGCAACGCCTTCGGCCCACGTCGGCTTGATGCCGTAGCCTCTCCTCATTGAGCCGTCAGACCGAAGAGACGAGGTCACAAGCACCGGGCTAAAAAAGCTCGATATCTCCCAGCAAAAAGGATTCCAAAGGAGCCGCTTCAGAGCCCACCACAATCGTCTTCGTCTCTGGGAATTTGGAGCAGAAGGCATCCAACCCGCCCAGCCCCTTCACGCTCCCGCTCTTCACTTCGATAGCAGTGCGTGCACTCCCGTCTGATACAACGAAATCCACTTCTTTATTGCCATCGCGCCACCAATTAACTTCGAAGTGCTCTCTTTTCGAGCGCTTGAGCAGGTATGCACCAACAGCACTTTCCACAAGGTGCCCTCGTTGCTCAGGCCGCTCCAGCAAGTCATGTCGATTTCTGCCGTAATTCGCAACCATAAGAGAAGTATCGAATGCGCAAAGCCTCGGCGACGATGCCTTTGCCTTGATGAGTTTTTCGGAGTATTTTTGCAAGCCGCTCAGCAAACCCGCATCAGTTAAAAGCTTCAGATAGTGTGCAATGGTTGTTGCGTTGCCCGCGTCGTCGAGCTGACCTAAGAGCTTCCTATACGAAAGCTCTTGGCCCGAATAGGCACATCCGAGTTTGAACAGCGCTTCCATCAGCGCAGGCTTAGTGATGCGATCAAGGCTTATGACGTCCTTGTAGACACTCGGATCGATGATGGAGGCCTGCATGTAATCGAGCCATCTTCCTTCGTCATCTGCAAAGGGAGCAGCTCCCGGATAACCCCCGAAGAAGAGGTAGTCGTCGATGTCGAAGCCAAACGCATCGCGCATCTCAGCGAAATCCCATTGATAGCAGGGCAGCATCTCGAAGCGGCCCGTCAAAGCTTCTGCCGTTCCCTTCTTCAAGAGCAACGACGACGAACCGGTCAAGATTACTTTGAGCTGTGTTCCCGCGTCAACATCCTCATCCCACAGCGCTTTGACAATCGAAGACCACTGCTGCACAAGCTGTATCTCGTCAACTGCCAGGATGGCCTCGCCTTCCTTGGCGAGAAGTCGCGCCTGTTCCCATTCGCGCCTCAGCCAGTCGCCAAGCGACGGTATGTCTTGGGAAGCGCGAGCCATTCGGGAAGGAACATCCAGCTTCTCTAACGCTTGCCGAACTGCGGTGGTCTTGCCTGTTTGCCTTGGCCCTTCGACAACCTGGATGAACCGCTTGGGCTCCCTCATACGCTCTACCAGCTTACCAACAAGCGCTCTTTCGTACATGGCACTCTCCCGTTTCTTTGGTTATTACTGGGAGAATACTCCATTGTTTGAATTTGTTCAATGACTGAACAAAAATGTTCAATGACTGAACGGTATGCAGGTATTCAGAGATCAAGCTTCGTCCCTGGTGCCATTATTCGCCAAAAGTGGCGAGCGTGATAGCAGTAATAGCAGCAACCCAAAAAGCACCTGTTTTTAACTGATAGAAAAAAATGTATTACCGGCAAAGGTCTGTTTGAAAAAACAAATTAAGCGAGATTCTTTAGCAAGAGGTGATAAAAGTTGGCGCTGTTCTTCACAAGCGATTTGCACTTGGGGCATGCTAATGCTATTAGTTTACCGTGCGGCCATTTGTCGATGTGGACGATATGAACAAGAAGCTTATCCTCAACATCGACGAGACTGTTGGCATATGCGGTGAATTATGGATTCTTGGTGACTTCAGCTACAAGATTGCGCGCGATTACGCGGCTGCCTGGCGCAAAAAAATAGTTTGTAAGCAGGTACATCTCGTGCATGGCAACCACGACAGGGACAAGCACGACAGGGACAAGCACGACAGGGACAAGCACGACAGGGACAAGCACGACATGGACGAGAACTACATGAACAACCACGACATTGACGAACGCCACATCGAAGAACGCCACATCGAAGAGCGAAAGCGTGCTTTATTAGGAGTTGTGTACGGCGCAGCGGTGGGGGACGCGCTCGGAGTGCCGTTTGAATTCAGAGCACGCGGCAGTTTTACCTGTGCAGGCATGACGGGTCACGGCACTTATAACATGCCCAAGGGCACGTTTTCTGATGATACCTCGATGCTCTTAGCTACGCTAGAGAGCCTGCGCGTATGCGGCGGTGTTAACACTGAAGACATGCGCGAGAGATTCTGCTCGTGGCGCTATAAGGGCAATTACACCGCTGATGGCGCCGTGTTTGGCGTTGGGCTTACCACGACTGCGGCTCTTGCCGAGGGTCAGGGATGCGATGGGGAGTATTCAAACGGCAATGGTTCGCTTATGAGAATTGCTCCTCTTGCCTTTGTCAATGCTACCGACGCGCAAATAAGCCAAGCATCCGCCATTACTCACGCACACGAGCTTTCGTGCAAGGCCTGTGTGGTGTTTGTTGGCATCTTAAGGCAGGTGCTCAGTGGGGTAGCGCTTGGCGCTGCCGTTCAAGCCGCGCAGCCAGATGACACGCGTTTTGCCTTTATGGAAAGGCTGGAGGGTATGCCACGCGAAGCGGTTCGCTCTACTGGTTATGTGCTGGATACGCTCGCTGCGGCGCTTTGGTGTGCGCTTCATACCAGCAGTTACTGCGGCTGCGTGCTTGAGGCGGTAAACCTAGGCGATGATACCGATACTACCGCTTGCGTTGCAGGGGCGCTTGCTGGAGCAAGGTATGGTTTTGAGGGTATCCCCAAAGAATGGTTGGATGATTTGCGTGGAAAAGACGTAATCGATCGCTGCCTTTATGGTGCATCGGGGATGTAACGAGGGAAGGGCGGACGGTTTTCCGTACCATTAGCAACTTTCCCATTCCACTAAAGGTTCTTAAATAATTGTCCAAGATATCTTGACCACTCCACTTCCTCTCTCTAACTTTTTGTCCGCACATCCCGGTTCTTTGTGTTCTGGCTGTCTCAGTTTGCTTGAGTAGCCTTACAGTCCCATCGCCTTGGTGAAGCGCAAAAATTCTCCTGCCTTCATAATACGCACTCCGGCGAAGGGATAGTCGTTTGTGTTGTTCGATAAAAGTAGGCCATTGACATAGACGGCGGCCTCAAGAAACGGCTTGTCTTTTTCGTCGGGATAAACCAGAGCCGGAATCGCTTTAGGCACTATCTCTTCGGCTATTGACAGAATCAAACTCAATAAAGCTTCGGCTTCCTCTTTCAAACCCCTTAAAGTGATAACACTGCGACTAAGTACATCACGATATTCATCTATCATCTGGGAACTAACAACAATATTAAATTGATCTGGATATTTGAGTATTTGCATAAGTGCTGTTGCATGGTCACCTTTGGGTTTTAGCAGCGCAGCCACAAGAACGTTAGTGTCTAAAACGACATCAATCATGACACGTGCCCAGATGAAATGCGTTCGTCGCGCACCGATTCGATAAATGCATCGATATCATCAATTGTCATGAGGGGAAGTGAACTCGCCTCATTCTTTTTCGCGGCTGATGCCAGTATGTCTGACAAGTTTTCTGCAGCTGTATGTTCTTGTGCGAGATCCTCGGCGATGAGTTGCCTCATTCGCTCTGACATCTTTTGCCCGCGCTTGGCGCATTTCGCCTGGAATTGAGTCTTCATTGACGACGAAAGAACTACACGCATTACCTCACTGGTTGTAGTAGCACTAGCCATGGCAACCTCCTAAAATATGGCCATGATTATACCATGTTTTAGCCATAATTGTAGCTCCGTTCACCTGTTCTACTAAACAAGACCCTTATTATCGATTTAAAAAAAGGCCAGCTCAAAGGCAAGATTTTGTATTCTCCGCGCGATGGACAAAAAAATTTATGAAGAAAGCATTCATAAAACTTGACACGTTGACACTTAGATTATATTATGCTTGCAAATAATGATATCGTAACAAAGTGCATATCATGTTTTCGTAAGAACAACAGACCAAGCAGCAACCAAAGCTCAATAAGGAAGCTGACGAAAGGAAGGAAAGAAAAATGGCTAAGATTCTTGGAATCGACTTGGGAACCACAAACTCGGCAATGGCTGTTATGGAGGGTTCCGAGCCTGAAATCCTGGTAAATGCGGAAGGCGATCGCACTACCCCTTCAGTAGAAGGCTTCCGTAAAGATGGCGAACGCGTGGTTGGCAAGGCTGCGAAAAACCAAGCCGTTACCAATCCGGAAAACACTGTAAGTTCGGTTAAGCGTTTCATTGGCCGCAGCTATGACGAGACTCCAGAAGAGCGCAAAACCGTTTCGTATAAGGTAGAGAAAGGCAAGGACGGGCGCGCTGTTATCGATATCGACGGCAAGAACTATACTCCAGAAGAAATCAGCGCGATGGTTCTGCAGAAGCTGAAGGCCGATGCTGAAAAGCAGGTGGGATCTACTATCACTAAGGCCGTTATTACCGTTCCTGCTTACTTCAACGATGCCCAGCGCCAAGCAACGAAGGATGCTGGCAAGATTGCTGGTCTTGAGGTCGAGCGCATCATCAACGAGCCTACAGCTGCAGCTCTTGCTTATGGTCTAGATAAGGCCGACCACGACGAGAAGATTCTCGTATTCGACCTTGGTGGTGGCACCTTCGATGTCTCTGTGCTTGAGCTTGGTGACGGTGTCTTCGAGGTGGCATCCACCGCAGGCGACAACCACCTAGGTGGTGACGACTGGGATCAGCGAATCATCGACTGGATGGCAGATAAGTTTGACTCAGACAATGGCATCAACCTGCGCAAGGACCCGATGGCGCTTCAGCGTCTGAAGGAAGCAGCCGAGAAGGCTAAGATGGAACTTTCTTCCACCACGCAAACTAACATCAACCTTCCGTTCATCACGGCAGGCGCAGATGGCCCGAAGCATCTTGACTATACGCTTACTCGTGCGGAATTCGAGCGCATCACCAAAGACCTACTCGAGCGCTGCAAGAAGCCTGTTGAGCAAGCGCTAAACGATGCAGGCATCAAGGCCGGTCAGCTTGACGAGGTTATCCTTGTTGGTGGCTCCACTCGTATGCCGGCTGTTCAAGACCTTGTAGAAAAGCTTACCGGCAAAAAGCCTAACATGTCTGTGAACCCAGACGAGGTCGTGGCCATGGGCGCAGCTATTCAGGGCGGCGTGCTTTCTGGCGACGTCACTGGCATCCTTTTGCTTGACGTTACCCCGCTTTCCCTTGGTGTGGAAACAATGGGCGGCGTGATGACTAAGATGATTGACCGCAACACTACCATCCCAACTCGCAAGACTGAGATCTACTCGACTGCGGCCGACAACCAGACTTCCGTCGAGGTTCATGTCCTGCAAGGCGAGCGTCAGATGGCGGCTGGCAACAAGACACTTGGGCGATTCCAGCTCAATGGCATTCCGGCAGCACGTCGTGGCGTTCCGCAAATTGAGGTCACCTTCGATATCGACGCAAACGGCATTGTGAACGTTAGCGCCAAAGACCTTGGTACTGGCAAGGAACAGCAGATCACCATTAGCGGCTCTACTGCACTTTCCGACGACGAAGTCGATCGCATGGTCAAAGACGCCGAGGCTCATGCCGAGGAAGATGCCAAGCACAAGGAAGAGGTTGAGGTACGCAACAATTGTGAGTCACTTGTGGGTGCTACCCAGCAGACTCTTGACGAGCTTGGCGACAAGGTTCCATCCGATTCAAAGGCCGAGGCCGAAAGTGCTATTGCCGAGGCGAAGAGCGCGCTTGAGGGCAGCGACATTGATGCAATCCGTGCCGCTACCGAGCGTATGCAACAAGCTGGCTACAAGCTTGCTGAAGTCGTTTACAACACTGAAAACGCTCAGGCTGCACCTGATATGGGAAACACCGAGAGCACTACAGATGATGACACAATCGAGGCAGACTACGAAGTTGTAGATGACGAGGAAGAAGGCAAGTAAAATGGCAGACCCGAAGAAAGCGGGCGCCTCTTCCCCAGAAAATCAAGCGCCTAAAGACGATAGCGCTTTGAACGCGGCACACGGAAATGACGGCGCACCCGATAAGGGTGCGTCTGTCTCGAAAGAAAAGGCCAAAAAAACCCAAACTGATAGCGCCAGTGATGCGAAGGCTCAAGAGTTTGATGACGCTTTGGAAGTAGAAGCGGCGACAATTATCGACGAGGCCGAAGAAGAGCTTCGCGAGAAGGCCAGCGCAGATGCGACCCAAGAAAATGCTGAAGGCAGCGAGGTCACGGCAGAAAAAGCGGCTGACGACGCAATAAAACAAGCAGCCGAATGGCAGGACAAGTACATGAGGCTGCATGCCGAATGGGATACCTATCGTCGCAGACAAAAGGAACAAGCCGCCCAGCAAAAGGCGCTTGCAGCCGAAAAGCTGGTCGGAAGTTTGATTCCTGTTATCGACGATCTGGAAAGGTCGATTAACTACGCGAAGACCAACGGCGAAACAGGTTTGCTTTCAGGTGTGGAAGCGGTACTTAACAAGTTTGTCGATACGCTTGTAAAAGATGGTGTTGAGGTGATCAATCCCGAAGGCGAGGCCTTCAACGCGCTTGAGGCTCAGGCTGTTGGCACTGTGGAAGATTCGACCAAATACGACGAGACAGTTGCCGAGGTTTATCAGAAGGGCTACAAGATCGCAAGCAAGGTGCTAAGGCCTGCAATGGTAACAGTGACTACAGGTGGAGAGCCTCGTCCAAAAGACACTGAGGAAGAATAGCTATCCCAATCTTGCTTATGTATGGCTTAGGTGATTTTTAGCCATGACAGATTTGAAACTCAAAAAGTTTAAGGGCTTTTAGATTCATTAAACCGAAGAAGGGAGGCGGAGCAAATGGCACAAGTTCCAGACTATTACAAAATCCTAGGAGTGTCTCGCGACGCCTCGACAGATGAAATAAAGAAGGCGTTTCGCAAGTTAGCCCGAACTCACCACCCTGATGCTGGCGGCGATGAAGCCAAGTTCAAAGAAATTAACGAGGCTTACGAGGTACTCTCTGACGAGAAGAAACGTAGCCTTTACGACCAGTACGGAACCGCCAATGAAAACCAAATTCCATGGGGCGGTGCGGCAGGAGGCGGACCTGGGGGCTTCAACGTAGATGACATCTTTGGCGGTGGTGGAACTTACACTTATACCACCAAGGGTGCGGGTGGCTTTGGGGGAATGGATTGGTCTGACATTCTTGAATCCATCCGTTCTGGAAATGGTGCGTTTGGAAGTGATTGGGATTTTAATATCAATCGCCAGCAAAAGGGAGCGGATTCTAAGGTCACTCTAAATGTTACTTTCGATGAGGCTTTCAGCGGAACCACTAAGCGCGTGACGGTTAAGGTGCAAGGCAAAAACGAACCAGAAACCATCGACGTAAAGGTTCCAGCAGGCGCTTGTGAAGGTGGACGTTTGCGCTACAAGGGCAAGGGTGCGCCGGGAACTAACGGCGGTCCTGCAGGCGATTTGCTTATTACTACGCACATTACCGAACACCCTTATTACAGTCGTGATAAGGCTGATGTCATCGTTAAGCTTCCAGTGAATGTAGCCCAGGCCGCGCTTGGAGAGTCTATTGTTGTGCCGGCGCCCGATGGCACCAAGGTGAAAGTCAAGATTCCCGCAGGCACGCAAGACGGCACTATTCTTACTATCAAGGGAAAAGGCGCGCGCGATATCAAATCGAAGAAGAAAGACGCTTTCGGTAATTTGAAGATCAAGGTAGAGGTTCATACCCCAACCAATATGAACGAAAAACAGAAAGCCGCGATGGAAGCCTTCCTCGTAGCCTCACCTAAAGAGGTGAAACCATGGTAGGAATGCACAATACAGACAGAAACCGCCCTCTTTATATGATTGGGGTTGCGGCACAGCTCGCGGGAGTGCATCCGCAAACACTTCGTGCTTACGAGCAGAAGGGTCTTGTTGTTCCGCAGCGCACCCAAGGCGGTACGCGCATGTATTCACAGGCAGATATCGAGAAGCTTGCGCTTATTAGCCAGCTTACCGAGGAAGGTGTGAACCTTGCGGGTGTCATGCGCATCATCGACTTGCAAACGCGCCTTGATGATGCCGAATCTGAACTTGAAGATTTGCATGCTCGCGTGAAGAGGTTGGCCGATCGGCTGCAAGAGGTTAGCAAGCACGAGCCACCGCACGCGATCGTAAGGTCAACGCAAGCACGCGCAATTGTTGTCAAGCATATTTAGCCTATTCGCCTTGCCACACGCTTTGAATGGGCGCAAAAAATGGCGCTTAAGAAGGGCGCAAAAGATGACATAAAAGATGGCATTAAGGCAAGCGCCGAATGAAGGGCGCCGAACAAATAGGATATCAAAGAATAAAGCACTTAATTAGGACGCTGAATAAAGGAACGATCATGAACTTGAACAAACTTGCAGTTACTGCTCAAGAAGCGTTTCAGAATTCTATGGGAGTCGCAAGTGACGCTAATTCTGCAACGATTGAGCCCATACACTTGCTGAAGGCGCTGATTGATGCAGACGAAAACAATATTTCTGCGATCATAAAACGAATTGGAGCAGACCCAGTCTTTCTTGCGCAAAGCGTTGATGAAGGAATCAACAAGATGCCAAAGGCGTCAGGGAACGTTTTTCCGGTATCTGCGCCCTCACAGGCCTTCATCAAAACTATTGACAATGCTGAAAAAATTGCTGGGAAGCTAGGCGATGCCTATGTCACTTCCGAACATTTATTGATTGCTCTTTCTGAGGATAAAGGCGAGGCCGGGCGCATTCTTTCTGCGATCGGGGTTACACGCAAAAACATCGAGGCGGCCTATGAATCGCTTCGAGGTCAGACGCGTGTAACATCTCAAACAGACAAGACGCAATTCGAGGCGCTCGAACAATATGGTCAGAACCTTACTCAACAGGCGCGTGAAGGCAAGCTTGACCCTGTGATTGGCCGTTCTGAGGAAATTCGACGTACTGTGCAGGTGCTTTCTAGGCGTACCAAAAATAACCCAGTATTGATAGGAGAGCCTGGTACAGGCAAGACTGCTATCGTCGAAGGATTGGCTCAGCGTATTGTTGCGGGCGATGTTCCATCAAGCCTTAAAGATCGCGAGATTATCTCGCTTGACCTTGGCGCGATGATGGCTGGCGCTAAGTATCGTGGCGAATTTGAGGATCGCCTGAAGGCAGTTCTTCGGGAAGTGAAGGAATCCGAAGGCAATATCATCATGTTTATCGACGAGCTTCACACTATTGTTGGCGCGGGCGCCGGGGCAGACTCTTCCCTGGATGCGGGCAATATGCTAAAACCTGCCCTTGCGCGTGGCGAACTTCACGCCATTGGCGCAACAACTTTGGACGAGTATCGCAAATATGTGGAAAAGGATGCCGCGCTTGAACGCAGGTTCCAGCCTGTGCTTGTAAGTGAGCCTTCGGTTGAAGACACAATAGCGATTCTTCGTGGTCTTAAAGAAAAGTATGAGATACATCACGGAGTTCGCATCACTGACGGCGCGATTGTGGCTGCAGCAGAGCTTTCCGATCGCTATATTTCAGACCGTTTCCTTCCAGACAAAGCAATCGACCTTATGGATGAGGCTGCAAGCCGACTTCGCATCGAGATTGACTCGATGCCTGAGGAAGTTGACGCGGCAGAGCGCAGACTTACTCAGATGCAAATCGAAGAACAGGCGCTCATGAAGGAGACTGACGATGCCTCTGCAGAACGGCTTGAGCGTCTACGCCGCGAAATAGCCGACGCGCAAACCAAGCTTGATGCGCAGAAGGCCGCATGGCAAAACGAAAAGGACGTTATCGTAAACGTACAGAACATCAAGACAGAACTTGATTCTGCACAGGTTGAAGAAGAACGCGCAACTCGTGACGGCGACCTTGCTCTTGCATCTGAAATACGATTCTCGCGCATTCCGCAGCTAAAACAGCAGCTTGAGGAAGCTGAGTCAATCTTGAAGTCGAATCAGGAATCGGGTGCGATCCTTAAAGAAGAGGTTTCCGAGGATGAGATAGCCCAAGTGGTATCCACTTGGACAGGAATTCCTGTTACTAAGATGATGCAGGGCGAGATGGAAAAGCTAGTCGATCTCGAAGAAATTCTGCGCAAGCGAGTAGTGGGACAGGATGAGGCTATTGAGGTTGTGGCTGGCGCAATTAGGCGGTCGCGTGCTGGCCTTGCAGACCCCGAGAAGCCAATAGGATCGTTTATGTTCTTAGGTCCTACTGGCGTTGGCAAGACTGAACTCGCGAAGGCACTTGCGGAATACTTATTCGACAGCGAGAAGGCGATGGTACGCATCGACATGTCTGAGTACATGGAGAAGTTCAGCGTACAGCGCTTGATTGGCGCGCCTCCAGGATATGTTGGGTATGACGAGGGCGGCCAGCTTACCGAGGCTGTTCGCAGACATCCATATTGTGTTGTGTTGCTTGACGAGATAGAAAAAGCCCACCCTGATGTCTTCAATGTTCTTTTGCAAGTTCTTGACGATGGCCGTCTGACAGATGGACAAGGCCGCATCGTTAACTTTAAGAACACGATCATCATCATGACTAGCAACATCGGCTCGCAGATCATTCGTGACAATGCTGCTAGTGGCGCTGCGTTTGATCTTCAAGAGGCCTCGAATGGCGAGATTGGCCTAGACCCTGCAAGCCGCGGCGAGACCATGGGCGACATGATCGAGGACATGGCGAAGATGACGCCTGACCAGGCAGCCAAGCGCATGGCCGATTTCCAGCGTAAGATGAACGATGCACTGCGCAGCCATTTCCGTCCGGAGTTCTTGAACCGTATCGACGACATTGTTACTTTCAATGAACTTTCGATATCGACGATCGAGCCGATAGTAGATATACAGCTAGAGGATGTTCGTGAACGCTTGTCTGGCCGTCGCATAAGTTTGGATGTGACGCCTGCAGCGATGGAGCACTTGGCAATTGATGGTTACGATCCGATTTATGGTGCACGTCCGCTAAAACGGTTGATTCAGCGTCAGATTGTTGATCGTATAGCGCAAGAGGTTATCAACGGGAATCTTTTCGATGGCAGTCATGTATTTATTGACATCAACGATGACGGCGACTATTCATGCCGCATCGAGCCTCCGATGGAACTTGGCGATCTAGAAGACCTAACCTAAATAAACTCGCTGCTAGTATTTGCTGGTATTTGATGATCTGCGTTTGTCTTTGCTGACATGAGCTAGCCTCTGCTGGTTTGAGTTAGTATGTGCTGGGCTCAGTTTGTATTTGCTAGTTTTTACCACTTTGCTGCTGCTTCATTTTCTTGCTTGCAGAAAAGTCAAGACTAGCAATAAAGAGACTTTCCCATATACTAAGGCTTAGGTTCCGCCCCGTCTGTTATAGCGATGGACCGATGCAATTAACCAGGGAACCCTATATTGCTTGCGAAATGGGGATTCGTGCCCGTTGGTACGAAAGCCAGGAAGCAGGCTGCGGGCACCCACCTTGATAAGGTGGGTTCATCCTGAGAACGGTGGCGGAACTTCTTTTTTTAGCTGGCGATCATAATCGATAATCGTGGCCGGCGATCGCAGCTGACAACCATAGTCGATAGTCACGACCGATGGCTGCAGCTGACAACCGCATCTAGCGATCGTAATTGCTGACCGAAGTCGACAATTACGATCTGAACTATATTGCTGGCTTACGTTACTGGCCAAATCACGGCCTATATCAGATATAAACCTTGCAAACTAACTTAGTTTTGTGGCATCAGTTAGATTCTTCGCTGGCGCTGCTAGCGGCGCTTGAAGATGAGGTCGAGCTAGTGGTCTTCGGGCCTTTTGATATGGTAAGCGTGATAGTGGCGCCTTGCTTTGCCGAAGTTGCGCTTTGTTTGATAACTATGCCTTCATCATATTCGTTGGAATATGCATACTTGGTTTTTACCGTAAAGCCCGCACCTTCAAGTTTTCCAACTGCATAATCTTCGCTGTCACCAACAAAGTTATCTATGTCAATTTCTGCAGGAGTTTCTGGTCCTGTGGACAGGCGATAGTAGATTGTTGAGCCTTTTTTGGCCGTCGTGCCAGCACTAGGATCTTGCAATATTATCTCGCCTTCAGGAACGGTATCGCTAGACGCAGTTCTGCCTAGGGTTATCGTTAATCCGTACTGTTCAGCAATTCCTTTGGCAGTTTCGACGTCATAGCCAGTGATATCGGGCACTTGAACCTTTTCAATCCCGCTAGAAACAACGATGTTGACGATAGATCCAGAATTGGCCTTGCTTCCTGCCTCAGGATCTTGGCTTATGACTTTACCCTCATCAACATCTTCGCTTTCCTGTTGATCGACGTTGCCGGGGGTAAACCCTTTGCTGGCTATTTCTTGGATAGCATCGCTTTCTTTCATTCCTACAACGTTAGGAATGTTAACTTGTTCAGAGCCTTGAGAAATCACAAGGTCTATTGCAGACCCTTCGGCGGCTTGGGTATTGGCTCCTGGGTTTTGAGAAAGAACTGTTCCAGATTCTGCCTCATTGTCGTACTGAGTAGTTTTGTCGCCAACTGTAAAACCGCTGTCTTTGATAGTACTTGCCGCATCCTCATATGTCATTCCGACAACATCGGGAACATCGGCCTGTTTTCCAAAGTTCAATATTCCGCTGCTAGCTAAAGCGAACGCAGCGATGGCGATAACTGCGATTACCGCAATAACGATCCCGATAACCAGGCCTTTTTTGGACTTCTTTTTCCCAACGCTAGAGTTTGAATCGTATTTACGCTGGTCGGATTGTGACGTGTTTGCGCCATTGGCTGTCTGTATTGGCATAACCTGCGTTGAGTCCATGGCGTTTGTAGGTCTCAAGACATTTGTTTGGGCTGAAGTGTCGTATCCTGTCGCCCTAGCAGACGAGCCCATTACAGCGGTTGCAGCAGCCCCAAGGGCGGCTCCGCCTGCAATAAGTGCAGCGAAGTTAACCGGGCGTCCGGCCAAATAGTCGCTTAGAGCAATACGCATATCTTTTGCCGTGGTGAAGCGATTCGCTGGGTTTTTCTGCATGGCCGTAAGAATGATGGCCTCAAGTACAGGGTCGATATTCGGGTTTACAGTGCTTGGCCTAGGTGGCTCTTCGCGAACCTGCATTAATGCCACACTTACCGCATCTGGCCCATCGAAGGGAAGAACACCTGTTGCTGCTTCGTAGAGCACGACGCCAAGCGAGTAAATATCAGACGATGCCGTTAGTTCTTGACCTTGAGCCTGTTCAGGAGAGGTATAGTGTGCTGTTCCTAGAACGGTTTGAGTTTTATCAGCAGTGGAATTTTTCGCACGAGCTATGCCGAAATCCATGACTTTGACGTTGCCGTCAGGCTGGATCATTATATTTTGTGGCTTGATGTCGCGATGGATGATGTCTTGCTGGTGTGCAACGGAGAGCGCCTGGCATACCTGGCTTCCGATTTCTGCGACCTTGCGCTGGTTTATAGCACCACGCTGCTGAATAGCGGTTTTCAGATCGGAGCCGCGCACAAATTCCATAACGATGAAATATGTGCCTTGGTCGTGCCCCCAGTCGTATACGTTTACGATATACGGGCTTTGCAGATTAGCCGCAGCTGCAGCCTCTTGCTTGAAGCGCCTTGTGAAATCGGGGTCGGTTGCATATTGCGGAAGCATGGTTTTGATGGCGACTATTCGCCCTAGCGTCATATCCTGAGCGCTGTAAACCTCGGCCATTCCGCCAACGCCGATTAGTTCTCCGATTTGATATCGACCGGAGAAAACCTTGCCTGTAAGAGGTCCACTACCTGCCATGTTTTCCGTTCCTTCTTCTTGTGCAGTTTAAGTTCATTTCAAAGGTATCACCATTCTACACGAACGCGAAATAGCTGTATTGTAACGTCATATATTTTTCGCTTGTGTGATCTGGACAATATCCTTTCGCGATCAAAGCTCGCCGTTAACTTTCAGTGCTGTCTTGATAACGCTTTTAGCGTTTGCAGAAGCATGCGCGCTATCTGCAGCTTCTTCCAATACGATTGCAACTACCACGCTTGGGTCAGAATCAGCGTCGGCGATGCCAACAAACCAGGTATCGTCTGTTTTACCCTCATGTTCGGCGGTACCGGTTTTGCCAGCAACAGTGACGCCGTCGATTTGCGCATCAGTTGCAGTGCCGCTTTCCACAACGCCTTTCATAACGTCTAAGACTTTATCGGCAGTCTTTGATTTTGTGGCTTCCCAAAGGGTGGTTGGTGTTGCCTCTAAGCTGCGAGTGCCGTTTGAGTTATAAACCCCTTCGACAAGATAAGGCTTCATGATGGTGCCGCTGTTAGCTATTCCGCATCCAACAAGAGCCATTTCAAGCACTGTTGTTTGCGGACCTGCCGGGCTTGTATGTTCGCCTACTGGCTCTCCTGCTGCAGCCCAAGCTGTTTCCCATGTTGTCATCTCTTCGGGGTCTGGCATAAGCGAAGTTGCTAGCGGTAAGTCGAAGTCGAATGTTTTGTTGAAACCGAAAGCTTCAGAGGTGTCAACAAGCCTTTTTGCCCCAAGGTCTACGCCTACTTGCCCAAATACTGTGTTAGACGAAACTGCGAAGGCTCGCTCAAGCGAGATAGTGCCATAACCGTATTCGCCGAAATTAGTTACGTCGCCACCGCCTATTTCTAGCACTCCAGGAGAATTGTATGTTGTTGATTTTTTCGCCACGCCATTTTGGAATGCGGAGGCTAAAGTTACTATCTTGAATGTGGAACCGGGTGCATAAAGAGATTGTGTTGCGCGGTTTAGTAGCTCGGATGAATTATCGGAATCGCTTTCTGCCGCCTTTTCAAGCACCGATTCTGCATCTTGTGCGTCATAAGTTGGCGAAGAAGCCATTGCAAGCACAGCGCCTGTTTGAGGGTCAATAACCACGCAAGCACCCGTGTATCCCTCAATAGCGTCTTGGGCGGCTTGCTGAATTTTGGAGTTGATTGTTAGTGTTACATCGTTGCCAGGTTGCGTTACACCTGCCAGCGAGTTGATAGCATCAGTAAAACTTGCATAGTTTTCGTTTCCACGCAGTGAATCGTTCATGGTGGCTTCGATGCCGCTTGTTCCATATTGTGTTGAATAGTAGCCAACGATATGTGAGGCCAAATCGCCTGCAGGATAAACGCGTGTGTATCCGTCTCCATCCTCGTTTTCTACAGATTTTGCAAGCACTACTCCATCGTATGTGGAAATAGTGCCGCGCTCACTGTCTTGTTCGCGTGCAATCGTGTGATTGTTTTCGGGCAGGTTTTGGATGCGATCGGCGTCTATAAGCATGATGTAGGTGAGGTTGGCAACAAGAAGGGCAAAGAGGATCGAAAATACGATCATCGTGTTGGTAAGGCGCTTGCCAAGTGCGACACGACCCAGAACGCCTGCGGTATCGTTTGCTGCATCTACTGCAGATTGGCTTGCGCTATGGGCGCCCATCCCGACAAACATTGATGCGCTTATATGCGACCTTCCGCTGGCTTGCGTCATGTCAAGCTCTGTTTGGCGGCCGGTAGCCTTATCGCTTGCTCGAAGAAGTAGGGCGACTATTATGAAGCCAGCCATAAGCGATGATCCGCCTTGGCTTATGAAGGGCAGCGTGATGCCTGTTAGTGGTATAAGCCTTGTGACGCCACCCACAATAATGAAAGCTTGCAGGATGATTATTGACGTAATGCCAGCTACCATAATCGAGCTGAAATCTGATTTCGCGCGCGCTGCGGTATAAATTCCGCGAATCGCAAACAGCAGGTATAAAAGAAGCACTCCAGCGGCGCCAAGCATGCCGGTTTCTTCAGCAATAGCCGAGAAAATAAAGTCGCTTTCAACATAGGGGATAGTGTCACATAGGCCGCGACCTATGCCTACACCAAATAAGTTGCCATCGGCTAGCGAATAGAGGCTTTGAACAATTTGGTAGCCTGCGCCTTGCGTGTCTGAAAAGGGGTCAAGCCAGATAGAGACGCGTTGTTGGACGTGTGAGAACATATAAAACAGCGCCACCGCAGCAATACTTGCAAGTATTACGCCAATGACGATATAGAGCTTCTTGCCGGTTGCAACATAAAGCATGACCAAAAACATCAGGAAAAGTACGAGCGCCGAGCCAAGGTCTTTTTCCAACACGACAATCAAGAAGGCCAAAGCCCACATGATTAGCAAAGGAAGCAGTGTTTGTAAGCTAGGGAGGCGAAGAGGACCAATGCGCCATGTGAACACCGACAACATCTCGCGGTTTTGCGCAAGATAAGCCGCGAGAAACAAGACGATACATATCTTTGCAATCTCGCCGGGTTGGAATGAGAACGGACCAATGCTTAGCCAAAGGCGGCTTCCGTTGATCTCTTCGCCAATGAATGGAAGCATAGGCGATAGCAACAGTAGCACGCCAATAATCATGAGGGTGTATTTATACTGCGCAAGCTTCTCTAAATTCTGAAGAAGCGCCAGTATGATGACCATAACGACTACTCCGGCAAACATCCATATAAGTTGGCGTGATGCAACTTCGGGAGCCAATCGCGTTACAAAAGCGATACCAATGCCACAAAGCGCGAACGTGATTGGAAGAAGCGCTGGGTCGGCATCGGGAGCAAGCTTTCTGATAGCTAAATGGGCGACCAAGAATGCCGCGAAAATGCCAATTGGCACGCCCAGTGTATTGAAGCTAACCTCGCGAAGGCCTTCGATGGTACCTGCACCATTTGCGACCATCATCGCGAAAAGTACGATCACGATTGGAGCCGCAACAATAAGAAGCAGAAGTTCCACACCTCGCTTCGACATTAGTTTGTGCCTTTCGTGTTTGATTTTGAGCTTTTGGAGCTTGATGAGTCTTGTGTGGACTGCTTTTTGGTGTTTTGCGCGTCAGTGTTTTGCTTGTTGGCGTCCTGATTTTCGGCATCTTGCGCTTCGGTATTCTGCGCTTCACTGTCTTGTTCTTCGGTTTTTTGAGTCGGAACAGCCGAGCTATTATCCTCTGCGATTTGTTGCTTGTATTCCTCAATAAGCCCTTGAGCTTCATCTATGGTGTCACAGCGTATCTCGAGGCTTTTGATTCTTTCGGCAGTGCCAGGCTTCACGTCATCGGTGTTAACGTCTGTAACCTCATAGAGGCTAGAAGTAGTAATGCCAAACAGATCGCCGGGGATGCCTTTATATATAGCCACTTTTCCATCAACGTCTGCAAGGTAGGCGGCTGTGTTCATCACAAACGCCAGAGAACCAATTGCAAGCCCTATAATCACGAGCATCGCCGCGATAATAAGCAAACCCGTCATGCGCGATCGTTTCACTGCTTTTTTGTGTTTCTGCATGTTGTAGCCAGTCACATCGGCCACAATCACGGTGATGTTGTCGCTTCCACCCGCATCTAGTGCGGCTTCTGTTAGTAAGTCGGTTGCAACTTGGGTGTTAGGCGCTTGCGACATTATGGTTTCGATTTCCATGTCGGACACCATCGAATAAAGGCCGTCCGAACAAATCATTAATCGGTCGCCTTGTTCCACATCAAGCTCGTAAAGGTCGGGCTTAGTGTAAGGTTCAAGCCCTAGGGCGCGAGTGATGAAGCTTCGCCATTGATGAGTGCGTGCCTCAGCTGGGGTTATTTCGCCGGATTCTACGAGGTCTGCTACTACGCTATGGTCACGGGTCAGTTGTTGCAGTGCCCCATCGTGTAAAAGATATGCGCGCGAGTCGCCTACTTGTGCGATGGCCAAGTGTTCGCCTTCAAGCATGGCTGCCGTGCAGGTGGTGCCCATGCCTTCGCGCCCAATGCCTTTATCGGCAGCATCGATGATTGCTAGGTTGGCCTCTTCTACGGCATGCCCTAGCGCATCGACGTCAAGCTTGCTTGGAGCAAGGCGCGATATCGTGTCTGCAGCGATTTCAGATGCTACCTCGCCTGCTTCATGGCCTCCCATCCCATCGCAAACCACAAACAGAGGGGGAGCAACAAGCATGCTGTCTTCGTTGTGTTCGCGCACATAGCCAACTTCGGTGCGAGAGCTATAAGGGTGCAGGTTTTGAGAGATGGACCCGGAATTTGCTTCGTATGTCGAATGTGAAACTTTGGCCATTATTCGTACTTCACTCGTATCTCGACATCGCCTATTTGTATGCGATCTTTGCTTTTCACTGCAGTTGGCTCTTTTATGTATGTGCCGTTTACAGAAGTGCCATTTTTAGAGCCTAGATCTTCAATGAAAAGGTTTGGTCCCATTAGTTGAAGGCGTGCGTGGCGTCCCGATACATAGCTGGCACCAATTACTATGTCAGAGCCTGGTGCGCGCCCTATAACCACAGGACCTGTGATTGCAATGTTAAGCCCGCGTAGTTCCTTAGGTCCCTTTTCGACCTCGATGCGCCAGACCTTGCCCTTTTTCGTGGCTCCGCTAACCTGATTTACGCCTGTGCGCATAATTGCGAATAGAAACAGGTATAAAAGCGCGACGAAAAGCAGACGAGCCGCCAGAAGGACGATATCAATCATATGATCCTTCCTTGTTTAGCAGTTGGCTTGGTGCAAGTTTCGAGCAAGTTTCAATAATCATAGGAAAAGTGATGTTTTGAAGTCGCATTATTATTGTGATTTAAATCTCGTGCATGAATCTAAAGACGTCTTCGCGTTGAATTGTTATCTGCAGTCCTAGCTCTTTTCCAGCTGCTTCCAAACGAGACTGAACTTCGTCGAAGCTAGCGCTTTCAAGGTCGAGCGTTGTAAGCATGGTCATGCAGAAGATCTCGTTTTCCCCGAGAACTGTTTGATTTATGTCATCAATATTGGCGTTACATTCCAAAAGGACGTTTGCGACGGCTGCTACGATGCCGGTACGGTCTCCTCCGAGCACCGATATGACGCATTTCATGTGTGTTCCTATCGTTGAGCGTTTAATGTGCAAGAATTCTATAATTGCATAATTGTAGGGCAAATTAGAGATATGCGCATGAAACGCTTGACTCGATTGGTATGTGGCTGCTTGGCCGCTTTTCAAATGTGATCATTTAGAAGGAAGAGAAAAATGGATAAGGAAAAAATCGAAGAGGGCGTTCGGATGATCCTTGAAGGCATCGGCGAGGATCCGAACCGCGAGGGTTTGCTGAAGACGCCTGCGCGAGTAGCTCGCATGTATGAAGAAGTTTTTTCCGGCATGAACGAAGACCCAAAAAAGCATTTCGAAACGACATTTGACGAACACCACGAAGAAATGGTCATTGTTCGAGATATTCCCTTCTATTCGATGTGTGAACACCACTTAGTGCCGTTTTTTGGGCTGGCTCACGTGGCCTATATTCCTGCATCCGATGGGCGAATTTGCGGTCTTTCTAAGCTCGCGCGTTTGGTAGACGTATTCGCAAAGCGCCCGCAGGTTCAAGAACGTTTGACGTCTCAGGTGGCAGACACCCTAATAGAAGAGCTTCATCCGCAAGGAGTGCTTGTTGTGCTTGAGGCCGAGCACCTATGCATGAGCATGCGTGGCGTTAAAAAGCCAGGCAGTCGCACTACCACAAGCGCGGTTCGTGGTGCATTCGAAAAGAGTCAGGCTACCCGCAACGAAGCGTTAAACCTTATCTTTCGCAGTTAGGGGCGATACCGTCAATGAACCGACTATGATCCGGATATGAACTGGCTACAAATCAGCTAAGAACCGGCTGCAAACCAGCTATGTACCGGCTACAAATCAGCTGTGAACCGGCTGCAAACCGGCTGCAAACCGGCTATGAACCGGCGGGCATTGTTGTATAGAAGGTCATCCAGCTCAGCTTCGGTGAAGTTAAGGGCAGAGAATATCTCAAGTTCGCTTATTGGGTTCCACATTGGAAAATCGCTTCCGAACATGACGCGATCGGTGCCGTAGAGGCGCGTTAGTTCTTCAGTGCGGCGAGGTCCAATAAAGGCCATAGAACTTGACATATCAACGTAGCAGTTCTCGTTTTTCAGGTATTCCAGTGCTAGGTCAAAGATAGACCATCCACCAAAATGTGCAGCATTCACGACAAGGTCAGGGAAGGTGTGCAAAATTTTCTTCATCCTGCGTGGATGCGAGTAGTCGTAGCGGTAATCGCCGCAATGCATGATTATTGGCAAGCGACCCTGAGCAATTTCGTATATGCGCATGAGCCTCGGGTCGTCCATGTCTACTTTTTGTGTATCGGGGTGCAGTTTTATGCCCTTAAGGCCGCGAGTCTGTGCACGGTTAATCTCGCTTTCAAGTTGGTCATCTGTCATGTCTTGGTGTAGCGTCATAAAGCCAATGAACTGCGGGTGAGCATCGCATTCGTCGGCAATGAAATCGTTTATGGATTGCACTTGTTCGGCTTTTGTCGCGACGGAATGAATTATGCATTGGTTGATAGGAGAGGTCGCACATATATCAAGTAGCTTGGTCGTTGTACCATCTATGACATCCATGTGTATGCCGTAGAAATCTCCGACAGCATGTACTGCGCGATCGGCGATTTTAGACGGATAAACATGGCAATGGCAATCTATGACGTTTTGTTTAAGCTCGTTCATTTACATCTCCGGAAGTTAACTTTGTAAACTTGTTCTTGTCGGTTGCGCTCGTGGTTGTCTGATGCGCCGAGAGGCAAGACCCGATTATGCGCTTTTTTGCTCAAGGAATCTAGCTTGCATCCTTTTTACAAAACTATTTCTTAAAGGTTACGACCTTGCATGTTCAGCCGCCTTAAAGGATGTGGGCTATATAAAATCTGCGCTAGGCAAAAATTACGTTGGGGGCTTCGTGCATTCGCGATGAGGAAAGGAGGGTATAAGAATGTCGAAATTAGAGGCAGGAAGAGTTATCACTCCGTCTGAGGCCAATGATCTAATTGTTGAGGAAGACCCTGTCGTTTTGGACGTTAGAACGCCTTCAGAATTTGCCGAAGGCCATATTGAAGGTGCTGTGAGCCTTCCGTTAGACGAACTCTCTAAGGCAACAGTGCTTGATATTGTTGAAGATACGAACAAACAGATTCTTCTCTATTGCACGTCAGGTAGGAGGTCGGGCGCCGCGGGTGCTAAACTTGCAAGAGCGGGGTTTAGCCGCGTGTATGAACTGGTCGGCGGGATAAACGCATGGCCATTCGGAACGGTCTCATAGAGGGGAGACGATATGCGTTACAAGAATATCATGGTTGCATATGATGGATCCGAGCCTTCCAAAGAGGCAATTCTTGTTGCGAAAGACCTTATAGGCGATGATGCAGATGCTACCTTGCACGTGATAACAGTTGTTGCGGTTGGTTCGCTGGGGATTGACTCGATGACCTTCGAAGGGGCGTCCGGCATACAGCAGATCTTCCCCGATATGTCTTCTTATGAGGCAGCACTTAAAGGCGCCGAAGAGCTTTGGAGCCAAAATATTGAAGAGGCTGTTGCAGAGCTTCTTCCTGATGCGAATTTCACGATTAAAAAAGATGCAATTGTTTCGGTAAAGGCCGCGGAAGGCATTTGCGAATATGCGAAGGATAAGAATATTGAGATGATAGTCATGGGCAGAAGAGGCCTCGGGGCTTTCCGTGCCATGCTTGGAAGTGTGAGCTATTCGGTGATTCACCAGATGGATATTCCCGTTGTTACTGTGAAATAGGTACTTGCAATCGTGGACAATGCGAGTATTATATAACCCTGTCGCTTTGACAGGACATAGTGCGGGGTGGAGCAGTCTGGTAGCTCGCCGGGCTCATAACCCGGAGGTCGTTGGTTCAAATCCAGCCCCCGCGACCAACTTTAACAGCAGGTTGGATAATCTAAAAAGGTTATCTGAGGCATATAGGTCAAAAAGTGTGTCTGTGACCTAATCGATTGAGTAGGGATATGGT
>CAZYOQ010000019.1:15322-25080 GCA_964649145.1 uncultured Eggerthellaceae bacterium | reverse complement strand
ATACTTGCTAGAGTACTTTGCCAAAGCTCATCTTCCACATCACACCCTGGAACACGAACATCAAGAGCGGCTTTAGCTGCATCCTCTTTGGAAGGTGTCGGCACAACTACACAATCTTGGTCTAGCTTTGACGCATTCACTTTTGCCTGGGCGATCCATGGAATGGCAGTATCAAGCCAAAGCTCTTTTGGCATCTCGCGAATATAGACGCCATCCATCCAGTCTAGTTTCTTCTCGTCGAAGATGCTGTCCTTTTTGGTAATCCTATCAAGCGAGAAAACACGACAAAGCTCTTTGGGAGGAATGATTGTCGTGTCCCCATCAAGCGACCAGCCCAAAAGTGCCAAAAAGTTCACCATCGCATCGCTTAAATACCCCAGGTCGCGATAATCTTCCACATTTGTCGCACCATGACGCTTGGAAAGCTTCTTGCCATCGGCGCCTAAAATCATGGGAAGGTGTGCAAATTTCGGAATATCCAGGCCAAGCGCCTCGTAAATTAAGATCTGTTTTGGGGTGTTGGAAAGGTGGTCGTCGCCGCGTATGACATGCGTAATACCCATGTTCGCATCATCGCACACACAAGCAAAGTTATACGTTGGGCTTCCATCGCTGCGCAAAAGTACCAAATCGTCAACGGCATCCCCTGGAAACGAAGTCTTCCCATAAACCGCATCATCAAATTCTATTGCGCCGTGGTTCTTAGGGACATTAAGCCTCCAGACGTGGGGTTGGCCTTGCGCGATGCGACGTGCAGCCTCGTCAGCAGAAATATTCTTGCACTTGCCAGAATAGCCAGAATATCCGCCTTTCTCCTTAGTCTGTTCTTCGCGCTCGCGTGCAAGATCTTCTTTAGTACAAAAGCAAGGGTAAGCCGCACCCCTATCCTTTAATTCTTCCAGCGCTTTTGTATAAGTGGACATACGCTGCGTTTGGAAATACGGACCAAAATCGCCACCGATTTCAGGGCCTTCATCCCAATCAAGCCCAAGCCAACGCATTGCCCGCAAGATTATCTGTGTATTCTCCTCGGTAGAGCGTTCAGGGTCGGTATCCTCAATCCTAAGTATGAAGGTTCCACCCATAGACCTCGCAAATGCCCAATTGTATATAGCCGTTCTCGCGCCACCTATGTGAAGCATACCCGTTGGAGAGGGCGCAAAACGAACTCTTATGCCACCATCATTTCTCATTCATTCATCTCCTGTTTCGGAATTTGAACCATTATATATTCCGTGTAGGAATTCACTTATCTGCAAGGCGATACAATCCTCATCTGATACATCGATAGCATCGATCCTGCGAAGCGGTACGATAAGCTTCTTCTTATCGGGAAGATAGCGCCCACCTTTACGCTTTAAGGGAATCATCTGAGTCTTCGTTAGGTCTATTCCTTCAACCGATAGCTTCGAAGCGTTAATTGAAATATTTGTAGCTCCGTGCTCGCCCGCGAATGCGCGAAGGCGCTCTTTTGCAAAAAGGTTTTTCGTAGCTTGAGGCATATCTGGATAAGCAGCCTTCATGTCTTGCTCTAGTGCAATAAGGTCGTCTTCTGCCGTCGCGCTCGCAATCCTTCTATACCAAAGCACACGCTCGTTAATGTTTTCGATGTAGTCAGATGCTATGTACATATGACCTGGAATGTTTACAGTCACATCAGATGCAGAACTACGCTTTACGTGAACGGCAGTCTCACCCTCGCGAGCGTCTGCGACGGCCTGGTTTAGCATCTGGGAGAACAAATCGAAGCCAACCGCACTCATATTGCCAGACTGTTCTGCCCCAAGAAGGTTTCCAGCACCTCGAATCTCAAGATCGCGCATGGCTATGCGCATGCCGCTTCCAAGGTCTGCCTCTTCAGATAGAGCCTCAAGCCTTGCCTGAGCTTCCTCGGTCAGCGGAATTTCTTCTGGAAACATAAAGTAGGCATATGCCTGTATGTTAGAACGCCCAACGCGACCTTTGAGCTGATACATTTGAGATAAGCCTAAACGCTGGGAATCCTCAATAATCAAGGTATTGGTGTGAGGGTTATCTATGCCGCTCTCGATGATAGTAGTGGCCACTAACACATCAATCTCGCCGGCCGAGAAATCTTCCATTACGTGCTCAAGCTCGTCTTTTCCCATCTTGCCGTGAGCCACGCCAACCCTTGCTTCAGGTGCTGCCTGGCACACGCGTTCAAGCGCGTCATCTATGGTCGCAACACGATTGCTCACGTAATAGACCTGGCCACCGCGGGCAAGCTCGCTTCGAATTGCAGCAGAAACCACATCCGGATCCCATTCCCCCACATGTACCTTCACAGGCAGCCTATCTAGTGGCGGGGTGAGAATCAGCGACAAGTCTCGCACACCCGAAACAGCCATTTGCATGGTGCGCGGAATAGGTGTTGCTGAAAGTGTCAGAATATCAATATATTCTCGGAGGTTCTTGAACTGTTCTTTATGAGAGACACCAAAGCGTTGTTCCTCATCTATTATCACAAGGCCAAGGTCGCAAGGGTTCACATCGCGCGATAAGAGCCTATGCGTTCCTATCAACACGTCAACCTTGCCTTCAGCGAAATCCTCTAGAACCTGGTGTTGCTTAGCGGGCGTAATGAAGCGCGAGATAACTTCTACACGCATGTCAAATTGCCCAAGGCGCTCAGAGAAGCTTGTGTGGTGCTGTTGAGCAAGAATGGTCGTTGGACACAAAACCATAACCTGCTTTTTATTTTGTGCTGCAATAAAAGCTGCTCGAACGGCTACCTCTGTTTTACCGAAACCCACATCACCACAAATGAGGCGATCCATTGGATGGTCGGATTTCATGTCGGCCTTAACATCTTCTATAGCTGCAAGCTGGTCAGGTGTTTCCTCGTATGGGAATTCATCTTCCATCTGTTGCATCCAAGGCGTTTCCACGTCGAACTTATAGCCTTTTGCAGCGGCTCTTCGTGAATAGACCTCAACTAAGTCAAAGGCAAGTGCACGGGTAGCCTTTCTCGCGCGGGTAATCGCACGTGACCAGTCCGTAGAATCGAGGCGCGTGATCTTTGGGGTATGGCCTTCTGGCCCCACATATCTAGTAACTTTATCGAACTGCTCTACTGGTAAAAAGAGCTTGTCGTCGTCGGCGTAATCAAGCTCTAGGTAGTCGCGCTCTATTCCGTCTATCTCCCGCAGCACCAATCCCTTAAAGTAGGCGATACCGTAAATCTCATGAACGACGTAATCGCCTGGACTATAGGGAAATGTTATTTCGGTTATATCAACACTGCGCTTATGGTGGGTCTGCTGGCGCGCACCTTTAAGGTCTTCCAGCGAAAACATCACAAGCTTAGCCTTAGGTATCACCATTCCAAGCGGAATATCAACATCAACTATGTTGACAAGTCCCCTCTTTAGCGGAGCCGTATTCACATCCAGCGAATCAAGTCGCTCTTGGATGGGAAGCGAGTGATCGACAAGCTCTAGCTCGATATCCTTGCGCAAACGATAGCTTGGCGCGCTGAAAAGACAGTAGCTTCCAGCGTCTACCCAATTGCGAAGCTTACCGAAAAGCTTTTCTGTAGAACGTGCAACGCTTACGCGCTTCACTACGACATCGTCGTCAAGTTCGGATCTAGATTGCATGATCGACACGAAGCTTGCCCGTGTCCCAAGCCCGAAACTTATTTCCTCAGGCGGGGTATAGAGGCCATCAGGGTTTAAGTAGGTGCCAGAAAACGTCTTCGATATATCTGCATATGCATGAGTCATATCGTCAAAGGATGCCCTAGGCTCAACTAAGCACACAAGCGCATCTTCTGTAAGATATGCCCCCAAGGTGCATGTATTTGAATAGAAATACGGCAAGAGGATATCTGCGCCATCGAATCTAAGACCGCCGTCGAGTTTTTCCAATGCATCGCGCAAAGCCTTATTGGTAAGCGCGGCTTTTTCTATAGAGCGACGAGCATGCTTTATGGCCTTCTCACTGAAAGGCAATTCTCTCACAGAATATATATCCACCTCTTCAAGTGAGGATATCATCTGCCCTGTTGAAGGAAGAACACGCCTTATCTCTTCAAGCTCATCCCCAAAAAACTCTAAGCGTATTGGATAGTCTAGATTTCCCGGATAGACATCTATAGTCCCGCCACGGGAGGCGAATGTGCCCACACCTTCAAGCTCTCCGGTATTCTGGTAACCGTGATATTCCAAGCGATGCATTAATGAAATAGCTGGATCTGAACCATCCTCCGCCTCAAAGTCCATTCCAACTTTTATGTGAATAGGTTTGGATGTCTCTTCTTCAGGAGGTGCAATATTTCTAATAAGCGACCTAGCCGATGCAACTACTATCTTGGGTAAATTGCGACGAAGCGAATCGGCTGCTTGCATGCGTGCACCAATCTCAGAAGCAATGGAGGTCTCGCCCAAATGTGGCCTATCGCTGCGCTCAGGATAGAACAGCACACAATCTTCGCCCAAATATGAAGATAGAACGCGCGCAAAAGACCATGCTGCATCTTCACCTGGAACCACTACCAAAGTGGCAGTAGGGTTTAGGGCATACCTTGCAGCAACGAAAAGAGGACGCGCCGAAGAGACAATGCCAAGCGTAGCGTCTTGCCTATTATCCAGCTTCTCCCAGAAATTAGCGGCACACCCTGATGCGTCAATTATGTTTGCTATTGCGTCTATAAGCATGTTTGCATGCTAACTTTTCTGCACTTTTCCATAAATATTGAATCGGTCTTGAATCTATTCCGTCATTACGTGATGAAAACCCGGCTCGATTTCTTCGCCTGAGGATTTCAACTTCACATGTATACCATGGCTGTATAGGTCAGACAAAAGGGCATCTACTAAAAGCGGAACCTTTTCATACACAGGGCGCGTAAGCGCAATTGTTACTTCCGTAGGCGCGATGTTTACTACCTGCATGCCAAAACACTTCCCCTCGCATTCATAACCAAGAAGTGCCGCTGAATCAAAGAGGTCGGCAAGGGTTAATTCGTGAAGAGAGGCTGTAGCACCTGAGTGGCGCATCATGTCATCAGGGTCGAACTCGAAAACAGTGCCAGCATCACAGCCTGTGCCATCCACTGCATCGATTGTGATTATATAGTCGCAGTCGCGAACGTAGTCAATCATGTCAAGGCTCATGCAGCCCACATCAAGCAGCTCAACTTCACTTGGAAAGATATATGAGCGGGTGAGCTCTTCATAGACTATAGGGCCTAGACCATCGTCAAGCAGAAGCTTGTTGCCTACACAGAATATGGCAACTTTGCGATAGTCACTTATTGCATGCGCAGCCTCACCTGCAGCCTTCTTCGCGTCCATGTCGAGCTCAATCCTAAGCGCCCATGGACGCGCGCATGCAAAGATTGTAATAGGTAGCCCAGCCAAGCATTGCTAAAGCGCCTATCGCACAACCAAGAGCCCACTTGCGCTGGTTTGAAAGGTATTTCTCCTTGGTCTTTCCAAGCGACATAGCACGGTTTAGAGCATAGGGTTGGCTGAAAATAGCAAACGCTATGGTCACTGCAAGCAAGACCACTATTGCAGAAAGGGCGAGCACTATCATCACAGGGCTTGGATTCAAATAAACCTCATAGAGCATATTGTCCATGAAAAGCCATGCCGGGTAATAAAGGATAGTGATCCAAAGGCCATGTGCAGGCCCCCATATAGGCGGCAAGAGAAATGCCCCAATATTAAACCGGGGCACACCTTGCATGTTTTCTCGTATATCCTTGTCGCTTTTCTTTTCGCTCATAATTACAGGCTTGTCAAAGCTTGCATATTCTAGTCAAGTTGTTCAGCGATTTCTTCGGTAATATCGGCCGTATGATAGACATTCTGAAGGTCTTCGAGTTCTTCTAGCTTGTCAATCAGGCGCATGACCTTCTTAGCATCAGAAAGGTCGATAGGCTGAGGGTTGTTGGCAATCATGGTAAGTTCTGCGCCCTTGGTGGCAACGCCTTGGTCATTCAAAGAGCTTTTCACAGCAGCAAGATCGGTGGGCGCTGTATAGACAATCCACTCATCTCCTGCATCCTCATAGTCTTCGCCACCTGCCTCGGCAACAGCCATCATAAACTCATCTTCATCAGCTGCGGCACCATTAGGAGCTACAGGGTTCTTTTTGTCACCCGTTTCAATTTCTTTGTCGACGATAATCTGGCCTTTCTTGTCAAACATATAGGCCACTGACCCGCTGGTGCCAAGATTGCCACCAGCATGGCTAAAAGCCGAACGCACATCGGCCGCAGTGCGGTTGCGATTGTCGGTTAGGGCATCGCAATAAATGGCGATACCTGCAGGCCCATAGCCCTCATAAACAACCGTCTCGTAGTTGGCTGCATCTTTACCAGACCCAAAAGCCTTGTCGATAGCAGTCTTGATCTTATCTTTCGGCAAAGAATAGCCTTTTGCCTTTTCGATTGCCGCAGCCAAAGAAGCATTGTTCTCCGGGTTTGGATCTCCGCCTTCCTTAGCAGCAACGGTAATGTTTCTTGAAAGTTTGGAGAAAAGGGCAGAACGTTTTGCATCCTGTGCCGCTTTACGGTGTTTGGTTGTGGCCCATTTTGAATGTCCCGACATATGAAAAGCCTTTCATGACGTTAAAACTTCAGTTCAACCTAGGGAATATTAACACACTATACTATTAAGCCCTAACCCACAGACCACTCTTGCCTCCGTCTTTTCTAAGTAGTCGCACATCCATTATCTCCATGCCTCGATCTACCGCCTTGCACATATCATAGATCGTAAGGCACGCAATTGAGGCTCCGGTTAGAGCCTCCATCTCAATTCCGGTCTTTCCAGTGACACCACATGTCACATTCACATGAATTCCCACGCGACCATCCTCGCGCTCGCCTTCTTGGACAGGCGTGCAATCTACCTTTGCTTTCGTGATATTAAGAGGGTGGCACATTGGAATAAGGTCGCTTGTCTTCTTGCAGGCCATCACACCAGCCACGCGAGCGCAGGCAAGAACGTCGCCCTTAGCGGCCTGGCCACTTGTTATCAAGTCTAGAGTGGCTTGGTGCATGGCAATAAAGCCCTCAGCAATTGCCACGCGTTCAGTATCTGGCTTGGCAGATACATCCACCATGCGAACGTCACCTTTTGAGTCAATATGAGTTAACTCCGCCATTTTTGCTCCTAGCATCTTTATTAGATTATTCGTACAACTCGCATCGGCAAGTTGTACATACTAAACTCAAGCGAGATTATCCACCTATTGCAGACATATTGCGTTCGGTACCAACCTTGTCATGGTGGTCATCCGGCTTAGCGCCTAAGGCCTTAAATAGAACCTCTTCAGCAGCTTTCTCGCCTTTTTCACGCAGCGCACCTTTTATGTCGAATTCCTCGTCACTGAAAAGACAGGGTCGCAAACGACCATCGGCTGTAAGACGCAACCTATTGCACTCGCTACAGAAATGTCGCGATAGCGGCGATATAAACCCAACGGTACCTTTTGCACCCGGGAACTCGTAATATTTAGCAGGCCCCCAACCAACAGGGTCACTGCCTGCAGGACGCAAAGGCTCCATTCCAGCCTCTATTGCTCTACGATTTATAATCTCGCGCAAATCGTCAGAGGCGATAACGTCCTCTTTGCCCCAACCTGTACCCTTATCGGAACTATCGCCTAGCGGCATGAACTCTATGAAACGTACATGCAAAGGGCGGTCGATTGAAAGTTTGGCGAACTGAAGGTAATCCTGGTTTAAACGCTTGACGACAACAGAATTAATCTTCACAGGGTTGAACCCAGCCTCAAGCGCTGCATCGATTCCAGCAAGAGTTTCTTCTACCTGCCCAACACGCGTTATCTCGTGAAATTGCTTTGGATCTAGCGTATCAAGTGAGATATTTACGCGATTTAGCCCAGCCTCTTTTAGGCCTTTCGCCATTTTCGGGAGGAGCACGCCATTTGTTGTGAGCGAGACGTTCTCAATTCCGGGAATGTTTACGATATTTTTTACAAGCCGAGTAACGCCTTTTCTGACAAGCGGCTCACCCCCTGTCAGACGAATAATCTTGATGTCATTTCTCGCAGCTATTCTCACAATCTGTTCGATTTCTTCGATGCGCAAGATATCGTCGTGAGACATCATGCAAATGCCATCTTCAGGCATGCAATATATACAGCGATAGTTGCATCTATCTGTCAGAGATATTCTTAAGTAGTCTATGGTTCTGCCGTGCGAGTCTTTCAAAGCGCATTCCGTTTCATCTTGAAAAAGCGGTTAATTATAAGCATACAGACCAATGCCATGACGCAAGCGAAGTATATCATTTAGTCACAAGATAGGCTTTCTCGCTAGGGATATGGATCCACAAGTCATCCCCAGCTTCCGGCAGTACCGTATCAAAACCTAAATTCTTTGGAACACGCCAATAAAGCTCGTGGGCAAGCTTATTCAATTCGTCATCGAAATTATCGATATCCACGTCGTTTTCGCGGTCAATAAAGGAAAGCATAACCGTTCTATCGAAGCGAGAATCACTAACGCGTTCCACTTTCATATGGAAATTATTGGGGCCAGGTCCTTCTGCCCTTGGGATGTACAGCGCCCTTATACCCATATATTTCACGTCTTTGGGAACGACGCGATCAAACTGAATAGTTACCCCCCATTTATGAATATGAACGTGGTGGTCGTCGAGATATTGCGCGCCTGGACAGTTCTTGCATCCAGAAAGTTTTATAGCAGCGGCAGAATGAGGCTCGTCTACAAGTTCATTGCCTAGGTCGATCTCAAGGATCTTGCCCGCATCCACAACCGCGATTCGGTCACAAAAGCGAAGTGCCTCGTCGATATCGTGGCTCACATACAAGATAGTTCCATCAAAAGCGTCGAAAAGATTAACTAGATTCTGCTCGAGTATTCCCTTCAAATGAGAATCAAGGGCACTGAAAGGCTCATCCAACATCAAAATATCGGGCTTTGCCGCAAGCATGCGAGCAAGTGCCACCCTTTGCTGTTGTCCACCTGAAAGCTGGGCGGGGTAGCGCTTCGCAAAACCCTCAAGCCCAAAACGCTTCAGCTCCGATTCCACAATTGATGCTGCCTCGGCTTTGCTGACATCCTTGCCAATACCTGCCCCCACGTTCTTCTCAACCGTTAGGTTCGGAAAAAGCATATAGTTCTGAAAAAGAAGTGCGCTCTTTCGCTGTTGAGGGGTCAGATTGATCTTCTGATCAGAATCAAAGAAGACGCGATCGTTTACAACGATACGCCCCTCATCGGGAGTCTCGATACCTGCTATGCAGCGAAGGGTCAAGCTCTTTCCGCAACCAGACGCGCCAAGAAAGCCAAGAGTTTCAGTGGCTGCTTTGAAATCGACATCCAAATCAAAGGACTTGAAGGATTTACGTATGTTCACTTCCAAGCTCAAAGGTGTGTCTCTTTCCTATTCGTCTATGGCTCCGCGTCGATATTTTGTTTGATGTCGACTCCAAAGGTTAATGAAGAGGATGACAATAAAGCTGAAGATTATAACCACTATCGTCCAGAAAATCGCAACATCGGTGTTGCCGTTCATCCACTCGAAGTAGATCGCTATAGGAATCGTACGCGTGATGCCTAAGTAATTTCCAGCAAGGAAAAGGGTGGCGCCAAACTCACCAAGAGCGCGAGCAAAGGCAAGCACGGTGGCCGCAGCGATCGAAGACCAAGAAAGCGGCAACATCAAACGGAAGAATATCTTGAAGTTCGACCAACCAAGCGTGCGCGCTGCATCCATCATATTCGGGTCAAG
>CAZYOQ010000019.1:12636-15222 GCA_964649145.1 uncultured Eggerthellaceae bacterium | reverse complement strand
GTGACAAACAGCGGGCTTGGGTCGATGCCGCTCAAAAATTCAAGAATCCAAGCAAGCCCTGTGGCTGGAAGTTGGATATCTATCTGGTCTGCTGCAGAAATCTTGGCGAAATCAGCAAATGAGACCTTAACAAGATTGGGGTTAGATACAGCCGTAACGTCTGATCCATCCTCGCCAATAACACAAATATAGAAACGCCCGTCTGTGATCTCATGGTCAAACTCTATGCGAACGCCGTCTTTAGTGTATTGGTCTGCATTGGTAAAGTAAAACTCGGTGACAGTCTCAAGGCGCCCTGCCCCTTTGGCATTTTCGTTATCAAGGGCAATAAGATATCTTTTCAGAAGGTCTTGCGAAGAAGAATCGTCAATATTAATTCCGAATTGGTCAACGGCGCTATTCGGAACATGGATAATGGCGACATCCCCATCAAGAACAACGCACTCAAGGTTGTCGCCTGCCGACCCCAAATAGAAATTGTATCCAAAATATTTTCCGTCAATTGATTTGTTAGAACCCGCAGAAGCTCGACTAAAGCCGCTAAGCCCAAAACCCTCACCTTCGACTAGCGCCTCTTCGGCATTCGCAGAAACTATAACCCCCAAATCGTCTTGTTGTTCAAGATCATTCTCACTTGAGGAGGCCTCGTCTGCTGGCGTGATCTCATAGGTTTCAGCCTCATCAGCAAAAGCGCCTACCGGATAAAAAGAAAACGCTAGCGTGATGGCAAATAATATATTTCGCAACCACGTTAACGTTTTCAAGTCGCATCCATTCAGATATTAACTACAGAATATAAAAACAGGCATATAGACTGCTCCTTTCCAGAACAGCTATATGCCTGCTCCTATTAAAGATTAGATAAGTTCAAAGCCCCACTTGTTCCAGATGGCCTGAGCATCAGGATCTGTCAAGCACCAATCCAAGAATGCCTGAGCCTCTTCAGGATGTTCGGCATTGGAGGTAATAGCGCCAGGATAAACGATATTCTTGTGAGTATCGGCATCAACAACACCAACGCTAGTCACACCGTCAAAGCGATAAATGTCAGAGGTGTAAACAAAACCGGTCTCAACATCGCCAGAAGATACATACTGGGCAACGTCTCCAACCTTAGCAGCAAGCTGTGGGTCGATTCCAACATACTCGCCCTCTTTACCAGAGATTTCAGAGCCCGTCTTACCAGCGTCATCGCCGGTGGCCTTGAAAGCACCTACAGTAGAGAGAGATTGACGAGCATAGTTGCCAGCAGGAACGTTCTCATCGCCAATGCTTACGGTGTATTTCTTGTCAGCGATGTCCTGCAAGGTCACAGGCGTCTTCTCGGCTGCTGTAGCAATTTCAGAGTCGGCCTTGGCGATGATAACTAGGTCGTTGCCGAACATGTCGACACGCGTAGATTCATCAACGAGACCTTTCTCAACTGCAGTATCCATAGTTGCTGTGGAAGCGGTAATCTCGATATCGCAAGGAGCGCCGCCTTCAAGCTGGGCATTCAGGTCATCAGATGCGAGGTACTGTGCATCAGCAAAATTGATTTCAGGGTGAATTTCGGTGTATGCAGCCATAGCCTCAGGCATAGCCATAGAAAGCGAGTTAGCGGCAAACACCTGCAGCTCTACACCTTCTGTCTGTTCCGTTGACGCGCTTGAGCTTGCTTCAGAAGACGAGCTTGAAGAGCCTCCGCTTGAGCAGCCCGCCAATCCGAAGGCTGCAACCATTGACATGGCCGCCACTCCACATACAATGCGCTTGAATGTCGATTTCATGGGTACTACAACTCCTTTTGTCGTTGCCCATCAGGGTGATCGATGAGCCCTTTACCTTTGCATGCGCACAAAAGAGATACCTACTATCTAGCCCTGTGTGCGTGCAAAGGTAATTATAAAGATGTCCTGGTTTTATACTGGGTAAAAAATGATTTTTTGCCAAAAATATATGCATTTATGCTAGATCTTGCAGCGTTTTTTCTTACACAAGCGCAATAAATGACTCAAGAGCATTCCCAAATGATTCACGAGTAGCACAACTGAATTTGGCTTTCTCAGGATCAAGCACCACTCGTCCAGCGATGATGTCAGCACCATTCTCGAAAAGCACCAATGAAGGAATAGCACTTGGACCAACTAATATGGTCTTTGCATTCTTACTAAGCTCAAGCAATCTTGGGGCTGTCTTGTTGATAAGCGTAACCCCTGTTATGAATGCATAGTCCGCGTCACACATCACATATTCACATGCAGGGTCGGGTGTGTCACAATCGTTTCTGCAATTGCGCTCTAATACGGTAAGCTTTGCATACTCCGAGATGTCCTCAACGTGTGGGAAATGGCCAACGACCACAACATGTGCATCTTGGGCGGCCTCTATTTCTGGACGCAAGGCTTCGAAAGGATCGACATCATCCATCTTCTTTCGTCCAGACGAATACTTGACCTTGATACCAGGTATTTTATCTATAGTATTTTTCTGCGAATACCATGCGTTAAGCGCGGCAATCCCAATTGTGGCATCCTCGAAATTCCAAGACTTAGCTAGCGCTGCTGCTTTCTTGAGGGGCTGCCCACGAAGGTCACGTTTTCCGCC
>CAZYOQ010000019.1:0-12536 GCA_964649145.1 uncultured Eggerthellaceae bacterium | reverse complement strand
CTTTGGCCGATCTTTTAGTGCGCCTCTGCCCAGTTGGATCCACTCGATACCTCAACTGTAAGCGGCACTTTAAGCTTGACCACACCCTCCATAACATCCTTGATCATCGCGCTCACACTCTCAAGCTCTTCCTTTGGAACTGAAAGATCCAATTCGTCGTGAACCTGCAACATCAGCTTGGAAGCAAAACCGCCTTCCTCGAGTTGGCGTTGAACCTCTATCATGGCAAGCTTGATAATATCTGCCGCTGTGCCCTGCATGGGATGGTTCATGGCAATACGCTCGCCTAGGCCATAAAGATTGCGATTACGCGACTTCAGCTCTGGCACCCTTCTTTTTCGTCCGAAAAGAGTTTGTGCATAGCCTAGCTCTTTAGCTTGCGCAACGATACCGTCAAGGTAAGTGCGCACTGTCGGGTAGGCATCAAAATACCTGTCAATCATCTCTTTTGCTTCTTTGCGAGAAATATCTAGCGACTGGGCAAGGCCAAATGCTTGCTGGCCATAAACGATACCGAAATTCACGGCCTTCGAATGCGAGCGCATCTGAGGACTAACCTCGTCAATTGGCACCCCATAGACACGAGAGGCCGTCATCGCATGGAAGTCAGCGCCACTTTTGAAAGCAGAAATCAGGTTCTCATCGCCTGAAAGATGTGCGAGCAGACGAAGTTCAATTTGAGAATAATCGGCAGAAACAAAGACATCGTTTTTGCTTAAAGGCACGAAGCACTCACGGATCTTTCGCCCAAAATCGGTCCTAACGGGAATGTTTTGCAAATTTGGGCTTGAAGACGAGAGTCTTCCTGTGGCTGTCACCGTTTCATGGAAATTCGTGTGAAGTCTGCCGTCTCCTCCCCTCATATTGGGCAGCGTGTCGATATATGTGCTTTTGATCTTCGAAAGCTCTCTGTAGGAGAGAACGAGACTTGCGATCTCGTGTTCTTTTGCAAGCTCACGCATAACGGTGGCATCGGTTGAATAGCCGCGTGTGGTTTTCTTCAATGGCGAAATACCAAGCACCTCGAAAAGGATGTGGCCTAGCTGTTTGGGGGAATCTATGTTGAATTCCTCGCCTGCAATATCAAAGATTTTGCAAGTTAAATCAGACAGGCGCTCACTTGCATACTCACCCAACACAGAAAGGCGATCTACATCAATTTCAGCGCCTGTACGCTCCATCTTAGCAAGCACCGAAACTAACGGAAAATCAATATCTGTATAAACGGAAGTGCTCGAATCCTTTTCAAGCGCAGCCCTTAGTGGGTCTGGCGCCAATGCACATACCATCGCTTCTGTCGCAAGATCGCTGTCTTCGTCATTCTCTTCCGGAAGCTCTAAACCTAAATACTTCTTGCAAATGCTATTACAGTCGTATGTAGATGCTGAAGAGTCAAGCAGATAAGCAGCCAGCCCGATATCGAAATTGCCAGTGTGAAGCGAAGATGTGTCAAAACTTGTGGGCTTAGAGCTATCGGCAGGATAAACAATCTGGGATGTCGCCTTTAGATCCAGACATGCGACAAGGCCACTTTCAAGAAGATCACCTAATACACTTACAGCATCGTCATCTTCAAGGATTACAGAGGTCTTCCCGTCGCTTATGGCGCATTTGATGGCCGTACCAAAAATAGTCTCTTGCGCGCCTTCAGAAAATGCCACACCTAAGCACTGCTTGCTTGCCTTCACCTCTTCAACGAAGGTCTTAGCTGTCTTGCCTTTCAAGATCTTCGGAACGTCAATTTTTGCAAGGGTAGTTTCAGGACGGGCATCCACTAAGTTCAGCACTCGCCTCAAGGGGCTCATAAGCGAGTATTTCTTAAACGCAGCTTCAACTTTCGCCGGGTCAAAATCGGGAAACGACACACCTTCAAGATCTACTTCGAAATCTAGATCGCGCATTATGGTTGCGATATCTCGACTCAGATATGCAAGCTTCTCGTTTTGCTCAAGCTTCTCTTTTTGCTTGCCCTTAAACTCGTCGATATGCTCATAAATGCCTTCGATATTCCCATATTTCTGAAGCATCGTAGCTGCCGTCTTAGGACCTATCCCAGGAATTCCTGGGATATTGTCGGAAGTGTCTCCCATAAGGCCCAAAAAATCCGTAAATTGATCGGGCGTAACCCCGTATTTTTCTGTGACGCCCTCAGGATCTAAAATTACAACTTCGGATATACCCTTTTTCGTGTTAACAACGCTCGTCAAGGAGCTAGCAAGCTGACAGGCATCTTTGTCACCTGTGACCAAAAGAGTCCTGTATCCCAGCTTCTCATCGCGAGCCGCAATCGTTCCAAGGATATCGTCACCTTCCCATCCCAAGACTGTGATCACAGGCACATTCATGGCGCCTAAAAGCTCTTCAGCAACAGGGAATTGCACTCTAAGTTCTTCGTCCATATGAGGGCGCTGAGCCTTATATTCAGGCAGCTCTTCAATACGATTTGTTGGCTTGCCCTTATCGAAGGCGCAAATTACAGCATCGGGAGAAGCGATTTCAACGAACTTACAAAACATCTGAAGGAAGCCAAAGACGGCGTTGGTAGGCGTCCCATCTAAAGCCTCCATAGGCGTCTGGATGGCGTGATAAGCCCTGTGCATCAAGGAATTTCCGTCAATTACAGCGATGGTTTTTGTCATAACAGATCCTATACTTCGTCAAATCGGCTTAATTGTATATTGTCGCAGATGAAAGAAGGAAAGAATTATTGAAGGAGAAAAGTCAGAGCCTTTTCACATGAGGTTAACCTTCTCAATAGCATACAAAAACTTGAGCACGTAGCGAAGGAAAAATGCCGCAAAAGGCAAAAGAGAGCCAGCGCAGTATAAAACGCACTTAGAGAATTTTATACCTTACGGTTCGAACGCCCCAGGCCTGGCAGGTTTTGAAACCCAATGCCTTGAAAACGCCCGGCTGAAGATCAAGATGGCGAGAACCTCCACCCATGCCGCCGCAATCATTGATAGTCGCATAAACGGTTTTACCGCCGTACTGGATTACCACAGTATGACCAAATAGGCTCTTGTAGTTCGACCACGACATTGGGATAGCAACGCCCATGGAATTGTCATCACAAATAGCACCGGTGGCGGTATAGGCCGGGTTGCTTGTGTAAGAGTCGCTTGATCCACCATACGCAGAAGCAGCGCCTGTCTTCCACCCGCTGCTTTCGCTTTCACTAGAATCGCTCTTAGACGTACTTTGAGAGGTGCTTTGAGAAGTGCTTGAAGACGTGCTTGAAGACTTACTTGTGGATTCACTCGTAGAGGTGCTTTGAGACGTGCTTTGTGAGGCATCGTTATTGGACGGGACAGCACCTTCTTTAACCTGCTTGGCCTTAGGCTCAACTGTCGTTGCAGCCTCATTGGCTTCTTTGAGGCTTTGCGCATACTCTTTCAAGCTATTAAGCTTCTCATTTTTTGCGCCAAGTTCGCTAGCAAGATTGTCGACTAGCGTTTGAGCTTCTTCTTCCATCTCCTGCATCTCGGCAAGCTTACTGGCCTGTTTATCAAGCTTATCGTTCAAGTCATCGGTGATGTCGTTGAATTCTTTGCGAAGCTGCTTTTGTTTTAAAACCTCGCTTGAGTGGAAATCCATTACCTTAGTGATGTATCCCATATTATTCGTAAGATCGTTTATGTTGGAAGATCCGAGCAAGATCTCTAAATACGCAGAAACAGTATCGTTTTTATATTCATATAGCATCGCGTCGCTTAGGGCATCTCTACCAGCAAGCATGGCTGATTGAGCCTTTTTGGCCTTAGCGGCGGTCTTATCGATCTCTTTTTGTATAGATTTGACTTCTGACTCAAGCTCAGAGCATTCGTCGTTAAGATCCTCAAGACGGCTTTTTGCCTTATCTAGCGAGGATTGGGATTCTGCTACAGACTGTTCGGCTGAACTTATCGCCTGGTCGCTTACGTCCATGCTAGTCTCAGGGGTACCGAGTGCTGCAACCGGCATAAACAAACCAATACAAACTGCAACAATAGAAGAAAGGAAAGCCTTAGCGAACTTGGTTGTCCTTATTGTTGTATTTGTTATTTTTAGCAATATCGTCCTAATGTCGGCCAATAATTCCATGAAAATCGGGCAAAAAAGTACGTCCCTGATTTCCACGTAAACGTCTATGATGAAGGAAATCTATAATTTTTTCAAGGTTTCGCCCAAATTTAGGGCTTTATCTAAGCAAGACGTGAAGTTTTAACGAGCTAGAAGCTCACGTGCATGAGCAAGCGATGAACCAGTCACAGAGCCCGACAACATACGAGCAATCTCGTGAACTCGATCCTCCCCTTCTATCTTTATTAGATGAGTTTGAACAGTTTTAGAATCGGAAATTTTTTTCACAAGATAGTGGCAATCTGCCTTAGAGGCAACTTGCGCAAGGTGACTAACAACTATTACCTGATGGCTTTTTGAAAGCTCGTAGAGCACCTCTGAAAGCGCAAGGGCGCTCTCTCCTCCCACCCCAGTATCTATCTCGTCAAAAATGAGCGTTTCCACATCATCGCGATTGCCCATGGCAGCTCGAATAGCAAGCATGACCCTAGAAAGCTCGCCGCCAGAGGCAATCCTGGAAAGTTCGCGGGGCTGCATGCCTTCTGCCGGCACGAACATCATGTGAACCTCATCTGAGCCGCTAGCTGTCCATGAGTCTCTGGGAAGAGGCTCTACCTCAATGAGAATTTCAGCTTGCTGCATCTTAAGCTTTGAGAGTACGGAATTGACAGCATCTGCAAATGTTGGTGCAGCTGCAAGACGAGCATCATCAAGAGCCTCTGCACAAGCATGAAGATCCTCTTCGGCAATTTCAAGCTCGCACCTAGCATCTTCTATGAACTTGTCGGTATGTTCGGTGGCATCTATGATCTGCGAGGCTTTATTTTGGGCATCAAGAACATCGTTTAATGAAGGCCCAAAACTTCGAAGTACAGACTGGTATGCGGCCATTCTCTCCTGCATGAATTCAAGCTCGCTAAGATCAAGCTCGATAGATGAGGCATAGGAGGAAACATCTCTTGCGACATCCTCGGCAATATAGATAGCCTCTCTAAGCGTTTTGGCAAGTTCGGCCAGGGCATCATCCACCCGCCCAGCTTCTTCAAGCAATACGATAGCCTCATTCATGCTGTCAAGGGCACGACCATCGTCATTCAAGCAGCGCTGCGCTCCACCCGTTGACCGAGCAAGAACCTCGGAATTCTCGGCTTTCTTCAAAGACAATCGAATATGTTCATAGTCCTCTTCAGACGGGTCGAGGGCAGATATCTGCATAAATATGCGCTTGGCATCCTCGAGCTTCTCATCTGATGCTTGTGCAAGGTTTATAAGCTCGTCAAGGTGCTTTCTCTTCTCACAAACAAGAGCAAATGCATCCGTATACTTTTGCATGACGCCACTCTCTTGAACGCCCGCCCAGGCATCAAGCAGGTTTCTCTGCACACTAGAGGACATCAGCAAGCGTTGGTCATGCTGTGAACATAAATCAATGTGAGGACCTATAAGCGCCGCTAGTTCCGAAACGCTAGCAAGCGACCCGTCGATCTTCGACCTGGATCTGCCATCAGAAGAGACTTTGCGTGTTGCGACTATTTCTTCCTGCAGGCCGTCCGCATCGGGTGTGAAGAGCCTGATCTCGCAGGTAGCATCTAGCTCGCCTTCTCGAATCATCGATTTATCGGCACGTTGCCCCATCATAAGGCGACATGCAGAAAGCAAAGCCGTCTTTCCGGCACCAGTCTCGCCCGTAAGCACGGTCATACCCTTCGAAGGGATAAGTGTGGCGTCTTTAATAAGAGCCAGATTTTCTACATGTAGCTCATCAATCATAATTGGATTCTACAACGCCTAAGGCTTCATTTACACGAGCCTTCGCTAAACTTAAGTTATTGCATACAGGTCGCAGACACAAGAGACCAAGCGCTAGATCAACGCTTGTAGCTTGAGCGGCGCTTGTTTCCATATTTCGATCCCTTACGGGCAGCGGCCTTAAGGTTCGCAAGCACATCTTCTTCCTCGGTGCCCTCATATTGCGAGCGAAGCTTTACTACTTGATCGCGAAGGCGGGCAGCCTCTTCGAAGTCCATGCTTTCCGAGGCAGCATGCATCTCCTCTTCCATAGACATAACCATGCGCATAACCTCATCACGAGAGAGCTGGGCAAGCTCTTTGTTAATAGTTTCTGAGTCGATCTTTGAACTTTCGTCAACGAAAGAATCCATGATGTCGTTTATGGCCTTGCGAATGGTTTGCGGCTCGATTCCATGTTGGTCGTTGTAAGCCTTCTGTATTTCGCGACGACGCCTGGTCTCGGTAATTGCCAGATTCATTGAATCGGTTTCGTGATCGGCATACATGATCACCTTGCCGGAAACATTTCTTGCAGCGCGCCCTATAGTCTGGATTAGCGACCTGTGGTTTCTTAAAAAGCCTTCCTTGTCGGCATCCAATATGGCAACCAGGGTAACCTCTGGAAGGTCAAGACCCTCGCGCAAAAGGTTAATACCTACAAGAGTGTCAAAGGCACCTTTCCTAAGATCGCGAAGGATTTCCACACGTTCTATAGTGCCGATATCTGAGTGCATGTATCTAGCTTTCACTCCCTGGTCGAGTAGGTAATCTGTCAGGTCTTCGGCCATCTTTTTTGTAAGCGTGGTAATAAGAATGCGCTCACCTCGGGCAGCGCGATGGCGCACCTCATCGATGATGTCGTCAATCTGCGACAGCGATGGGCGTACCTCTATTTCAGGGTCTAGCAGCCCTGTTGGACGAATGATCTGCTCTACCTCGTTTTGGGTGACTTTCTCTTCGTAATCACCAGGAGTGGCAGAAACATATATGAACTGCGGGATCCTAGACTCAAACTCGTCAAAACGAAGAGGCCTATTATCTAGCGCGGAAGGCAGCCTGAAACCATGTTCTACAAGGGTCACCTTGCGCGACCTGTCGCCCTCATGCATACCGCGGATCTGCGGAACTGTTACATGACTTTCGTCAATAATGCAAAGAAAATCATCAGGAAAATAATCTATGAGCGTATACGGCGGCTCGCCTGGACTTCGCCCATCAAGGTGCCTTGAATAGTTTTCTATTCCAGAGCAAAACCCCATGGTCTCAAGCATTTCTAGATCATAGTTGGTGCGTTGTTCTAGGCGCTGAGCCTCAAGAAGCTTGCCCTCGTCGTTAAACTCGCTTAAACGATTGCAAAGCTCTTCTCGTATTGTGGAAAGCGCCTTGGTCATCTTCGGGCGCGCTGTCACATAATGCGAGGCTGGCCAAACAGGAAGGGCTTGGTAGGTGTTCAGCACTTCTCCTGTCACATTTTCTATCTCGGCGATAGATTCAACCTCGTCTCCCCAGAAATCCACGCGCAAAGGATTGTCAGCATACGGGGGAAATATATCTAAAGAGTCACCCCTAACCCTAAACGTTCCCCTCTTGAGCTCGTAGTCGTTTCTGTCATATTGGATATCTATCAGGTCGTATATCACCTGGTCGCGATCATATGGCACATCTTTGTCTAGAAAAACCGCCATCCCCGCATAATCTTGCGGGCTGCCGATGCCATAGATGCAACTTACCGATGCCACAACAATAACGTCTCGCCTGGAAAGCAAGGCGGAAGTCGCAGCATGTCGAAGCTTTTCCACCTCCTCGTTTATGGAAGCGTCCTTCTCGATGAAGGTGTCAGACGAAGGAACATAAGCCTCTGGTTGGTAATAGTCGTAATACGACACGAAATACACAACAGCATTGTCCGGGAAGAATTCTTTGAGCTCGGATGCAAGCTGGGCGGCAAGCGTCTTGTTGGGAGCCATGATGAGTGTGGGCTTTTGTACTTGTTCGATCACTTTAGCCATGGTGAAAGTCTTACCAGAACCGGTAACACCTAAAAGCGTTTGGTATCTAAGGCCAGCCTCCACTCCTTTGGCAAGTTCAGCTATAGCTTGCGGCTGATCTCCAGAAGGTTCGTAAGGCGAGACTACCTTAAAAGGCTGACTTGAAAGACGATCAACAGAAGGTTTCCCCTCCATTGGTACACCTTCAATATTCTTAAGATGGCTCGACAAGCCTTCCATCCTCCTAAATAAATGGGCGCTGCAATCTTAAATCGCAGCGCCACCAGCTTTCAAGGCTTACTTTGAATATGTATGAACCGAAGGGTCGGAAAAAAGCACTAATCTTACTTGCTGTACTCACTCCACCATGCAAGCACACTATCGTGAAGCTCCTGCGGGGTGCCAATATTATTGAAGACAACATCTGCGGCCTCGGCGCGATCAGCATCGGTAATCTGTTGGGCAATGCGGCGCTGAACGTCTTCCTCGTCCCATCCAGCTGAAACGGCACGCTCGATTCTGGCCTCGATTGGTGCAAGAACTGCGATTACAGCATCGGCATCATATGCAAGAGAGGTGTCACGATTCTTAAAGACGGAATATTCAACCACGACCGCCTCAACTCCCTGCTTCTCAAGCTCAGCGATCTGGTCTGTGAAAGCTTCCTCAATTCTGGGCATCGTAATTCGGTTAAGTTTGCGAGTCTCCGATGGCGCCGAGAAAGCCTTGGCTGCAAGCCTTGGCCTTACCACCTCGCCATTCTCGTCGAAAATATCATCACCGAATGCCGCAGCTAGATCTTCTTTAACAATCTCCCACTTGAGGACATCATGCCCTACCTTGTCAAGATCGATAATCGATAAACCCTGCTCTACTAGTGCCTTGCTTGCCGTGGATTTGCCAGAGCCCATTCCACCGATTACGAAAATCTGCTTCACGATGTGCCCCTTCCTGGACATGTAAGAGTTGGAACAAATGCAGCTTTTACATCGATGCATATTGTGACACAAAGAAAGCCTGCGACTCGCATTTTAGCTTGTCACAGGCTTATGTTTTTGATATACGGCTACTTATTGCCTTTTATTGAAATTCAAAAAGCTTCTAACTTTGAACTTCTTCCTTCTTAAAGAACTTAAAAGTAGCTAAAAACTGGCATCTCTGCTAAAACTACTCGGCATCTTCGGCCGCTGCGGCATCGTCATCTGCAGCTTCCTTGGCAGGTTCAGCAGCGGCTTGCGGCGCTGAGGCTTCCTCGTCTGGTTTTTCATCAGAAGCTTGGTGGGCAGCTGGCGCCTCATCAGCCTTCTCATCAGCCTTTTCAGCAGGAGCCTTCTCGGCCTTCTTAGCCGTGCCCTCTTCAGGCTTGATCGTCTCGTCAACTTCGATCTCAAAACCAAGCTCTTCTGCTGCAGCCTTCATAGAAAGAGAGATGCGACGACGCTCGGTGTTAACATCCATGACCTTGACCTTAACGACATCTCCCTGCTTGATAACCTGTGCAGGAGTGTCGATATGTCGAGCAGCCATTTCTGAAATATGAACGAGTCCTTCGATGGAATCTTCAAGCTCGACAAATGCACCGAATGGGACGATCTTGGTGATCTTGCCATCGACAATGGAGCCAACCGGGAAGTTTTCCACAAGCTTGACCCATGGATCTTCTGTGGTCTGCTTCAAGCCAAGCGAGATACGCTCACGTTGAAGGTCGACATCAAGAACCTCGACCTCAACCTCGTCACCAACTTTAACAACCTCAGATGGGTGGTTTACATGGTTCCAAGAAAGCTCGGAGATATGAACAAGTCCATCAATTCCGCCAAGGTCAACAAAAGCGCCGAAGTCGACGATGCTTGAAACCTGTCCTTTAAGGCGCATGCCCTTCTTAAGCTTGGAGAGGATCTCGGTGCGCTCTGCCTTGCGGCCTTCCTCAAGAAGGACACGGCGAGAAAGAACAACATTGTTACGGTTGCGATCCATCTCGATAACGCGCGCATCAATTTCAGTGCCAAGATACATGTCAAGGTCTTTCACGCGGCGAAGGTCGACAAGAGATGCAGGCAAGAAGCCACGAAGCCCGATATCAAGGATAAGGCCACCTTTTACAACTTCAATGACTTCACCAGTGACGGTCTCACCAGCGGTGAACTTCTCTTCAACAGCGTTCCAAGCACGCTCATATTCAGCACGCTTCTTGGAAAGAATAAGACGTCCGTCTTTGTCCTCTTTTTGAAGAACGAGAGCCTCAATGTGGTCGCCAAGGTTTACAACCTCTGAAGGATCGACATCTTTGCGAATGGAAAGTTCGCGCACGGGAATGACGCCTTCGCTCTTAAACCCGATGTCAACTAAAACCTCATCGTGCTCAAGTTTAACAATCTCGCCTTCTACAAGATCACCCTCATCGAAATCGGTCAGGGTGCCATCTACCATGGCATTAAACTGGTCATCAGAGACATCGTCGAAATCGATAATGTCAGTGTTCTTGATCTCGGTCAAAACGGACCCCTTTCAAGTACGGGGACCCTATTCTCATGAAGTGTTACTACCATGCTCATTTGCAAAATCGTCGGCTACGGTGCGCAAAAACAACATGTCTCAAGGGCCAATAATTTCTAGTATCTGCATTTTTGCAGACTGAGAAAGTATAGCATCCAAGAACATGGGTTAAAAGAGCTAGGCATGTGAATTTTTAATTGGACTAGTCTCTCTTTACTGTCTTTAGAGCTTGTGCAAGTTGATCTGCGCAAGAGGTGCTTCGATTGCCGCAAGTATTTCCCTCGAGTAAAGAGATTATCTCGTCGATATCATGACCCTTGACCAGACGCCCAATAGCCTTGAGGTTACCGTCACATCCGCCAACAAATTTGACATCGTCTATCTTTTCCCCACTTGTTTCTATAGTAATGCCGCGCGAGCAAACGCCTCTGGGTCTATATGTTGTCGTAGTCATTTCTTACCCCTAACATTTCGCCATCTTGTAATTACTACTGTTTATTAAAGTGCTAATCGTTAACCACGTGTATTTTCTTCAAAAAGCTTGCCCACATAAGCCAAGAAGGTTTAAATTGTACGAAATGGGCACATTTAAGCTGCAAAATATGCATCTTTCCTTGAAATCAAGCATCAAAGTAGTTCAGAAGTGTATAGCGGCAAAACAGAACCTAGATTGCATATTTTAAGGCCTTAGTGGTGGGCCCGGCCGGATTCGAACCGACAACCAAGCGATTATGAGTCGCCTGCTCCACCATTGAGCTACGGGCCCAGGTCGTTGAAAACGAGCAGCGTCTATTCTATATCATTTTGCGAAAGAATAATTGACTATCATTTTGCTTTAAGAAACGCTGCTTTCACGGGAAGGACCAGGAAATATGAACCAGAAAAAAGCTGGAATCATAGATGTCGGCGGCGGCATGCGCGGAATATATGCAGCAGGCGTTTTTGACAAATGCCTAGATGATGGTGTCATATTCGATCTGGCTATTGGAATATCGGCAGGAAGCGCGAATATTTCGTCTTACATATCGGGTCAGCGAGGCAGAAATATCACCTTCTACACCGACTACACCCAACGCCCTGAATACATGAGCGCTCGAAACTTCTTACACAGCGGCTCTTACCTAGATATGGAATATATATACGCAACGCTAAGTAACGACGATGGCGAAAACCCCTTTGACTACGATGCATTTGTCGCCTCTTCAACAGATGTTCTCGTGCACGCATGTGAAGCCAAAACGGGGCGTGGTCACTACTTCACAAAAGACGACTACAAACGAAATGACTACAGACCAATGATGGCCTCATCTTCGATACCTTTCATTTGCAAGCCATACGAGATAGGCGGTATCGAATATTATGACGGCGCTTTGGGCGACACCGTCCCGCTCGAAAAAGCCTATGAATGGGGATGCGAAAAGGTAGTACTAATACTGACCAAACCAATCGCCATTCCTCGCAAACCTGGTAAAGATATAGTTTTGGCGCAAATGATACAAAGAAAATATCCCGAAGCGGCGAAACGTTTACGAAGCCGTGCGCAAAGATACAATTTCGGAGTCGAACTGGCAAAAGCGCTTGAAGAAGATGGATTGTGCTTGATTGTCGCGCCAGACGACACTTGTGGGGTGGATACGCTCACCAAAGATCCAAATGCCATGATGAAGCTCTACGCAAAAGGCTACAACGACGCCAGCAAAATAGAAAGTTTTTTGGAATCATAAAAATTTATACATATTAGTCTCTAAAAATGTTTCGTGCGACACATGATTCTAGAATGCTCAAGATAGACGCGTTGGGCGGCCGAGCAGCCTTCGTGCTGTGAGGGTAAGCCCAAAAGCGGTGCGGAAACTCCGCTTCCGCACGAATCTATATTGAGTATTATAGGATCTTGTGTGGGGTGAGTGATGGGACTTGAACCCACGACCTCCAGAGCCACAATCTGGCGTTCTAGCCAACTGAACTACACCCACCGTATCAAGCAAACTCACCAAGAAGTGAAGTGGTGCGCCATGAAGGACTCGAACCTTCGACCTTGGGATTAAGAGTCCCCTGCTCTACCAACTAAGCTAATGGCGCACTTTAGGCTACGCTTAAAGCGCAAGGGCTATTTTATGCGAACGATTGCAGCCGTGCAAGGAAAATTTTAGCTAGTCGAATAATTCAAGAACAGCCTCTAACGGGCGCGGTCCAATCAAG
>CAZYOQ010000018.1:0-28330 GCA_964649145.1 uncultured Eggerthellaceae bacterium | reverse complement strand
CGTTAAAGGGACGGATTCGACTTAGCGAGGACACGATTTCAGGATGCCGCAGCTTACGCGCATTCATTTAGCTCCGTCCCAATCAGCCTTGAAGATGAGGAAAAAGGCCGTACGGTTTCTAAATAACCATCCCTAGCGAAGCTTCAACAAAGCCCTTAAGAATCAAGTATCTCAAGGGCTTTGGCGTAACCGCCCGAGCCATAGGTAAGGCATTTCGATACACGAGCAATTGTGGTGGCAGAAGCGCCCGTTGCTTGCTCTATCTCGTAGTACGACTTTCCAGAATCTAGCAGTTTGGCAACGGCCAGACGTTGGGAGATCTCTCGGATCTCGCGCACTGTGAACACATCTTCGAGAAAAGCAAAAACGTCGTCTGCATCGTCTATGCCAGCGAATACCGAAAGAAGAGCCTCAACTTCTTCGCTGCGAACGTCATTATTGAGCGTCATGAAACCTCACAAGCCCGTATTCGATAGATTCCACAAGCGCATTCCAGGCAGCTTCAATAACATTTTCCGAAACGCCGACCGTGCCATAAGTGCCGTACTTATCCTTCGTGGTTATAGTAACGCGCGTAATAGCACCTGTGCCTTGGCTTTCATCTGGAAGGCGAACTTTGAAGTCGACCAACTCCATATCGCGAACTTGCGGATATATTTCTTGAATTGCCGCACGAAGGGCGTTATCCAAAGCGCCAACAGGGCCTGTACCTTCACCAGTGGAAACAACGCGTGAATCGTCAACATGTATCTTTACGGTGGCCTCAGATGCGGCATCCTTAGCAAGAGCGCCAACATCTTCACGGTCGTCGACAATCACCCTAAAGCTTTCAAGTGTGAAAGCAGGTTCGTATATACCCAAGTGTCGCATGACAAGAAGCGCAAAGGATCCATCAGCTGCCTCGTAAGTGTATCCTCTGGCCTCACGATTCTTGATATCGTCAAGAATGGCCTGCGTATTGGTGCCCTCACCTGCTATATCGAACCCAAGCGTTGCTGCCTTCTGAATTAGGGAAGCCTTTCCTGCAAGCTCGCTTACAACCATACGCGACGAATTCCCCACAAGGTCGGGGGAAATATGCTCATAGGCTTGCGGGAAACGAGCGATAGCGCTTGCATGAAGACCGCCCTTATGAGCAAATGCCGAAGAGCCCACATAGGGGTAATGCGTAGGAACCGAAACCCCTACAATCTCTGCGACGTAATGAGCCATATCGCTAAGATGCGTCAAATTCTGAGCACCTATGGTATCCAATCCCATCTTGAGTTCGGCATCTGCGATGATTGTGAGTAGGTCGCTGTTTCCAACGCGCTCACCCAGGCCATTGACCGTACCTTGAACCTGTATGGCTCCCGAATGCACTGCAGCCAAAGAGTTCGCCACGGCACATCCAGAATCGTTATGGCAGTGGATGCCAAAATGCTGACCAGAAAAAAGCTCGCATGTGTTAGCAACTATCTCTTCAACCTGAAATGGAAGCATCCCGCCGTTAGTCTCGCAAAGGCAAATACAATCGGCTCCTGCCTCATTGGCAGCTTTGATGCATTCAAACGCATATTCGCGATTCGCAAGATATCCATCGAAGTAGTGCTCCGCATCAAAGATTACCTCTAGACCTTTACCTTTTAAGAAGGTCACAGAATCAGAGATCATGCGTAAGTTCTCGCTCAAGGAAGTCTGCAAGGCCTTTTCTACCTGAGCGTCCCAAGTCTTTCCCACGATGGTAGCCACAGGAGCTCCTGAGTTAACGATGTTAGCAAGACCTGGATCTTCTGCAGCCGCAATGCCTTTCTTGCACGTGTTTCCAAATGCGGCCAGCTTCGCATGCGCAAGCGGCTTTTCGGAAAGCTCGCGGAAAAAAGCTGTGTCCTTAGGATTGGAGGCCGGAAAACCTCCTTCAATATAGTCAATACCAAATTCGTCGAGACGGCGCGCAATGAGCAACTTATCCTCTAGAGAGAGGCTTATGCCTTCACACTGCTCGCCGTCACGAAGCGTTGTGTCGTATGTAAATAGTTTCATATACCGGCTTTAGATTTGAACCAGCCAATCGGCGTATTCATCATCATGCCCGTAAGCGATCTCGAAGAACCTGTCTTGCAGGCGCTTGGTAACTTCGCCAGGCTTGCCAATAGTGCGACCATCAATTTCACCAATTGGTGTAAGTTCGGCTGCGGAACCTGTCATGAAGACCTCGTCTGCGACGTAGAGATCAGAACGCGTCAGGCTCTCCTCGAGAACTGGGATATCAAGCTCTTCTGCAAGTACGATGACGGAGTCGCGGGTGATGCCCTCAAGGACGCCATCTGATAGCGGCGGGGTTGAAAGGATGCCGTCGCGCACGACGAAGAGGTTTTCGCCTGTGCCCTCGCAAACCTTACCATCCTCGTTCAGCATGATGGCTTCGCCATAGCCGTGCTCCTTCGCCTCAAGCTTCGCCATGAGCGAGTTGAAGTAAGAGGCGGTTGCCTTGACCGCAGGCGGAATCGCGTTGATTGAGCGCTGGCGCCAGCTTGAGATGCCAACCTTGATACCGTTCTCAAGGGCATCAGGACCAAGATATGCGTCCCATGGCCAGCAAGCAATGATCACATCGGTAGGGGCACCAGTCGGATCAACGCCCATGACGCCATAGCCACGGTAAACAAGCGGACGAATGTATGCAGCGGGGAGCTTGTTTGCACGAATAACCTCGACAGTTGCATCGCAAAGCTCGTCTACTGTGTAGGGCAAATCGATAGCGGCGATCTTGGCGGAACGATGCAGACGTTCCATGTGATCGCGAAGACGGAAGATGAAACTCTTATCTGAATTGGGATCTTTGTAGCAGCGAAGGCCCTCAAAAACACCAGATCCATAATGCAGCGAATGGGAAAGCACATGCGTCTGAGCTTCTGCCCAAGGCACAAGTTCACCGTTTTTCCATATGAAATCGACTTCGGTTATATCAGCCATAGCATCTCCTTACTTCTTTGTTGATGCAGATCGCGATTACCTAGACAACTCGCCCGCATCCGATTAAATAAGTATAGCCATATAGGCATTTCAAAAGCGTTACTTTTACGCGAGTGACGCAAAGTATTGTTTGCCATTAGTAAGCTTGATGAAAATCATACCGACAAAAAAGTGGGAGAGCCAAATTTTGACCCTCCCACTTCACACATGCCGTCTACTTATCGCTAAACACTCACTGCTTCACGCATATAACTAAGTGTGTATTTTCTAGAGTTTACGCGTAGAACAATATCTCGTTATAGGTAGGCACCGGCCAGCTCTCACGCTCAACGATAATCTCCATTGCATCAACCGCATCACGCAAATCATCCATAACAGGGATAATCTCATGCGCGTTCATGTCAGCGCGCTGCTGCTGGTTCTCAATCTCAAGAGAGGCATAATGCAGCTCGTGCAATTTAGCCAGAAGTTCATTAATTCGAGCAGCACCATCAATAAGGGCAGCAAGCTTCTTCTTCTGAGGCTCTTGATTAAGCTCTGGTGAAATGGCCTCGATTGAAGCAACATTTCTAGCAATCTCAGCCGCATACCTATTGATGGCCGGCAGGTAGTCCCTGCGCACAAGGCGCTTCATCGTGCGAACCTCGATATTGATCGTCTTGTTGTACTTTTCAAGCTTCACTTCATAGCGACTTCTTACCTCAGTCTCACTTAAAACATTGAATTCCTCAAAAAGCTTGATAGATTTCTCGGAAACAAAGCATGGAAGAGCATCGGCTGTGGTCTTGTTATTCGCAAGCCCGCGTTTTTCTGCCTCGATCGGCCATTCATCCGAATAACCATCGCCATTGAAGATGATACGCTGATGTGCGCGCAGCGTTTCTACAACATATTTGCGTGCTTCGTGGGTGAAGTCTTCTGCACTAACACCCTCCATTGCATCGGCAAAACGCTTGAGTGATTTTGCCATAGCCGTATTTAGAATCATGTTGCAGTCAGAAAGGTTCTGCTGGCTGCCCGGCATGCGGAACTCAAACTTGTTGCCAGTAAATGCAAATGGGCTTGTGCGGTTGCGATCGGTATTATCTTTGAGGAAGTTCGGAAGTTCGTCCACTCCAAGATCCATCTCGGAGCGCTTGGAGGAATGGTAATCTTCACCCTTGATAAGCGCTTCTACCACACGGCCAAGCTCGTCACCCAAGAACATCGACACAATTGCAGGCGGCGCCTCATTGGCACCAAGCCTGTGGTCGTTTCCGGCAGATGCAGCAGACATTCGCAGTAATTCCTGATATTCGTCGACTGCTTCGACAACGCCAGCCAAAAAGACCATGAAACGCGTATTCTGAATTGGGTTTTCGCCTGGATCCAACAAGTTTTTGCCATTGGCAGATATAGACCAATTGTTATGCTTACCCGAACCATTGATGTGTTCGAAAGGCTTCTCGTGCTCAAGGCAGACCAAACCATAATGGCTGGCCAAAAGCCTCATTTCCTCCATAGTAAGAAGGTTTTGGTCAACTGCTCGATTAGCATTGTTGAAAAGCGGTGCTAACTCGTGCTGGCACGGGGCAACTTCGTTATGCTTGGTCTTCGCAGGAACCCCAAGCTTCCAAAGCTCGTCGTCAAGTTCCTTCATGAAGTTGTTTACAGTAGGCCTAATTGCCCCAAAGTAATGTTCCTCAAGCTCTTGACCTTTGCAAGGCGAATATCCAAACAAAGTCCTGCCGGTCAATACAAGGTCAAGACGTTTCTCGTAATCTTTTTCAGCAATAAGGAAGTATTCCTGTTCGGCACCTAGCGTAGTCACAACTCTTTGTGGAGCTTCGCCAAAAAGCGCTAGAACGCGGTTCGCCTGGATATCAATCGCCTTCATCGAACGAAGAAGCGGCGTTTTCTTGTCAAGCGCTTCGCCTGTATATGAACAGAAAGCGGTTGGAATACAAAGAACCTCGTCTTTGATAAATGCAAAACTTGTTGGATCCCATGCAGTGTAGCCGCGTGCCTCAAAAGTCGCGCGAAGGCCACCGTTAGGGAAAGAAGATGCGTCTGGTTCGCCCTGAATAAGTTCCTTGCCAGAAAAAGACATAATCGCATGTCCATCATCAATTGGGTCGATGAAGCTGTCGTGCTTTTCTGAAGTAATTCCCGACAGGGGCTGGAACCAGTGAGTATAGTGCGTTGCACCCAACTCGATTGCCCATTCTTTCATGGCGTGAGCCACCACGTTTGCAACCTCTAAATCTAGAGGTGCGCCTTCGTTTAAAGTACGCAAAAGTTTCTTGTACGTTGCTGAAGGCAGGCGTTCCTGCATTGTGTGTTCATCGAACACAAGGTTGCCGTAAATATCCATCACCTTGGACATATCGTCTCCTAACGATTGAGGTTGAGATGATGTTACCTGTCCGAATGCGGCCAAATAATTACTCTTCTTGAAATTAACCTAGAATTTACGAAAACGTTCATAGCGTTGAGCCTTCAATTCCTCCGGGTCAAGTTCGCACAATTCGTCCAATGAATTCGTTATATAAAGCCATAATGCTGCAGCTGCTTGCTCGGGGTTTTCGTGTGCAGGTGCTGTTCCCTCTGGAACAATTTCCTCTATGATATTCATTGCAAGCGCGTCTGGCGCACTAAGTTTCATAACCTCTGCCGCCTCAGGTGCGCGCGAGCCATCTTTCCAAAGTATGCTGGCAAACCCTTCTGGGGAAAGCACCGAATAAATTGCATTTTCCTGCATAGCAACCTTGTTCGCTACTGCTAAAGCCAGCGCACCACCGCTTCCACCTTCTCCGATCACAACCGAAACAACCGGAATGTCAAGCTGGGACATGAAAGACAAGCTTTCGGCAATCGCCCCACCCATTCCGCGTTCCTCAGCTTCTTTGCCGCAATAGGCTCCTTGAGTGTCAACCAAGCAAACAACCGGGCGGCGGAACTTCTGCGCCTGAGACATCAGGCGTACAGCCTTGCGATAGCCCTCGGGTTGAGGGCATCCGAAGTTGCGGGCAATCTTTTGTTTGAGGTCAGAGCCCTTCTCGATTCCAATAACCGTAACTGGTCTTCCGCCCATAACTCCAATGCCGCCTATAATCGCACCGTCATCTGAAAACATTCGGTCGCCATGAAGCTCAATGAAGTCATCAACAAGTACGTCAATATAGAATTTGGCTGTAGGCCTTTTTACATTGCGGGCAAGCTGAACACTTTGCCAAGCTAAGTTATTCTCATTTCCTTTGTCCACGGACTGTTTGACATTGGGATAGTCGGCAACTCCCTTATTTCTGATAGTCCACCACATTGACGCCTTATTAGTCTGCTCAAAAACCGCCTGACCTAAGTTCTGCGCGAAACCCGATAGTCCTTTCGCGATAATCGAAAAGGTATCGTTTCTGCCCTCAGCAGCAGTTTCAGGTAAATCACTTGAAGTTTGACTTTCGTCGCAAGTTTCAATCTCAAAGTTTTTGTTGGCAATCTCTCCAGCAATAAACTCTTCAGTTGAAGAAGGAACAGGCTTTTCTTTGTAGGAAGGCGCGTTTGAGTGTATGGCAAGTATTTGGGCAAGCACATCTCGCATCTTGTCGCGCTCTACAATCATGTCAATGAGACCATGGTTCAAGGCGAATTCGGCACTTTGGAAATCGTCTGGAAGCGCCTGTTTAATTGTGTCTTGAATAACTCTGCGACCTGCAAATCCTATAAGTGCGCAAGGCTCTGCGATCAGGATATCGCCAAGAGTTGCAAACGAAGCAGTTACCCCGCCAGTTGTAGGGTCACAAAGAACCGATATGAACAAAAGCCCCGCATCTGAGTGAGCTCTAGCCGCAGCAGAAACCTTAGCCATCTGCATCAACGACGACAATCCCTCTTGCATGCGAGCTCCGCCAGAAGCAGAGAATATAACTACGCACAGCCTCTCTTCAATCGCGCGTTCGAACATGCGCGAAAGCTTCTCTCCCACAACATGACCCATCGACCCCATCATAAACGACGGCTCCATGATTCCGAAAGCTACAGGAATTCCCTTGATTTTTGCACGTCCAGTACGAACGCCCTCGTCATGACCGCTACGATTACGATTGCGTTCTATGACAGAGTCGAAATCGGGAAAGTCAAGAGCGTTTGTCTCTTCGACATCAATGTCCCATTCATCTATGCTGCCCTCATCGAATGTGATTGCCATACGCTCTTCGGATGTCAGTCTAAGAAGCTTTCCGCAAGTAGGACACTTGAAACCGTTTTGTATTACTTGATTATTGTCATGCGTAAAGCCGCACCTAGCACATTTTCGCCATTCAACTTCAGGAATCTCGGAAATGCGTGCCGGCACACCTTGGCCATACTTCTCCCAAAGGTTTAGCGACTTGTCGCCAGTCCACGGAATCAGCAACAAAATATCTTGTCTGGCGCATTCTCTGGCCAAAAGCGGGGTTGGTTTGACACTTGACGCGCAAAGGATGGTTCTTGCCTTGCATTCTTTTGCGGCCTGCAAAATAGAAAACTCGTTAGTGAAAAGCCGTTCATCAAACTTCTTAGCCATGCTAACGACAGACGCAATGCCTCCGAAAGTAAACGCTCGCGACTTATCATCGGTGCCAGTGGTGAACAGTGGGTGCACATTAGACTCATTTGAGATTCTAACAACTGCCTTCAATGGGTTTCCATAACCTACAGCAAGCACAGCTCCCGGTCTTTTCATCGAAAGCAAGCTCAAATCGTAGAATACGCTTGCCTTATCACTTGTGTCAGATGTTAGTAATTGATCCTCTTGCTCGATTTGGGAAGTGTTCTTTTCCATTGTCTTGCCTTAGATTTAATTGCGTCTTAAATTTAGCCTGCAAGCATATATTTTTGCGTGCCTTCTGCCGCCACTTTGTCGCCTTTATAGGCCTTGACCTCGGCCTTACAAAACCTTCTGCCCGACTGAAGGATCTTTGCCTCAAGGCGAATAGTGTCACCCGGAAGTACGGTTTCTCGAAACCTTGCGCCATCAAGGCCAGCAAAATAGCCTACGCCTACCTCACGGTCGGGATCGGCAAAAATACAGCAACAGGCAGCTTGTGCAAGAGCCTCTTGGATAAGAACGCCTGGAAAAATTGGATGTCCTGGGAAATGCCCCTCGAACAATGGAAGGTCACGGTCGATGTCAAGCTCGGCAACGATGCTCTTTCCCGGCTCGCATTCCAAGATTCGACTTACCCACAAAAAAGGGTCTCTATGCGGAAGAAGCTGCTTCACGCCTTCTTTGTCACACGGGAATTCAGGTTTTTCCATATCGTCTCCTAGGCAAAACTGACGAAAATAAATAAAGCTTTACAAGCTTGCTTAGCGCATTTTACTTATAAGGAGAAATCGCAAGTGTTGCATTATGGCCACCGAACCCGATGGAGTTCGACAAGGCAACCTTTTGAGGGTAGTCGCGCTTAGCTTCTGTAAAAACAGTAACCGGGCACTCAGGGTCTGCCTCAGCAAAACCAACCGTCGGAGGCACCAGGTCGTTTGCCACCGAAAGCGCAGTTACAATAGCCTCAATCACACCTGCAGCACCAAGCATATGACCTGTCATCCCTTTAGTGGAAGTAACAGGAATATCCGAAAATTCCACACCTTGCAAATCGCAAAACGCCTTGGATTCCGTAGCGTCGTTAATGGTGGTAGATGTTCCATGTGCATTCAAATGACCTACGTCTGCAGGGGAAAGTCCCGCTTCGTTGAGTGCGATTCTCATAGCGCGAACGACCCCTTCGCCTGATGGATCAGGCGAAGTTATATGATACGCATCGCAAGATGTTCCAAACCCAACAACTTCGGCAATTATATTTGCTCCACGAGCAAGAGCACCGTCTAGCGTTTCTAGAACTACAGCTCCACCGCCCTCACCTGCGACAAAGCCGTCTCTGTTTACATCGAATGGGCGGCTAGCCTTCTTAGGGTCTTTTGAATGGGAAAGCGCGCCTAAGTTCGAAAAACCCGCAATAGAGATATCGCAAACAGATTCTTCCGAGCCGCCAGCCAAAACATAATCGGCCAGCCCGTAGCGAATCAATCGGTAAGCCTCACCAATGCACTGGGTGCCGGTCGCGCAAGCAACTACCGAATTGGTGCACTCGCCTTTAAGGCCAAAACGAATCGCAAGCTCGCCCGCTGCAATATTGGAGATCATCGATGGGATGAAAAGAGGGTTTACACGCTTGGGACCCTTTTCGTGCATCTTGATAATCTCAGACGTTAGCATCTCCATGCCACCGATGCCGCTTCCAAAAACAACAGCAAAACGGCTTGCATCAATGCCTTTAGCAAGCGTAAACCCTGCCTCTGTCACGCCACTGGCATGTGCATCTTCGCATCCCTCTTCAACCTTCGTGGCAATTCCGGAATTACACATGGCCTCGTCAGATGCAACAGCACCAAATTGTACAAACCTCTCCCAGCGTCTAGCTTGCTTTTTCGTCAGGCCATGATCTGTTCCACAGAAGTCGTCAACACTGCCCGCTACATGAATATTGACCGATTCAGCTGATTGCAACTTAATAGGTTTAATTCCGCTTTTACCCGATACTGCGGCGTTAAAAAGCGTATCCGCACCGATTCCAACAGGTGATATCGCACCTACCCCGGTAATAACAACACGCCTAGGAGTCACTGACTCTCCAGCACTGAACTGGTCAGCTGGCATAAGGCTCCAACCTTTCATCTATAAGATGCCCGCCTTTGCATTGGGTAAGTATTTCCATAACAAGCCTGGCACTTTATGCATCCAATTATGTACGCTAGCCATTATAGGGAAAGCACAGCCCAGAAAGCACTTTAGAACTTTCGGACCTTCACATTTTTGGTCGACATTGGATAAACACTGGTTCTATAGAAATAATATCCATTCGCGAATCTAAGTTCAGGATCATAGAATTTGCCATTGATCCTGACCCAAGCATGACGAGTGTAACCGTCTGAGGCGCCATCCCTTGATCCGCGTACTCTTCCCAAAACAAGATATGGTTCATAACCTATTACCTCAGCCATTTGTGCAAAAGCACAAGCGAAACTGTAGCAATTGCCGCCCTTATATGTAAGCATTGAATAAGCTGTTGAATACTGCCAATTCTTCTTACTTTGATCCGGATAAATTGACCTGTACCTGAAATTCTTCCTGCTTGTTAGATAGTTCCAAGCGGCTTTAAGCTTCTTGCCGCGCTTAATGTCGCTATCGCAAATCTTGTTCAATATTTTGAGTGCTTTAATCTTCGAACGCGTAGCGACAGATTTTTTTGCCTCACCATCAGCCAAAAGCTTAACTTTGCCTACGGTCTCGTCTTTGTCCATTCTCCCGAATTTAGAGAAGTGATAAAGGTTTCCATCTATAAGCTGCCAATCAGTTAGAATCTGTCCCTTTTTTGTCACATAAAAGGTATATTTTCCGCGCTCAACAAACCTTGATTTCTTCGCACGTTTTAGCTTGCCCTCGTCGCTGAAAAGATAACGAACGCCATCTACATTCCTGTTTCCTGTATAGGCTTTTCCGTCTTCGCCGAAATAATATTTCTTACCTTTGACGGTTTTCCAAGAGTTTTTAAGCTTCTTGCCGTTTTTGTAATAGTAGATCCCGCTTTTCTTTTCAACCAGCCCCTTCAGCTCGGTTGTTTTAGAAGTGGTTTTTGTAGATTGCAAGTAGATTTCTTGGGACGAAGAATTGTCAGACGATGCAGCTGCGTAAGAAAGATCTGTAAAAGCAAATAGGAAAAGAAAACTAATGGCGACGGCTAATATTGTTATTGGATACGCCACCATCGCATGAGAAAAAACGTGTTTTTCAAGACACGAATTCAAAGAAAACCCCTCCTAGTTTTCTTAATTTAGTTTCCCTAATCATAAAGCACCTAGACAAAAACAAAAAAAGAAGTATACATCTTAGCTGTGACTTGCAAAAACAAGAAATCAATTTGAAACGGGTTAATAAGCATCACCAGCTCAAATCTATATAGCGCGTTTAGTTAGATAGACATGCCCCCATCAACACCAAGAACTTGGGCTGTGATATAGCCTGCGCCTTCGCTAGCTAAAAACGCAACGGCGTTTGCCACATCCTCAGGTTTACCCAAACGCCCAGATGCGATCCTGCTTGTGAGAGCCTCATTTGCCTTTTCGTCAAGAGCGGCAGTCATGGCTGTTTCGATGAAACCTGGCGCCACAGCATTGACCGTGATATTTCTGCTGCCAAGTTCTTTAGCCGCCGATTTCGTTATACCAATAATTCCAGCCTTCGATGCAGAATAATTAACCTGTCCTGCGTTGCCATAAAGCCCGACAATGCTAGAGATGTTCACGATTCGCCCGTAACGCTGCTTCGTCATAAGCGGCACGACATGGCGCATGCAGTTGAAGACGCTTCCAAGATTCGTATCTATAACAGCATCAAACTGGTTCTCTTTCATGCGCATAAGAAGACCATCGCGTGTGATTCCCGCATTGTTGACAAGAATATCTATACGTCCGTAAGTGTCCTTTATTTCGGACACCATTTCTTTGACAGCGCTAAAATCAGAGACGTCACATTGAATAGCTAGGCACGGCACCCCGAACTGCTCACTTAGCTTATCGGCTAGCCCTATAGCTTTTTGTGCGCTAGATTCGCTATGGTAATTGATCACTACTGCGGCTGCATCTTGCGCCAAGCGTGTGGCAATGGCTGCTCCTATGCCTTGAGCGGCTCCTGTTATTAGGGCTACTCTTTTTTCTGGAGTATCTGGCATGCTAACTCCCTCCGTTATGCAACTAAGTTTTGTGTGTCTTAAACAAAATCGAGCTTATTCGATCAAGCGTTATTCGTAATGTATTCGTGAACCTGTGACTCGTTTCCCACTAGATGACGCTCAGTTGTGCGATCTATCCTTTTCACTAAGTTAGTTAGAACGCTCCCGTATCCTATTTCGACAAATTCGCTTTGGCCTTCTTCAAGCATGGCGCGAACGCTTTCTTCGAATAAAACCTCGCCCATCACATGATCAGAAAGACGCTTAGAAGCCTCTTCTATCAAAAACGGCTTTGCATCCGTATTGCATATAAGCGTGAACTTAGGCGGCTGGAAATCCAGAGTATCGCAGAATTCCTTCACATCTAAAGCAGCACGTTTCATCATTGGAGAGTGGAATGCCCCGGCAGTTGCAAGGCGCACGCTTTTCTTGCCAGCCTCTGACCATATCTGCTGCGCGCGTTCAATAGCCGCAATCGTGCCAGAAATAACCACCTGCGAAGGACCGTTGTGGTTGGCACACACAAGTATGTCTCCTTCTGCGGCCTGCTTACAAAGATCTTGCGCAATTCTAAGGTCGGCGCCTATCAATGCAAGCATTCCTCCCTTGGCAGCAGCGCAATCGCGAGCCATAGAACTAGACCTCACTTTGATCAAGAGTGCAGCTTGTTCCAAAGAAAGAATTCCTGAAAGAACGAGCGCAGAAATCTGCCCCAACGAAAAACCAATTATGGCATCTGGGTTTATTCCGCGAGATTGCAAAAGCTTTCCTACACCAACGCTTACCGCCATGGTAAGCCCTTGTGCGGCAACAGTCTCGTTTAATTCTTCCTGCGTGCCCGACTTTGCAAGCTTAGAAAGGTCAATTTCAAGGGCATTCGACAATACGTCAAAAACTTTGGCCACCTTCTGTGATTTCAGAAGATCGGCTCCCATGCCAACTTTCTGAGCCCCTTGACCAGGACACAACCAGACCGACATTTTCTCCCCCTATTCGCGCCAAGCGCGTTTTGCGTTCTTAGCTGCGATATCTTCTAGCGAGCTTCCAGCTAGCTTTTCGGCTTCTAGAAACATCTCGTCAATAATTTCTTTTGCGGGCTGAATCTTGTGTACCAGCGCTGCCACCTGACCACTCATGATTGAACCGTTGACCATGTCGCCATCTACAGCCGCCTTGCGCAAAGAGCCCGCGAGCAAAGCCTCAATGTCGATATCTTCACCTGCAAATGCACGCTCTTCTGCTGCTTTCGCACCACGAGAGAACTTGTTTTTGAGTTGGCGAGCCGGATGTCCTGTAAGACGACCGGTAACTATGGTGTCGGAATCTTTAGCCTCTAAGATCTTTTGCTTATAAGAATCAGCAACTGTGTTCTCTTCTGCAACAAGAAAACGAGTGCCAACTTGCACGCCTTCCGCGCCTAGCATGAATGCAGCAGCAAGCCCGCGACCATCACCAACGCCCCCTGCCGTTAGCACAGGAATCGATACACAATCGCAAACAGCAGGCGTTAAGGCCATCGTGGAGATCTGCCCGATGTGCCCGCCTGCCTCCTCACCTTCAGCAACAAGAGCATCAGCTCCGGCACGTTCCATACGCTTAGCGTGAGCCGTAGATGCGATAACAGGCACCACCTTTATGCCTGCAGATTTCCACATGTCTATATATGGAGCAGGAGAGCCAGCGCCCGTAGTAACAACGTCAATTTTCAAATCGGTTAGAAGTTGCGCAAGCTTAGGAGCTTCGGGGTTCATAAGCATAATGTTTGCGCCAATTGGCTTTGAGGTCATGCTGCGAGCAAGGTTTACTTGTTCTTCGACCCAAGAAAGAGGTGCGCTTCCACAAGCGATTATTCCAAGACCTCCAGCCTCACTCACGGCTGCCGCAATATGAGCATCCGCAATCCAAGCCATAGCGCCTTGTATGATGGGCTTTTCTATTCCTAGAAGTTCAGTGATGCGAGTTTTCATCTAATGACCTTTCCCGCGCACCTCATAGATCTTAGTGAACGCGTTATCGAAAAACTAACGCCGCCAAAGCGGCGGCGCGTACGTTTAAGCTCGTTGATGCAATCTTGAACCTACCTTCAAGATTACTTGAAATGCTACAGGTTGTCGATATATGTTACAAGATCGCCAACAGTAGCAAGACCCTCAGGCTCGCCAAGGTCGATATCAAGTTCTTCCTCAAGCGTGCAAGTAAGTTCTGCCATATCCAAAGAGTCGATGCCAAGAGATTCAAAAGTGGACTCGGCTGTAACAGTTGACGGATCGATGTCAAGATTATCGTTGAGAACTGTTGTAATTGTGTCGATGGTTGCCATACGACATCCTTTCTTTTCTGCGTTCCACTGCGCAATTTGCATGCTCGCATAATTGTATCAAAGATAAAAATATACGGGGAATGCTTTTAAGCCATATCAGAAATGTTAGAGCTCGAGTTGCGCAGAAAGCGAGTTATACATTCGAGGTAACAGTGAAAGCCATGCGATTCTAAGGAAGCGGCGGGGGTTGTATGGCTCTTCAGCGAACTTACAAGATAGCCAAAGCACGCGAGAAATCCACTTTCGCGATAATATTCTTTGCGAAAGTTAGTTCGAGCGTGCGACGCGGTGAGCTGAAAGTCATGCGATTCTAAGGAAGCGGCGGGGGGTTGTATGGCTCTTCAGCGAACTTACAAGATAGCCAAAGCACGCGAGAAATCCACTTTCGCGATAATTTTCTTTGCGAAAGTTAGTTCGAGCGTGCGACGCGGTGAGCTGAAAGTCATACAACCCCCGCCGCTTCCTTAAGCTATACGGTTATTCTGCATACTGTGTCGCATCACAGCTTAAACATTGGGTAAAAAAGAGGCTCGCATTTGCGAGCCTCCAGTAAAATTTCCCAAATAGCGTTTTAGCGCTTCGAGAACTGTGGTGCCTTGCGAGCTTTCTTCAGGCCGTACTTCTTGCGCTCGACCATACGAGCATCGCGAGTAAGGAATCCTGCCTTCTTTAGCTCGGCACGATACTCACCAGCCTCAAGAAGGGCGCGTGCGATTCCAAGACGGAGCGCACCTGCTTGGCCAGTAATGCCACCACCATTGATGCGGGCGATAACATCGAAATGACCTTGGGTATCGGTTACCTTGAAAGGCGCGAGAGCTTCTTCAAGTTGTCCAGTACGACGGAAATACTCGGAGCCTTCGCGGCCATTAACGGTTACTTTGCCAGTGCCTGGAACAAGGCGAACACGGGCAACGGAGGTCTTACGGCGACCGGTGCCATAATAAAGTGCTTCGGTATTAGCTTTGGGTGCCATAGCTTATGCCTCCACTTCGATCTTCTCTGGCTGCTGTGCAGCATGCGGATGTTCAGGTCCTGCGTAAACCTTCAGCTTCAGGCCTTGTGCACGACCAAGAGTAGTTTTCGGAAGCATGCCTTTGACCGCATGTTCGATAACGCGCTCTGGATGCTTAGCAAGAGCCTCTTCCAAGGTTTCCGACTTAAGGCCACCCGGGTTTCCGCTGTGACGGAAATACTCCTTCTTGGCTTCCTTATTGCCGGTAACGCGAACCTTTTCAGCGTTAATAACAACAACGAAGTCGCCAGTGTCGACATGAGGTGTGTACTGTGGCTTGTTCTTCCCGCGAAGAATAGTTGCGCACTTGGTTGCCAGACGGCCAAGGACAACATCCTCGGCATCTATCAGATACCACTTGCGCTCGACTTCGCCGGGCTTAGCGCTATACGTTTTCACTGTCTTATCCTTTACTTCTTGTCGAAAGGTGAAGCCCCTAAGCTAACCTTAGGCCCTTCCAACTTGTTTGTTTTCAAAAGTTAGGGTTTGCACCTGCCAGTTTCCTACGCCAGCCTGACGCATTAGGCCTGGACTCCTTCTGCGACAGCAGTGTCTTGCCCTAGTTACGGGGCTTTTGAAAGCAACTTTAGGATTGTAGCACTATATTCGAAAAGTTTTTAGTATTTGTTCAGCTAGTTTGCGCTAATTCTAAAAAGTCTCGCGCCGAAAAGCCTTCAAAGGTAGGCAGAAACCTTGTGGCTGCAGCCATTAGATCAGAAAGCATCCCCGATATGTCGTTGTCGTAAATAGCAAGGGTTGGATATCCCGCACGGCCAAGTGTAGTGATGGCGTAAAGCGCATCATCCATACCCCAAGTGTTTGCTTTTTCAGTTCCGAGTGATGCGCGAACCGTGTCAAAAATTAACGGCTCTCGCTTCGAAGAATTCAAGTCTTCAACAGAAAGGATGGTTTGCATGTATTTCGCGATGCCCGTGTGCTCAAGACCAGCACGAAGAAGTTTTGGAGGCGTTGAAGAGGCCACTCCCATTGGCACCCCTAGCTCATATAGCCCCTCAACAAAGTCTAATACTCCAGGTTTTAGAGTTGATTCAGCTTCGTAATAGGCAAGCATATCTTCCATGATGATACGCATGACATCATCGCCATCTTTGCCTATCCCGAAATTATCATGGATGTATACAGCGCATTCTTCAAGCGTTCCTTGTGTCATGAAGTCACGGTCTTGCTGGGTAACTTCAACACCTGCACGCAGTGCTAGATCGTAGTCAACATCGTGCCAACGCTCCATGGAATCAATCAACGTGCCGTCACAATCGAATATGATTCCGAATTCTTTTGGGTTCACAATCTGCCTTTTTGTTTCGCAAACGCCTTGGTGCGACTATCCTTGCCGCAACTATTCCTCAACACGAATCAGACTGGGCTTTCCCATGCATAAGTTGCTCATCTCGCATATCGACTTGATGGAAGCCTGTACATCAGATTCATTTGCAGTGTGAGTGACATATACAACATCTACGTTGCTTCTATCCGATTTTCCACGTTGTGTCATCGAATGTATCGAGACGTTGTTTTCCGCAAATACCTTTGACATGTCTGCAAGAACGCCGGGACGATCGGCAACTGTGAAACGAATGTAGTATTTCGTGGAAAGCTGACCGATTGGAACGATTGGGCGCGAGTCGGTGCAAGTGCATCCAACAATTGGCTTCACGCCTTGCTGAATCTGGCGAGCAAGATCTAGCACATCGCCCATCACAGCACTTGCGGCAGCACCCGAGCCTGCGCCTTCACCGAAAAACATCGTCTCGCCCACGAAATCGCCTACTACATAAATCGCGTTGAATACGCCGTTTACATTTGCAAGCTGGTGGGTGAGCGGAATCATAGTGGGGTGAACACGAACATCAGTGCCAAGATCTGTGCGATGTGCGATCGCAAGAAGCTTGACGGCATAACCCATCTCACGTGCAGCCTCAAGGTCGGTAGGTGTGATAGACGTGATTCCTGTCGTGAATACATCGTCCATAACCACACGCGAATTGAAGGCAATAGATGACAGAATCGCAATCTTGGCCGCAGCATCAAAGCCATCGACATCGGCAGAAGGATCGGCTTCCGCATAACCGTTAGCTTGAGCCTCGCGCAAAGCCTCGTCATAGCTCATGCCATCTTCGCCCATGCGAGTAAGCATGTAGTTGGTCGTGCCGTTGACTATACCCATTACAGATTCAATCTCATTGGCGATTAGAGAATGTTTCAAAGGCCCAATAATTGGGATGCCGCCTCCAACACTTGCGCCAAACAAGATGCTCTTGCCTGCTTCATCGGCTGCGTTCATAACCTCTTCGCCGCTTGTAGCCATTAATGCCTTGTTAGCAGTTACAACATTTTTGCCAGATTTTAGCGCATCCATGACAACTGTCTTGGCTATTCCAGTTCCACCAATAAGTTCAATAACAATATCGATTTCAGGGTCTGAGATTATCTCGTTAAAGTCAGAGGTAAACAGCTCTTCTACGCCATGAGCCTTAGCCTCGTCTATGCTAAGCGAACACACTCGCGTAAGCTCAATGTCGATGCCAAAATGCTTCTTGAAGCTTTCCCCGTGCTTCTTGATTATGTCGATGCAGCCACCACCAACAGTCCCTGTACCCACAAGCCCGATTTTTACTGTCATACGAAAAGTCTCCTTGTTAGATAAACGATTATGTGAGTGAATTTTATGGAGTTCATTCTAGCTTAAAGGCTGCTTAAGAACACGACAAGCACGCATATAAGAGCGATGACTGCAAGTACGGCAATGTCGCCTGCTCCTATCTTTTGAGGATGGAGACGTGTGCGCTTTGCTCCTGGAACATAGCATCTGGCATCCATCGCAAGCGAAAGGGTGTCTGCATGGCGAAATACGCTTGCAAACATCGGGGTAACAAGGCTTGTTAGAACGCGGGCGCCTTTGAGGGGCGTGGTTGCAAGCTTCGCGCCGCGTGCGAGCTGTGCTGTGCGAATCGTCTCGAATTCATCGGCGAATTGTGGAAGGAAGCGGAGAGCCGTGCTTATAACGAACGCGAATTCATGGACTGGGATCTTGATGCGCGTGAGCGGCGATAGCATTTCCTCAATTCCGAATGTTATGTCGAAGGTCGTTGTGGTCATCGTTAACAGGCTTCCCATGAGAAGGAGAAGGGCTAGCCTTACCGCGAGAAATGCTGCGGAATCAAGACCGCCCGTTGTGATTTGCGTCCAGCCGAGGTCTATCAACGTTGCGCCTTCATCGACATAGAAAATGTTGAACAACGCGGATAAGATGATTATGAAAAGCAGAGGCAAGATGGAGCGCAGAGCTTCAAGCGGTGGAATCTTGGCGGCTGCGAAAAATGCGATTACGCAGAGGACGCAGAATCCCATGGCGTACCAATTCTGCGCAAGAAATAGGATGATGATCATCGCGAACGAGATCGTTATCTTGATACGCGCATCAAGTGAATGAACCGGGCTTTGCGCATCCCAATAGCGCCCGAACAATGCCTTATTCATTGGACGCCTCCTCATTTTTGGAACAAGGGACAGGCACCTGTTCCAATTCTAGAACGGGTGCCTGTTCCCTGTTCCAATCCGCAGCCTTATTCTTTCGAGATAGAGCGTTGTATATTATGTCGGTTAGCTGTTCTATATTTGGTACATTATTAAAGCCTTTTATGCCTAACCTATTGGCAAAATCTAGCGTCCAGGGAAGCCCTAGTCCGACTTCGTGCAAGGCTTCGTTCATCTCAAAAACTTCTATAGGGGATCCTTGCGCAAGTTCTTGTCCCTTGTTCAGAACGAGAATGCGATTGCAGAAGTGAGCAATAGTGTTCATATTATGGGACACTATTATTATCGTTATACCGTGTTCATCATGCATTTTGGCTATTAGGGCAAGAAGCTGTTTAGAGCCTTGCGCATCAAGACCTGCGGTCGGTTCGTCGAGAATCAAGACCTTAGGATGCATGGCTAAAACGCCGGCAATGGCAACTCTTCTTTGCTGCCCGCCAGACAGTTGAAACGGGCTTTTCCTGAAGATCGATTCGTCTTCTAAGCCGACCAACCGAAGAGCGCTTTTCACCCGACGCTCGACTTCCTGTTCATCGAGTCCCAGATTTTGAGGTCCGAACGCGCAATCCTCGAAAACCGTCTGCGCGAATAGCTGCCATTCCGGATATTGCATGACGATGCCTACAGATTCTCGCGCAGCGTTAATTCCCTGCTTGGTAGCAAGACTCAACCCATCAAGTAGAACTTCGCCTCTTGTTGGTCGATCCAGCCCCGCAAGCATTTTCAACAACGTGCTTTTACCAGAACCGGTATGACCAATGATGCCGAGGAAGTCACCCTCATATACCGTAAACGACAAATCCCTCAAAGCCCAAACAGCCTCCGGATCACTCCCCCACTTAGGCTTCTTTACTGAGCCAGTTGACTTGCTAGTCCTTGCCTTCAACGCCCGCTTGTCGAGATACGAATAGCTAACATCCCGCACTTCGATCAAGTTGGAACAGGTGCCGTTGGAACAGGTGCCTGTCCCCTGTTCCAAATGGAACGGGTGCCTGTCCCCTGTTCCAAATGGAACGGGTGCCTGCCCCCTGTTCCAATCCCGAATCTCGGTTGCTAGGTCGGTGTCGAACATGCAGGTTTTGATTGGTATTCCGCGATTTTGAAGGGCGGTAGAGACTTCGACGGCGTAGGATACGTCTAGGTTCAGGCTCGTCAAAAGCTGCTGATCTTCTAAGATTTCTTCTGCACTGCCCACTTTCGCGATCTTGCCATCCTGCATTATCACCACGCGGTCGGCGTATGCTGCCTCGTTCAGGAAATGCGTGACCAGCAGGATCGTCAAACCCTCATCGTTCAGCTTTCTACATGCCTTTAGAAGATCAGCTCGACCTCGCGGATCAAGCATCGAGCCTGCCTCGTCAAGGATCAGAATTCTTGGTCGCATCGCAAGCGCTCCGGCAATAGCCACACGCTGCTTCTGCCCACCAGACAAAGCCTGAGTCTCGTGTTTCGCAAAGGACCTAAGCCCTACCTGCTTGAGCGACTCTTCCACGCGCACTTGAATTTCCGCAGACGGAAGACAAAGGTTCTCAGGTCCAAACGCGACGTCGTCCTCGATGAAGTTTCCGACCATCTGGTCATCGGGATTCTGAAACACCATGCCAGCATATTGCCTGATCTGGTAAAGATTACTCGCATTAGAGGTATCCAAGCCACAAGTAATAACGCTTCCCGCTCTCGGTACAAGCAATCCGTTCACCATCTTCGCAAGTGTTGTCTTGCCGCTCCCGTTCCCGCCAAGCACACAAACGAACTCCCCCTCGCGAACGTCAAGCGTAACCCCATCAAGCGCGAAACTTTCCGCACCCTCATAGGCAAACGTAACATCTTCGAATGAGATTATGGGATTACGCTTCAGCAAGCAGACCTTTGATGCTTTTGTAGACGATTACGGAAAGCACGCTTACGACGACGCCTTTTATCAGGTTGAATGGTGCAATCGCTGGCACTATCAATGCAGCAACGGCATCGAAGGGCATTCCGTAGAAAACAGGGTCGATTACAAGGTTCGCCGCGCTCACGCCAACGATCAGACAAACAGTCGCAACAATCATCCCGATGATCGCGCCCTTCATGCCCCCGAGCTTTCGATAAATCAAGGATGCGGGCGTGATGAACACGAGCGCGAAGATCACGCTCATGAGCGCCCCGACCCAGTTGCCTGTGATGATCCCATGAGCCACGGCGCTCGCGATCCCGCAAAGAAGACCTGACGGCGTTCCATACGCGAAAGCCACAACGATGGCGGGAATCAGCGAAACGTCGAGCTTCAGGAAGCTTGCCGCCGGGAAAATCGGGAACTCGATGAAGCTCAACAGAATTGACAGTGCGCACATCAGCGCCACAGTCACAAGCTGCCGTGTGGTCCATCGGCTCTGTTTTTGCGCGGTTGAAGGTTGCGCGCCAGGCGCAGTGGTGCCGTGTGTAGGCATAGTGAAACTCCCGTCTCTTCCATCCGGACTTTAACCGTTGGTTCTGGAGTTCCACCAGATCAGCCTCGAATCGCGCCAGTCACAGCGCGCTCTCAAGGGTCGCGGACTATCACCGCCAGTGGGGAATTTCACCCCGCCCTGAAACGAACACGAAAGATTATATACCTACTGGGATTTCTGTAAAGGTGCGGGGGAGGCTTATTTGTGCAGCTCTCGCACCTTTGCAGAAATCTGTTCTAAATCACCGCAAAAACGCTTCTAAAAAAGTGTTGGGGCGGAGATATCTCCGCCCCCATTTATAAAGTTTGCTTATCGGCTCCGCTCGCGTTTGGCTTCAATAACGCGGTCAAGTTGGCGCTCGAATTGATTACTGGCAGCCTTGCCGAACCATTTCGGTGCAAGCTCGTTTTGAGACAAGATTTCCTCGATCTCTTCTGCTAAACCATCAAGCGCATTTTCATCGAACCAAGAATAGTCATACACCAATGCCAATTGCACACTTGGATATTCAGAGAAAGGATGCGAAGTGTGAAAGAAAATTCCCCCACCGAAATCACTTTTGCGCTGCGCCTCGAAGAAGAAGCAGCGACCGTTGTCGAATATGGGAGCCATGCTCTCAAACTTTAGCGTGTCAACATTGCGCAAAAGCCCGAGATTCATATCGTGCCTGTCGATATTCGCGTCGAGGAAATCACAAACGATCAGCTTCGATAACTGCTGTCTTGCATTTTCCACGCCAAGCTTCTCGCAAATAGATATGAGCCTTCTCGCGTCATAAGGCTCGCCTGTAGGCTTGGCATAACAGCTAAAAATATCTCGCAGAGTCACGAGCTGCATGTTCGGTTCCACAAAGCTTGGGCAAACAGAGTGCGGCTTACCGTCAATGTATTCGATCTCATAAGAAACGAAATCGCCTGGGTCAAGCACGCGCTCATACATCTTCGAAGCAGCAACTTCCGCAAAAGGCTCTCGCTCGCCATGGCTTCCCGCCTTTATGAGATAGCTCATGCCGTCGCGCCACTCCCACCACTTCTCAAGCATGCCTGGCGTACCACTCCCAGGACCCGTTCCGTGGCGATCGCCAGTGTAGGGGTTCTCAAAGTAATTGATTTTGCACCAATCTAGATCGGCCATGCCTGCTGGCTTGAACCAGTATTGATCCGTAAGATTGAGCCCCAGCGACTTGAACATTAGTTCCGCAGGATCTGCTACACCGGCTTCACGAAGCACGTGCGTAAGCCCAATACGGTTCGTGGGAATATATCGCTCGGATATCCACGAGCCCAGAGTTTGCGCACTTACCTTTTCGGGCGAATAACAAGCACCGATCGGCGCCAGCTCCAAAGCCTTAGGATTATCAACCTTCAACACCTGCTTAGTGGCGTGGTTGTAAATGAAATCCAAAACTTCATCGTTTCGACACATCAAGGTATATCTGGAATTTTCAGGATCGCTGAATGCGGAAGGTCTGCCCGCCTTAGGCTTGCTCGCGGCGCGCGCAGCAACAGAATCTTCTTCAATTGCCCAAGTAGAGCCAACGCGCTCGGCTTTAAGCTGCCCCCCATCAATAAGGCTCCTAACCCGCCGCTTAGAAACCCCCAGCACCTTCGCCGCTTCAGAAGTAGACAACATACAAACCACCAGTACAAAAAATGTTCCTATTGCGGAACAATTATATACTGTTTTATGGTTTTATAAATTATTCCGTTTGGAATTAAACGCCATATTCAAGCGAAAACATATTAGTCCTCAAGGGAAGCAAACATTTCACCAGAAGTTTTAAACCTTGGCTTTGCTCCTGAAGCAAAGAACTCATCTGCCTCTTTTATCGCTTCAAGAGACTCTACATTCGGATCAGAATTGGATAGATTCAAGGGAGTTTCGTTCTCTCGAATCATTTTCTTGTTGAAAGCGGAAACATTTTCAAGACGACCTGCTCAATCTCCGGATTCATATTCTTCAGCCATAGCCTCAAAATCCTCATCAGTCAAAATCACGTCTTCTTTAGTCTTATATTCCATTGCGAGCTCCTTCAAGTATTCTTGATCGATATCATTCTAAGCCGAATCGGCGCGGTTTAGTTTGTCGGCGCAGCGGCGTAGACGAGTTAGGAAATCATTGTCTAGCTCGATTCCTAGATCTCGCCCTTCGCGTTGGCTTTCTTCTGCTTCCAGGCAATCGCGAATGAAAGACTCATCATCTGCAGTCAGCATCCCTTTATCGTGGGCAACTTGCAGGCATTCGTCGATATCTGTCGTGTCCCCTATGCGCCAAAGCAGCAGGCGCACAAGTCGAGCTTGTCCTGCGAATTGTTTCTCTAGGGAAGCTTGCGGCATTACACGTCGCGAGCGAGGAGGTCTTCGTAGGTTTCTCGGCGGGTGACAATGCGCGCTTCGCCGTCTTTCACGAAGACTACTGCTGGGCGCGGCTGGCCGTTGTAATTGCTTGCCATGGTAGCGTTGTATGCACCAGTGCCGAATACGCAAACGATGTCGCCTAAATCAGCCACTTGAAGTGACCCGTCTAAGACCACAGCATCACCACTTTCGCAATGCTTGCCACAAAGAGTCACTATTTCTTCGCGGGGTTTGTCGGCTTTATTTGCGATAGTAGCCTCATAGTCTGCGTGGTAAAGCGCTGTGCGAACGTTGTCAGACATTCCTCCATCGATTGCAACATATTTACGAATGTTGGGAAGCGTCTTTAAGATGCCAACGGTGTAAAGAGTGACCCCTGCGTTTGCAACAAGGCTACGTCCGGGCTCAACAAGCAATCGCGGAAGCGGCAGATCCAATTCCTCGCATTTCTGCTTTACGCTAGAACACGTGACTTCAGCGAATTGGTCAATTGTGGAAGGGCAATCTTGCGTCGTGTAAGCAATGCCTAGCCCCCCTCCAAGGTCAAGTTCTTCGATTATATAGCCGTATTCGTCGCGAATGCGAGCCATGAAGTTCACCATTACATCGGCTGCCTCGCTAAATGAATGCAGTGCAAAGATTTGCGATCCGATATGGCAGTGCAAGCCAACAAGACGAACGTTCTTAGTTTCGAGTGCGGTCTTCACACACTTGAACGCGAAATCCTCAAGCATGGTAAAGCCGAACTTAGAATCTTCGCAGCCCGTCTTGATATATTCATGAGTATCAGCCTCAACGCCAGGCGTAATTCGCATGTAAATATCTTGCACACGCCCCAAACGACCTGCAATCTCAGATACGCGAGAAAGCTCAATTCGACTGTCAACAATAATGCGGCCAACACCAGCACTTATAGCCTCTTCAAGCTCTGCAGGGGTCTTGTTGTTCCCGTGCATGAAAATTCGCTCTGGTGGAAAACCAGCAGCCAAGGCCAAGGCTAATTCGCCACCGCCTGATACATCCAAGCAAAGGCCTTCCCTGCAGGCAAGGCGCACAACAGCCTTGTTCATGAAAGCCTTGCTTGCATATAAAACATCCGAATTCTCGTGGCGGCAGCGAAAGACCCTCAGAAATTCTTCCATGCGATGGGTCAAATCGGCCTCGTCAAACACATAAAGAGCCGTTCCTTGCTCTCGCGCAAGCTCTACCATATCAACGCCACCGATGAATAGGTGGCCTTCCCCTGCCACCGTCTTTACTTCTGCAGTTTCGGGCAGAACAGCCCCAAGTTGCATAGTGGTCAGACCATCTGCCTTCTTGTTTATATCTGATGCTGGAAGTGACATACACCCTCCTGAGGTTTCAATTTGCATGAATTTTAGCAAAAGACAGCAACGCATTTATGGGCACTTAACTTAGCACCAGACATTTTCTTTACTATAGAATGTATCAATAAGATTTTTCGAGAGTAAGAAGGTCTTTTGAAATTCAACAAAGTTTATTTTCCCGTGGATGCCGTAGCTAAACACGAGGATTTCGACTCTTGGTATGAAGACGGCGAAGTGTTCTTGCAGTTCCAATGCAAAAAGGGCTGGAAGTCCGAGAAAGATAAAGTATCGGTCATGGGGCGCAAGGGCGGAGAAATTGGCCATATCAAACCGGACAATCGTGTATTGAACTATTTCATTCGCTACGAACGTTACGAGTACATCCTTCACACATATGTAATCGAACAACATTATTACGTCGAGGGAATGGTGTGGGATCTATATGGATGTGCTCACAATCCTCCGTTCGACTTCGTGGAAGAGACGATGACAAGCTTCAATCACAAGGCTGTGCATGTAAAGACTAAAGAGTTCAAGAACCACGGGCTATGCTACGAGGTTCATGTGCCCGATATCACAAAACTTCGCATCGCCGTAATCAGCCTTGTTGCGATTCTTCTCAAGGAGGAGTGGAAAGGCCTTTCAGAAGGCGAGGAATGGGAATCAGCTAGTGTACTTGAGCGAATCAAAGGGCGCATCTTCGAAAACAAGGGCTATACCTATGAGCAGATTCAAAACTTCATAGCACTTGATTCCCCGCTTGTTCGCATTTGGAGGCCAGAGGGTCGACCAATCGACTATAAAAAGGCTTCAAAAGGCAGGAAAAAAGGCCCAATCGATAAACGAGGTCGAGCTAGGTAAATCTTATTCTCCGAACTTTATAACCTCATCTAAAGTTTGTTTATTTATAAGCAAACTTGTCTGATAGTTACAGGCCTTATCCTAATCTAAAACTCACTTTTATAAGGCTCGTTTAGCTCATAAAAAACTTGTCTAACGCCTACAGCTAAATGTTTCGCGACAGAAAAGAAGGCTCCCGTTTGGGAGCCTTCTTGAAGCAGTTCGTTAAAACTTCGTTTAGCGAACAACTTACTTGATTTCGTACCAACCAATCTTCTTCTCTTGCACCATGCCAATTCCGCCAAAGATGAAGAAGTATACAAACGGAAGGAGCATAGCAATAAGCATGATTGGAAGAGCAAAACTGGTGCTCGAGAAGCCAGGAATAGCAAGTGGGCAAACAATGCAGCCAATGAAGTTGATGATAATAACAACAATCATTATCCAGAAGCGAGCACTGCCATCGGTCTCGGACATTGGCTTCTCTTCCATGTAGGTTTGTAGCTGATCCATAGTCTTGCCACCAGTATTCTTGACGAACAGAATAGTGCAGAGGAAGCCCAGAACGAACGGGATGAGAAGAACAAGTACAACCATCGACCAGTTGTTGGTCATAGTGCCGTTGACGTCATGCTGGAACATTGCAAGACCTGCAGCGGCGCCAAGAACGATGGAGGAACCTGAACCACCAAAGCGAGCGAATGCCTGGCACCATGAAGTACCGGTGTTGCGCAGGGTGGTTGGATAAGCTTCTGGCATCAAAGGCTGTACGCAGGTAATAGCATAGTTCAGGCAGAAGCCAAAGAGCAGCATCAACAATAGGCAAGGCATAAAGTTGCCAGCTGCGCCACCAGCCAGCGGAGCGCCATTCACAGCAGCTTCGCCAGGGAACATTGGCACAAATACCGAGCAAGCAATAATAGCAACAATGCAGGCAATCCAGCCAACCCACAGTGCGCGCTTACGGCCAATACCGTCTGAAATGAAGCCAGCCGAAATGTTAGAAGCGATAGCAGCAACGTTATTCCATGTCTGCAGGTTCACAGACTCAGCAGCGGTATAGCCGTTGCCCTGGAACCAGGTTGGGATCCAAGCGTTCATGCCATACACGCAGAACTGACCTACGAAATATGCAGACCAAACACCGGCGGTAGCAACGATGAACTTGCTGGAGAACAAAGCAGCCGGACCGCTCTTTGCTGGCTTTGGAGGAACGATGAGCAGATTAGCATCGAACTCAACATCTTTGTGAGCAGTAGAAGCAACGATCTGAGAAAGACGATCGCAAGCCTTCTCCATCTGGCCATGATTTGCATACCAGTGTGGAGTCTCATGCATAAAGAAGAACAGCAAGATGCCATAGATGACCGGAATAGCGCCAATCAAATAGCAGATGCGCCAGTTCTCGCAAGCGGTAGTACCATTTGCAAGGGTGATGCCATTCTCGACGCCACAAAGACCCGGAACGATTGGGGTTGGAGTAGAGCAGATAGGTGCAGCAACAAGACCAGCAATAACCCAACCAGCAACCATGCCAGCCATACCAGCGGTAACAAAGATGCCGCGCTGCTTTGAAGGCATGCTCTCGGAGAAAACGGTGGTAACTACAGGAATGCAGGAACCAACGCCGAAGCCAGCGATCAAACGGAAAGCGCAGAAGAACTCATAACTAGGAGAGAACGCCTGAGGTAGCGTAAACAAACCATAGAAGATAACAGCGATAGTCAAAGTCTTCTTACGACCAATCGCGTCTGACATAACACCACCTACAGCACCACCAAGAACCATGCCAAGAAGACCCCAGGTAGTAAGTGATCCGGTTAGAGCCGAAATCGAAGTACCTGCAGCGATCTGCTCTGCAAAGAAGGTAGGAGCAACATAGGTGTTGGTCGAATTGACAACCATGAAGTCGTAACCATCGAAAATCATGGCAATAGCCAAGAATACGAAGACGATCCATGTGTGGGAAGAAATACCCGCACGGTCAATGACCTCGGAACAAGTAAATTCTTTACCGTCCATCAATACCCCCTAGATAGGATTAATACTCTTCTCAACGCAGATGGGAAAATGCGAAGAAAAGTTTTTCGGTGTATCGATTCACGCGGTAGCAAGAACTGTCCGAAACGTGCCAAGGGGGTTAAATTACCTACATCTCAATCATCTAGGGCTGCTGAGATATGGGTAATATCAGATCAGCTTTTACAAACCAATCACCCGAGAATACGCAACGGCCAGAAGAAACGACCGCGAGGAACCCTCCTTCCAGTATTCTCTTTAATTATCTGATTGATTTGTCTATAAAGAAACTCTATTGAAAGTCCCTTTATAGCCAAATCAAAATTCCAGGCTCTATGCATAAGAACTTACGCACAGAAACCACGTTTTAGTATATGTGAACAAATTTTTGAGGTCAACCACAAAACACGGCGCAGAATATAAGAATTCTTCTCGCTGAGGCGTACCCCAGCGAGAAGAATATGTGGAAGACGAGCGTTTATATCCATTTATAGAACCCAATACTTGTTTACGCGCCACACCTGCTTGTTTATTGTGGAGAGGTGATATGACATGACACCGAGGTAGGACATAAACAAGTATTGGATTGCATCTAATAATAGACTATATATTATTAATACGCAAGCACAAATAAGGCAAAGATTTGAAAATGATCCCGTAAGATGTGCTAATATTGTCGAATCTTTGTGGTCGAGTGGCGCAGCGGAAGCGCAGGTGCCTTACAAGCACAAGGTCGGGGGTTCAAATCCCTCCTCGACCACC
>CAZYOQ010000017.1:24235-30238 GCA_964649145.1 uncultured Eggerthellaceae bacterium | reverse complement strand
CCGTTCAATCGGCAAAACGTCCACTGGACGTTTTGCTTATCGATTGAACCCTCCGTTTTGAGAGTGAGTAAATGCCCAATTCACTCTATATAGATAGATGATTTCGAATTCAACCGATTCATTTAGCTGCCTCTAACTTTCAGCCAACAATCATGCGGTCTCTTCTTCAAGCGAATTCAGCACATAGTCATCCTGCTGGCTTGCTTATCTATAAGCATCCACTTTGCTTTTGCTTAAATGAATAGACAGAAAAGGCAAGACATTGCGAAAATTTTAATCGCAAAAGTTAGTTCGAGCGTGCGACGCGTCGAGCCGAGTTCACGCGTTCCCCGGCTTTACGATTTCGATCACACATGCATCCCCAGCTTCTCGCTACTGAGGAGAAGCTGCTCAGGTGTCTGCTATCGTCAAAGAAATGAGTGATGCATATACAAAACGGGAAGCCGAAGCTCCCCGTTAACTGCCAGCTTAAGTGCTGTAAGGCTGTATAAGACTACGCCATTATGCGCGCTCTACTTTGCCAGCTTTCATGCAGCTTGTGCAAACATTCGCCTTGCGAACGTGACCCTTGCTATCGCGAATGGTGACCTTTTGGATATTGGGACGGAAAACCCTGTTACTTACCTTATGTGAGTGGCTGACGCTGCGTCCTGCCACAGGGCGTTTTCCGCAAATCTCGCAAACCTTAGACATCTTTCCATCTCCTACTATTTTCTCATTTTCAATGATTTGTTATTTTGGCTTCATTCCCACTTGGCAATAAGCCTGATTACTATATCACACATGAATAGACAATTCGCTACAAAATACATGTATTAGCTGCATTTGAAACAAGTAGCTATACGCTGTTGTATACTTTCAACTCGATAAATTATTCAGCGAACAAGCGAAAGGTGAACCCATGTCTGAGGTAATTGCGGGAAACCTTCATGTTGCTAATGAGGTTTTGCTCGACATAGTAGGATACGCAGCACTTGAATGCTACGGGGTTGTTGGTATGACCTCCCCCACTACTCCTGCTAACAAAATCGCAAAGCTGCTTCCCGTGCCTAAACTGCGCCGTGGCGTTGTGGTTAACCCTGCAGATGATGGGGTGGAAGTCGAACTTTACGTAATCATTGAATATGGAACCAACATACAAACAGTCTCTAAAAACCTATCAGAACAGGTCGCTTTCGCGCTACATGAATACGCGAAGGTAAACGTGAAATCCGTCGAGGTACATGTCCAAGACGTGAGAGTCAGAATGTAGAACCCACCCTGCAACATATCTGTTTTGACCTCTGGAAATATAAGAGGCGCACGATATTCATACAAGGAGCAATTGCTAACTATGTCCGACAGTTTCACAAAACTTGATATCTTAAACGCCATTGCGAAGGGTTCTTCAACCCTCTCTTCTAGAAAAGATGAGATCAACAGGCTAAATGTCTTCCCGGTGCCAGACGGCGACACGGGCTCTAACATGTCACTTACACTTGAAAGTGTGGTTGCAAACCTTCGCGAGCTACCCGCTAACCCATCAACTACAGAAATTCGCAAAGCAATTACAAGCGGAGCGCTAATGGGAGCACGCGGAAACTCCGGCGTTATAACCTCGCAGATTCTTCGAGGGATATGTGAAGGATACCCACAAGGCGCCCAGTTTAACACCGATTCTTTGGCATCCGCATTCAGCAAAGCTACAGAAATCGCGTTTCAAGCGGTTCGAAAGCCAGTCGAGGGAACCATTCTCACGGTTCTGCGCGACACAGCACAAGCCGCCAGTGATGCAGCCGAAAAAGGCCTAAACACGCAAGAGGCGATGGAGTGCATAGTAAACGCCGCTTATGCATCGGTTGAACGCACGCCTGAGCTTCTGCCTGTGCTAAAAGAGAACAACGTAGTGGATGCGGGAGGTTTTGGCTTCGCGATACTAATTGACGGAATATTTTCGGCGCTTTCAGGAAAAGAAACGGTTGGGCAACTACTTCATATCGGCCAGTCTGCTCCGAAAGTCGAGATCGAACACATCAACGATTGGGAAGGCTCAAAATACCGATACTGCAACGAGTTTCTGGTTGATTCCGATACGCTTGACACCGGCGAGGCGCTCGACTTCCTAGCCACCATGGGTGATTGCGAGCTTTGTGTGGGAGCCGCACCAAAGTTTAAGGTGCACGTTCACTCAAACCACCCAGACCAAGTTCTAAAGTACTTCCTCGATCGCGGGCAAATCTTTGAGGTCTTCATCCATAACATGGACTTACAGTCGCAAGATCGTGCCAACAAGATTGCGCTTGAGGAAGGCGCGGTAGCGTCTTCTACCGAAACAAACGAAAATGCCAAGCCGTTGGGCTTTGTAGCAGTAGCACCAGGCGATGGCAACGCTGCAATACTCAAGAGCCTAGGCGTAGACGTAGTCGTGTCTGGCGGGCAGACCATGAACCCTTCCACAAAAGACCTCTATGACGCTGTGGAAAAGACACCTGCAGAATCTGTGATCATACTGCCCAATAACTCTAACATCATCATGGCGGCAAATTCCGCATGTGAGCTTACCAAGAAGCCTTGCTCGGTAGTCCCGACAAAAAGCGTTCCGCAATCATTTGCAGCAATGTTTGCCGTGAATCTAGAAGCCTCACTTGAGGAAAACGTGGAAGCTATGGAAGATGCAGCCGCGCAAGTGAAAACCGGAGAAGTAACCACGGCCATCAAGAACTCAAAGGACGCTCATAAAAACAAGATCCGCAAGGGCGACATTATAGGTATTGCAGATGGATCTATAGAAGCTGTAGGCAAGACTGTCGAGGCCGTCGTGATAGACCTTCTTTTGGCTATGGAAGCAAAAGACTTCGACACGCTTACTCTTCTTGCGGGTAAAGACTACGACGACGAATCACTTTCTAATCTTTCCACGCAAATCGAAGAGGCTTTCCCCGAGCTTGAGATAGATGCTCAGCGCGGCGGGCAACCACTCTACCCAATCGTTTTCTCGGTGGAATGACGAAAGCCGATCAAGTATCAGATAGGCTGGCTGCAACCCTTGCACTAGACGAGGCGTTAACAAGCATCCCTGGCGTTAAAGAGGCGCGCTCTAAAATTCTTTCAGCAATGGGGATGCATACCGTGCGCGATGTGCTCACCCACTTTCCCATTCGCTACATGGATCTAACAGCTGTGCGAACAAGCGCCACAGCCCAAATTGGCGAACAATGCACTATGGCAGGCACTATATACGCTTTAAAGCTTAAGCGCCCAAAACCTAAACTTTCGCTGGTCGAGATCACTATGGTTGATAACGACGGCACCTTCATAGTCACAATGTTTAACCGCCCTTATCTTGCAAACAGCCTTAAACGCGGCGACAAATTGATAGTGTCTGGCAAGGTAGAGTTCAACTATGGCTTCATGCGCATGACCAACCCTTATATTGAGCCGTATGAAGGAGGCGATGTTCAAGGCAAGGTCATACCCATTCACAGGGCTTCATCGAAAGTTTCGCCTGCTGGGGTTAGAAACATCATGAAAGGCGCCTTGCAACTAACTCTTGGAGCCTTTGATATATTGCCTGCCAAAATCAGAAGCGAACGCGGGCTAGTATCGCGCCAAGAGGCATTTCGCGCGATCCACTTCCCAAAAACAATAGACGAGGTAAATTCCGCAAGAACAAGGCTTGCCTACGAAGAGTTGCTCTTACTTCAGCTGTTCATGATGACAGAGGAAAACGCTAGGGTAAAAGACGCTACGCCTCACACGCACATCGTAGACGGCCCAAGGCTAAAAAAGTTGCGCGCATCGCTTCCCTTCGAGCTTAGTTCTGACCAAATTAAAGCGATAGATGAAGTTCTAGAATCATTATCTTCAAACAAGGTTACTAGCCGCATGCTTTTAGGCGATGTTGGAACAGGCAAAACCATTGTTGCAGCATGCGGTATGGCGAGCGCCTCTGATAGCGGCACACAGTCAATTTTGCTTGCGCCTACAGAAATACTAGCCCAGCAACACCACTCCACTTTAGGCACGCTATTTGACAAGGCAGGAATACGGTATGGCCTGCTAACTGGGTCTACCTCGGCAGATACAAGGCAAAGTTTGCTGGACGGGTTTGCTAACGGAGAGGTGGATGTACTAATAGGAACGCATGCGCTACTAGAGCCTGATGTAGTTGGGCGCGATGTTTCCTTGATTGTTATTGATGAACAGCAGCGCTTCGGGGTCGAGCAAAGAGAAAAGGCACTTTCCAAAGGCAATGGTGCAGACTCACTTTTCATGACAGCCACGCCTATCCCCCGCACATTGGCGCTCACTCTTTTTGGGGGAATGGAGCTTTCCTATATTCGAAAACGCCCCAACAAGCTGGCGAAGAGAACGACCAAGGTACTTGAGTACAAAAACCGAGGAACAGCATTTGATGCAGCACTTTGCGAATTGAAACAAGGACACCAAGTTTATGTAGTCTGCCCTCTAATCGAGCCAGACTCTAGCACAGAGAGCAGCTTCAAAGAAGCCGAAAAAAATGCAGAGGACGATTTTTCCTTCGACAACATCCTTATTGAAGACGACGCAGACCTTGACGAAGATAGAAGCGAAGTAGCGCTTAGCGCTGCCATTAAAGAGGCCGAGCTTCTTAAAAGCCAAGTTTTTGCAAAATGGGAGGTCGGGCTTTTACATGGAAACCTCTCTTCCGACGAAAAAGCCAGCGTCATGCAGAAGTTTCGCGAAGGCCAGATAGATGTGCTCGTATCTACTACTGTTATCGAAGTGGGAGTGGATGTCCCAAACGCTACCGTCATGATTATCGAAGACGCAGACCGGTTCGGACTTTCGCAGCTGCATCAATTAAGGGGTCGCGTAGGCCGCGGAAAACACGACGGGCAAGTTTTCCTCATCTCGGCCTCAAAGCATCCAAAAGCTATCAAGAGGCTTAGCGCGCTAGAGTCAAGCGAAGACGGCTTTGAGATAGCTCAATACGACTTATCGCTTCGCCGCGAAGGGGATATCCTTGGAAATAGGCAATCTGGAGCATCGTCGCTTAAGATCGTAAACGTCGTACGAGACAGCGAAATCGTTCAAGCTGCGCACTCAGATGCTGAAGCGATACTTAGTAAAGACCCGCTACTTGAGTCTAAAGAACACGCTGGCCTGGCACGAGAAATTCGCATGACGTTTAGCGGCGAACATTCCAGACTTGGAGGATAGATGAGGATAATCGCAGGCAAAGACCGAGGCCGGACGATTCAAAGCCCCAATGGCATGGATACTCGTCCAACGGTCGACAGGGTGCGCGAGTCAATCATGAGTGCGGTTTATTCTTCACTTGGAGGCTTTGAAGGAGTACGCACGCTGGATCTCTTTGCTGGCTCTGGTGCCCTTGGGATCGAATCGCTTTCGCGCGGGTGTGCATTTGCTGCTTTCAACGATACAGATGCAAAAGCCAGAGAGTGCATCGAACAAAACATTCGCTGCCTAGGCTACAACGATTCGCAGGCCAAAATAACAAGTGTTGATGCGCTGGCAGGTGCTAACCTTTACGCCAAAGAACCATACGACCTAGTCTTTCTGGATCCGCCTTACAAAACTGAAGAGACATGCGTATACAAAGCTATAGCCCACCTAATAGATATTGGAACTATCGCACAAGATGCATTGATGGTCTATGAACACGACAGCGCATCTGACATCGCTAAGCTTGAAAGTGTAGGGTTTAGACTTTCCAAAGAAAAGAAATACGGAAAGACCTTTGTTAGCTACTTCTATAAAGCCTAGCTGTAGTCGCTGGGACTTGCGCTTTGCCAGCGCCGCTTACTTCTACAGAGCATCCTTATAGCCGTTGGGATTTGCGCTTTGCCAGCGCCAGATATCCTCACACATGCGATCAAGGTCGAACTCAGCCTTCCACCCAAGTTCAGCCTCTGCCTTATCGCATGCAGCATAGTTTGTCGCGATATCGCCTGAGCGCCTAGGTTTGATCTCGTAAGGGATGTCTTTGCCCGCTGCCTTCTCGAAAGCCTTTATGACCTC
>CAZYOQ010000017.1:22331-24135 GCA_964649145.1 uncultured Eggerthellaceae bacterium | reverse complement strand
GCAACATACGGAGCCAAATTGTTCGGAATGCCTTTAGGGTCTTCGCCAATCAAACCTGATACATGAGCACCAATCGGGTTAAAGTAGCGAAGCAAGACAATGTTCCACTCCTTGTCACCAATATAGGTATCACGAAGAATCTGCTCTAGCATGCTCTTCGTCCAACCATACGGGTTGGTAGCGTCATGCTTTGGAGAAGACTCAGTTAGCGGAACAGAGTCTGGCTCGCCATAAACAGTCGCACTGGAAGAAAAGATGATGTTTTTAACTGAGTGGTCGCGCGCGACATTGGCTAAAACAATAGTTCCAGCGATATTGTTCCAATAATACTCAAGCGGTTTTTGAACAGATTCGCCCACTGCCTTAAATCCAGCAAAATGGATGATGGCGTCAATCGGATTCTCGTCAAATACGCGCTCAAGAGCCGGCTTGTCCAAAATATCGACATTGTAGAACTTAAGCTGGCTTGCACTTTCATCAAGCCCGCAAATCTCTCTTACCCTATCTATTGCAACTTCGCTTGAATTACTCAGATTGTCGACTATAACAACTTCATAACCGCGCGATATAAGTTCGACTACGGTATGGCTGCCTATAAAGCCTGCGCCTCCACATACCAAGATGGTAGTGTCTTTGGGATCTTTCCCCAAAAGCCTATTTGAAATATTAGAGTTCATCGTTTAACCACTTCTTAAGACCTTCGATCGCTTTCTCGTAATCGCTTTTAACTTTAACTGTGAGCTTTTCAGCCGCCTGATAATCTTTTTGACGAAGCGCATCACAAACATCGGCAGATGAGTGAAACAAAACGTTGAAGGAAAGATTGCCAGAGACTCCCTTTAGGGCATGGATGGCATTGAAAGCCTCGTCGTAGTCTTTGTCCTGCATAGCCAAAAGAAAAGCATCGAATTGGGTATTGTCCAGAAATTTAGCAGCCAGCCTCTTATAGAAATCAGCCTCACCATCTACACGATCAAGACCATCAAGGTAGTCGATACCATAAGAGCTTAAGTTCTCTGCCAGATCACCCATATCCACCCCTGCTTACAAAGTGCTGTACTCTAAGCGCTTCATTCAAATTCGATAAGTTTATCATCAAAACAGATTCATTTATTGATTATTATCAAGTGAGTATGATTACTTGCAGAACTCGTATCTAAGCGGCCTGCGCTTCTTCGCGCTCTAACACCTGCTGCATAGCCGCAATAGCACATTCTAATTGGCTATCGTCTGGATCGTTAGTAGTAAGGTACTGCATCTGAAGACCTGGCCACAATATGACCTTTACTAACGGGTTTTCCGGGTGCGAGCCTGCCCACCTTACAGTGATTTCATATGAAATACCTGCAATAACAGGCAAGAACAAAATGCGCACGGCTATTACTAGCACTAGCTTAGGCGCTCCATCCGGAATGCCAAAACCCTCGATGATGACGCTTACAGGGATGATCGTATAGATGATGATCGCAAGTATGAGCACCATTATCAAAAAAGCGGTTCCGCATCTCACATGCAGGCGCGGAAACGACCTAGCATTTTCAGGCGTTAGCGGCAAGCCGTGTTCATAGCAGTGGATGGTTTTATGTTCGGCTCCGTGATACATAAACATACGCCGAATGTCTTCCATGTGCCCGATCAGCCAAATATAAAAGATAAAGACAGCAACGCGCAAAACTCCATCAATCACATTCCAAAGAATCACATTCGAGTCGTATTCACCAACGATTAAATTGGTCACGATGGCTGGCACTATCAAAAAGAGCGCAATTCCAAGAACAACACCTAATACCATTGACGCAGCCAT
>CAZYOQ010000017.1:19137-22231 GCA_964649145.1 uncultured Eggerthellaceae bacterium | reverse complement strand
GCCCCTTTGCCAAGCTCGCCTTCCTCTTCTGCCGCATCTAGCTTTGATGTGTCTGTCAACCCTTCTTCGTCTAGTTCTTCGCTTAGCACCGCATCGGATTTGTCAGTGTCTGCCGTCGCCTCTTCGCCCTTTGCCTCAACGACACACTGGCCTTCGCTAGCCGCTGCGTCTGCCGCCTCCTCTTCGTCGTCTAAGCCCTCGAAGGCGTGTTCGCCGGCGATCTCTAAGGCCTTAAACCCAAGAGTTAGCGATTCAACAAGGGCAACACAACCCCTAACAAACGGCCACGATAAAAAACCTTTGCGTGCCTTACTTGCCCCAAGCTCGTGCTCTTCAATGTACATGCCGCCATTTGGCTCGCGCACAGCCACAGCCCAGTTGTACTTGCCACGCATCATGACGCCTTCAATCAGCGCCTGACCTCCAACGTGAGTTTTTAGGTCGCCGTCTTCGGAAAATGCTCTCTTAAGGTCGCTTGATTGGTGTTTAGACAATTTCTAACTTTCTTTCAAATGCGGATGTGTTTCAAAAGGGCGAACGGGCATCTCTAAATACTCGCAAAACAACGCCTTGCCCTTTGCTAATTTCTTTCAACCTTCTCGTAAGGGTTGCCACAGGTCATCTTGCCTTCAGGGCACCCCGTTCGAACACACGATGCGCCTGCATCCATGAAAATAAACGGAGCTGTGGGTCTCACAAGCTCGAGCATCTTATGGGCAAGTTCGCGAATCTCCCATTGAGCGCGGTTGCAGCAGCGCAAATCAAAGAAATGCAACAGTTCCCGCACGTTCATCGTAACAACGATCTTTGTCTCAGCCGCGTTCGGCAAAACAAAGCGCGAATCTTCTGGAGGAATACCCATTTCCATAAGCTTTTTATAAGCGTTTGCCGCGTGTTCCATCGCCTCGTCGAAAACTTTCCTGGCCTGCTCGTTATCTTCAACAGTATGCGGAACAACAACGTCAATGCCATCCTTGAACTTCACGTAACGCTGAGACTGCTGGTTAAAGCTTGCCATACGATGCCTGACCAGCTGATGAGTCAATGCACGAGAAACACCGTCGATAGCAAATGTATAGCTTGCGTGTTCCAAGGTGGAAAAATGCCCCGAGGCCATGATCGTAGACAAGACCGAATGAACACGCTCTTGTGGCATGGTCTCCATAAGCTCAGATGCACCAACAGGCGCATAACAAAGCCTGGCAGCTGTCGCAATAGCACGTTCAGGGTCGGGCGTATGATTCAAAAGCTCTACTTGCATGAAATCCTCCGATGGAAAGAAACGAATGACTAGCTAAACTATACACTTTGAGTATAAACGCTTTAGCGAAATAGTATTTTGCAACAAGCATCCATATTCGGAAAGAGGACATAAGTGAACATCGAAAATTCACAAAGTGGAATTGACGCTACGGGATTCGTGCCGCTTCTGACCACAAAAGATTGGAACGAGGAATGGATAGAACTTCAGCACGCCCGCCGTGCTAGCGACGATGCTAGCCACTGGGATAAGCGTGCGCAAACTTATAACAAGCCATTCGGGCACAGCCCCTATTCCAGGCAGTTCCTAGATTTTTCCGACATCAAAGAAGGAGAAACCGTCTTTGACATGGGCTGCGGCACAGGTGCGATTTCTGTTCCACTTGCACAAGAAGGGCATGAGGTGTGTGCAGCCGATTTCAGCCAAGGGATGCTTGAAAGACTTGCCGAGGACGCCGAAAAAGCCAAAGTAAGTTCACTTATAAAACCTTTGCAAATGGCATGGGAAGATGATTGGAGCTCTCTTGGGGTCGCGCCAAAAAGTTTCGATGTGGCAGTTGCATCACGCTCGGTTGCAACCAATAACATTCAAGAGGCGCTTTTAAAGCTATCGCGTGTGGCCAGGCGAAAGTGCGCTATAACACTAAGTGCTGGGTCTTCACCTAGAAGCGACCAAGAGATACTTAACGACATAGGGCTACAGCAATTCATTGGTCGTGATTTTCTCTACGCATTCATGGTGCTAATCAAACTTGGCTACATGCCCGAAGTAAGATACATAAGCTCTTGTAGATACGATTCGTTTGACGACGATCAAGAAGCCTTTGAAACGCTCTCGAAGATGGTAAAAGATACATCCTATATCGTGCCAAAACCCCAAATAGATAAAGCTTTGGAGAACCTGCGCGAATGGGTGTCAGAAAACCTAGCTCCAAACCCAAACGCAGGCCAAGTAAATAAACACGGTGAAGTCGAAAAAAAGCTCGCCCTTAAAAACCCCAGAAAGATTATCTGGGCACATATTTCATGGAATGTCTAACGCTTAGCGCCTAGCGCCTCTAAGAAAAACCAATTTTCCGGCTTGCGCCTTCGCCAGAGTGTGTCTGGACTCTTCTAAGAGGAACCAATTTGCCGGCTTTACCTCTATCAGACCACGCCCTTAATAAGCTTATTCTTCTTCGATGATCAGCAAGCGCTTGCAAGCAGGACAAATGGCCAAAGGCGCCTGATGGTGCAAATCAATCAGGTGGCCTTGCTCGATTTTTGTGCGGCAAACACCACATGCCCCGTTACTTAGCTTTCCAATAAATACTGTGTCGAATATCTTTGAAGTCTTTTCATATAGGCTAGCAACTTCATCAGAAACATTTTCAAGAATAGAGAGCCTCTCTTTTTGAAGACGTATCATCTCGGCCTTGATGCTAGCCCCTTGAGCCTTAAAAGACTCGGTAGCTTTGGTCTCTATCGAATCAAGGTCGCGTATTGCCGTTTCAGCTTGATCGTAAAGCTGCTTTACCTTCTCAAGCTCCACAGATGCCTCTTCTCGATTTTCCACAAGCTCGTTTCGACGCCTGTAAATGCCATTCAGTTCCTTTGTCCTGGCCTCGGCTTTTCGATAGTCGGTTCCTGCGGCCTCTATTGCAGCCTGCACACCTTCTTCTTTCTTTTGAAGAGAGATATCTTCGTCGCTTATACGACTTAGTTGAGCTCTCAAATCTTTCAAAAGAGATTCAATCTTTGCCCTTTTCTTTTCTACCTCTTGGCGCTTGTCCCTTGTACCAAGGATGGTCTTTCTTTGCGGAAGCTCATGGAAGTTCTTGTCTAGCTTCTTAAG
>CAZYOQ010000017.1:17291-19037 GCA_964649145.1 uncultured Eggerthellaceae bacterium | reverse complement strand
CAAGGATGGTCTTTCTTTGCGGAAGCTCATGGAAGTTCTTGTCTAGCTTCTTAAGCTCAAGATCGATTTTCTGAAGATCGTATAACGCATTGATTTCATCTTGGCTTGCCTGCATCTTATCCTCCTAAAATGGCATTCACCTTTAAAGTCGAATAGCCTCGGGATATGACCAGTTATGCGCCTGGTCGATCATAACTATCTCGTCCACTGGGAAGCGGATATCGGCTAGCGCTTTTGCGATGACTGCCGTAAGCGGAAGTTCGCTTGTGTCGTGTCCTAGCTCAATGATATCAACTCCTGCTTGAGAAAGGTTCAAGGAATCGTGATATCCAAGTTCTCCACATATCAAGCAATCGATACCGCATTCCAAAACACGCCCAGCAACACCCTTCGCACTTCCAAGCACACATGCCACATTGCTAACGCCATGACCCATGTCGCCCCAAACCCTTGGTGCGCGTCCAAAAACCGAAAGGCACCTAGCGGAAAGCTGGCCAAGCGTTGTTGCAGAGGACTTTCCCTTCTCTACCTCACAAATGCGGCCATAGCCTTTCTTTTTTGAGGAAGGAATGCACTCAAGCAGCTTGCCTGTCATAGAAAGCCCTAGCATCTTTGGAATTATGGATTGGGCATCTTCGCTAACATCAAGTGCTGTGTGAAAATTCATCAACGCGACACGGTTTTGAATTGCTGCCCAAACGCCAGCCCCTTCATTGCATGCAACAGAATCTGCTGGAGCAAATTTCATAGGGCCTGAAAGAAAAGGTGGGTGGTGCGTTACCAGCACGTTTGCGCCAGCATTTGCAGCTTTTCGAATTGCGTCTACCGTTGGGTCAAGTGCAATAGCCACGCGGTTTACTATAAGTGCGCCTTCACCCACCACAAGACCCATTACATCCCAGTCCTCGGCATCATCAGCTGGGAACTTCTTGAGTAGCGCGCTTTCGAGCTGAGCGACGCTGAATCGGCGCTTCTGCTTGTCAAGCTCTTTCTTGTCTCGTTTGCTAAGCTCTTTGCTCTTGGAATCTTTCTTCGCCATGATTTCCTCCAGTTGCAACGATCTTATTATTTCGAACTATAACGCTATCTCTCGCCTGTCACGATCGCGCGTCGGAACTGTGAGATGCTTGTATCCGGCACGTCTTAGCCTATCGTATCCCGCTTCGATATCGCGAGTCACATTCTTGGGCTCGTGTGCATCGGTACCGACAGTAGCAGGCACTTGCGCATGCTTGAATTCCTCCAAAAGCTCAATGCAAGGAAACATGTCTTTGCACTTGTAATACGCACCCGATGTGTTCACCTCGATCATACGCCCACCAGCGTTAGCTGCATCGGCCATTCGCTTGTAGTAGGGCGAAAGGTCAAATTTTGGGTAATGGTCAAACTTCTTCGCTAGGTCTGGATGAGACATGACCTCGTATCTCAATGATGTATCAGATGCAGCCTCACACCACAAATCAACATAGCGTTTCCATATCTCGTCGGCTGCTCCAGGTTCCTCCCACCGGCCAGCCTTAGCAGGATCGTCAAAAGGCCACGCATCAACGAAATGAACCGACCCCAGCACAAGGTCGAAATCATCAAGTGTATCTTGCAAGGCATCACGATCCTCAAAAGTGCCAAGATAGTCGAGTTCGCACCCAAGAATTATCTCCATGTCCGAATACTTTCTGGCTACCTCAATAATGTCTTGCTTATAGGCCGAAAGATCGGCTATGGAAAGGTAATCATCTGGGTCAAAAG
>CAZYOQ010000017.1:0-17191 GCA_964649145.1 uncultured Eggerthellaceae bacterium | reverse complement strand
TTGACGAACATGCGCTACCGCCAGAAACAGCAAAACCAAGCGAATCAAAACGTATGACAGACGTTTCGCTTTCCACGCCACGAATCATGAAATTAACGATATTGCAAAGGTAGTCAAGGCTTTCAGGCTTAGGATTAACTGTAAGCCGTACATTTTCACATGCAGAAAGCTCAGAGTATAGCTTGTCGCGAAGACTGATTAGGCGGCCTCGTTCATCCTTCATCTGGGCAACTGCAATCTCACATGCCTTTGCAAAACCAACAGCACTTGCCACATCTTGAGTGCCGCTTCTTTGCCCACCTTCCTGCCCGCCGCCATAAAGCAGAGGCCTAAAGGGTGTCGCTTTCCCAAGATACAAAGCGCCTATTCCGCGCGGTCCATAAATCTTATGTGCGGAAAAAGATGCCGCGTCTACCCCAAGCTCATCTAAGCGCACTTCAGTCTTTCCGAGAGCTTGGGTGGCATCCGTATGAAAGTACGCACCATGAAAATGTGCGATTTCGGCAAGCTGGGCAATTGGCTGGATCGCGCCCGTCTCTGAATTGGCCATTTGAATTGACACCAGAACGGTATTTGACTTTATGGCATCCTCAAGCGCCTCTGGCTCGATGAAACCGTTTGAATCGGGCTTGAGATAGGTAATGTCAAAACCATCCTGCTTAAGCCTTTTCGCGCACGAAATTACAGCATCATGTTCTATCGCGGTCGTGATTATATGTGGCTTCGATTCAGCTCCGGCAGTCGCGCTACTAGACGGCTCAAGGCCACGTTTGCAAGCAGCCGCCAAAGATATACCTGCTAAAGCAGCATTGTCGGCCTCGGTCGCGCCTGAAGTAAAGATAATCTGGTTTGGCCTAGCGGCGTTAAGCGAGCGTGCAATGGATCGCCTAGCATCTTCCAGTGCCTTGAAAGCTTCGCGCCCAGGTGTGTGCAGCGAGTTTGGGTTCATGGCAAATGCCGCAGCGTTTCGCCCTTGCTGCATATATGGAAGCATCGCCTCTAAAGCTTCCTCGCGTAAAGGCGAAGTAGCAGCGTAGTCTAGGTAAACATACTTATTTGGGTCAAAAGTCATGGAAGTGATTGTATCAGGTGCGAAATTTGGGCTAGATGTCTTTTAGGCTCAAGATTGAGCGCGCTGGGCAAGGTCGCGTATTTCGGCAATGGCTCGCGCAGGGTCGTCTGAAGCAAACACGGCATTTCCGCAAACAATTGAATTTGCGCCCGCCTGTATTACGCGCTCGACAGTTGAAAGCCCAATTCCGCCATCAACCTGGATTACAGGAGACACACCTGCACATCTTGCAAGCTCGAAAACTTCGGCCACTTTGTCCTGCGAACCTTCAATATATTTCTGCCCGGAAAACCCTGGCTCTACGCTCATGACTAAAACCATATCGACCATAGAAATAAGCGGCTCGATAGCAGATACTGGGGTTTTTGGCTTTATAGACACCCCCGCCTTAGCACCTGCACTCTGAATCATCTTGATAGCGCAAGTAGCCTCATCAATTGTGTCAAGCGCCTCAATGTGGAAGGTCACGATATCTGAGCCAGCATCCAAAAACCAAGGGATTTGAACCAAGGGATTTGAGATCATCAAATGAACGTCGAGTTCAAGAGCTGTTGCTTTCGCGAGCCTAGCTACCAGAGGAACCCCCATTGTAATATTGGGAACAAAGTGGCCGTCCATCACATCAATATGAACCCAATCGGCTCCCGCATGTTCTAGAAGCGAGACCTCGTCTCCAAAACGCGTAAAATCGGCCGAAAGTATCGACGGAGATATTTTGATATCGGGCATCATGGGGTTCCATATCTTTTAAAGGATATAATCCTAGTTAACAGTCCTTGCCATTCTAGCGCATGAGCCAAGAAAGGCCTTTTGCATTGAAATATTCCCAAAAACGATCCGTTTATTACGCATACAAAACACCTTTCGGGAAGATCACTATTGCCTCTAACGGCAAAGCGGTAACAGGAGTTAGCCTCAAAGAATTTGAGTATGAAGGTACAAAAGAGCCAGATTCGATCACAAATGAATGCGCAACACAATTGCTCGAATACTTGTCTGGCAAACGTTCAGTTTTCGATATCGACTATGTCGCTGAAGGCTCAAAGTTTCAAAAGCAGGTTTGGGAAGAAATCGCAAAAATCCCCTACTCGCACGTAATTACTTCTAAAGAATTGGCGCAGTCTTTCGGCGACGCTTCGTCATACAGACAGGTAGGCTCTGCTGTGCGAGCAAACCCTATTGCAATCTTGATACCTGCACACAGGGTTATTCCACAAAGCGGCTATGTGGGAAAAGACCCACAAGACAAACTGCGTGCCGCATTCCGAGAACTTGAGAAAAGGTATGGGTAAGGCAGCACGAGCCAAACCAATAGCTAGCTGAACGACAACTAGCGAAATCTTGCGCCAAAACTCATCTTAAATCCCATAGAATTCATTGCGTAAAGGCCGCATGAAAAGCGCGCGGGCAATTTCAATTAGGTCGCCCTTATTCCAAACAACATCACGAACAGCATCGGTTAGAGGAAGATCGACTCCGTATTTAGCGCTTAGCGTCTCAAGCGTCTTGCAAGCAACGGCTCCTTCAACAACCATGTGAGTGTCTTCTATGAAATCTTCTAGTGTCTTTCCTTGTGCGACATAGTCCTGGCCAAAACGACGGTTGCGCGAATGCCTTGACATGCAAGTCACGATCATATCGCCTGTGCCTCCAAGACCCATGCAGGTAATAGCCTCTCCTCCGCACGCAACTACCATACGAGACATCTCGGCAAGACCTCGCGTAATCAAAAGCGCAGCAGTATTGTCACCGTGACCCATGCCGTATGAAACACCTACAGCAATGGCGATAACGTTTTTAAACGCTCCGCAAAGCTCAACGCCTATAGCGTCTTCACTTATATAGGTACGAAACTTGTCGGTAAAGAAAAGGTCACGGACAAAAGTGACGGTATCTTTGCCCGTTCCCGCAATGACTGTTGCCGAAGGCTGGCTGAAGATGACCTCTTCTGCATGAGTAGGGCCTGAAAGCACGCAAATTCTGTCTTCTCCCCCAAGCACATCGGCCACAACCTGCGTAAGCAGCATCCCACTTCCTGCTTCCACGCCTTTCGAGCAAACAACTATGGGTGTATCAGCCGCGACAAAATCGTGCATCTTGGTAGCAATATCTCGGACATGCTGGGAAGGAGTGACCATAACTATCACTTCTGCGCCTTCCAAGGCCTCTTCAAGCGATGTAGTAGCAAAAACGTTTTCAGAAAGCACGGCATCGCTTAAATAAGACGGGTTCACATGCCTGTCGTTTATCGACTTGACAACCTCTTCACGCCTTGCCCACAAATAAACGTTCACGCCCTTACCCGCCAAGACCTGCGACAGGGCAGTCCCCCAAGAACCAGCTCCAATAACTGCTACTTTCATTTCTTATGTCCTATCCGGCTTTCTTCGCCTTTGCAGATGCGAGCGATATTTGACCTATGTGCCCAAATAACCGTGAGCGCCAAGAGAATAATAATGCCCATTGCAATCCAATTGCCTGAATAAAAGTACCATGCGATAAAAGGCAGAGCAATGGCCGCACAAATAGACCCCAAAGAAACCATTCGCGATATCAAAACAAACACAACGAATACAGCCAAGTCACACAAGGCACCTGCCCAACCTAGAAACACTAACTCGCATCCAAAGGCAACCGCAATGCCCTTGCCGCCCTTAAACTTTAGCCAAGGAGTAAAAATGTGTCCACAAATGCATCCTGCAAATGACAAAACACCACTAAGCTGACCCAATGATTCTGGAACAGGGCCACAAAATGGCATCGTCGAGCTATTCCCTACAAGCCACCCACCAACGAAAAAGCCTATAAGCCCGGCAATCACGCCCTTGGCCATATCTAAGATGAAAACGGCAACTCCACCCTTCTTACCCATAGCACGAAAGGCGTTAGTGGTACCAATGTTTCCAGAGCCTACATTGCGAATGTCAGTTTTGTATATTTGGCGCGAAAGAACAACCCCCCAAGGAATAGACCCCAGAAGAAACGAGACCACAAAAACGCAGACTAAGGCAATAATTATCAAAGGCAGGTTACTTACCATAGACTAGTCCTTCTTCTTGAATCCAAGTCGAATGGGCGTGCCTTCTAGTTGAAAGCTTCCACGCAACCTGTTTTCGAGGAATCGCTTGAAATTATCAGTTACAACATCGGGTCTGTTGCAAAAGAATGTAAAACGCGGTGGCATCGTGGCTGTTTGTGTCACATACTTCATGCGAAGGATCGTCTTTCCCTTTGTCACGGTATGGCCAGTTTCTTGAATTTCCGAAAGCCACCTATTTAATTTCGAAGTGGAAATCTCAATAGTAAAGCCCTCGTATGCCTTATCAATTGCCGACCACACTTTCAAAACACCCTTGCCACTAAGTGCAGAAATTGCAACGTTTGGAGCATATCCCACAAATTGCATGTCGTCTGTTAGCGCTTCGCGAACCTTAGCTTTAGCCTCTGGCTCTTCAAGAAGATCCCATTTGTTCAAGACTATTACCATCGCGCATCCGCGCTCTTTGGCATAGTTCGCCACGCGCTGGTCTTCGTTTGTGACGCCAATGCTGGAATCTATCACCAAAACGGCAACATCGGCGCGGTCGATAGCCTTCATAGCGCGAACGAAACCGTAATATTCCACATCCTCTTCTATCTGACTCTTGCGGCGAAGCCCTGCAGTATCAACAATCCTATAAAGCACGCCATCATGCTTTACGAGGGTATCTATCGCATCACGCGTGGTACCAGAAACCGGGCTTACGATAGAGCGATCGTTATTTGTAAGCTTATTTGTAAGCGACGATTTACCCGCATTCGGACGCCCGATGATTGCAACGTTGATTGCAGGCTCCTCATCTGCTTGGCCACTAGCTCCACCGGTCTTGAGTTGGCGCACTACTTCATCTAGAAGATCTCCTGTACCATGACCATGAGTAGCAGATACAGGCCAAAGCTCGCCAAGCCCTAAGTTGTAGAATTCCCAGAGCTCGTCTTCCTTTTCGGGGTTATCGACCTTATTAACTACAAGAAGCACTGGCGCCTTTGATTTCACCAGAATCTTTGCCACATCATCATCGTCAGTTTGAAGGCCTACTTTCCCGTCCACTACAAACAGAATTAGATCAGCTTCGTTAGCAGCTTCAAGTGCTTGGGCTCGAATGGATTTCTGAAACGTGTCTTCATTCGATACCTCAATGCCACCTGTGTCGACCAACATGAAATCAACGCCATTCCAATCTGCTGGATGATAGCTGCGGTCGCGCGTCACTCCACGCATTTCATGGACGATGGCGTCGTTAGTTTGAGATATTCGGTTCACCAAGGTCGACTTGCCCACATTTGGGCGTCCGACTATCGCAACAAGGGGTAGAGCCATGGCATTTCCTTCTATTTGATATCGCCCATCTTAAGTGAGGGCATCAGAATCTTTGGCAATCTCACAAAGCTGTTTTGCATAGTTTAATGGATTGGAGCTTGCTACGAGAAGGCGTATGGGCGAATCTTTGCCAGAAGCATTACCAAAATCTTCGCTGACATGCGCTTTGATATCTTCAAGTGTCCAATCGTCAAGAGTGACCCCATCAACATTAAAGACTATATCAGGAATTGCAATGATAGTCTGCTTGGTGGAGCTCATCTTATCTGCTGAGTCTTCTTGCAAGCCTTCCACCAGCTCTTTTATAGCAAAAGCAAGGTCGCACCCACACAGAAGGCCAGTAACGTTTACGTTTCCACCAAAGAAGCGGTTCTTGGCGAAAGCAAATTCAAACTTCCCCGCAAGACCACAACGCTCAACAACCTGATTGCCATAGTGGCTCATAGACTCTCCGCAAATGTAGAAGATGCGCATATTGGCAGCATCCAAAGCGCTAGCAAGTCGTGCGGTCACACCGGATGCACAAGCCTCTTCCCAAGAATCAATGGCAGATCTAACAATTCCAATCCCGTCTTCAAACATCGAAAAATCGCCGTAGAAATTATCATCTGGAATATTGTCTATAACTTCATCTCCATAAGCGTTGCAGTAAAACTCATCCGCCGGGTAAACCCAAGGAATTCCACGTTCTTCAAATGCTTGTCTCTGATAAGGCTGCACCTGTTTTAGGATGCGCATCGCGTCGTTTGAGTCATCGAAGCTTTTAGAGAAGTCGTCTTGGTATTTGGTAAAACCCAAAGGCACAATACCAATATTTCTAATTCCTGGTCGCTCATATGCCCAAGCGAGCGTTTCGTCTAGAACCTTGCCATCATTCACCTCGGGTACAAGCACTATTTGTGCGTCGAACTCGATGCCAAAATCAAGCAATTTTTGCAAAGCCTCTATTCCTGCGTGCTCATGCTTTCCAATCAAGCTTCTGCGAACGTTTGCGTCTATGGCGTGTAGCGACAAGCGCAAAGGTGAGATATGTTGCTCAACAATTCGCGCGATATCAGCATCGCCTACATTCGTTAAAGTGGAGAAAGTGCCCTCAAGAAAACTTAGGCGGTAGTCGTCGTCACGCAAGGTTAAGGTTGATCGCATAGCCTCGGGTAGCTGGCGCATGAAGCAGAACGTGCATGCATTTCTGCAAGTACGAACACCATCAAACACGGCCTCATCGAAAGTAAAGCCCCAATCCTCTTCAGGCTCGCGCACAAGAACAACACTGCCCGCTTCCCCATCCAAGTCGATATATGAGACCTCTATCTCATTATCTGTGGTAAGCCATCGCCAATCGATCATGTCTCGAATAGGCATGCCATCAACACCTGTGATCTTACACCCAGGCTCAAAACCCGCATCAAAGGCCGGGGAATCCACCTCAACGTCAAGTATATTGGCACAAATCTCAATATTTTGGCTAGACGCGCCCATCAAAGCGCCTTCAGCCATGAGGCAACCTCATCAATCTGACTCGAAGGCGTAGATGCCCCAGCTGTAATGCCAACCACATCACAGCCCGAAAACATTTCCGCCTTAAGCTCGCACACCGACTCAATGTGGAAAGTCTTCGGAGTAAAAGACTCGCAAATCTCGGCAAGACGGGTAGTGTTTGAGGAATTCTTGCCGCCAATTACCACCATCGCATCTACCTTTGAAGCTATTTCAGCCGCAGCACGCTGTCGCTTTTGAGTCGCAGAGCATATGGTGTCCTTCACAAGTGGCGAAAAGCCCCTCTTTTCAAGAGCTTGCAAAATAGAGTTTAAGACCTCGCGAGTCTGAGTTGTTTGAACAACAACACCCACAGGTTCGTATAAATCATCTGGAATCTCATCAGGGCTTAAGACTACATCGGCTTTGATACCCTCGACCTGGGCATAAGCCAAAAGAGATTCAACCTCGGGGTGGCCCTTCTCTCCGACTACTAGCACACGACAACCCTGCGCCGCAAGTTCGGCTGCACCTAATTGAGCACGCGCAACATGCGGACAAGTGGCATCTACTATTTCTAGGTTTGCAGCCTCAAGAGCCTCTTTGACCTGAGGCGTAACGCCGTGGCTTCTGATTATCACGCAATCGCCTTCAACAGAATCTACGTCTGGCGCAGCTTTAAGCCCTCGCTCTTCCAATTGCGCGACAACAACAGGGTTATGAATCAAAGGGCCTAGCGTAGAAGCCTTTTTGCCCGCGTCTAGCACTGCATGTGCCATATCAAGGGCTCGATTGACCCCGTAGCATGCACCAGCGAACTCGGCCTTTAATACTTTCATTACGAAACCTGCGACCTTGACGCGCTGCAAGTTGGATGCTGCGCCGCACTCGCCACACCTTCACCCTCGCGCGCTGAACCTACATCTACACCTTCGCCCTCGCGCGCCGCACCTTCGCCCTCTTCGCCTGAGCCCAGATCTGCAGCCTCTCCAGCATCCTTCGGGCGCTTCGCCGCTTCCATCTCGTCAAGCAACTGCTTGGTGGTACGCCTTGGAACAGGGTTTTCGGCAAAGTACGCGCTATAGTCTTTGGCCTCCGGGAAAAGGCCTTTCATATCTACATCTTCAGGTGCACAATCATAAAACATCGCAAAGCACTCGCGCATCACATACCAAGTGCATCCATCCAAACGCTCGTCTTTCGGCAGCGCATCGAAGTCGCTCACAAGCACAGGGGTTCCATATTCAACAGTGATCTTCGGGAAACGCAGCATCTTTCCCTTTTGTTTTACAAGTTGTGCATTACGCACGGTCATGGGAAGAATAGGTGCCTTGCCCATCTTTGCAATGAAAGCGGCTCCGGCATGCATCTTTGGCACCTTGTTGCCCTTGTCGCGGCGCGTACCCTCGGGGAAAATCCCAACCAATTCTTGATTCTTCAAGTTGCGAGCCGCACGCTTTATAGCCTTACGGTCACTAGTATCGCGCTTGATGGGAAATGCACCCACGCGTGAAAGCATTTGCCCTAAAACCTTGCCTCCCGCATAAAAAAGCGATTCTTTCCCAAGCAAACGAACCCACTGCGAGCTGCGAGCGGCAAGATACACAAAGACAACATCCAAATAAGAAGTGTGGTTGCAAACAACAAGCGCGCCCGATCGTCCTTTGAATGCACGCAAGTTCTCGCGCCCGTCTACCCTATAGCGAAAGCACACCTTACAAATTGCTCCAACCACACCAAATGCAAGATTTCCGAACAAGTGAGGAATTTGCCTATCTTGGGAATTACCCCCAATAGGCATATCCCACATCTTCTCTTCGGGAAGGATCAATGACATTAAAGCTATCGCCTCTACATTTGCCCTTTTGCAAGCTCACAAATCTTCGAAATTACCTCTTCGATATAAAGAGATGTCGTATCTATCATGACTGCGTCTTGCGCAGGCACAAGCGGAGACGTCGCACGGGAAGAATCGGCCTTATCGCGGCGAATCAAATCGGCAAGCACCTCATCGTAGTCAATAGAGCCCACGCCACGATCAACATTTTGACGCACACGCCTATGAGCTCTCTCCTCATCTGAAGCCGTAAGGAAAACCTTTACTTCCGCATCGGGAATAACGGTGGTTCCTATGTCGCGGCCTTCCATCACATAATTGCCGCCGCGAGCGATCTTGCGCTGCTGGTCGACCATAGCCTCACGAACAGAAGGTGCAGCAGAAACCGGCGTTACCGCCTTGTCTATCTGGGATGTGCGAATGGCTGTAGTTACATCGTGTCCGTCTATAAGAACTTTTTTCGGGGAGCTATCGCCCTTCTCGTTTTCAAATACTATCTCACATTCGCATGCAAGCTTACCTAGCGCAGCATCGTCATCAAGCGGGATTTCCTTTTGCACAGCAAGCCAAGCAACAGACCTATACATAGCACCTGTATCTAATACGGCAAAGCCAAGCTCTTTGGCAACTGCTTTTGCGATAGTCGACTTGCCCGCACCAGACGGGCCATCAATTGCAATAATCATCTATTTCACCAGTTTTTCGATATCCTCAAGAAAGCCAGGATAGCTTACAGCCACGCAATCGAAATCACTAACCTCAACAGGGTTGTTACCGCAAAGCCCTGCAAGTGCCCACGTCATAGCAAGACGGTGGTCTCCATGAGAAGAAAATTCGAGTTTTGGTGGAACTTGAAGGTTAGGGTCGCCCTCAATATAGAGGTTGTCGCTCTTTTCCCATGCATCGACCCCTAAAAGAGCCAAGCCATCGATTATCGATTGCAAACGGTTGCTTTCTTTCGCGCGAAGCTCGGCTACGCCCTTGAAAACCGTAAGCCCCTTAGCATGCGCAGCGACAAGGGAAAGTACGGGCACTTCATCAAGGATTGAAGCAAAATGCTGTGGTGGCACCTCGCAGCCATGAAGGTCTTTCGTGTACTGAACCTCTATGGTTCCGATTGGCTCTTTGCCCTCATAACCTAATCTTTGGTCTGAAATTTTCGCTCCCATACGCTCAAGCGTGCGAACAAAACCAATTCGGGCGGGATTAAGCGAAACATTGTTTACGCTTATCTTGCTTCCGCGCTTCAGCAGAGCCGCGCAACACAAAAAAGCAGCAGAAGAAGGGTCGCCAGGAACCTTTATGTCGGAAGCCTTCATGGCAGAAACACCTTCAACGGTAGCCATGCGCGTGCCGGCAGTAGTCTTCACTCCATATTCTGGAAGCATAAGTTCAGTGTGATTTCGCGAAGGAGCAGGCTCGTTTAGCGTCGTTTTGCCCTTGGCATATACGCCCGCCAGCAGTACAGCGGTTTTCAATTGGGCTGAGGCCATGGGCGCTTCGTATGTGATCGCCTTCAAGTCGGAGTTTCCAACTTCTGTGATTGGCAAATGGTCGGCTTCACTTGGGTGAAACTTCACACCCATCTTCATAAGCGGGACGGTGTTTCTTCTCATTGGGCGGCGCTTAAGCGACTCGTCTCCGGTCAGCGTAACCTTTATAGGCCAAGGAGCAAGCACTCCCATAAGAAGCCTTGCAGTGGTGCCAGAGTTACCACAGTCTATATCTTGTTCAGGCTGAGAAGGTCCTGCTTGCCCCCACCCTGTAATAGTGCCTTCAAGAGAGCCGTCTTCTGCTTTATTAAGGTTCACATCAGCACCAAGAGCGCTTACCGCGGCAATTGAAGAGCGAACATCTTGTGAATCAAGAACCCCTTCTAGCTTTGAAGTGCCTTGCGCCATAGCTGAAAAAAGCACAGCCCTATGTGAGATGGATTTGTCTCCTGGAACAGTAATGTTTCCTTGGAGCGAGCCTGCGAGTGGCGTGATTCTTGCATTGTCATTCGGCATGTGCGTGCTCCTTCGGCATGATCGGGTTAAACGAGACAGAGTATCCCGCGTCGATCAGTTGAAACGATAGTTGTCCTATATCGCCTTCATCAGTGAGTATAAGCGACAATATAGCGCTTCCCTCAGATATATGGTCGATATCTATGGATTGTATATTACACCCCACAGAGCTTGCTATAGTGGCTACTTGTGCGATGATACCCGGACGGTCGACCATAGGAATTCGAACCTCAAGAAGTTTTTCGCTTGAGGGAATCCAAGCAGCGGGAAGGTCGCGTCTTGCCTCTGATGCCTCGGCAAGCATTTTGGTGAATGATTCGCGGTCTCCTTCGAGAAGGGCTTTGTGCATGGAGCGTATAATGTCTTCCATTTCACGTAGCCCTTCTGCAAGAGCATCGGCATTATCGAAGGCGATACCGCACCAAAGCTTAGGAGACCCTGCTGCAACACGTGTGGTGTCTTTAAATCCACCTGCAGCAAGCCGCATTATGGTTTGGTTTTCGTCTGTGTGATTCTTCGCCAGACGCATAAGAGAAGCAGCTACCATATGCGGAACATGGCTAACAATCGCAACAGCTCTATCGTGCTCCTCGCGAGGAATCGAGATAACCCTGGCATTCATGCCGGTGATAAGCTCGTGAAGCATCTGGAAGTGTTCAGGAACAGTTTCCTTATCGGGGCAAAGAATCCAGTTGGCACCTTCGAAAAGATCGCTTCTAGCGCCATCAATGCCGTTTTTTTCCGAACCGGCCATAGGATGTCCGGGAATATAGGAACATTTATTTGGCAGCTTCGAAGAAATCTCTAAAATGTGCGATTTGGTAGAAAGGGTGTCTGTGAGCAAGCCTGTATAGTTCACATCCGCAAGTAAGTCCATATAGTAGTCGGCGGCGCTAAGAGGTACTGCCAAAACCACGAGTTGGGCGGCGTTGATGATAAAATCTTTCAGCTCGTCGCAATCCGGCGCTCCAAATTTGTCGATCCACCCATATTCAGATGCTGTGACGCAAGCTCGAGAATCTGTATCGACTCCGAAAATATATACATCTGGATACGCCTTCTTAAGCGCAGAGGCAAGAGATGCGCCAATCAAACCAAGGCCTATTACGCAGACTTTCTTAAAAGGTAGCTCTTGCGAACTCTCCTGGGAGAAGGTCTTTTGATCTGTTTCAGACAAACGCTCACACTCCTAAGTCAAATTACTAGGAGCCATTTTACGTTATCAAAAGCCCTTACAGGCGCAGACAAGCGACTTGATTTCTGCTTCACTAAGTGTTCGCCATGAACCAAGTTTTAGATCACCCAACGACAAAGGGCCGAGGTTTTCACGGTGAAGTGTTATCACCTCATGTCCTAGTGAAGCAAACATCTTTCTAACCTGGCGATTCCTTCCCTCATGAATCGTGATCTTTGCGATGGTTTCGCCTGCTTTCGTGTCATATTTAATAAGTTCGCATTTGGCAGGTGCGCTCGTTCTACCATCTATTTCGACGCCTTCTTCAAGCAGGAGGCGTTCTTTTTCAGAAACGTTGCCTTCAACTTTTGCGATATAGGTCTTGTTCACATGGTGAGACGGGTGTGTAAGCGCGTTGCACATCTGCCCGTCGGTCGTGAAAAGAAGAAGGCCTGTTGTGTCCTTGTCGAGGCGTCCAACAGGCACAAGGCTGGGGTATTTATCTATGGGCACAAGTTCAGAAACAATGTGGCCTGCGTGCTTGCTAGACATTGTTGTCTCGAAACCTGCTGGTTTGTTCAGCATTATCGTAATGTTTTCTTTTGGAAGCGCAAGTACTTGCCCGTCTAGGCGGATATCGTCAGATTCAGAGTCAACAGATACCCCTGTTGTTGTTACCACATGACCGTTTACGCTAATGCGACCCGATGGGATTATCACCTCGTCGCACTTGCGCCTTGAGGCAACGCCTGCCCTGGCCAAGAATTTCTGTAGCCGCATGATTGGCAAGTTTTAGCTACTCCTGATCGAAATCGAAGTCAAGCGCGTCGAAATCGATCTTCTCGACAACACCTGTGACCTGCTCTACAGCTTTGGCCGCCTCTTCTTCAGACACGGTTACATCCTGGTATGTGGAAGAAAGGCGCTCGGCAATAAGCGTTCGTGTTTCTTCGTCAGGCGCAAACTCGCAAATATCAACAAGGTCATCTATTGAACGCAAGCCGAACTTCTCTAAGAATGCCCTGGTCGTGCCATATAAGGTAGGGTTGCCTGGCGTTTGTGCCGTGCCTACTTCCTTAATCAGACCCTTTTCGATAAGCGAATTAATAGGACTGTCGGAACTAACGCCACGAATAGATGCTATAGAGTTTCGAGTTACAGGCTGTGTGTATGCAATTATCGCAAGCGTTTCCATAGCAGCCGCAGAAAGCTTACGCGTATCCCAAGAAATAACATATTTCTCGATGATGTCGTGATAGGCAGGATGCGTGCAAAGCCGCCATCCGCCAGCAACTTCTCGAAGCTGTATGCCGAAAGACTCCTTCTCAAGTTTCTTCGATATGCGGTTTAGCGCTTCTTCAACAACAGATACATCCTTTTCCAGTATCTGCGACAATCCAACGGCGCTAACTGGTTCATCTGTCACAAAAAGCATCGCCTCTATGGCGCCATCCAAATTGAAATTATCCATGACTATTCCTCTATCGGGTTCTTCTCAAAGTCAAGCTCGCCCGACCCTTCAATATAGCTAATGTCTATATCGCCGAATGCCTCATTTTGTTCGAGTGTGACCATCTTCCTTTTATAAAGTTCCAAAAGCGCAAGGAAGTTAACGATTAGAATCGCAGGTGACGCATCACGGCCAAGAAGCTGGCTGAAAGTCATGTGCTTCTTCTCGCGGATGGCTCGATGAATCGACTCGACATGGTATTCCACAGGTATTGGCTTGGCTGCTATATGTTCCGATTCAAGCAGGAAAACCTCACGGCGCGCAAGGGCGTTTGCCGCTATGCAACCCAAATCATCAAGCGTGGTGCCCTCTAGGAAATCCGGCATAGCGCTAAGAAACTGAGGCTCAGGCCCAAAAGGCCGCACATGCAGCCTTCCAACCTCCCGATAGCGCCCGCTAAGCTCTTCAGCAGCGTTTTTGAACTGCTTGTAGGTGATCAGCTTCGCCACTAGCATATCGTGTGCTTGGTCAGGCGTTAGCTGTTCCATCTCCTCGTCTAGTTCCTCATTTTGGTGAGACACTAGCGCGTTTGCCTTAATTTCGAGAAGCGTTGCTGCTACAAGTAGGAAATCGGATGCAACCTCTAGATTCAATTTCTGCATCTTCGCGATTTCCGCCAGATATTGGTCTGCAATATTGTTTATGGAAATCGCCCCGATATCGACCTTCTTTTTGCTGACCAAGTACAGCAGAAGATCGAACGGTCCTTCAAAGACGTCTGTTTTTACCTTGTAGCTCATAAGCTCCTATTGTAAATGACGTGCGAAACGCCACACAACCCAAGCCAAGCTAACATAGCCACACAGCCCAGCCTAAGCTCCCCTAGCTAATTGTGAATGGGAAAAGCGCGTTGGCCAAGTTCCCGGCCGTCACGTCCAAATACCACGAAAACGGGTTAAATCCGATTATATAAGGCAAAACGATTATGCAAATCATGAAGATCGGAAACGCATAATGCTGGATGGAATACCATTTCGGCAGTAGTTTCTCTGGAATAAGCAACGCTATAACAGATGAGCCATCAAGCGGGGGAATGGGAATCAAGTTAAAGAACATCAAATACAAATTGATCAGGCAAAATGTGGGCAGAAACAGCAAGTAAAAATACTCAAAAACAATATTTTCTACCAAAGTTTGTGCGGCCGGATACAAAACCCATGCGACAGCAGCTGCAACGCCAGCCATTGCAAGGTTTGCGAGAGGTCCTGCAAGACCAGTAATGGCATCATCACGCCTAGGATCCTTAAAGTAACCAGGGTTGTAGGGAACTGGCTTGGCATACCCGAAAACAGGCATGTTCATTACCATCAACAAAAGTGGCAGTATAACGGTTCCAAAAGGGTCTATATGCTTTATAGGGTTAAGGGAAAGCCTACCTTGCGATTTCGCTGTAGGATCGCCCAGTTTATATGCAGCAAAACCATGTGCAACTTCATGCAACACCAGTGCCGGCACAAAACTCAAGATCACACAGGCGTAATAAGCTATGTTCGCAATCAGAGCCTCGTTCATAACTGTCCTCTCTTGGCTATCTGGGTCTTGTTTATGGCTACCTGGGTCTCCTTCATGACAAGCCTTCCTTAAACTAACAAAGCCTCGATCATGACAAGCCTTCCTCGGCAATCTTAGCCTCTAGCTGCTCGTTAAGGTCAAGCCATTCTTCTTCGGCGGCTTTAAGCTTTGCCTTCAGTTTGCCATGTTCAGCAATAACGTCGCTTGTTGAATCTTCTTTGGTATAGAATTCCGGGTCGCTCATAAGCTCAAGAATTTCTTCCATGCGCGCGTTCCATCTTGCAAGGTCGCCATCAAGGCGCTTGATCTTCTGACGCAAATCTTTGGTGGCCGCATGTCTTCTATTTCTAGCCTGCGCCTCAAGACGCTTCTGTTCCTTTGTTTTCGGCGCACTTCCACGAGGGGCAGTCAAATTCGCGCTAGTAGAACTTAAATGGCTTCTAACCTTTATGCTGCTGACCTGACCTGTAGCTTGGCCTGCCACTTGGCCTTTTGCCTGACCAACACCCTTTTCTTTCGCCTGCCCAATGCCCTTGCCCAAATCTTCTTTTCCACCCTCAAAAATGGAATCAATTATCGAGTCCTCTGCGCCTGAAGCCTGCTCTAGCTGGCCACTTTTGTACAAATAGTAGTCATAGTCGCCGTCGAAGTTATTGATATGTCCATCCTTCACCTCGACTATACGATTCGCAACGTTACTTATTAGGTGTCTGTCATGCGTGATGAAAAGCACGGTGCCCTCAAAATGCTGAAGAGCCTGTTCTAAGATGTCGGCACTGGCGATATCAAGATGGTTAGTAGGCTCGTCAAGGCAAAGCAGCGGTTTTGGCGCTACCAGCATCTTTGCAAGGGCAAGCCTGCTCTTTTCCCCGCCAGATAATACCGAAACTTTCTTTTCAACATCATCGCCACTAAATAAAAACATACCCAAAAGCGATCTCACCTGCGAGATACTCCATCCAGGGGCTGCGCCGTCAAGTTCCTGAAACACTGTATTTGAAGCGTTTAGTTCCTCTAGCTGGTGTTGTGCGTAATAGGTAAGGCTAACCCCTACTCCGTATTCGATACTTCCGGCGTCGGGCGCAAGCACGCCAGCCACCATCTTCAAAAGCGTCGACTTCCCAGCCCCGTTAGGACCAACAAGAGCTACCTTATCGCCTCGATACATATTGAAATCGACGCCGTCATAAACAGTCTTATCCTTGAAACGCTTCACAAGACCTTTCGCCTTAACAACCACATCTCCTGTACGTGGAGGTTGCTGAAAGTTGAAGTTGACCGTCTTGCGCTCATCGGGAACCTGAATGCGCTCGGCCATTATCTTCTCTAGCTTGCGAATGCGATCTTGAGCCTGTTTGGCTTTCGTTGCCTTATAGCGAAATTTTTCTATGAAAGCCTCTAGATGTGCGATTTCCTCATCTTGATGAGCGCGAGCTTTCTTTAACAGCTCGATTCGCTGCTCGCGAAGTTTGAGATACTTAGAGTAATTACCCTTGTAAAGTATCACCTGGCCACCATCGATTTCTGCAACAGAATCGACCATGTTATCCATGAAAGCGCGATCGTGGCTCACAACAATCACGGTGCCCTCATAGCCCCTCAAAAACCCTTCAAGCCACTTAACCGATTCCAAGTCAAGGTGATTGGTTGGTTCGTCCAGCAGTAAAACCTCGGGATTTCGCACAAGAAGTTTTGCAAGCGCGATCCTCATCTGCCAGCCACCAGAAAACTGAGTTGTGGGCGCCTTCATGTCCTCTTCGCTAAAACCAAGCCCGAATAGTACGCTGCGCACCTTCGACTCAAGCAAATACCCACCCATTGCCTCATAGGCATCACGCGCACGACCAAGGCTAGCCAGTTGCGCTTCGCTTGGGTTTGATCCAAGCGAGCCTTCAAGTTCACGTAAGCGCTCCTCTGCCGCCAAGACTTCCGATTGCGACGACATGACTTCTGCAAATATCGGAAAATCGCCCATTTCGATGGCCTCTTGTTCAAGGTAGCCAACACGAACGCCACGAGCCTTAATAACGCGCCCTTCATCTGGAAAATCGTTTCCAGTAATGATGTTTAGAAGCGTGGTTTTACCAGCCCCGTTAGGACCTACAAGAGCCAACCTGTCATAAGCTTCAAGCTTGAAAGAGACGCCCGAAAAAAGCAACCTGCCGCCATAAGACTTCTCGATATTTTCTAATTGAAGAATCATAAAGAAAGAATTATAACGCGCTATATTCAGGCAAATCA
>CAZYOQ010000016.1:11358-31417 GCA_964649145.1 uncultured Eggerthellaceae bacterium | reverse complement strand
CAACTGCTAACCTCTAAGTAGACACAGGGATTGCAAAGTCATATATTTCGACCATTTTATGGTTTGCAAAGTCACCGATAATGCTTAATAATTGGTTTGCAAAGTCAAAACATGGTCAGGAGTGTTTATGCCACTAAAACGCAAAGCAATAAAAACAATGGAGCTTTGGCTGAACAGCTCTACAAACAAAGCGCTCCTCGTTACTGGCGCACGCCAAGTAGGTAAAACTTTTCTTATTGAAGAATTTTGTAACGAGAATTTCCCATCTTGGGTTGAATTCAATTTAGTAGATCAAGACGATGTCCGTGATGCGTTCAATAAAGCAAAAAACAGCACCGATCTCTTCTTTGCTATTTCAGCATACGCTGAACAGGAGCTATTCCCAGGCCAGACTGTTATCTTCATCGACGAAGTACAAGAATGCAAAGAAGCGCTCACGCTTATAAAGTTTCTCGTTAAAAACACCGGCTACAAATATATTCTTTCAGGGTCTTTATTGGGGGTCGAGATGGCCGACCTTCGCTCAGCTCCGGTTGGCTACGTTTCGGAGTTGGAGATGTACCCACTAGATTTCGAGGAGTTTTGCTGGGCGTGCGGTATTCCGGAAAACGTTTGGCAAGAGGCCGCGGACGCGTATGCTAACAAGCGTCCTGTAAACGATGTAGTTCATTCACGCCTGATGAAACTCTTCCACAGCTATCTTTGTGTTGGAGGAATGCCTGCAGCTGTTATGACGTATGCACAAAACAACGATGCACAGGTTTTGCTAAAAGAACAAACTGATATCTTAAAAATGTATAAATTCGACATCGCCAAATATGCTAAGCGTGATAACAAACTGGTAATACGTGAAATCTACGATTCGATCCCTTCGCAGTTGGACAACCAATCCAAACGCTTTAATTTCGCGACTATCTCTCCGAAAGGGACGTACGAGCGTTATATTCAAGACTTTATGTGGTTGGTCGACGCAGGAGTCGTCATTTTGGATAGAAACATCAAAGAGCCAAAGCGCCCACTCAAGCTATCAGAGAACAAGAGTTTTTTTAAATTGTATATGAATGACGTTGGCCTGCTTTCCGCTACGTGCGGGATTAACACTGTACGCGAGTTGGTACGCAATGTCGAAAACGTTAACTATGGCTCTATATATGAAAACGCTGTGGCTCAAGAACTGCATGCTCATGGCTGTGATGTGTTGTTTTTCAGAAACCGACACCTTGGCGAAGTTGATTTTATCTTAGAAATAGAAGGAGCCGTCCTTCCCATCGAAGTCAAATCCGGCAAGACCTACAAACGACATAGCGCCTTATCGAATTTGCTGAACACGAAAAACTACGGAATCAGCGGTGCAATCGTGCTTTGTGAATCCAATGTGGAGCGTGTAGAAAAGGTTGTATACATGCCAATCTATATGTGCGCCTTCATTGGAGATTCTGCGCACTAAAAGATGCTATAAATGACGGAAAAGGTCAAAAGAGCAAAGAACAGTTCGAGGAAAGCTAAGCCGGGTAGATGCAAATCTTCGCGCCCGGCTCAAGCACCTTGAGTACTTTGAGCATATTACTCTGGCTTACCGCGACGCAGCCGCCGGTGTACCCATAAGAGCCGCTACAATGCATAAAGATTGCAGAGCCCTTTTTGTAGGTTTTAGAAGGGTTGTAGTCTAAAAAGAGGCCGTAATCATAAACACCTTTGTAATCAATAAGATGCTCACCGTGGCAGGTGTGAGGGTGCTCTCTTACGTCGATAAGCTGGTTGTAATATTTTTTATCGCCACACCAGTAGAGATATTTATTCACTTTAGTGTACGGCAGGCTCGTGGTTGGTTTTGCTTTTATACCAAAGGCGCCCAAGATACCAAAGGTTCCCGTAGGTGTTTTTCTGTCGCCCTCTTTAACCTTGTTGATGCCATTTTGCCCAACGTAGCCTTGGCACTTTAGGACATTTTTCCAAGAGCTTCCTTGTTTGTTGTAAACGTACACGGTAGCTTTTGATCCACTTGAGTATTTAACAAAAATGAGCTGATTGACCGAGCTATTGGTTCGGTAGGTGTTGAGCAATTTATCCCACCTGTTCAGGGGCACCGCAACTGATTTAACCGATGAAAAGGAGCCGTATACCTTCTTGCCTTTCACGGTGCGGTAGGCTCGGATCTTGTAGTAGTACGTCTTCCCGCGCCCAAGACCACTGTTCTTCCAAGATTTAGTGGATTTGGTAGCAGTTTTAACCTTGGTATACCCTGACGATTTTGAAGTACTGCGATATATCTCGTACCCGCTGGCGCCACTTACCGTCTTCCAGCTGAGGGCGACCTTACCTGAAGAGTGGCTTGCCTTAGTAACAGTTACTTTGTTGGGTTGTGCTTTGCCTGCAACTGCGACAGATTTAGAGCCGCAGTACTTCTTGCCTTTGGCCGAGCGATATGCGGACACCTTGTAGTAATAAGTTTCGCCACTGGTTAGCTTGGTGTTTTTGTAAGAGGTGGTGCTTCCTTTTTTGATCGTACCTACCTTTTTGTACGTTCCCTTGAGCGAGGTGCTGCGATACACATAGTACCCCTGTGCGCCTGCCACTTTGTTCCAGGAAACTTTAACGGTTTGGTAGTTTTGCGATTTAACAGTGCAAGTTGTGATTTGGGCGGGTTGCACCCGGGCAGACTTTACTGTGCTTTGCTGGTAGGTGCTTTTGTAATACGCACGCACCTTGTAGTAATACGTTTTGCCAAGAGTAAGCCCCGAATCTTTATATGAGAGTGTCTTGGGGTTCGTGATGGTTTTGATTGCTTTGTAGCCGCTGCTTTTCTTGGTACTGCGATAAATCACATACTTTTGTGCGTTGGCAGCCTTTTTCCACGTAATTGTTATGGAGTTATATGCAGGTTTTAGAGATTGGATAGAGGTGGCATCGATCGTAGGCTCTGCTTCATAGGTTGAATCATTGTTGGAAGTGTTCTCATCTGTTTCATCATTACTCGAGGTATTTTTATCGGTATTCGTATTGTCAGAAGTGCTGGTGTTTTCACTTGTGCTGTTGTCAAGGAAAGAGCTTTCTACAGCATTATCTACTCCTACGTTCAAATTAGTGTCAGTATCGACTGCCTTAGTGGTGTTTGCACCGTTAGCAGCATCAATAGTGGTGGTTTCGAAATCGTTCGCGAAAGATATCTGGGATGGAGTACAGGGTACAGCAATAAGAACTAGCGATAATAACAATAGAAATGCGCCTACTGTTATAGCTCGTATTACTTCTTGTCCCATAACTAAACCTATTTTTTCTTTACTCTTATTACATCAAGAGTAATGCTTTTTAAGCGTACAAGGATCCATTTTTTCTAATCCCAAATTAACCGAAATGCCTAAGACGAACTGGAGCGAATACTCCAACAGATCGCGTAGGCGAAACCTTCACAGAATTGATTAGAAAGATGGCGGAGGAAGTAGGATTCGAACCCACGGTACCTCTCGGCACAACAGTTTTCAAGACTGCCGCCTTCAACCACTCGGCCATTCCTCCGCGTAAAATGCAGAACAAAGGATATCACATTTAGCAATATTGCCGCCCAGTATGCTCGCGCAAAGCTTTCACCTTTTTAGAAAAAGGGAAGCTGCCGTCAAGGGCGTTCGCTACCCATTAGCGCCCTTAACGCGCCCTGTTAATATCCCAAGCACGCTCTTAAGCTTGCACCTTTTTAGGAGCTTTATCACCTCTTGTGGAAAGTTTGTGAAGCACAAATACGGCAACGACAATAAACACAATTCCTGCGATAAGCGGAACCCATGGTGTCTTGGTGAAGCCTGCGATCAAGTAACCAAGTATGCATGCAACCATGACAGTAGTCGCATAAGGAATCTGTGTGGCAACATGACGCAGGTGATTGCACTTGGCTCCAGCGGAAGAAAGGATCGTTGTATCCGAAATAGGTGAAATATGATCACCATAAACAGCGCCAGCCAATGTCGCACCAACGGTAACCATGAAAAGTGGGTTATCGGCTTCAAAGACCCCTACAACAATAGGCATGATAAGCGCGATGGAGCCCCACGAGGTTCCCATCGCAAAACCCACAAATGCGGTAACGATAAAGAATACGACGGGAAGGAAATCAAGCGAGACGCCAAGCCCATTCAAGAAGCTTGCGACAAAATCGCCCGTGCCGATTAAATAACGACACGTTCCGCCAAGACTCCAAGCAAGCACGAGAATCATGATCGCGCCAACCATCGAACGCACGCCCTCACTCATTCCCTCAACAAACCCGGCAAGCGTCATAAGCTTTCGCGGCAAGAACATAATGGCCGCGACAATGATGGCTACAAACGAGCCGACGCAAAGCCCACCAACAGGGTCTTCACCAATAGCGGTCGCAAAATCGACCCCGCTGAAGAACCCACCTGTATACATCATTCCCAAAATGCTGAAAATTATCAAGCAAAGAATTGGGATAACAAGGTCGCTCACACGACCCTTCTTGCTTATGGCAAGACCCTTGTATTCCTCAAGGTCGTCTACAACGGCATCGACATCGGCAGACTCCATTACTACCGGTTCAAGTTCGGGCGGTTGTTTGTCAATCTGTTCGATCTGCTTGACACCAACGCTAGAAGCTTTCTCTAAACCCGACCCGCTAGTAGGAATTCGCGTCTTTTCGCTATCAGCTGCATCGGCCTCTAGTTCCGCCTTGCGCATCGATGAGAAATCAAGATTGGTTATAAGCATGAAGAACACAAAGAAGATAGTGAGCAGCGCATAAAAGTTGTACGGGATGGAAGCAACAAAGGTGTCAAACCCGTTCTCGCCCAGATATCCAGACACAGCAACAGCCCAGGAGGACACAGGCGCAATGATGCATATCGGAGCAGCCATAGAATCGATTATCCAAGCCAGCTTTTCATGGCTTACATGGAAGCGATCGGTAACAGGGCGCATGACTGCGCCAACAGTAAGGCAGTTGAAATAATCGTCTACGAAGATAAAGATACCAAGAAGGCCGGTCAGGATATTTGCGGCACGGGGAGACTTAATATGCTGCGCCACCCAATTTGCATATGCACGAGAGCCACCTGCTATAGCAACAACAACCGTAAGCGCGCCTAATAACGCCAAAAATAGCAGTAAAGCCCCGTTGCCAGCGATTTGTTCTGCCATCATTTGGGGAACCATTACAATCGAGTCAATTACTTGTTCAACGCCAGCTCCGTTTAGCGAGAATTGATAAATAAGCATTCCAGCAAAAATACCAACTGTAAGCGAAGAATAAACTTCCTTGGATATAAGAGCTAGGGCAAGAGCCAAAAGTGGGGGAACTATAGACAAAAACCCTGTTGAGATAAGCTCGTAACCTTCCATTAAGTCCTCCAAAAAAAACAACTGCGACAACTTGCATGGAAAAGATTACCATTTCCATGACTATTAATATCTTTTCGAGTTCTTATTTTCCATGAGCAAAGTAACAAGATTGTTTCTAAAACAAGACCTACGGACTTACCAGACGTTTTTATCATGGCAGCCTAGCCGTTTTCTTTATCGTGAAACTTTCCCCTTAAAAAACCTTGCGCCTCCTTGAAGGAGGCGCATTTAAAACCGCTAGCGGATGAGGGGGCTACCTCTAGCATGTTTCCGCAAAAGACATGATCAATAATCAGCCCAAATTATTGCTGAAGACCAGCAGTACCTGTTTAGCGAATCGTGATATCGCCTTCACTGGTCGAAAGTGTACTTGTTACACTAAAGAAAAATCCCCACTGAGTGAATGTGAAACGGTCGTCGAAAGCAGTGAAGACCTTGTCCCCCGCCGGGAAATCGCGGCTGAAATCACGCTTATAAATGAGCTTCATCTTGCCAGTCGGGCCCATGCCAAAACTAGCACCGCGGAAAGTCACATCAAACTTGCTGATGTCCGTTTCTCCGCCAGTCTTTTGAAGATCCATCGTTCCCCACCATTCGATGCGACCCTCACCAGAATCGCGACAGCCAAGATCACCTTGAACAAGCACATCAACGCCTTTGTCTTGCTTATCGAATTTGAACGACCCGGAACCAATCAAGGCGTTATATGCAGACAGCGATGTTTCTTCTACTCCGATGGCCGGAAGATAGGCCTTCACGATTTGCTTGTCCTCCTCTGACAAGACCTCACCAGTGCCGTATTTGTCCACGATTTCATTGATCGTATCTAGAACTTGGTAAATGTCTTGAGGCACCTCAACCGTTGACGGGGCGCCATCATCGCCGAATGTTCCGATTGCTGCAACAGTGTTTGCCATTGTTTTCCTTTCTGCCGTTGGAACCAAACACAAGAACACAGTCTGGCGTATCGTTACCCGATCTATAGCCAGTACGAATTCCTTGCCTATATTATTCTTTGTTAAGTTTATTTACAATAAAGAATAGTTGACTAGATCTATTCTTTAGGTGAGCGTTTACAGGAGCGCTGCTTTAAAAAACGCAAACTGGGAAAAGATTTAACTAGATGGACTAATCTAGAAAGACCTGTCTAGATGATCTATTTCAAGAACTTCCCGCGTCTTATGATTATTATGGCCAATACGCATATTACAGCCGCAATAAGCACAGGCATCCACGCCCATTGAACCATCGGCAGCCCTTCCACATTCATCCCATAGAAACTAAACACAATGGTTGGAACCGCCATTATCAAAGTGATTACGGTCAGGGTACGCATCGTGAAGTTCAAATTATTGCTTATCACGTTCGAGAAAGTATCCATTACGCCCTCAAGGATAGTGGTGTAGATATTACACATCTCGTTTGCTTGGGCGATCTCGATTTTGACGTCGTCAAGAAGCTCACGATCTTCCTCATAAAGCGCAAGCATTCGACCATAGCCTATCTTTGATGCCGTAGCCTCTAGGCCTTGCAGCGATGTCGAGAAATAAACAAGAGATTTCTCTAAGCCGAGCATCTTCATGAGCTCGGAATTTCGCATGGTTCGGCGAAGAGTTTTCTCATATTCACGAATTTGCCTGTTTATAGAGCGAAGACACACAACATAGCGATGAATGATGCGAAGCAGCATTTGCAAAAGGAAGCGCGTTCGCCTTTTGGTATAAACGTCACGATAGGCTCCATGAGCGAAATTCGCAACTATATCGTTTCGGCGAAGCGAAAAAGTGACAAAACATTCTTTCTCGTTAAGAAAGACGAATGTAAGAGGGTGTGTGTCGTATTGAACGATAGACTTATCGTCAACCTCCGACTCGTCTTCCACAAATGGACAGTCAACGATCACGAGCACTTGGCCGGAATCTTCGTCTAGGTCGATATGCGCAGTTTCTTCATCGTCAAACGCGCTTTTCACAAATTCTGGAGCAATCTCAAGCTCGTCAAGCAGCCATTCACGATCTTCTGAGGTGGGCTCGAGTACATCGACCCAACAACCTTCTTCGAAGTTGTCAATGCGCTCTATTTTCCCTTCATGGGATCTGAAGAAAGATATCATACGCAACTCCTGAGCAAGTCGGATTATCGGCTTGCTTAGGACAGTGCGCCTAAGAAGCCGAAAACTACATACTGTGAGGTTTGTGTTTTCGAACCTTCAAACGAATTCCTCTCATAGACATCCAGCGCGGTAAAACCGCTCGCTCAATTATAGGCGTTAGCCTTAAAAATACAGAAGAAAAGTTCTGTGCCGTTATCTTTGATCTCTTGGCTTGTAAACGTTGTCTTGGCTGTCGTCGTTTTTATATGCCGGGCGAATAATGCGGCCTCCACCAACGATCTCTTCGAAACGGTGCGCAGCCCAACCCGCCATGCGACCACAAGCAAACAGCGGCGTGAAAATATCTTCTGGTATACCCATCATCGAATATACAAACCCTGAATACATGTCAACATTTGCGCAAAGCGATTTTGAAGCCGATTTGCCACAAGCTTTGCGTTCTTCTGCAATTACAACAGGCGCGACTCTCTCGATGGTTTCTAGCATCTTGTATTCATTTTCGAATTTGCTACCCTCGGCAAGCTGACTAGCAAACTTTTTCAGAATAACTGCACGAGGATCAGAAAGCGTATATACCGCATGCCCAATTCCATATACAAGGCCTGATCTGTCGTATGCTTCTTTGCGAACAACTTTGCGAAGGTAGTCGGCAATAAGGCCTTCATCAGACCATTTATCCTCCGGAATGAGGCTTTTCATATCGGCTTGCATCGCGCGAATCTTGTGGTTAGCGCCACCATGACGATACCCCTTTAGTGCCCCGATTGCTCCTGAATAGGCCGAATACGGATCGGTATCAGCCGAACTAAGCACACGCATCGCAAAAGACGAATTATTTCCACCGCCATGCTCGGCATGTATGCAAAGCATAACATCAAGCAGGCGTGCCTCCTCGGGCGTGAACTGACGATCGGGGTGCAGCATAGAAAGGATAGTCTCAGAGGTAGACTGCCCTTCTATGAAGCGGTGCATGATCATGGAATCGTGGTTAAATGCAGCGCGTTTCGCATAATACGAAAGCACCATGATGCGCGGAAGGCGGCTCATAAGCGAAAGCGCCGTATGGATCTCGTGTTCTGGGGTACGTTCTTCAGCGTGCTGGTCATAGGAGTAGAGTGCTAGAACCGACCGTGAAAGCACATTCATGATGTCAGGAACCGCACCTTGCATGATCATCGAGGCGGTAAACCCATCTGGAAGCTCACGCTGGGAATCGATAACAGCAATGAAATCGTCCAGTTCCTTTTGCGTAGGGAGTTTGCCCACTAGCAAAAGATAGGCCACTTCCTCGAAGTTGTATCTATAGTCTGGCGACATATTGGAAGTAAGATCTGTAAGTTCAATCCCGCGAAATGTCACAGACCCAACGTCGGGTACCTTCTTGCCATCTACAATATTGTATCCGTGGACATTGGATATCTTGGTTATTCCAGCAAGCACCCCTGTGCCATCGGCATTGCGCAGACCACGTTTAACATCATCGGAGGCATATTGGTCGCCAGAAATGGAATTGAGGTCAGAGAATCGCTGATAGAGAGATACGCGGCGTGCCTCGTCTTCGCTAATCTGCACTGTTTCGGCAGTACCGATGCGCACTCGCCCGTCATCATCACGAATTAGGTTCTTGTTTATCTCTATTGCCATAAATTCTCCAAGTACTTTGGTCTAAAAATCCCAAGAATTCATGTATGCAATCTGTTCTTCGGTAAGCTCATCGATCTCAATTCCAAGCGTTTCCAGCTTCACAGATGCAACACCTTCGTCAATCTCGGCGGGAACGTCATAGACCTTCTTCTCAAGTTCATCATGATGTTTATAGAGGTATTCCGCAGCAAGGGCTTGATTAGCAAAGCTCATATCCATGACCGATGCTGGATGTCCTTCCGCACAAGAAAGGTTTACAAGTCTGCCTTCCGCAAGAACGTAAATGCGGCGCCCATCAGGTAAAATATATTCATCAACAAGCGGCTTTATAGCATTTACTTCAGCAGCATTAGCTCGCAGCCACTTCATATTAATCTCGGAGTCGAAATGCCCCGAGTTACAGATAATGGCGCCATCTTTCATATTGGCGAATGCTGGTGCATCTATCACATTGCAATCACCCGTAAGTGTAACCCAAACATCAGCAAACCGCGCGGCTTCTTCTGCCCGCATGACGCGATACCCTTCCATGTGCGCCTCGAGTGCAGCTACTGGGTCGACCTCGCAAACGATAACTTGCATCCCCATACCCTTGGCACGCAAAGCAAGACCAGATCCACAGTGTCCATATCCCGAAACCACCATCGTACGCCCTGCAAGCAAGCGATTGGTAGCGCGAATGATTCCGTCAAGCGTACTTTGGCCTGTGCCGTAATGATTGTCGAAGAAGTGTTTAGTTTTGGCATCGTTAACATTAAAGACGGGGTATCCCAAAGCACCATCAGATGCCATAGCAATTAGGCGAACGACTCCGGTGGTGGTCTCTTCCGTTCCTCCAATAACGCCTGCTAGCTTGTCTTTGTACTTAGTGTGAAGCGCGGTATCAAGGTCGGCTCCGTCATCCATGATGATTTGAGGGTTCGTCTCGGCCACTGCCTTGATGTGCGCATTGTAGGAGTCCATATCCTCGCCTGTGATGGCATACACAGAAACACCAAAATCGCGAGCAAGCGAAGCGGCCGTATCATCTTGAGTTGAAAGCGGGTTCGATGCGCAAAGGGTGACTTCAGCCCCGCTTGCAACAAGAGCTCGCATCAGGTTCGCAGTTTCAGTGGTTACGTGCATACAAGCACCGATGCGCACGCCTTTAAGAGGTTGTTCCTGCGCAAAGCGTTCACGAATACGAGCAAGTACTGGCATGTCAGAATCTGCCCACAGAATTCGAGCCAAGCCTTGATCCGCAAGATTTATATCTTTGATGTCGTAATTATTAGACATAGTCTACCTTTCTGCGTGCGAAATACTGAAATGACCATGTTAACGCAAATCAATTTGAAGGCGTTTGGTGTTGGCGCAAGTTAACATGAGATTAATACTTGAGCCGAAAAGACCTTGACACAAAATATTGGCTTTGGCAAAATAAACGATGCTCTCAGCACAATGACGTGCGCCATTACCTCAGCTGGATAGAGGAGCTGACTACGAATCAGACCGTCGGGGGTTCGAATCCCTCATGGCGCACCACCTTTTCTTTTGAATCTCTTATGGCGCTACTAGAAGCCGCAAGCCCCTAAAACACGACCCGCCAAAACAAGACCTTCACTTGTAGCGCTACTAGAAGCTGCAAGCCTCTAAAGCCGTCGCTTGGCTCACTCAAACCTGATTGCACTCTTTATAGGATGCGCACAAATGGCAGCAATTATTATTTTTGCAAGGTCAGGAATTATAAAGGGCGCGCATGAGACCAAAAACGATTGCTCCATAGTAATTCCAGCGACAATCGAATACTGAATACATCCGCCCACATACGAGCATACTGTAAATATCACTCCAGCGATTGCAGCAAAAACAATACTTAAAGCAATGTTTGCTTGCTTGCGGCGAACAAGATGTAAAAATAAAGCTGCAAGAACGACGCCAATCAAGTAGCCAACCAAGAATCCACCTGTTGGTCCCATCAAAGCCCCAAGGCCGCCTTTGAACCCAGCAAAAACAGGCACGCCAAGTGCGCCTATCAATATGAAAAGAAACACAGCCGCTATGGCTTGCAATGGTGGAAGAAGCGCTATCAAAAGCGGAATCCCAAACATTTGAAGTGTAAGTGGAATAGGCCCGATAGGAATAGATATCCATGAACAAACGGCGATTATAGCCACTGAAAGCCCAACGTAAGCAATGCTTCTAGTCCTGCTACGCACATGGGTAGCTTTGTTTATAGTCTGCTCTTCCATCAAATTGACCTCACACTTCCACTTACTATGGTTTTAACTTCTGTTTCTCCAAAAGGAATGACTTCAAGATTTCCTTGCTCGTTCATCCCTACGACCTCACATTTGACTGCATGTTCGCAACCATCTTCTATTCTTGCCTTGAAGCCTTTCAGGGCAAAATGATCCATGTATTCAAGACGTAATTCCCGAAGTAGTGAATCCGACCATACGCGATAAACACTATCAAGTTCTTCCAAAATTTTTTCGCCAAGGAAATCTATACTAAGCGAGCCTTGAAAATTGGCTAATTCGCTCACATATGCAGGTCTGTTTTTCGATTCATAGAGCACAGGGCTCTCAGAGCGCACCACATTTACGCCTATGCCAAGGCAAATGGCACCACCACGTTGCTCAACCGAGATACCGCAGAGCTTGTTGAATATACGGTCATCACCATTCATGTAAACGATGTCGTTTGGCCATTTGATTTTTACAGCGTCAGCTGTACTAGGTGCCATGAAGCTTACGATCGCGCGGCGCACGGCAATAGCACAAGCATGGGGCAGTGTAGGCAAGTTTTCAACACCTACAAGCGGCCGAAGAAGTATAGACATATATAAGCCGCCATCAGGGCTAGACCAGGTGTTGCCACGCCGACCATAGCCTGCAGTCTGCCTTTTGGCAACTACGACCAAACCTTCGTTTTCGCCTTCGTCGATGCGCTCTTTGATAAGGTCGTTTGTAGATGAGACCTCATCGTATTTCTCCACCTTGAAATTCATCTGCGCCGCACGTTAAATCTTTCTTGCATGGCCTATTCGCTTGTCTTCCGGAATGCTGCCGGGTCTGCTTCCGTCGGCAAATACATGGCCGGGCAGAATCTCTAGCAAAGGCCTTATGACAAAATCACGCTCAAGCGCTCCTGGATGAGGCAGAGTAAGTTCTTTGGAAATAGCTGTGTAAAGTTGGAAATCGACTATATCGATGTCGATAACGCGCGGGCCTTTAGGCCTTTCAGCATCTCGTGTTCGGCCTAACGTGGCCTCAATGGCATGCAGATAATCAAGCAATTCCTTCGGCGGAATGCCCGTGCGAAGAAGCACTATCGTGTTAACGAACATTTCCTGGTCGGTATCATATGCAGGTTCGCTCTCGTAAAACGACGCCTTATCTATAAGCTTAGAGTCGGGCAACTGGCAAAGAGCTGCAACTGCCAAATTTATTTGAGCTATTTTAGCCTCGGTCTCTTCGCCCGGTTCTGCTACCAAGGCAACGTTTGACCCTAGCGACAAGATAACAAAGGGAGCCAAACCTTGAAGCGCAGAAACGCTAGCCTCAACGTTATGGGTTCTAACTATCGAAGCGCCAAGTTCGCAGGCTAGCAATGCCTCTTGTGCCGAAGCCTCATCGCGCGCCTTCGGGTCAGGGTCGTCTATGTGATATGCATGACCTACATAGCTTTTTCTAGACGCCGCCACCATGACCGGATAACCCAAATGCACTATCTCGTGTAGGTTTCGCATGAGCTCTATTGTCTGATCAAAAGTCTTGCCGAAACCAGGACCTGGGTCTAAGCAAATCCTTTTATGCGCGATTCCTAAAGCTTCAAGTTCGCGCGCCCTAGTTCCCAAGTACTCGCAAACCTCCAAGACAACGTCGTTGTAAAGCGGATCATCCTGCATGTTCGAAGGCTCGCCCTTCATGTGCATAACTACAAGGCCTGCATCGCAATCTTTAGCAACATCGACCATATCGAGGTCCCTAAAACCTGAAACGTCGTTGATGATCGAAGCCCCAGCCTGAACTGCCAGTCTCGCGACTTCTGAGTGCCTGGTATCAACTGAAACACATATACCATCAGATGCGAGGGCAGAAACCACGTCTTTGATGCGCACCCATTCCTCATCAGGAGCCACCGGTCTTGCACCCGGGCGCGTCGATTCCCCTCCGACATCAATTATCAGCGCACCTTGAGAAAGCATCTCCTTGGCATGCGCTAGCGCCGCATCTAGGTCTTGGTATTCTCCGCCATCGCTAAACGAATCGGGCGTTAAATTTAAAACACCCATGATGGTGGGTGTTGAAGTGTCAAATTCATATTTTCCGCAGTGCCAGATCATGGCGCAGACTCCTATTAGCTTTCTAACGGACAAACAGAGTATGTCTACTTTTTTAATCCATAAGGATCGTCATAAGGATTCGAAGTATCTTCTTCGTCTGGAATCTCGACACGATCAGAAGGATTTGGCGCTTGAGCGTTCTCGCTATCTATAGGCTTGCCTTCTACGTCTTCTTTAGTGAGGTTGGGATTTTCTGCAAGATCGCGAGCACGAGCCTGCGCCTCTTCTTGTTCATGTGCAGCAATTATCTCGCCTTCATGAGCAAGGTAATCATCCCATTTGTTATCGAGAAGCGCCTGGCAGGCCTCACCTTCCACGGTTTCACGCTCAAGCAAGACACTTGCCATCAAGTCCATCTGGTCGGCGTGTGAAGAAAGAATGTCACGGGCGCGATCGTGCGCCTCTTTCATAATCTTAGAAACCTCTTCATCAATTTTGCGCGCAGTTTCCTCAGAATAGTCTTGCGTATTGCCATAGTCGCGACCAAGGAAGACCTCGTGGTTGGGCTGGCCGAAGACCTGCGTGCCAAGCGGGCTCATGCCATATTGGGTAACTATCGCACGAGCCATCTTGGAAGCACGTTCAAGATCGTTAGACGCACCAGTTGTAATATCGTCGCAAAATACCTCTTCGGCTACGCGCCCACCCATGAATACCGCAAGTTCGTCTTTCATCTCGGAAAGAGTGCTTAGGGGCTTGTCGTCATCGGGAATGGAAAGGGTGTATCCCAAAGCGCGACCGCGAGAGATGATGGAAATCTTATGAACAGGGTCTGCGTCTTCGAGCAGATGCCCAACAAGCGCGTGCCCACTTTCATGATAAGCAATGGTCTTCTTGACACGATCGTTCAGTACGCGACCTTTACGTTCCGGCCCGGCAATTACACGCTCAAGAGATTCATTAACTTCGCGCATAGTAATGATCTTCTTCGATTTGCGAGCCGTAAGAAGTGCCGCCTCGTTCATGAGATTGGCAAGGTCGGCGCCCGTAAAGCCAGGGGTGATCTTTGCGATGGCAGAAAGGTCTACATCGCTAGACATTGGCTTGTCGGCTGAATGTACCTCTAAGATGCGCTCGCGGCCTCTTACATCAGGGGTGTCAACCACAATCTGACGGTCGAAACGGCCAGGACGCAAAAGGGCGGGGTCTAAAACATCGGCACGGTTAGTAGCCGCAATCAACACTACAGACTCATTCGCCTCGAAGCCATCCATTTCCACAAGCAGCTGATTTAGCGTCTGCTCGCGTTCATCATGACCACCACCAAGGCCTGTTCCGCGCTGGCGGCCAACAGCATCTATCTCGTCGATGAAAATGATGGAAGGAGCTGCCTCTTTGGCGTCTTTGAAAAGGTCGCGCACGCGACTTGCACCCACGCCAACGAACATCTCGACAAAGTCGGAGCCCGATATGCTAAAGAAAGGAACTCCCGCCTCGCCTGCCACGGCACGAGCTAGCAGGGTTTTACCAGTTCCTGGAGGGCCTACAAGCAAGCATCCGCGAGGAATCTTTGCGCCAATGGATTGGTATTTTTCGGGGTTAGCAAGGAAGTCCTTAACCTCCTGCATCTCCTCAACCGCCTCATCAACACCTGCCACATCCGAGAATTTAACATCGGGTCGCTCTTCTGTGGTTTTCTTCGCCTTATTCTTACCAAAACTTAACTGTGAATTGTTCGCCTTCTGCATTTGACTGAAGAAGAAAAGCAGCAATGCCGCAATAAGCACAAATGGAAGCAAACTTACCAAGATAGACGTGAAACCATTAGGAAGCGTGATCTTGTACTGAATGTTTGGATGCTGAGCAAGAAGTTCGCCAAGCGAATCTGAGCCAACAAATACGCTGCTATAGGATCTAACAGAACCAAGATTGGATAATTCCGGAGTCATGGTACTGACAGACGAAAGCCTTTCCCCATCTTTTACGCGAACCTGGGAAAGCTTGCTATTCAAGGCATCGAAGGCTGTATTGAACGCGCTTGCAATACTGTTGCCGGCCGTCGAAGCAGGATAGTAGGTACCCGTAACGGTATAGTCACTGGCCGCATATACAACGCTTTCAACACGGCCTTGATCAACCGCTTCTATGAACTGACCTGTATCAAGGGTGTCTACGGCATCTTGAGTGCTCATCGTGAAGATCTGCGACCCAACAAAAAGGGCAATAAGAACTAAAAGCACGGTGGTAATTATTGTCGTGCGTTTGCGATTAGAATCGTTTGACTTTTTGGAATTACCTGAGTTCTGCCCCGATGAATTGCTATTTTTGAAGGGGCCTAACTGGTTGTTGTCTTTTTTGTCTGGTAACTTTTGGTTATCTGGCATCTGGTTATTGCTTTCCGTTCATCACAGATCGTAGAAGTGCCCGCCGCGCTCCTGAATTGTTTTTCAGTAATTATAGTTGTAAGTTGTCAGAAATATGCCACTCGTTAAACAAATATGGAGACTCGAGCACAAATAGTGCCTAGACTCTCGCATAAACCTCTGGCTTTAAGACGCATACATCACAAAGATTACGGTAACGCTGGGCATAATCAAGGCCGTAACCTACAATGAACTCGTTTTCGCACTCAAAGCCAAGATACTTACAGTCAACGCATTCTTGTTCGGCAAGTTTCTTTCTGAGAAAAACAGCAATCTGAATAGAAGCGGGATTCCTTGACGCCAGATCTTTGCCAATTAGCTTCAAGGTAAGACCTGTATCAAGCATGTCTTCCACGATTATGACGTGACGGCCTTCAATAGAATCATCCAAGTCTTTGATGATTCGTACCTTACCCGAGCTTTGAGCTTCATTGCCATAAGAAGACACGCACATGTAGTCCATGCGAACAGGAAGCTTGATTGCACGTGCAAGATCGGCCATAAAAATAGCAGAACCTCTAAGCAGTCCCACAAGTTCGATTTCTTCGCCACGCTCAACTGCTTCAGCATAATCAGAAGTGATTTGGGCACCAATTTCTTCTACCCGCTTAGCAATCTGATTCTTGGAAATTAGAACGCGTTCGATGTCGTTATGTAGCGCAGAGCTATGCATAGGTTCACTCTAGCATAAAGATTAGGCCGTATAACGCATGAAAAGTCACGAAAGCTACTCAATACCAAATCAAGAATTCACAAGGTCGGGGAATTCTTTGAGCAAGCGATCTACAGGCAGGCCGATAATGGTGTCAAGTGCTCCATCGTAGTGGTCAACAAGTGCTGCGCCTTCACCTTGGATGGCATATGCGCCCGCCTTGTCAAACGACTCGCCCTTGCGCAGATAATCCGCGATTTGTTTGTCTGTAAGTTTTTTGAAAGTAACCTTGCTCATATCGGCAAACGTTCGATAGGCAAGTGAAACATTCTCTGGTTCGGGAGCCATAATCATCCAAAGAGATACTGCTGTTATAACCTCATGGGTATGGTTCGAAAGACTGCTAAGCATTCGCTTAGCATCGTCAAGATTCCTAGGTTTCCCGAAAATCTCGCCGTTGTAAACAACCATTGTGTCGGCGCCTATAACGATTATGTTTCCGCTAGGGCGCTCGGCCAAAATATCTTGAACAATGGCTCCAGCCTTTTTTTCGGAAAGCTTCTTTGCAGCCTCGATTGGGTCGATTAGCGCATCTTCCTCAATTGATTCATCAACAGGAACCGAAGGCTTGCGCACCACGAACTTGACGCCCGCCTTCTTCAAAAGCTCAGACCTCCTTGGGCTTCCGCTCGCAAGAATCACCCTGAAAGCTTCTTGATTGTCAGTCATCTATCAGATACCTTTCAAACTCTTTTGCGGCGTTTCCTAAAAGCCGCCATAGGCTCAATACGAACACCTTCTTTATTGGCGCTAACAGCAAGGTTTCCCTGTATGTTTGTCACATACCCGCTTTTTGGAAGATTGAGCTCAAACCCACCAAGAACCGCATCAATTGTATTGGTATCTACTCTTTGGTCCATACCAAGAATAGGTTTCAAGAGCATAAGAATGGCTCTTCTGGCAAGCGGGGTCTGCACGCTTCCAAAGGAAGGCTTCAACAAAAAACCGTCAGATGCATCCTCTCCAAGTTGTTCTACTTCCCGCTCGACTATATCGTGAGCAAGGGATTCAAGCATATCATCCTCTTCGGCGATTAAATTCATCGTACGCGTTAACGTGGAATCTAAACTCGAATTCCACTGGCGAGCAACAGGCACCATTTTATGACGAACATAGGCTCTAAAGCGGTCGGTATGGGCGTTCGTCGCATCCTCACGCCAAAGGGTCACGCCACAAACGACACCATCTTCAACATTTGCCGAAGAAGCAGATTCAGGAATTGTTCCATTTGCCACGGCTTCATCAAAAAGAAATTGCCGAAGGCCTTCCCTAGAACAATCTAGGAGAGGCCTCACAACTGACCCATTTCGATAAAGCATCGACCGAAACCCGCCAGGACCTGTTCCTACAATTGAGCGCATATAGAAGTTCTCGATGCGATCGTCGACAGTGTGAGCCGTTACAATTCTTGCATCTGATATCGGGATCGCCTCGTGTTGGCACATTGAAAGCAGAGCCTCTTGTGCCGCTGCATACCGCTCTCGCCTAGCAAGAGCCTCGACGTTTCCGCCTTCGCGCGAGGCTTGCGCACCAATGTCTATTTCGCAAGAAAAAAGTGGGATGTTTAAGCTTTCCGCGAGATCTGCAACAAAAGCCGCATCGGCATTTGAGTCTTCGCCGCGAAGCATGTGATTTAAATGCAGCATATCTACGACAGCAACCTTGCCTTCGTCTCGAAGAGTTGCACATAATTTGGCAAGCGCCGTAGAATCTGAACCACCAGAAACCATCAAAAGCATTGCTCCCCCAACAGGGACAAGACTCCTGTCTTTAATGGTAGTAAGCATTTGGTCATATACGTTCATCTAAACCCGTTCCCGATGCTGTTGTTGAGCCTTTTCATCCTCAAAGCTTATATTACCTACCCTATTACCTGCTTTGAATTCGCTAGCTTGCGGTACAAGTGTTCGGAATAAGGAACATTCAGCAAAGAATATCCCCCATATGTCCCAAATAGTGTACAATTTTTAAGCGATCCATAAACGCAGTATAACCGCACGAATAGAGACCGAAATGCAGAATTCAAAGAAGCCTAGGATCTTGTATCTTCTCAAAATCCTATCGGAAGATACCGACGAAAACGTTGGGCTCTCTCTTCCTGAAATTCAAGCACGCCTTGAAGATTTCGGTATTTCATGCGAACGTAAATCGCTCTACAGAGATTTCAAAGGCCTAGAGGATTTCGGCATTGAAATCGGCAAAATTTCTGCCAGACCAGTTCAGTATTTTCTAAATAGTCGCGTTTTCGAGCCAGCCCAAATCTCTCTTTTGGCCGATGCCGTGCAAACTTCTAAGGCTCTAACCAAGAACAACTCCCAATCACTTATCCGCAGGTTAAAAACGCTTGTATCGAACTGCGAAGCCAAAAAACTAGGCTTACAGATCATGGTGCCCGACCGCGTGAAATCACAGAGTGACTCCATTTTTACCCAACTAGACTTAATTCAAAGAGCCTTGGCTGAAAAACGTGATATAGCATTTTCGTATGTGCGCTACGACGTCAACAAGAAATTACATGACGTAGATGCACATGACGGCAAGCAGCGAATTAAAACACCTCTGTTCTGCGTATACAATAACGACCTTTACTACATGCTTGCCTACGACGAGGAAGCACCCGACCACGTCCGCAGCTACCGCGTCGATCGCATGAGAAACATTATCGTGCTAGATGAATCCGACCCCTCGCATAAACCTGAAACTAACTTCGACATCGCTGAGTACAAAAACGAAGTCTTAGGAATGTATAGCGGTGAACCCACAAGTATCGTCTTGCAAGTTGCAGAAGACTTAGTTGGAAGCATCATTGACATCTTCGGTATCGAAGGCGTAAACAGCTACCCTGCCGAAGGAGTTATCGAAGACAGTAGCTATGAAGGGGAGCCTCGTAACTGGGCAAACATGCATATTAAAGCAGTTCCAAGCCCTGTTTTCTTCGGTCATATCGCACAATTTGGAGGAGATGTGCGAATCGTTGGGCCTGTGAAAGTAGTTCGCGCATACGAAGAACACCTCACCCGTGCCCTAAATGCACAGGAGTTGTAGCGCTAGCGTCACGCTGTTTTTGTAACGCTAATATCAAGAATAATTTTGGAACACGAATATCTGCAATAATTCTATGGCACTAATATCTGCAATAATTCATTGCCATAATGTAGAAAAGCTGCACGAAAGGATTTTATTATGCCCAAGCAAGCACCCTCGATGGACGAATGGCTAAAAGAGGCAAAGGCCTCTGAAAACGCAGACCAATGCGGAATGTTCCTCGTTCATAACGGAATCGTTCGCGTAACTCCTAAGGCTGAAGTTCGCGAAGGTGTCGAAGGGCTTGGCAGGGTCGCGCAGGTTGAGTTTTCCTATGACGAACAAGGCGTAAAAGACGCAATCGCCGAGGCTCTTACATGGCCAGGCGTTTATTACGTTCGGGTATGGCTAAACGATGGAGCCCTAAACGTAGGTGATTCCATCATGTACGTTCTTATTGGTGCAGATATACGTCCGAACTGCGTCGATGCCCTACAAAAGCTTGTTGGTAAGATTAAAAACGA
>CAZYOQ010000016.1:0-11258 GCA_964649145.1 uncultured Eggerthellaceae bacterium | reverse complement strand
TACGTCCGAACTGCGTCGATGCCCTACAAAAGCTTGTTGGTAAGATTAAAAACGATTTGGTTGTCGAAAAGGAAGTCTATAAATAAGACTTTATGGCAAGCGCCCCATGGGCGGAAAAGAGGGTGGCGGTCTGACTTCAGATAAGCTCGCACCCGATGTGCGATTTTGGCAAGATTGCTTCGGAACTCGCACGCTTCGCGTGCTCAAACACCTCAGCAAAAGCATCTTGCCAAAATCGCACATCTGCTCGCCAAAATCTGAAGTCAGACCGCCACCCTCTTTTCCGCAAAATATTTTAGCAATCATACTTAGGTCGTAGTGTAGCGAGAAGGTGCTACTGGAAGTAGCGCACGCCTGCTTCAAATATCGGCTGATAAAGATTGCCAGGAACGTTCTTGTACAAGCCCACACCAGCGCGCTCGCTGTGTCCCATCTTGCCGAATATGCGACCATCAGGGCTACTAATACCTTCTATTGCAAGAGCAGAACCATTCGGGTTATCTAAAAGATCCAGTGAAGGATTCCCCTCCTCATCAACATATTGCGTGGCAATCTGCCCGCTCTCGATCATTTGATCAAGCAGATCACCAGACGCCATAAAGCGTCCTTCACCATGGCTTATGGCAACGGTAAAAACATCCCCTACTGCACACTCTGACATCCATGGCGAGCGATTGGAAGATATGCGCGTACGCACAAGCCTGCTCTGATGGCGACCTATTTCGTTGAAAGTTAACGTAGCGCGAATTTCATCGGCTGGCATGATATCGCCATACGGAACAAGGCCAAGTTTTACTAACGCCTGAAACCCATTACAGATGCCAAGCATAAGACCATCGCGCTTCTGCAGAAGTTCGCGAAGAGCCTCTGTTACTTCTGGCGCACGGAAAAACGACGCAATAAATTTGGCAGAACCATCCGGTTCATCCCCGCCAGAAAAACCTCCGGGAAGCATCACAATTTGTGATTTGGAAATCTTGTGCGCAAGTTCCTTTGCGCTTTCAGCAATCGCCGACGGGTGTAAGTTGTTTACTATCTGCACATCAACATCGGCACCTGCTCGCTTAAAAGATGCAAGCGTGTCGTATTCGCAATTCGTCCCAGGAAACACCGGGATGATAACTTTCGGACGTGCGACGCGCGTAGATCCATATGATGCGATAGAGCCGCCGGTATAAGAGATCTTCGGGATATTGGCATCCTGTTCGCCGCCTCGATAAGGAAAGACTCCTTCAAGGGGCTTTTCCCAAGCCTCCTGAAGCTCGGCCAAATCGACAGTTTCCTCCGGGAATTCAAGCTTGTATTCAGGTCTTGTCTCCCCTAATATCCGACAGTGAACATTTGCAGGAGCTGCTTCAACGAAAAGCTCAGCGAAGGCCGCGTCATCTAACTCGACGATAAACGCACCGTAATCGTATGAGAAAAGCCCTTCGTATCGACAATCTAGCGTCTCGGGCTCTAAGTTGAAGCCAATAGCATTTCCTAAGCACATCTTAAACAGCGCTTCGGCAAGACCGCCATAACCTGGAGTTGAAACAGCGCAAGCATGCCCGCTCTCGATAAGCGACTCGACCAAGCGCATTGCCTCTTTTGACGACTCGGCGTCGGGAATCAGACCTGAACCGTATTCATCTGGAGATTTCTCTGGGAGCATGGGCTCGATTAAAATGACTTTATGCCCAGCCAACTTAAATTCCGGCGAGGTAATACAATCGATATTTCCAAGTGCTGTCGCAAAACTCACGAGAGTAGGCGGCACGTCAAGGTCTTCGAATGTTCCCGACATAGAGTCTTTTCCACCAATGGCGCCAACCTCGAAATCCACCTGCGCCATCAATGCACCAAGAACCGACGCTACCGGCTTTCCCCAACGATGAGGGTCTGTTCGAAGCTTCTCGAAATACTCCTGGAAAGTAAGATAGATATCACGTCTTCTAAAGCCCGTCGCAACAAGTTTCGCAACGCTTTCAAGTACCGCCAGATATGCGCCTTCGTACTGGCTGTTCTTAGAAATATAGGGGTTAAAGCCCCAGGAAAGCCCGCTTACTGTGCACGTATCACCGCCAAGAACCGGAAGCTTTGCGACCATTGCGCAAGCAGGGGTAAGCTGCCTTTTACCACCGAAAGGCATAAGCACGGTTGCAGCACCAATCGTGGAGTCGAATCGTTCTGCAAGCCCTTTGTTGGAAGCCACGTTTATATCGCTAAGAAGCTGCTTGAAGCGATTTGTTATGCTAACGCTTGCGGCATTGGTATCGCACTTAATTGCGCTTTCGCACGAAATTGCATCCATAATTTGGGCGTCTACCTTTACCCGCTGGTGCTTTGGCGCCCCATTGCTTGCGAGGAAAGCGCGCGAAACGTCAACGATAGTGTCCCCTCGCCAGGTCATTCGCACACGAGGCTCTTCTGTTACGGTTGCAACAGGCGTGGCTTCAAGATTTTCAGCCGTCGCAAGGCGAACAAATGCATCCACATCTTCGGGTGCAAGAGCAACAGCCATACGCTCTTGGCTTTCAGAGATGGCAATTTCTGTGCCGTCTAAACCCTCGTATTTCCTAGGAACCGCATCAAGGTCGATATCCAACCCGTCAGCAAGCTCTCCAATCGCAACAGACACACCTCCCGCGCCGAAATCGTTACAGCGCTTGATCATCCTGCAAGCTTCGGAATTGCGGAAAAGGCGCTGTATTTTGCGCTCCATAGGAGGGTTGCCTTTTTGTACTTCCGCACCACAAGAAACAAGAGAGCCTTGGGTGTGTGCCTTGGAAGACCCGGTTGCACCCCCAATGCCATCGCGCCCGGTTCGACCTCCTACAAGCACCACGACATCTCCTGGAGCTGGAGTCTCGCGCCGCACATCGCTTGCAGGTGTTGCCCCAACAACTGCACCGATCTCCATTCGCTTTGCAGCATAGCCAGGGTGATATATCTCGTTTACCTGTCCGGTGGCAAGACCTATCTGATTGCCGTATGAGGAATAACCCTGCGCAGCAGAAGTTACGATCTTTCGCTGCGGAAGCTTGCCTGGGATCGTCTGCGAAACCGGAACCGTTGGGTCGGCTGCACCAGTGACGCGCATAGCCTGATATACATAGCTGCGACCAGACAGAGGGTCTCGAATCGCGCCACCAAGACAAGTTGCTGCACCACCAAAAGGCTCAATTTCGGTTGGATGGTTGTGGGTCTCATTCTTGAACAGGTAGAGCCAATCTTGCTGCTCGCCTCGAACGTCAACTTTGACCTTCACCGTGCAGGCATTTATTTCCTCGGATTCGTCCAGGCCAGTCAAGATACCTTTAGATGCAAGGTATTTGGCACCAATCGTTCCCATATCCATAAGGCAGATATTGCGATTTTCGCGGCCAAGCTCTTTCCTAATTTCAAGATATTTATCGAATGCGGCCTGTACATTAACATCAGCTATCTCTATGTCATCTAAAATCGTCCCGAAGGTTGTATGCCTGCAATGGTCAGACCAATAAGTATCTATCATCTTGATTTCCGTGATTGTTGGAGGCCTTCCCTCCTCACGGAAGTATTGCTGGCAAAACTTTATATCGGCCAAATCCATTGCAAGACCGCGATTGGCAATAAAACTTGTAAGGGCGTCCTCGTCAAGTAAGTCGAACCCTAGAAGAACCTCTACTGGGTCTGGGTCGGGGTAAACTTGGGCAAGTGTATCTGGAATTTCAAGCGACGCCTCACGTGCCTCTACGGGGTTTATCAGGTAATTTTTGATCTGCGTTATTTGACTTTCGTCAATATTGCCCTCGAGAACATATATAGTTGAGCTTTTCACCAAGGGACGCTCGCCTTGGGATATTAGCTGGATACACTCAGCTGCAGAATCGGCTCGCTGATCGAACTGCCCGGGAAGGTATTCAACTGCAAGAATTTTTTGGAACCCAGTTGCTTGAGAGTCGGCTGTTTGAGAGCCTGCTGCCTGTAAGCCACTCGCCTGCTCGACATGATCCTGGAGCCCAGCCCCATGAATCCCGCCACTAGAAACAAGGCTTTCAAAATCAAATGCGACATTATCTGTAGAAGGCTCGCTAAATACACTAACAACTGCCTCTTGGAAAAGATCGTCTGATAGATCTTCCACGTCGTAGCGCTTGATCACACGCAGGCCTTCAAGCTGGCTTATGCCAACTATATCGTGAAGTTCTGTATAAAGCTGTTTTGCCTCGACCTCGAACTCAGGCTTCTTTTCCACAAAAACTTGCTTTACCATGCGTGAGTTCCCTTCTCAAGCGAAACGTGTCAAGAAAGTTAAGGCCGTTGGCTGGCACCTATTTCTTATGATTATTCGATTTCGACTTTGCAGACGCTTCTTCCTTTTTAGCCTGCTTGGCTTGCTGCGCCTCTAGTGCAAGCATACGCGTTTGATAAGCTTTGCGCTCTTTCCTGATTTTCGAAAAATCCACAACGAATGCTGCAATTATGCAGATGTAGGCACAAATCAAACAGCCAAATGACAGCCATGCAGGCTCAACTTGGCGAAGCAGCCATGATCCCACAGCGCCTATAATCGCAAGAGCCAACAAAACCCACCAAAGCCGCCTTAGCTTTTTGTAGCGCTCGGTGTCAGGCTTGTAATACTTTTTGTCTAGTTCGCGCTGTCGTTCAGATTCCTCTCTGCGAGCCTGTTTGAGTTCAGCCTTGCGCTCTTTAGGGGTTTTCTTTGGTGAACTATACGTCACAGATGCAGCCGCCTTAGCCTTAGGTTTAGCGGATGCGGCACTTTTTCGGGTGTTTCCATGGTGTCCGTCGCGCTGGTAGCGATCGTTCATCGGGTTTCTACGGCTCAAAACGAACCTCTTTCGGTGCTTTTATATTCGATATCGTACAAGCGAATATTCTACTTCAATTCACGCAAGAACGAGTGGCGTGGTACTTAGCTCAAAACACTTTTACCTTTGAAGCTTTCTTACTGCGCGCCAAGCTTAGAAATTGAAAGCCTTTCCGACTATCGACTCGTAGGCTTGAATGTATTTCTTTGAAGTGTTTTCAATCACATCGGCTGGAAGATGGGGAGGCTCGCCCGTTTTGTCCCAGTTGGCAGAAAGCCAATCGCGTACATACTGTTTGTCGAATGACGCCTGGCTTCTTCCCGGCTTGTAATCATCTAGAGACCAGAACCTCGAAGAGTCAGGAGTCAATACTTCGTCGCCTAAGACTATCTTGCCGTCGAAGCGACCAAACTCGAACTTGGTGTCGGCGATTATTATTCCTCGGTCAAGCGCATATTGAGATGCAGTGTCATAAATTTGAAGGGACAATCTTTGAAGCTCACTAGCGTCATCCTCGCCGATTATCTCGGCTGCGCGTTCAAACGAAATGTTTTCGTCGTGGTCGCCTATTTCGGCCTTGGTAGAGGGTGTGAAAATGGAATGTGGAAGCTTGCTTGAATTCTCGAGTCCACTTGGAAGCTCGATTCCACACACGGTGGATTTTTTCTCGTATTCAGCAAGGCCACTTCCTGCCAAATATCCGCGCACAATGCACTCAATGGGAAACATCTCGGCCTTGCGAACAAGCATGAAACGGCCGCGAAGGTAGTCGGCATCGTCTTGAAATTCGGCAGGCAAGTCTTTCACGTCTGCCGAAATCAAATGGTTTTCCACAACGCCTTCAAGCATTTCAAACCAAAAAACAGAGAGCTGAGTTAGCACTTGACCTTTGTGGGGAATTTCATCAGGCAAAATATAGTCAAAGGCAGAGATTCTATCGGTAGCAACCAACAAAAGCTCCCCGTCCAAATCGTAGATGTCGCGCACTTTTCCCTGGTAGTCTGGCTTTCTCAAGATAACCCCCTAAATAATTGACAATAGGCAGAGCTTGCCTAATTAGCATCTATTCGTCATTTTCGACGCGTTTTATCTCAAGAGCTATCTTATCAACTCTGAGCCTGTCCATCTCGACAACAGTAAATAGAGCGTCTGTCTTTTGTGAGAGGTTCTCGAAATGAACCTCACACGATTCGCCTACCTGAGGAATCTTGTCCATAATCATCATTACAAGACCCGCCGCAGTCTCAACCTTATCGGCACCCTTCGGTTCAAATCCAAGAAGCTCTGAAAGCTCGTCGGTCGATATGCTGCCGTCAATGATCATGGTTCCATCGTCAAGTTCAACGACCTCGTCGTCGGCCTCATGACGGTACTCGTCATCCATACGACCAACAATCTGTTCCATCACATCTGAAAGCGTAACTATTCCAGCAGTGCCGCCATGTTCATCAACAACAAGACAAATCTCGGTACGCTCTTCTTGAAGCACATCAATAAGGTGGGCAATACCAGTTGTTTCGGGAACAGCCGGAAGTTCGCGAATCTTCCAGTTTTCCATTGGGGTATCTGGCAGCATGCTATACATATCCTTAATATGTACAAAACCTAGGACGTGATCTGGGCTTTCCCTGCACACAGGGTAGCGAGTGTACTTGTGTGTGTGCATGGAATTCAAATTCTCTTCGATAGTATCGTTTAGATCGATGAAAACGACATCTGTACGCGGGGTCATGATGGATTCAGCGTCCTTATCCCCCAAATCAAGAATGTTGTCTACAAATTCGTTTTGATCTGGGTCGATAAACCCGCTCTCGGTAGACTCATCGATCAAAAGTTTTATCTCATCACCCGTATATACCTCATGCTCGTTAGCAGGATCATGACCTAAAAGCTTTACAACTCCGTTTGTTATCGTATTGAAAAGCCACATGATGGGATATGTCACGCGGAAGAAAACGATAAGAGGGCCAGCCGTTGCAAGCGCATATTTTTCGGTGGAAAAGATAGCGATCGACTTCGGGATTAGTTCTCCTACGACAACATGCAAAGTCGTCATAATAAAATACCCAATTGCCACCGCACATACAGCAATTACAGCCTCTGGTGCGCCAAATAATTCGAATAAGGGGCGAATTAGCTCGGCGAAAACAGGTTCGCCTAACCAGCCCAGAGCAAGGGATGCCAATGTGATTCCAAGTTGGCACGCTGAAAGGTAAGAGTTCACTTCGTTTGCGACCTTAAGCGCATTTGCCGCGCCGCGTTTTCCCTCAGACACAGAAACCTCAAGCTGAGATTTCCTAACGCGCACGAGAGCGAATTCCGCAATCACAAAAAAAGCGTTCATCGCCAAGAATAGAACCACTAGCACAAGGCTAATCGCTATACCAAGCCACTCAGGCATTTTCTTTCCTAAATCGATATTTCATGATAGATACAAATGATATGACAGCACAGGGCTCTTGGGTAAAAAATAAGTGCAAGCGCCTATACAAAGTCTCCTATTAAAATCACCCAATTAAATTACTCAATTATCAAGCCTTGGATTCCAAGACGCGATTGTCCTGCTCGCCGCTATCTTCTCCGGCGAGCGCTTTTTCGCCGTGGCCTTTAAGATACACCTCCATGGAATAGCGAGTTACATCGCTTCTGTTTATGACGCCGCAAATCTTACCCTGGTCAAGAACAGGTACTTTCTTCAAATGGAACTCGGAAAGAACGCGGCACACCTCATCTATCTCGGAATGAACATTCACGCCAATGAGATTTTTGACTCCTATTGCCGATACAGGCAAGTCCATAATGCTATCGAGCTTGTCGCTATAGGCACGATCGTCCATGACATACGTTGCTATTAAGGCAACAGAGTCGGTGTAGTTTCCCGACTGCTTTGCTAAATTCTTCAGGATATCACCGTCTGATATGAACCCAACAGGATCGCCTTCATCATTAATGATCGGACAAGCGCTTATTCCTCGATCAATGAATAGCTGCATGGCCTCTTTGACGGTTTGCGTGGCGTTAAGTGCATAAACATCCTTCTTCATGATGTTAGTGAGCAAAAGTTTATTAGCTTCGGCACCCGCATAGTCTGAACCCTCGCGCGGCTCTTCGCCAAGAGACTCTATCGTGCCAGGCTTACCTTTAACGAACACAAGTGTAAGAACAAGGCCAACTAAGACCATCGCGCTGCATACAAAAAACGCTGCATTAAAGCCGCTCATCAAAGCCTGCTGCGCTCCGGCAGATTCTGCAAGAACCCCACCAATAATCGTATACACAGAAACGACTATGGCCGTGCCTAAAGAGCCTGCAACTTGTCGCAAAGTATTGTTGATAGATGTGCCATGGTTCATCAGCTTATTGTCAAGCGCGTTCATACCCCATGTGGTAATAGGCATATTGATAATAGACATGGCAAACATGCGAATTGTGAAAAGCACGGTCAAGGTAACAAGGGAGGTATTCAAACCCACAAAACCAAAACAGCAGGTTGTGATAAGCAAGATAACCATGCCAACTATCCCCATAGCGCGAGGCCCATGCTTGTCGAAGATCTTGCCGGCTATAGGGTTCATTATCCCCATGACAATAGCCCCCGGCATGACGATAAGCCCCGACATAGTTGCAGGTTGACCTAGCAAGTTCTGCACATATATAGGCATAAGCACAGGCCCAGCCAAAAGAGAAGCCTGTACAAGCATGCCAATTATCGTGGCAATCAGAAAGCTCCTGTTATAAAGGATGCGCACGCGCAGCATCGGAACTTCAAGCTTAGTCTGGCGAATAAAGAACCACACTACGCAAACAGCCCCGATGACGGTGATCACAACAGTGACAATACTGAAACCGGTCGACCCAAATGCCGAAAAACCATATAAAAGCCCGCCGAAGCCAAGTGTGGAAAGCACAACCGAAAGCGGGTCAAGCGAGGTATCTGCCAAGCCTTCTTTGGAATCTTTTGGAATCAGAATCGAAGCGAGCAAGATAACTGCAAGTACAAGAACCGTGATTACGGCAAACAAAATGTGCCAACTGGCGATATCTACAACAACGCCTGCAACAGTTGGTCCAATAGCAGGGGCAAATGCGATGATAAGCCCGAAAATACCCATTGCAGAACCTCTGCGCTCAACTGGGAAGGTCATAAGAAGAACCGTCATAGACATGGGCATCAAAATGCCAGCGCCTATTGCCTGAACTAGACGTCCCAACAGCAAAACAGAAAAACTTGGCCCCCACGCGCATAATGCCGAACCCACACAAAAGACGCCCATCGAAAAGACGAATAGTTTTTTCACACTGAAGCGATCTTGAAGATAGGCGGTAATAGGAATCATGATCGCGTTCACCAAAGTGAACCCAGTTGTAAGCCACTGCCCTGTGGCAGCATCAACCCCGGTATCTTCCATGATTGATGGAAGCGCCGGCGTTACCAGTGTTTGATTAAGAATAGTCACAAATGTACCAACAACGATGACGACAAGCATCATCCATTGCTTACGCGTAAGCCCCATGAATTTTCCCTTCTGATTTTTCGATCATATACCTTAACACTTAAGCGATAAGGAAACGCAAAATAGGGCTTTAAAGGTTTAATTGGGGGAATTGCCTTAAAAAAGAGCCTCGATAGCAGGCCTGTCAAGCTTGCCTTTCGAATTTCTTGGCAGTTGGTCGAAGACGAATATGCTTATTGGCACCGTAATGCTTGAAAACCATTGGCGCGTTATGTTGGCTATTTCATCAGAGGTAAGCGTTGGGTCAGATCGCTCGATCGCAGCCACAGGAAGCATGCCGCAACGCGAGTCTTTGACCCCAAAAACATGCACGCCAGAAACGCCTTGCACGTGACGCAAAACATCAGCAATCTCGACAGGATAGATGTTTTGCCCACATGACACGAACATGTTTTCCGAGCGATGCTTCCAATACAGGAAACCTTTGATATATGCCGCACGTTCCTCTGTAATGAAATAGTGGTCGACCGTGAAAGCGGTTTGCGAATTCAAATACCCCGAGAAAACCCCAGGGCCTCTCAAGGCTAATTTGCCAAACCCATCTTCGTCTGGGTCGATTATCTCAAGGCTGTAGCCATCCAAAGGCAAAACTCCACCGCTATATCGCGAGGTCACGCGCATAATCGCAGCGATGCCCGCCGCCTCCACAAGCCCGTGACAAGCAAATATTGGGGCACCAAGATCATAAGCGCGATAGATTGTTCTGGCGTTTCTACGATTGTCGGCTAGCAGTACGCACTTATAGTTTGAAAGCCTGCTTCTTGTAAGAAGAAGCGCATCTGCTCTCCACTCCTCAACTGTTAGCAAGTCTTGGAGCATCTCGTCATCTAGCGCGATGAACATATTCTCTGTTCTTTCCGCGTCGTTCAAAATGTATTCGGCGGAATTTTCGGCATACAAATATATTGGAGCTTTAGCAATAATTGCGCGGACAAGACTCTGTATACCGCCAATCGTCCCTAAATCTTGGACGCATTGCCATATACATTCAGGAGAGATATCAAAAGAGGAACTTGTGTTAGGAGACGAAAACGAATTGAACGGCAAGCGCTCCTGTGAAGGGTTCATCTTCCCCGACCCAATAGCATCGTTTACCGCAGCAGACGCCTCAACAAGGTTGGCCCACGAAAGAGGAACCGCCTTAACCTTTCTTGCACGACGGGTATCATTTTTAGATTTCCCGCCAACAAATATTATGCATGCACACGCGCTATCGTCCAGAAGGCGGGAGGCACGTTCAGCATAATGAACCACGTCATCCACGATGTCTTGGTCTTCGCCCATGATCGCTCTGCTGTGCCTGACTCCTGCGAAAATGGATTTCACAATCTGGGAATCATCTTCTGGAAGATCGCGCACAACACCTAGCAGCTCGCTTGCATATTCCTCATCGATACGACAGGAGGCATGTATGCCAGATCGCTCGACTTCCAAAATACGAGAAAGCTTTTCCGATTCGGTAAGCGTATGGTCAAGCATAACCATCGAAAGGCCAGCGTAGGCGCATGCTATAAACGAAAAGACAAATTCTGGACAATTTGGAAGATCAATAATTACAGCGTCGCCGAATTTTACACCTGAAACATAAAGGCGCCTAGCAAGAGCTGCCGAAATAAGCCTAGCTTGCCTGTAAGTGTAGGAAAGACGCGATCCGTCATCCATAACGAAGTCCAAAAAATAGGAGTCAGGATTGATGCGAACGCTGCTTTCGAAGTAAGAGATCATTTGGTCATGAATCTCGATTCGAAGCGTTTGCGAAAGTTGTGGCTTTTGCGGGGGTGGCGGCGGTGGTAAGTGCAGCACTTATAGGATTGGCTGCGGTAGTAAGTGCTGCGGTGGTAAGTGCGGCGACCGCAGTGCTTTTAGTGGTTACCACGTCGCTTTTTGCGGTACCTGCAGCGTTTCTGTACCAAATATGTTCCACTTAACTCCACTTCAATTGTAGTCA
>CAZYOQ010000015.1:0-32317 GCA_964649145.1 uncultured Eggerthellaceae bacterium | reverse complement strand
TGAGTCGTGATGAATTTTGCGAGATTCAAATGCGCAATATGAAGCGCAATATGGAGCGAGACCTCAAAAACGCCGAAGATAGAACTTGTGCTGGGCAAAAAGTTTTGGAAATGCTTCGCCCAGCAAAAAACTTCTGTCACGGGCAGATAGCGAATTATTTCGCAATCGATGCGATTGGGGATGTTTACAAATGCGATGGCTGGATGGGCAAACGACAATGTGCCTTGTTCAACTTGACCGACCCTTATGATGCAAACAAGCTAGACGACGCTGTTAAAGCTTACGATGGCATCAAACACCCTTGCAGAGATGTGGACGCACACGCAACACCAAGGTATAACCCGTATAACGATAAAGAATGCAAAGGTTGTGTTGTACTTCCATTATGTCAAGGGGAATGTGCATGGGATCGCGAACTTATTGGCGATTCGTGCCATGTTCTAAAAGACACTGCCGCATTCCTGCTCTCTCAAATAACTGAAGAGTCACTTTTTGAAGAATAGCTTCCACTGCTTGGGCTCCGAAAAAGCGCCTTTGGCCTATTGACCCGTTTCATCACACAATAAGCGCTCTTAACTATAGTTCGTCATATGAAAATGCCATGGTATAATTAGGCCATGTGTAAAGTATGACCAGGAGGCAAATATGGCTACGTGTGTTCCTGTAAAAGATATGAAAAGTACCGCCGATTTCACCGCTTTAGTTGAACGTGAACGTGATGTTACGGTCACAAAAAATGGGTATGCTGCAATTCACTGCCTGAGCAACGAAGAATATGCCTTGATACAGGATGAACTTGCAAAAGCGAAACTGCTCTCGCGTATTTTACTCGCAGAAAACGAGATCGCCGATTCAGAATACAGAGACTATTACGATTTCGCTGAGTCTATTCGGGATGAATATGGCCTATAAAGTTGTAATCCTAAAAGAAGCCGAACGCGAGTATCGCTCAATCGTTGATTACCTGTCGAATATCCTAAAAAGCAAGCAAGCCGCAAAGAATTTTATTAACGAATTCGACAAGCAGGTAGCTTTAATTAGCAGCAATCCTAATATCTTTTCACTCTCGAAACTTCCCGAACTTGAAGCGCTTGGATATCGATCGGCTTTCATTAATAAATACATAATGCTTTACAAAGCAGAAGAAAACTTAGTGATAATCGCCCATATCTTTCATCAGACACAAGACTACGCACGCCTAGTGTAAGCTCTTAGTTTTGTTGGCAGCCAGAGTGCTTTTCTTGCCGAAGAAGAAGCCCAAAGCGATATTCTTGCTTTCACGAAGCGATGTTTGGCGGGCGTGGCAAACTTGCCTATTTACAAGACACCAGCATTCTTCATCAAGCGCTATTCAGCTCTATTCTGCAAGCAGGCCTCTCGAAGACATGTATTTGCGCAGGGAGTAATCCCAACTTGGAAGGTTAGCACCAGCAATTTCAAGCATCATGGACTCCAGTACGATATCCTCTTCGGTTTCAGGATCCGTCGTAGGAATCAAGACTTTTGATGGGTCGTATCCGGCAAACTCCAATATCTTGCAATTTAAATCGTAGCGGCTAGCCTTACCACGAGGCGTTATATGATAGGTACCTTTCGCACCTCGTTCTAGCATCTTCAACAGATAGTACATGTAGAAGCCAACACTGGTCGGGGCAGCAAACTGGTCTGTACGCGATTCAATGCGCTCGCCTGCAATTGCTGCATCCATAACCTCCTTGAAATGCCCGCGATTTGCTTGGTAAAGCCACGATGAGCGCAATATCAGGTGGTCGGATGTAGTGGATCTAACCATCGTCTCCCCCGCCATCTTCGACTTACCATATGGCGTCGTTGGACGCGGCTGATCAAACTCATTTACAGGCTCGTCTAGCTTCGTTCCATAAACGTCATCTGAAGAGACTTGCACGATAGTTGCACCAACGGTATTCGCAACAATTGCCATGTTCAAGGCGCCTAGCGCATTTACTTCGTAGGCCTTCGCCTTTGTATCTAGCGTCGTTGCATCGCGGCGTATTCCAGCGCAATTCACAATTATGTCGGGTTGAACCTCTTCAGCAAACGCCTCTAGGCGTTCAGGCTCTGTTACCGAAAGCTCGGCATCGGTACCTACAACCTTATAGCCAGCCTGATCTAGACCCCACATCATGGCACCGCCGATGAACCCCGCGCTGCCGGTAACCCATGCCGTCTTTCCTGCGCCGATCACAATGCCCATCACCGGTCCCTCCCTTCGCTTTTGCTGTCCTTTTCTGTGGTTTTCATTTGTGTTGAATCTTCGCCGCCAAAAGATGATTCCGCCTTGCCCGCAACCTCATCTGTGGCCTTCTCTTGTGCCTTGACTAACAAATCCATTTGCTCATTGGGGTCTGTTGGGAATGTGAGATCTTCACCTTCCATTTTGCCTATGCCTAACAGATCCTCGTCTTCGCTACTCATCGATTCCTTGTCAGGTTCGACCAAAACTGCAAAGGCAGCCCCTTTGCGCCTGTAAAGCATCCACTGTATAGCACAAATGCCAAAGACAACAACTAGCCCAATGACATCGGTTATGGTGCCTGGCACCATCATGCCAAGGCCTCCAGCCACAAGCACAAGCCTGAACACTACGTTTACCTTACGCTTGAACAAAAAGCCGTTCAAAGCAACAGCAATACCGAAAAGCCCAAGCAAAGCAGTAAGCGTGTTCAGCCCAACGCCAAGCGCCGTAACATCGCCTTCCAACAAAAGCGTCGGATTGAACGCAAAGATGTATGGCACGATAAAGGCTGCGATAGCCAGCTTCGAGGCGTTAATAGCCGTAGCCATCGGCTTCGACTTAGCAATAGCCGAACCCGCATAGGCAGCCAATGCCACAGGTGGCGTAATATCGGCGACGATGCCAAAGTAGAAGACAAAGAAGTGCGCACAGATTGGATCGATACCAAGTTGCATAAGTATAGGCGCACAAGTAGAAGCCATGATGCAGTAGTTTGCGGTGGTTGGCACGCCCATGCCAAGAATAATGCAGCAAATCATAGTGAACACAAGCCCTATGATTATCATGTCGCCTGCCGCTGTGACGATAACATTAATGATGGTAGAAGCAAGGCCAGTTACCGTAATAGAACCAGCAATAAGGCCTGCCATAGCGCATGCAACTGCCACCGAAATGGAGTTCTTCGCGCCTGCGGCAAAGGCATCTACAACAGTAAACGCCGCAACTTGGCAAGTATCCCACAAAACACTTCCAAATGTAGCGTCTTCTGTGCGCTCGCGCCAATTCGTGAACAGGAAGTTGATGAAGCCAACAATAAACGCGCCCAAGATAGAAATTGCAGCGGATGCAGCCATTGTGCGCGCACCCGATGCAACAAGCCACACCAAAAGCACTAACGGCAGTACCAAATAACAGTTCTTAAGCAAATACTTCCCTGTGGGCAGTTCATCGCGAGACATACCCTTCAGGCCTAACTTCTTCGCCTCTAGGTGAACAGCGATGAAGATGCCAGCAAAGTAAAGCAAGGCAGGGATTATGGCCTTAGCGGCTACCTCGATATAGGGAATGCCCATGTATTCTGCCATTAAGAAGGCAGCTGCACCCATGATAGGCGGCATGATCTGACCGCCTGTGGAAGATGCCGCTTCCACAGCCCCAGCAAACGCAGGCTTATAGCCCGTCTTTTTCATCATAGGAATGGTGACAGAACCCGTTGTGACAGTATTTCCAACAGAAGACCCCGAAACCATGCCGCATAAGGCTGAAGATATTACAGCCACCTTCGCGGCTCCTCCGCTAGACCAGCCCGCAATGCGATTAGCAAGCGAAATGAAGAAGTTTGCAATACCGGTACGCTCGAGGAACGCGCCGAAAATGATAAAGAGAACGATGTAGGTGTAACAGACGTTAATGGGAGTACCGATAACACCCGACGTGGTATAGAAGAGCTTCTGAACCACCTTGCGAAGTGAAGCATATATATCAGGGCTAGAACCAGTTGTCATCTGCCAGTAGAACGCGTAAATAACAAGACAGCCTGCAACAACAATGATAGGAATACCAACGCAGCGTCTGCATAGCTCTACAAGCACTGCGATGCCAGCAATTCCAAGCACTACATGCAAAGGCTCAATACGAGCGCCCATCTTCAAGATCTCGGTGCAGTTAAACGCGAAATACATAAACGCTGCAAACCCGACCACCATCAACAAGATATCGTACCAAGGTATGTGGTTTACCTTGTGGTTAGTCTTTCGTGCCGGGTACATCATGTAGCCAATGATGATGACAAACGCCAAGAAGCGAGCAAGGCGTGCTTCAGCTTGCTCGGTAGACAGAAGGGTCATTAGTAAGCAGTAGACCGAAAACACCACCATAAGAGTCGTTACGACGATCTTTGGAATTCCCTCCCAAATGCGCGTATTCGATTCCTTGTCATACTTACGCATGACCTCATCAGCGTCGATAGACTGTTGAACAGCACCATCGGAACTGTCGGGTATTTCTTGGCCACGTTCAAGCACTTCTTCTGAGGTGTTATCACGTGCCTTTTTGCTTCGATTAAAAAGCTTTCCCATCATCATCCCCTACATAACGGCAGAAGGGCTGCAGCAATAGCCTTACTGCAGCCCTACGGTCAAGCTTGTATTTGATACGCCGATGTCACTGCGACGGCGCCATACCGGATACTAGGACTTTACAGTGATGCCCTGTTCTTCGTAATACTTAGCAGCACCAGGGTGATATGGCACAGAGGTGATAGCCGCAGCTTCCTCGATGACAAGCTCGTCGTACTTCGCATGTGCATCAGCGTTGTTCTCTTTGCCATCGAACAGCGACTTTGTGAAGTTGTAGATGGCTTCCTCAGAGACATTGTTGTTCGCAACTACAACAGCACCAACGGAAACAGTGGTGATGGGCTCTTCGGTGCCGTAGGTCTCGGCAGGAATGACAGCCTCGGAGTAGTACGGGTTCTCTTCGAGCAGTTGATCGATATGAGTCTGGTCGAGGGAAACGAAGTAGGTATCTTTAGTGGTGGATAGATCGGTAATTGCTGTGGTAGGCGCACCAGCAACAACAAACGCAGCGTCAATCTTGTCATCCTTTAAGGAATCGGCCGAATCGGCAAAGCTTTGATAGACCGGCTCGAAGTCGCTAGAACCTTCAGGAGTCAGCTCGATACCATAAACGCCAAGAATGTCAACCGCGTTGAAGTAGACACCAGAGTTAGCAGCGCCAACAGAGACTGTCTTTCCGCGGAGATCTTCAACACTGGTGATATCAGGGTTGCAAGTAACAATCTGTACCTGCTCCTGATAAAGGTCGGCTACAACCGAGAAATCCTGATAAGGAGCGCCCTCAAAAAGGTTAGTGCCGTCGTAGGCGTAAGCAAGTACGTCAGACTGAACGAAGGCGATATCGGCATCGTCGTCTTGGAGCGCTTCGATATTGGCTTGCGAGCCATTAGATGAAAGTGCTGTAATGTTGAGGTCGTAGTCGCCGTTAGTGGCGTACTGGCTAAGCACGTTTCCGTAAGCATAGTAGGTGCCAGACTCGCCGCCAGTAGTGAAACGGAGGCTTTCGCCGCCTGTGTTGGTGGCCTCAGACGAGCTTGATGAGCTTGATGAGGTGCCACCGCCGCAGCCTACCATGGCAGTAGCGAGAACGCCTGTCAGTGCGACCGCGAAGAGTGTTTTGATTTTCTTCATTAACATTTCCCTTCCTTGCCTGCCCCTAAATGGGATACAAAATATGCCCCTGCCCTTAGCAGGGATCCCTTCACTAAACGCATATGCCGCATGTCTCTTTTTAGAATGCGCGAACTAAACGTTTCGTAACATTCTAACCAATATGGGCACATCTTGGCGAGATATCTTGGCAAGAAGCCCAAGATAGTGCGGGAAATGAGCCTTACATGTCTGTAAGGTTTCGATATGATGCGCCGCTTAAAGCGCCTTGACAAGTAGAATGGAAGTGAACGTATAGCGGAAAAGGAGTGCAAGCTTGACGCTAATCTATATCATCGAAGATGACGAAACGCTGCGAAACGAACTTGCAAAGCTCCTAGAGTTGAGCGGCTATGAAACGTGCACCACAGAAAACTATGGCCAAGCCGCGCAAGACGCGCTTGCCAAAAGCACCGATCTGATCATATTGGACTTAAGTCTTCCAGGTGCTGACGGACGGTCAATCTGTCGCGATATCAGAAAGCAAAGCGATGTGCCCATTATTGTCTTAACAGCGGCAAACGACCAATTTAGTGAAGTTATGTGCATCAACCTTGGCGCTAACGATTTCGTAAGTAAACCTTACAGGCCAGCTGTGCTTCTTGCCCGTATCGCCTCGCAGCTGAGGCGCTATAGCACTTCAGCTGCAAAAGCCGCCACCATCACACACGCCGGCGTAACTCTTAACCTTAATACCTCCGAAGTAACATTTGCTGGCAAAAGCGCGCAGCTTACGCGTAACGAACAACGCATCTTGGCGCTACTCATGCGCAATGCATCCACCATCATTTCGCGACAAGAAATCACATGCGAACTCTGGGAATCCGATGCGTTCGTGGATGACAACACACTTACCGTCAACATCAACCGTCTGCGCAAAACCCTTTCAAGTATTGGGGTTGCGCCAGATTTCTTGCAAACGCGCCGTGCGCTTGGCTATGTCATCACGGGCTAACAGAGATAAAGACCCTTTAGAGGTGCATTTCACGCTGGGCACCTATCTTGTCGATAAGGCTGCCGTCATTGCCTTGGCATTGGCCGTTACCGCACTCATTTGTCTCGTGCTTTATGTAATTGGAATTTCAAAAGATTGCGTCCTTCTAGTGTTAATCGTTCAAGCAAGCGTCTTGGTTGTCGCACTCGCGATCGAATATCTAAGAAGGAAAAGATTCTGGCGCCAAGTAGAAAATGCCATCACATCGCTTACGCAGGCGAGCCACTTCCAAGGCCTAGCAGATGAGGCAAGCTTTCTTGACGGCGCACTTGCCTTCCAGGCCACTTCCAAGATCGCTGATTGCGCAAAAAGCGAACTTTTGGATCTTAAGGAACAAAACCGCGAACATTCCACCTACACCGAACTTTGGGTACATGAAGTCAAAACACCGCTAGCGGCAGCTAAGCTTCTTGTTAACAAGATGCACGGGGCAGACGCCGTAACACTCAAAAAAGAATTGGAGCGTATTGAGCTGCTGGTCGAACAAGCGCTTTACACCGCAAGGTTAACAAGCCTTCAAAACGACTACCTTATTCGTGAAATTTCATTGACAGAGGCGATAAACGAGGCCTGTAAGCAAAACATGCAATCGCTGACCGCACGCGCAATCAAGCTTGATATTCAGATCGATCCAGGCGAGCAGGTCTTTGCCGACAAGGCATATCTTATCTTTATGATCGGGCAAATCATATCCAACGCGGCAAAATACGATGCGCGTACCATAAGCTTTTGCGCAACGTCTTCACCTGAGGAAGGCTCACATGCCTGCACAGTACTCAAGATTGCCGATGACGGGTGCGGCATCCCTGCAAGCGATGTTCCCCGCGTCTTTGATCGCGGATTCACAGGCGAAGTAGGACGCTCCCATGGCTCGGCCACTGGAATGGGGCTTTACCTAGTTGCCAGCATGTGCGCCCAACTTGGCTTAGACATCATGCTTGCAAGCGAACAAGGATCTGGTACGCGTGTTGAGATCACCTTCCCGCATGACCGGAGGCGAGCTCTTCTTACGACATCGTAAGCCAAGTGTAAGACACATCGATGGCTTTCATGCGAGTGAAATCACATTATTAGAGATGCTTTATACGCCTATTCACGAAGGGAGAGAAACTACGTGAAGGTTTCGAATATCATTTCGGCTCTAATCAAGGGGGTCGGCGTCGTGAGCATCATTATTGCAACTTGTATTACCGGAATGTTCGCATATGTGTACGTCGATCTTGCACGCACAGGGAGGAGCACCCATGTCTGAGGTTGTAGCCAAGCCAAGCACAAGACAAGCCAATAAAGAAAGCACAATCCCTATCTTGAGCGTCCGTGGCATCGAAAAGGTCTATGGCGGCAAGTTCAATTTGATGCACGCACTTGACGGCGTAAGCTTCGATGTTGATCCGGGCGAATTCGTCGCCATCATGGGGCCTTCGGGCTCGGGAAAAACTACGCTACTCAATTGCATATCGACCATTGATCGTGCGTCTTCGGGGAGCATACTTATCAACGGCAAAGACATCACCATGATGTCGAAGAAGAAACTTGCCGCCTTCAGGCGAAACGAACTTGGCTTTGTCTTTCAAGATTCCAACTTGCTAGACACGCTTACAGGAGCCGAGAACATCGCGCTTGCGCTTACCATCAAAGGTGAAAAACCAAGCCGCATTTATGAGCGCGTTAATGAAGTCGCCCGTGCCTTAGATGTTGCAGGCTCGCTTGACCAGTATCCCAGCCAAATGTCTGGCGGGCAACGGCAACGTGTTGCTGCCGCGCGTGCCATCGTGGCAGACCCATCACTTATCCTTGCAGACGAGCCAACAGGCGCGCTTGACTCGCGCAATGCAACCATTTTGCTGGAAACGCTTGAGATGCTAAACAAAACCTTGCAAGCCACGATTCTCATGGTCACCCACGATGCCTATGCCGCATCGTTTTCCAACCGCGTGCTCTTCCTTTCAGATGGCAAACTCTTTAACGAAATACGCAAGGGCAGCCTTGCGCGCGAAGAATACTTTGGGCGCATCATGGAGGTTATAACCTTCCTTGGAGGGGAGGCCTATCATGCTGCTTAAGCTTGCCCTGAGAAACATTCAGCGCTCGGTTCGCGATTACACAGTCTATTTTGTAACGCTGCTCGTTGCCGTTATGATCTTTTACGCGTTTAACTCGGTTAATGACCAAAAGGTCATGGCCGACATAGCCGCTTCCGCTCAGACCAACATCGTAGAGCTTACGGGATATGTCATCTCGCTGTTCTCGATAGTTGTTGCGATTGTCTTCGGGTTTCTGGTGATTTATTCAAATCAGCTGCTCGTCTCCCGCAGGAAACGAGAATTTGGGATCTACCTTACGTTGGGCATGAAACCAGGCCAGGTATCGCACATTTTGCTTTACGAAACCATATTTGTAGGAATCCTCTCACTTGCAGGAGGCTTGATATTAGGCGTGCTGGTAAGCCAGCTTCTTTCCTTTGCGACGGCCGCTCTTTATGGCATATCTATGCCTGACTACCAGTTCACATTTTCGCTTCGCGCGTTTGTGCTAACACTTGCGTGCTTTGCCGCAATATACATCGTGGTTGCCGCCTTCAATGTCATCTCGATCAGGCGCCGAAAACTCATCGACCTCATCAATGCCGGAAAAACCAGCCAGAAGGTCGTCATTCAAAAACCTTGGATATGTTTGGTAATTTTCGCCTGCGCGATCGCGATTCTTGCATATGGATACCAGCAGCTAGCGGTTAACGGCATGACGCTTGTTTTAGACGATGAGTTCAAGCGAGCAACTATCGCAATGCTGTGCGGCACTCTTTTGCTCTTCTTTTCACTTTCGGGCTTTATGCTTGCCGTGCTTACCCGCGCAAAAGGCGTGTACTTGCGCAAGCTTGTGCCATTTACTACACGCCAAGTCACATCCAAAATCAATACTTCGTTTCTTTCGGTTTGGATAGTGTGCGTGCTTTTGTTCTTCGCCATCACGACCTTTGCCACGGGTATGGCGCTGGTGGATGCTTTTGTGAAAGACATCGCACAGGCAAACCCCTACGATGCAAGCATCTATGTAAACCAGTCCATAGCTAATAGCGAGAATACTTCTGATGAGCGCGATTTCGACATCACACAAGCCGAAGCGTATCTGCAAGAGCATTTTAAAGAGTGGGATGAAATTATTGCCGACGCATCAACTCTTACCGTTTACACTATCCCCACTGCTACCTATGGAGATGCGATTGAAGCCACCGGAGCCGAAGTGACAGGCTCAAGCGGCTATATTGACCAGCAACATATAAGCGCCACTGGGCTTTCCCAATTCAACGATGCTTTGCGTCTGCAAGGTAAAAATCCAATCACCTTAAGCGATGGCGAATATCTTGTCACCAACAATATGGCGGTAAGCGAAGACTTAGCGCGCGCGATGGTTGATACAAGTTTCAATCTCAAAACACCTGTGGCTACCCTACTTCCAGCCGATGAAGTCTATGCTGTGCAGCTTGGCGATAATTCAATGCTTTCAAACGGCGTAACCGTTGTTTTGCCCGATGATGTCTTTGAGGCTTTGGATTCATCTGCGGCGCTAGATTCTGCCTATGAGGTCATGGTTTATCTCAACGTTGCCTTCGCGCCTGAAACAAATGCAGAAGATATCTTCATAGATGGTGTATACCGCACGAAACTACCCGGTATCACCAACGCAATTACGCGCGACGAAATGGTCTCACAATCGATGGGGTTGCGCATGCTTATAAGCTATCTTGCGCTCTATATTGGACTCGTACTGCTTGTAGCAGTAGCTGCTGTACTTGCAATTCAGCTGCTATCGCTTACCATCGATTCTCTTGGTCGCTATAGAACGCTATTGAGGCTTGGCTGCGATATGAACATGCTGGGGCGCTCGCTTTTTGCACAGGTGACGATATATTTTCTACTTCCCCTTGCCGTTGCAGTTTGTCATTCGTCTTGGGTCATTCACATCATGACAGGCACGCTCTTTGATTCCTTAGGCCTTAATTTGTTGCCCACGATTTTGATGTCTGCGGCGTTCGTCTTGGTAATTTACGGCGGCTATATGCTTGTAACCTACCTAACAAGCCGCGCTACCATCAAACAAGGCATTAAAGAGCCCAGCATGCCTGGCTAGCCAGGCATGCGCACGCTATTTGATCTTGCCAGTAGAGGTAAGCTTGACATGCATACCACGACTAAGGCGGTTCACTTTGGCAATTAAAGACTTCTTAGCCGACCCTTTCAACACGCGAGGTTGAAAATCGTTGGTGTAAGTTTTTCCCGACAGCGAACAGGGAATGACCTTCGCATTATTCTTGCTAGACAGCTTTGCATTTTTTACGGTGAATGTTTGCTGGAAGATCATGGTGTCCTTGTCGGAAGGGTTAGTGTTGCCGCCGAAGCAAAAGTTACCTAGGCTGTACACAATATAGCGGCCATTGTATTTCTCGATGCCCTGCAGCACGTGGGGATGATGACCCAGCACCAACGAGGCTCCGCAATCGATGGCATAACGCCCCAAGCTCTTCTGAGTTGAGGTTGGATAATAGTCGCGCTCGATACCCCAGTGAAAGCTAACGATGATGATTTTCGCTTTGGCCTTTTTGGCTGCCTTGATGCCGCGTTTGACATCCTTCTTGCTTACCCCATCAAGCTGATTAAAGCCCAAAAATGCCACTTTTACGCCCTTTACCTTCTTGTAAGCAATGGTGGACTTATAACTGAAAGGAATGCCTTTTTTCTTTAGCACCTTCTTTGTGTTAGCCAGCGCGCTCTTGCCAAAATCAAGAGAATGATTATTGGCTAAGTTCACTACCTCAACCGAACCTTTCTTAAGGATGTTTACATACTTATTAGGACCTCGGAAGGTGAAAGTTTTCTGTGCACGAGTGCCTCCCGATGTAAGGGTGCCCTCGAAGTTTACGATTGTGAGGTCATCTTTAGCGAAAACAGATCTAACTTTTTTGAAGAAGTAGGCATTACCATGGCGCTGATAGTACTGATTGAAGACGCTGTTGTAGCGAGAATCAACACCCAAAGTACAATCACCTGCTGCAGAGATAGTAATATCGACAGAATCACTTGAAGATGCCTTTTCGGCGCCATGAGCTGGCACCGGTGCAGCCAAGGCAACTACTACGGCCAAGGCAGCGACTATTGGCAGGTACACAAGCCTAACCAGACTATTTAGACGCAATCCTTCAAAACGGAAATCCATCAGAGTCTCCTTCTCTTCGCGGCATTATCATACTACCCCAACGCCGAAGTGAGCATTGCCTCATAAAGCCTGCTTTCTAAGGCTTGCTTTCTTAAGCTTGCTTTCTTATAGCCGCGCTTAGCCACACTGGTTTGTTTACGTTTTGTCAACGAAATAGCCTTTGAGTTTTCAAGCCTAAAGAGATGGTGTAAATGTTTTGTGCTTTTGGCTTTTGGCTTTGTGCTGAAAAATCGAAAATGCTAGTATTTTATTAAACGAAGGATCTGGGAAGAAACACATCATGAACACTAACAATCCCAGGAATCGCACCAGTTCAAATAGCGCCGATAGACGCTCGCCTGCTGCTGCGTACCAAAATAACGCAAGCGAATACACACCTACTGTCAAACCCGTCACATATTCACGAAACGCATACTCGCGCGATGCATATTCCCGTGACGCATACTCGCGCGAAAGCCATGTTAATAATCCCTATTCTCGAAATGCATACACCGGTCACTCCCCTAAGCGGCGCGCGCACAAAGGCCTTATAGCCGCTTGTGTAGTTGGAGCTGCATGCATCTTTGCCGTAATCGCATTTGCAGTTGTAACCTTAAGCCCCATACAAGTCACCGTAAATGGAGAAGACATTTCGCTTGGCGGCGATAAAACAGTTGCCGAGGCTGTCGAGGCCAGCAGTGTTGAACCACATGCTGGAAACCTAATCTCAGTCAAAGGCGACGTTCTTGAAGAAGGCGCAGGACTTCCTTACACAGCCTTCGTCAACGGAGATGAAGCCGATTCGTCACAAAAGCTTTCATCGGGTGATGTCATTACTATTACCGATGGTGCCGACCAGGAAGAGTCTTCTACAGTTAGCGAGGAAGAACTGCCTTACAGCGCTAGCATTGAAGGCGTGGGCGCCGTTCACATACTCGACACACAGGGCGCAAACGGCATCAAGAGCGTTAAGGTCGGCGATATTTCAGGCGAAACCGCCGAAGAGGTTACGCAAGAACCAACAAACGTGGTATGTCGTGAACTTAACATCGATACTGCCGGAGAAAAGGTAATCGCGCTCACCTTCGACGACGGTCCAAACTCGGTATACACAACAGAAATCCTCGATATTCTGGCAGATAACAACGTCAAGGCAACCTTTTTCACAGTCGGCGAAAATATCACGGGCGACAACGTCGAAATTGTTAAGCGCGCCGCCTCTGAAGGGCACCAGATTTCAACGCACTCATACGACCATGCAGCGGGTTCAGGTCAGGGTGTGAACTTAAGTTACATGACTGCAAAAGAACAAATCTCGGAGATTAAGAAAGGCTACAAAGCCATCAAGGAAGCAACGGGCACTGATGCAAATACTATCATCCGCACCCCAGGCGGCAACTTCCCTGAATCTGTAATTGCCAACTTAAGCCCTTATATCACCGCCGAAATTGGATGGAATATCGATACTAACGACTGGCAAAGGCCTGGCGCCGATGTCATCGCATCGCGCATCCTTCAGGCTGGGTCTGGCGACATTGTACTCATGCACGACGGCGGAGGCGACCGCTCACAAACCGTCTCGGCGCTTAAATCGGCTCTTCCGCAACTTATTGAAAAAGGCTACAAGTTCGTCACCATAGAAGAGCTTTTAGAATACGCGAAGTAAGTATGCTAGGAAACGACTACGTTCCTAGCGGGTTTCCTAAGAGATAAAAGATTGTGGGCTAGCCACTAGCCTGTATGTAATTGCTTGCTGCATGCCTATTCTGAGCTCTTATAAACCTTAAGCTGGATTTCGGTCAAAATCGTCCCTCAATTATCCTCAGAGTCCATTTATCAAAAAATCATACAAATTCACAATACGTATACCATCGATATCAATTGGGTATGACCCATCTTGAACGATTACGATTTTCGGATAAGCATCTTTAACTTTTCGCAATGGTAAAAGCTCGCTAGAAAACAGATAAGCGTTCGAACCTGTTATGTAGATAGCGCAATCACAGTCAACACGAAGGGCATTGAAGTAACGTTCCCAATTATTGACCTATTGGAGTTCATCAGAAAAGAGATATATAAATCCAATCTGAAAAATATGAAAAAATTGCAAGTTTTTAAGATATTGTATATCACTTTTTACTCCAATAAAAGCTACCCGTATGGTATTATGTATTACATGTAATACATTGCAAAGGAGGCACTATGGAAGCAATGCTCACGGTTCGATTGGATGCCGAAATCAAACAGCGCGGTACTCAAGCAATGAGCAAAATGGGCATCACGCCCTCGCAGGCCGTCCGCAAACTTTTTGATTATGCCGCCACACACGAAGTCCTTCCCTTCGAGACCAGCAAAAAGCCTTCCAAAGAAGACGTGCAAAATCGCATAGAAGCTTTTGACCGCTGCCACACCAAGGTTCCCATTACCATGACCGACGAAGAACTGCGCGAGCTGCGCTTAAGGGATCGCTATGATTTTGATGCTTGATGTTAACATCCTGCTTGACCATATAGGCAGGCGCGAGCCCTTCTACGAACTTTCCCGCAGCGTCTGTCTTCTGGGAATCACCCAGGAAGCCAGAACTCTCATTTCGTCAAACATGGTTACCGACATCTACTATCTCCTGCGAAAAGACTTCGGAAGTCATGAGGCACAGCGCATCATCGAAGAAGATCTTAGCTTTCTGGAAATTGTAGGTGTGTCGCCTAACGATGTGGCAAATGCCCTCTCGCAAAGGTGGAACGATATGGAAGATTGCCTCGTTTCAGTATGCGCGAAGAAAGCGGATGCTGACTATATCATCACGCGCAACACTAAGGATTTCAGCCGCTCTTCAGTCAACGCCATCACACCAAAACAGCTCTTCGAAGAACTAGAAGCACGCGGAATTTACTATGAAGAAATAGATTGGTAGTTGCGTGCAAAGAGCGCACAAGGAGTCAAATGAGTCTAGGGCTTCAAAGCTGCTTGCCTGTTTGTCCTAGCGCTTGTTGATTGTTTTTAGTTCGTCAGTATCTTCAAGCCCTTCACGGGCTTGGAAGGCCTCAAAATTCATTGCTGCTCGCAGAGATCGACAATGTCATAGATAAGACCGTAGTCTTCTTGGAGAAGATTAAAGAACTTGCTTGGGGTGATCACGGGAACGTGTGCGTTACAAAAGCCGCTCTCGTCGCGCGTAAGCAGGTAGTCGGCCTTTATCTTTTCTGCACAGATATCAACTAGACAGTCCTCAAAATCCTCCCACCTGCGGCTGGTAGCAAGTTGAATGTCAGAAGCGTCGATAGAGCAGATTTCTAGCCACTGATAGCTCTCTTCAAAGGCGTTCTGAATAAAGTCGCTGTTATAGCTTCTATGAAGAACATAGAACACATCTGTAAACGATTTGGCCGATACCCATAATTCAGCATCTCCGAATTCCCTCATAGCCAAAAGCCTCTGAGCGATATCGCCATCGGGTGGGCGTTGAGTGTATAAATCGATAAGCACGTTGGTATCAAGCAAAACTCGCATAGCGCTCATCTCTCGCCTTAGAAAGCTGGTCTTTAAACGAGCGGTCGACCCCGGCAGACCCAATGTACATAGCCGCAAGCGATGAATGTATCTTCTCAGCTTGCTGGGGCGTGAGTATTCTGCCCTCCTGCCCTACCGCGCATAGAGATGTGTGAGCCTTCGGAAGCTGTCGTTCCGCAAGAACAAATTCGTAAGCCGAGTTAATAAGTTGGGATGGTGTGGCTCCCAATTCTTTAAGCACAGCGTTGCCCCGTTCCTTTACGGCTACTGGAACACGCGCCGAAACAATGGCGTCCATGATATGCCCCTTTCTGTTAAAAACATTGTATTGTAATACTGTCTAACAAACAAGGGGCTACATTAGTCCTGCCTAATGAAGCACATAGCACCACTACCACCGTGCCAGCCCATACATACCCTCCGCAGGGTCAAAAGAATTATTCGTCAGTAAAGAAAGAAACCAATAACCTAGTAAGGCGTCACGCTCTTCACGGTACTCCACGGACCTACTTTCAAAGTTCCGCTATTAGTGTAGTGATAAGCACGAGCACGCACATACACCTTCTGCGGCTTAATCTTGAGCATCTTCTTTATAGTGCCCGTATATCTCGAATAATACGAATCGGACGCGGTTACCGTAACAGTTGCCGTATCCGCATTCTTATTGTTGCTGTACGAAACGTCGTAGTCTCCAGCTACTACACGTCTATCCACACCCTACTGTCCCTGAGCCCGATAACGCGACTCTGTGGCTTCCTTGGCTGGGCGCCACCAAGACTCGTTCTCGCAGTACCAAGAGATTGTCTGTTCAAGACCCTGCACGAAATCGACGTGCTTGGGTCGCCAGCCAAGCTCGCGACGCAGCTTCGTGGGATCAATGGCAGATCTTCGATCGTGACCAGGACGATCGCGCACCCAGTCGAAATCGTCAGGCTGCCTTCCCATACACTCCAAGATAGCACGAAGCACCGTGATGTTGTCGCGCTCACCATCGGCTCCTACGAGATAGGTCTCACCTATGCGACCGCGCGTAAGGATAGCCCACACCGCACTTGAATGATCCTCAACATGAATCCAGTCACGCACGTTTAGCCCGTCTCCATAGAGTTTAGGACGCATGCCGCACAGGACGTTAGTGACTTGCCTTGGGATGAACTTCTCCACATGTTGGTAAGGCCCGTAATTGTTCGAGCAGTTCGATATTGTAATTCGCACACCATAGGTGCGATACCAGGCACGCACCAGCAGGTCACTCGCGGCCTTTGTGGAGCTGTAAGGGCTCGACGGATGGTAGGGCGTCTGTTCGGTAAAGCGTGTCGAATCATCCAGCGCAAGATCGCCGTAAACTTCATCGGTACTTACATGATGGAAGCGTATGTTGTATTTGCGGCATGCCTCCAACAGCGTGTAGGTACCTTCAATGTTGGTTCTAAGAAATGGAGCCGGTTCAGCTATCGAGTTGTCGTTGTGACTTTCAGCAGCGAAGTGCACCACAGCGTCTGCCTGTGCAAGGAGCTGATCCGCGAGTACCGCGTCGCAGATATCGCCCACAACCAGCTCCACCCGATCAGGAGGCAGATCTGCAATGTTTTCAGGGTTTCCAGCGTAGGTAAGCTTGTCGAGCACAGTGACATGGCAGTCGGTGTTTTCTGCCACCCAGCGTGTAAAGTTACTCCCAATAAAACCGCATCCGCCGGTAACTATGATGTTCTTTGGCTCGAAAAGGTCAGCCATGCACATGCCCTTGATTGTTGGTCAATATGGCTTTTATCTTACCATCGTGATGCAAGCTTCGCGTAGCCAGATAACAGAAGCAAATGACTCAAAACAGCATGAAGGTTGCCTTGCGCGCCATGCGCCGATGAAAGGCTTTCGAAGCGCGCCGCGCTGCCCGCGCACTGCTCTAGGCAAAGGTAAACAGCTCGCACGTTTCTAAAGAACAAGCATCCAGCGGATATGCCCGAATGGCTGGGTCTTCGTAAAGCGAAACATAGTAGGTTTGGCTTTGGGCAGAGTATCCGCTTGTATACAAGGTGTATTCGTAGCGGCCGTCTTCCATTTTTGCTCCACCAAGCGTTTGTACGACAGAAAGAAGCGTTCTAAGCAGGCGTACTATGTTAGGCTGCTCGCCCGACTGAACGGGGTAGTGGGTGTTGTAATAGGCTGCACGCACGAAGCGGTCAGGCGAGTAATTAGAACCAGGGAGCCCCACCAGTTGGCCTCCACTGCCATAAGGCGCAAGCTGAGCTTTATCCCAGGTTGTGCTCGGCACGTATTCAGGGCTTAAGTTGAGGTAGTTTCGCAGGTTTTCGCAATGCCAATCAAAAGTGGGCTGATTGGTAAGAACATCAACATCGTTATGGTGGATATGCATACCGTCAGACATGTATTCGACCACGATGGAGCGGTGAGAATCGCAGATAAAGTAGTGCAGATAGGAAACAGGGTAGTCATCGTTGATAGGTTTGGCCACAATAGCGACATCCTTGAGCGCCTCCTCTGCCTCGTCAACGGAAGCAAAGGTGCTCGCCACCCACAGCGAAAACTCGTAGGCAGCGATGTTCGTCTTGCCATCCACGGCTTCCTTTTCATATTCGGCATAGCCAGGGAAGTTTAAGCCAGCAACATAGAGACCCTTCTCGTTTCCGCAGTCAAAATAAAGTGGCAAGTCATTTGCAATAATGCAGGTTCCCACAATGGCATAGCCAGTTTTTGGCTGCTCGAAGCAGTAGCGGCGCAGGTAATTTCGCGGAGTGACGGTCACACCTTGGCCATAACCACATTCCCAGTCAAGGTTGCGGCCTGCATACATTGCGCCCTGGTCATCGGTGAAGCGGATTGCTGTACACATAGCTTTTCCTTCGATAAATAGTTTTCCTTCGGCACAAACTTTTTCTCATAGTATAAACGGGACAATGCAAAATCGAGGACAGCCAACCAAGACAATCAACTGTCTAACTCATCCCCCATTTCTTGTCTTCTGTTACTTGCTTCTGCCCCCTTGATCTGAGGCACCTTTCTAATATAATATAAAATATATTTGAAAGGATGTATGCAATGGCTCAGGTTTCGCTTTATATCGAGGATGAAGTCATGGCCGGCGTCAAGGCCGATGCTAAAACCGAGGGTGTTTCCGTGTCGAAGTATGTCACGCGGGTGCTGGCCGAGCGCAACGTAGGCAAGAAGATTACGGCCTCATGGTTAGAGGGTGTCTACGGCAGTATGACCGATGCTGATTGGTTGGTCATTCCCGAAGAAGCGGCGGGCGACCTGCGCGACATTCCTGCTCTCGGGTAGGCGCTCATGCGTGTCCTTGATACCTGCATCTTGATAGACATCCTTCGCGGAAACCTGCCTTGCGTTATGGAGCATATGGTTGGTTCCGATTTTGAGGACTTCGCGATTCCGTCGATTGTTGAGGCTGAGCTCAACGTTGGCATTATGAAGTCGAGCAACCCCGAACACGAGCGCACTCGCGTCCAGCGGTTGCTAGCGCCGTTTCCTAAACTGCTCTTTGACGAGCATTGTGCCTGGGAATACGGAGCAATCGGGTCAGAGCTCGAGGCTAACGGGTATACCATCGGCCCTAACGACCTACTCATTGCTGCAACGGCACTTGCCAACGACGCCACGCTTGTCACCCACAATGTGAGTGAGTTCAAACGCATCAATCGTCTTTGCCTCGAAGACTGGGCCGAAGAGACGCTTCCTTTATCGTCCTGACTGTGCCGCGCCCGTGACTTCGCCTGGCTAGGTTCGAGGGTAAAAGGTATGGCAATCAGCCGCGTAAAACAAATCAGGTGGCTGGTTGGTTGTTTTCTGGTGATTGCCTTCTTGCGTTATCGCTTATATCCAAGCATCCAATCCAGAGCATTGAGCTGCAAGATTCCCTCATAGTCAATTGGGTCCACGTCGTCAAGCGTAAGTAGATACTTAGGGTAGTTATCTTCAATCTTCATAAGCGAGGCCAGTTCACGTTGCAAAGCCTTCTCGCTTAAAACACTCTCGGCTACTTGGAAGTAGAGCGCACCCTCACCGCCTTGCACGACAAAGTCAACTTCTTGATTACCTATGCGTCCCACATAAACAGTGCCATACCTTCGTAGAAGCTCTAAGAAGACAAGGTTTTCAAGGATACGCCCGGCATCGCGTACTTGATTCGATAGCAGCACCCTTCGCATCCCCATGTCGACTGCATAAAACTTCTGCTGCAGCTTTAGCAGGCGCTTCCCACGCATATCGAAACACTTCGCAGGATAAAGAATGTAGCTATCAGAAAGAGCTGAAAGATATTCAACCACAGTATTGCGAGAGATTTTAGTGCCACTCGAGGTAATCGTATCGGCAATACCTTTAACCGAGGTGAGGTTGCCTATGTTGTCGAACATGAAGTCCACCAAAGCACCAAGCCCAAGTGTATTCGCAATATTGAGTCGCTGAGCTACGTCTTTGAAAAGCACCGTGTTAAGTATTCCCTCCAGATAATCATTAAGCGACAAAGAGTTCTGCTTAAAGCCCACTGTCGCAGGGAAGGAACCTTGCGAAATGTAGCAACTATAGAGCCGGCTTAGAGATTCACTTGACTCACTGGCCGAAACATATTCTGCAAAAGAAAGCGGCGTCATCTTGATTTCTACATAACGTCCGGATAGCAATGTTGCGAGCGTCCCCCCAAGTAACATAGCGTTTGAGCCAGTGATGTAGAGATCTATGTTTTCCCTTGTATAGAGGCTATCAATCGCGCGTTGAAAATCGGGTACGTTTTGAACTTCGTCAATAAAGACATAGTGCATATCGTTGCCGTTAACTCGCTTAAGTATTTCGTCGTGTAGGGCACGATAGTCATGCAGACTCTCATTCTCAAGCTGTTCTAAGTTTATGGTAATGATGCGCTCGTTTGGCACGCCAGTTGATCTGAGCTCATCTGCAAAAAGCTTTAAAAGGACCGACTTGCCGCACCTGCGAACGCCAGTTACTACCTTGATGACATCTTTATCTTGCCAACGACGTAGCTTTTCTATATAGGTTGGACGAGCAATCATTGAATCTCTCCAAACATGTCAATCGTTTGAGAAGTTACAATATATTATATTTACTTTTCATTTGGTTGACAACTTACTAGGATGAAGAATGAGACAAATCAGCTGGTTGGTTGTCTCATCCGCACCCCCATCTAGACACGATACTTTTAGTAACCTAGTTGTAGCAGCCGCTAACAATTAGTTTTTAAAATCCAAATTGATAGGATCTGACTCTTCCATATTTTCATCTGCCTCGATATAGCCAAGTGAAGCAAGCACGCAGCGACCCACGTGATACCCAAGATTCACAGGAACAGCGTTTCCTATTTGCTTGTACTTGCTAGACATGTTCCCGGCAAAGCACCAATCATCAGGAAAGGTCTGAATGCGCGCATATTCTCGAACCGTAAGCGGCCTTGTTTCACTTGGATGACATCGTTCAGTTTGCTTTTGCGCGGGCGCGCAGGTTAGGGTTAAACAGGGTTGATCCCAAGACATCCTTCTTGCCATGCCCGTTCTACCGCCGCTCAAATAATAGCTGCCGCCCATGTATTCCTTTTGAATATCTAGAGGAAGATCGCGCCAGTTGCCGCCTTCTGGCACAAGACTCATTATTTCCTTTTTTCGCTTTGGGTACGACTGACCCTCTGATGCAGGGCAGTCTTTCAATGCCTGCCTAAGCGAAATGAAATAGTCTCGTTCTTTAGGGAACAAAATGGGCACGCAAACATCCTTGCGAACCGCAAAAATAATGAGCCGTTCCCGCTTTTGAGGCACATCAAGATACTGGGCTTTAAGCAGGCGATAATTCACCTTATATCCAAGTTCGTTAAGCGTATGCAACATAGTGGAAAGTGTGCGCCCGCCGTCGTGTTTTATAAGGCCGCGAACGTTTTCCCCAATGGCTATCTTGGGCTGAATTTCCTTTATCGCGCGGGCGAATTCGAAAAAAAGTGTGCCGCGCGTATCCTCAAAGCCTCTGCTCTTCCCGGCATAGCTAAATGCCTGACAAGGAAAGCCAGCTTGAATTACTTCAGCGCTATAAGAGCTAAAATCTATTTCGCCTACATCGCCTTCAACGATATTCCAGCCAAGGCCGTGGCTTTCAGAGTTTTTTCGAAGCGTTTCAGATGCATTCGCATCTATTTCGTTGAGCATGACATGTGACAAACCTGCGTTATGAAATCCCAACGCGGTGCCACCAGCTCCTGCAAATAAATCAATGCAGGTGGCTTTTGGAAACGACTTTTCAGATGTCAGAATTTCATATTTTGTGTTGTCGTCACCTTCAAGTTTTTTCTGCAGACGCTGAATTTCTTGGACGTTAAACAGACGCCTATTATTCTTATCCCGTGAAGCCTTTACTAACCCCAACTTATTCCATCGCCGAATAGTGTCAACGGAACAATTGAGTGCCTTAGATGCTTCCGAGACGGTCATTAATTTTCCAGTATTTGCGGGCATCTATTTCTCCTTGATAACCCTTACCTATGCAAGGGTTATATTACTTCATGCTCAAAGAAATCTCAGTCAGAGATTCTGTTTGATTTGTGAGCCGGCTCTATAATGATGCCAAAAGGAACTGCCGGGAGGTGTCCCATGAACGGGTCTTGGAACCTATCGTTTATTTCCGAAGAAGACTTCAATAATCATGTAAAACGAACCGTTGAATCGTATAGAGCAGGCATGAAACCCTTTGATATTGAGCTTTTCAACAGCAACACCATAGACCCAATAAAGTTACTGTTGGATAAGTCAATTTACCAAAAGGATTGGAAAACAATCATCGCAGATGAAGTCTTTAGGCAACGCGATAAAGGCAACAATAACAGCATCGGGTATTTCCATCAAAACATTTTCCGCTATATAGATAAGTGCGAGGTGCCTCAAGCTGGTTGGGATGTTATCGTGCGCAAGCAAGAAGGCATAGATATTGGTGATGGCACTATGGTTTCTACTGTATATGTAGAAATGAAGAACAAGCACAACACTATGAATTCAGCTTCAGCGGCGCGAACCTACACCAAAGCACAAAGGCAGCTGCTAAAAGATGACGATAGCGCCTGCTTTCTGGTTGAGGCAATAGCAAAGCAATCGCAAAACATTCCGTGGGCGGTAAGTGTAGATGGCGAGCGAAAATCGCACAAGTTGATTCGCAGGGTCAGCATGGATCAGTTCTTCAAGATTGTAACTGGCGATGAATTCGCTTTCTGGAAGGTTTGCAACGCTCTTCCATCCGCTATAGACAAGGCCATTGACGATCTTGATGTACCCCCCGTTCCTCTTGATACTGTTTATGATGAACTCGTAGATATTGGCGAAGATTCGGGAAAGGGTTTTACGGATGCCCTGTACCTTCTTGGATTTTCTTCTTATCTAGGTTTCGGCGACGTCGCATACGACGAGATTGATTTTCCACCTGAATCATGAATGCATAATGGATAAGGAGCGAAAAACTGCATCGAATAGATTCAATGCAGATAACAGTTTCCTCGGTATAGAGACTATGTGAAAGTAAGTGTTGTTGTATTTTTAGCAAATATAACGTGAGCAAAAATTGATCAGCGTCGAATACATTCCAGTCTTGGTACGGCTTGCTCAAATATGCGTTGCTGCATTATGGGCGCATCCTTAATCCCTTCATCAACTAATTCAAGTGCGCTTTCCTGTAATGCTGTTTCAAAACCATCAACAATAACACTAGCCTCATCAGCAGCACGCCTTTTCGAAATTTGAATCTCTTTTGCTGCAAGCTCAAGATTAACGCGATTGATTTTATTGATACGGCATTGGCCTCCTATATAAAATGCAGTATCCATAGAAAGCCCCTCATAGCAAACAGTTGACACTAAGTCGTAAAACGGCGCCAAGCGAAGCTCTCTCCATTCGCCATCCATAAGCAGCGCATAGTTTTTTAAATGTGCGTCACAGTTGCCGATTAAAACATTGAAAACAATCGACTTATATAGCTGTAGCAGGTCGGCACCCGGATTACTGGAAATATCACGTACTAATGAGGCTATCTTTTTCAGATAACCCGAAGGCTCCTCTTCATACTTATGTTCCGGGACAATACCAAGCGCCTGAGAAACGTCTTCATGATGGAGTCTATAAGGCATGAGCTGGCCGTTTACAAGCCTTGCATTGTCACCGTCATTCGCAAAGCAGCGGTCAAAACGTTTGGTGCAAACACATGGCACTCCTGCATGAATTATTGTGGTTTCAGGGACATTTAAACCAAGTTTGTCAGCAGTTTTTGTACACAGAACTTCGTTAAGTGCAGCATCGGTATAGCGTGAACCTACTGGCTTCAATATATGTGTGGAAGGCGCACCTCCGATAGGCCTATACCACGCGCCATCTTGTCCAAAATATAAAGAGGTTTTAGGCTGCGCTCCAGCAATCGAGAAGCGCGTATCTTCAGTGAATACAGTACCTTGCTCAGACGTTTGACGGATTAACTGCTCAAACGACACCCGATAAAGTTTTTCATAAGCATTTGCTGGTTTTTCTTTCGAATCTCCAAACGAAACAGCACCGATACATTCCCAACCAATCCCAGCAAGAATTTTTGTATAGGCAGCCTGAGACACATGAAGTTCACTTGCAACTCGCGCGCGAATCGCACCTTCCGGCAATAGTCCATCAAAAAAAGGGCGCATCTTTCGCGCAGAATAACGTTCTTCTGTTATGGGCAAAGAAACAGAAATTGCGGGATAACCTTTTGAAATCCACTCGCTTGAATAAGTGAAACCTTCGCCATATCCTGGCAGCGTATCTATCGTGCCAACAAGGCACGACTCGCCTTTAACTTCTGCATAAACGTTTAAATTCACAGGTCATCACCATTTCTTTTTTGAGCATAAATATTGATGGCCAACGTGTTTGCCACACGAAGCGACCGCTCGAGTTCGGCTGTTGGTTTGCCGTTCTCCAAAGCAGAGATAAATGGTGTAGAGCAGTTGCATAGGTCTGCAAGATCGGCTTGAGTGTAGCCAAGTTCCTTGCGGCGCTTACGTATAGCTTGACCCAAATCTTCTGAAGACGATATCCGCATCATAACCCTTAATAATAAACGTTCGTTTATATTATTTATTACAACAGTAATTATAAACGTACGTTTATTTTTAGAAAAGGTGTTTAATGAATATCGCGTTCGTTGTTTATGGCAGTTTATTCCAAATTTAAGACCAGTAAACATAAAGTAGATATAGGTCAAGCTTAAGGACTATATTTATTTTAGATTTAGGCTTTTTTGACTAGGCATCTAAAAGACGAACTGAAGTCAACCAACTATCTGTTTGTCTCGTCTAAAACAGCCAATCATATAACAGCCAACCAGCTAACTTGTTTTATCTACCTGCCGCGGCACTCACGTACCTAACAGCGCGTCCACCTTCGCTACCTTGTTATCCATGGTGTTCTCGTAACCCGGGCGAATGTCTGCCTTAAGCACGACCTCTGTGCGGATGCCCCGCTCTGCCAAGACGAAGGTGGCATCCTTAACCACCTGCATCACCTCGTCCCACTCGCCCTCCAGTTCTGTGAACATGGAGTACGTGTGGCATGGCAGACCGCTCGCGCGAATAACGCGCACCACCTCAGCCACTTCCGCAGCCAGCTCATCGCCTACCCCAAAGGGCGCTATTGCAACGGCAACCAAAGTGTTCATAGCAACCTCACACTCCTTCGATCGTAAACGGATAGGCGGCGATATCAGCGGGCGTGGCTCGATACAGTTCGTCAATGAAGGCCACCTTGAAGCTGGCAGGCCCTTGGGCACCCTCGTGGGCGCGAGCACCGGCAAGATCAAAGACGATGGTCGCCGCCAGTGCTGCTGTAAACGGGTCACCACAGGTGGCATAGATAGCCGCAACGCCTCCCAGCGAGCAACCTGTGCCGGTAATGCAAGGCATGAGAGCCGAACCGCCCGCCACACGCGCCACCGTCTGTCCGTCGGTAACCAGATCCTCTTCGCCGCTCACGGCCAAGGCTCCACCCGTGAAACGAGCAAGTGCGATGGCGGCTTGAACAGCATCAGCCACGCTATCGGTAGCGTCAACACCACGCACCCCTGCTTCCGAGCACGCTTCTTCCAACTCCCACAAATGTGCAAGCGCAATAGCCTCGGAGGCATTACAACGAATAATAGTGGGTTTGGCGGGCTTGCACTGTTCAACAAGCTTAGTGCGCAGTTCCCCTATGCCTAAACCTACCGGGTCAAGCACCCATGGTGTAGCGTTCTTATGTAGGGCAGCGACAGTACGAGGAATTGTCTCCTCATAAACAGGCATAAGCGTTCCCATGTTTAGATACATCCCCTGCCCACCAGCAAGCATTTCACCCTCGTCAGGCAGATACACCATAGCTGCCGAACCACCCACGGCTAGCTGGGCATTGGCCACGAAATCGATGGTGACGAAATTGGTAATAGATGGCGCCATGGGGTTAGTGTCCCTCACAGACTGCGCGCAAGCTTGCAATTTTGCGCGAATCTCTTCGATTGATGACATGTTCTCTCCTTCGTATGTTGGATGTGCACCACGGGCTTAGACACACGCAACAAAACTACCAATAATAAGACAACCAATAATAAGACAAGTCAGACGATTTCTTGTTTGATTGCATACAAAAGCACTTATGCAATATTGAAGAAAGTTTGGATCGTATAAAAGGCATTTTCATTCACGCTACAGATCATGGAGAGGTACACGCACGCTAGGCAAAGGCTATGATGCGGCAGGGAATCGTATGACAAACGTGGCGCCTTGCTCCTGCTCGCTTTCCACCTCGATAGTTCCGTTGTGGTAGAGCACCACGTGCTTGACGATAGCAAGACCAAGCCCCGTGCCGCCGGTTTCCTTCGAGCGGCTCTTCTCCATGCGATAAAATCGCTCGAATATCTTATCGCGCGCCTCGGGTGGAATACCCGGGCCGTTGTCGCGCACGCGAATGAGAACCTGCTGCTGAGGTGAGATCAGCGCCGAAGCCGACAGCTGCCCATTGACAATCTGGGAGGCTTGCTGTGCCGACAGTCCCCGATCAGCATGAGCAAGTGGGTGGGCGTCACACTCCACCTCGATGGTAACCGCCACGAACCCACCGCAATGGTTATAGCGAATGCCATTCTCCACGAGGTTGTAGAGCATCTCCTCCAGCAGCGTCTCGTTTCCATCGATGAACGCACGCTCGCCTTTCACCGATATTGTCACGTCTCGCTCGGCGGCAAGGGTTGCAAGGCGATCCACTGTTCGCTGGGCGAGCGAACTTATCTCAACAGGGGCAACCGCATCGCTATCAAATGCCGCTTCGTCAAGGAACGACAGCGTGAGCACATCGTTGATTAGCGAGCGCATGGCCTGGGACTCGTTGTAGATCAACCCGGCAAAGCTCGCCGTATCCTCAGGGGGCACCATACCGTCTTTCATCAACTCGGCATAGCCCGATATCACCTGCAATGGCGTTTTCATCTCGTGAGATACGTTTGCAGAGAAGTCGCGACGAAGGTTTTCCGCACGTGCCAGCTCTTCGTTTTGCGCCTTGAGCTGGCGGCGTTGTTCATCGATGCGAGTGAGAAGCGGGGTCATCTCCTCATAGATGTCGTTTTCAAGCGGATCAGTTAGATCAAGCACGTCGATGGGTTTCATAATGCGGCGAGTAAGCATACGCGAGAGCGCAAACACTAGCGCTGCTGCCACCACAAGCGAAGCCACGATGGGTATCGTCAAGTTGCCCATAAACGACAGAAGCGAGTCGCGCGTTTCCGCAAGGCGCACCACCGAGCCGTCGTCGAGCAGCAATGCCGCATACACCGTGTCGGCACCGATCGTTTCTGAGAAGCGTACGATGGCGCCTTCACCTGAGCTGCGCGCCGCCAGCACTTCTGGGCGGTCGGCGTGGTTAGGAAGTGCCGACGCGTCGCCAGCAGCGCTATCGTAGAGCACGCTTCCATCAGCAGCAATAAGCGTGAAGCGCACAAGCCCCGCGAACTGCTCTTCCACTGCTGCTACATTGCTGTTTGAAGGAGTTTGGTTCAGGTAGGCCGCCGCGTTGCGTGCTTGCGCCATAAGACGCGCCTCGCCATCGCGTTCCGCCGAATAGTAGTATACGCACGCCAGCACAAAGGACATGACAACGATAACGCCAAGCGTGAATGCCAAGACGGTGGTGAATATCTTGCCGGAGAGACTGCGTGCCTTCGCCTTCATCGCTGCCTTCTAGCTCATGATTCGTAAGCTGTAGCCCACGCCCCGCACCGTGACGATCAGCGCGTCGGCGCCTTCCATAGCACACGCAAGCTTTTGTCGCAGCGTTTGGATGTGCACGTCAACGGTGCGTGTTTCGCCCACGTAGGTGATCCCCCACACGCTCTCAAGCAGCTGCGCCCGCGAGAGCACATGTCCCTTATGCTTCATGAGCGTGTGCAGCAAGTCAAACTCCTTAAGTGTGAGTGCGACGGCAACACCGCCTACCGTGACGGTGTGCGATGCGTCTACCAGCACAATTGGGCCGACCACTAACTCTTCGTCAGCACTTTCAGATGACGAGAACACATGGGCGCGGCGAAGAAGCGCATTCACGCGCGAGACGAGTTCCATCATACCAAACGGCTTGGCAAGGTAGTCGTCAGCCCCCGCGTCAAGGCCGCAAACTTTGTCGTATTCGGTGCCCTTTGCCGTGAGCATCATGACGGGAATCGTCCTTGTGACAGCATCGCTGCGCAGGCGGCGCAGAATCTCTAGCCCGTCTACCTCGGGGAGCATGATGTCGAGCAGGATAAGCTCAGGAAGCTCTTCTTTGCAGGCAGTGAAAAACTCAGCGGCACCTGCAAAGCCGCGCGCCTGAAACCCTGCCTGTTTGAGGGCGTAAACCGTCAGATCGCGAATGCCGGTGTCATCTTCTACGTAGTAGATCATGCCGCCATTGTAACGCGCGAAGGTATGTTATTCCCCGCCCCCGCATGTCAATTTTATGTAAAGTCTTGCGGGCTTTGAAGCTGCCCCAAAGCCCGCGAAATCACGCTGAGCGCAGCCTAACCAAAGCGACCCGCCACATAGTCAGCCGTGCGCGTGTCGGTGGGGCTGGTGAAGATGATATTCGTATCTGATGCTTCTACCATCTCTCCGAGCAGGAAAAACGCCGTCTTGTCGGACACGCGCAGCGCTTGCAACATATTGTGCGTCACCATGATCACTGTGTAGCGCTGCTTCAGCTCAGAAACCAGCTCTTCAATCTTCGCCGTGGAGATGGGGTCAAGCGCGCTGGTGGACTCATCCATCAACAGCACCTCGGGGCGCACCGCCAAAGCGCGCGCGATGCACAAGCGCTGCTGCTGACCACCCGAAAGCCCCAGCGCGTTTTTCTTTAGGCGATCCTTCAACTCGTCCCATATGGCTGCGTCGCGCAGGCTTTGCTCGACAATCTCATCGAGGTCGGTGCGTTTTTTGACGCCATGAGTGCGCGGTCCGAACGCTACGTTGTCATATACGCTCATGGGGAAAGGGTTGGGCTGTTGAAACACCATGCCCACGCGCCGCCTCAGGTCGTTTACATCGATGGAGCGATACGCATCAGCACCATCGAGGGTGATCGCGCCTTCCACACGGCAACCTTCCACCAAGTCGTTCATGCGGTTGAGGCTCTTGAGCAGTGTTGACTTGCCGCAGCCAGAAGGTCCGATAAGTGCTGTCACCTGGTTTTTCGGGAAGCTAAGGTTGATGTTTTTCAGCGCGTGGAAGTCCTTGTAGTACAAGTTGAGTTCGCGAACCTCCATTTTGGCGACAGCGGCTGTGCATGGCTCGCTTGCACCCTGCACGACAACATTTGCGGCTGGCTCGCTTGCACTCTGCGCGTCAACGTCTGTGGGTTGCTGCGCAATCGAGTACCCGTCAGTTACGCGTTCAGATTGCTTGCACTCTTCTCGATCTATGACAAAGCTATTCACTAGCGTTTCCTTTCTTCATCTTGCGCGCCGCAAAGGTAGCAAGCGCGTTTAGGAGCACCACCACTACCAGCAGCACAACCGCTGTGGCGTAGGTCTCATCCACATGTAGTCCTTCGCTTGCCAGCACATACATGTGCACGGCAAGAGTACGGCACGAGTCGAACACGGCAAGCAAGCCCTCACCTGCAAAATTGGGGATTTGCGCTATGGCACCTGCCGTGAACAGCAGCGCGGCAACCTCGCCCACGCAGCGCCCTAGAGCCAAGATGACGCCGCTCAAAATGCCCGGAATTGCCGATGGCAGCACACAGCGAAACACCGTGCGCAGCCTTCCCGCGCCAAGGCCAAAGCCGCCTTCGCGATAAGAGTCAGGCACGGCGATCAGCGCTTCTTCGGTGGTTCGCATGACCACAGGCAGCACCATGATGGCAAGCGTGCATGCGCCCGAGAGAAGCGAAAGGTTCCAATGCAGCATAGTCACGAAAAACAGCATGCCAAACAATCCGTAGATAATCGAGGGGATGCCTTGAAGTGTTTCGGTGGTGGTACGCACAAGCTGCACGAAACGGCTGCCGCGTGGCGCATACTCCACCAGATAGATGGCACTTCCCACGCCCACTGGAACCGCCATAACAAGAGCCATGAGTGCCATGATAAGGGTGCCGATAAGCGCTGGAGTCAGCGAAACGTTGGTGGAGTTGTACTCCCACTCAAAAAGACTCGGCTTCAGATGCGGAATGCCGTTTACTAAGATGTAGCCTACCAAAAACACCAACACAAGTGTGGTAAGCGCCGCACCCGCATACACAAGGCCGCGCAGAAGCAAACTTGACGTACGCGCGCTCATCGCGCCTCACCTCTTTTCTTGATCATGTTGAACAGCGTGGTAATGAGCAAGATGAACACGAACAGCACCACGCCCGTCGCCACCAACGCCCCGCGGTGCAGATCGGCGGCATACCCCATCTCGAGTACGATGTTGGCCGTCATAGTACGCACACCGTCAAATATTGACCCGGGAATCACGGTCTGGTTGCCCGCCACCATGATGACCGCCATCGTCTCGCCGATGGCGCGACCCACACCAAGCACCACCGCCGCCATGATGCCTGAGGCTGCTGCTGGAACGATCACGCAAAACACCGATCGCTCGTGACTTGCTCCTAGCGCAAGCGACCCTTCGTAGTAGGCGCGCGGAACCGCATCGAGGGCGCTTTGCGATACCGTGATGATGGTAGGCAGAATCATAATGCCCAAAAGCAAGGCGGCGGCCAGAAGCGAAAGCCCGTTCCCCGCCATGGTGTCGCGGATGAACGGTACGATCACCACCAGGCCGAAAAAGCCGTACACCACACTCGGAATGCCAGCAAGCAGCTCAACACCGGGTTTGAGCACCGCGGCCACTCGCCCGTTCGCAAAGCGTGATAGGAAGATGGCACACAGTAGCCCTGCGGGCACGCCCACCACCATCGCGCCTGCTGTCACGTAGATAGAGCCGATAATCATGGGGAAGATGCCGTACAGGTCGTTCGCAGGACGCCAAGTGGTGCCGAGCAAGAAGTCGGGAATGCCGATTTCAACCATGCTCGGCACGCCGTTGGCGAACAGAAAGACGCAGATCAGCGCCACGGCAAGCACCGAAACCGCTGCCGCAGCCGCAAACAACACCCGCGCTGCCCCTTCTCTGAGAGCTAATGGAGACATAACAAACCTTTCTCATGTCTTTTGACAAAGACGTCGCACACAAAGGGGAAGCGAGCCTTGCTTAAAGGAAAGCAAATCATGTCAAACGAAGCTTCGTTTCCCCTATTAGAGGAGGTCTGCGCTTAGAGCTCAGACCAGTCAGTGATCTCACCGGTGTATATCTTCATGACCTGATCAGAGGTGAGCTCATCAATGCTTGAATCAGGCGAAACGATGATTGCGATACCGTCAAGAGCGATCGCCTGCGAGCTGACGCCCTGGGAAGTCTCGGAGTCTTTCAGCTCGCGCGAGGCCATACCGATGTCGCATGTGCCCTCAACGGCCATGTTCACACCCGTAGTTGAATCGGACTGGTTGACTTCGATGCTCACGTCAGAGTTAAGCGCCTTATAAGCCTCGGCCAGCTTCTCCATCACCGGAGTCACCGAAGAGGATCCTGCGACGACGATCTTGCCGCTTGCGCCGGAAGTCGTGTAGGAAGCAGCACTGCTGTCCACCGCAATGTAGCCGTTGTCCTCGACAACCTGCTGCCCCTCGGCGCTCATGATGAAGTCGATGAAGTCTTGGGCAACGTCAGACAAGTCATCGCCGACAACGATGTTGAACGGGCGAGATACCTGATACGCCCCGTTTTTCACGTTTTCGGCACTGGCCTTAACGCCATCGATTGTAAGTGCCTTAACTGTGTCGTTTAGCGAGCCGAGCGAAATGTAGCCGATGCCGTTTTTGTCCCCGGCAACCGAGGTCATCATTACCGAGGTGGAGTTCGTAATGGCGGCGCTTGCCGTGGTCAGGTCGACGCCATCTTGTTCGATGCCGAGCAGCTCGACGAATGCACCGCGCGTGCCCGAGCCGTCCTCGCGCGAGTACACCGAGATCTCACCCGCCTGATCTTCGGTGTTGCCGCTTACACTGCTTGTGCTGCCGCTTGCACTGCTTGTGCTACCTGATTCGCTTGAGCCACTTGAACTGCATCCCATCATTCCCAGCACGCTTATGACCAGTGCTGCAGCCAGAACAATGCCCAAAGTACATTTCTTCATGTTTCTGTTTCCTTTCGATCTTTCATACGCGGCAAGCCTTTTGCTTGCTGCACCGACGCACAGCGGGCGATACCGCACAGCGCATCATTTCAGAAACTATGATCGGAAAGCTGCATCAAGAAAGCGTCAGACAATTACCAAACCTAAGTAAAGAAGCTACACAAATATGTAAAGTTTTATAAAAGACAGGGGGCGGTTCTCTGTGTTA
>CAZYOQ010000014.1:20646-32899 GCA_964649145.1 uncultured Eggerthellaceae bacterium | reverse complement strand
CTTCGCTAGGTGCGCTTTATCGCATAATGTATGCACTGTGAGGCTCGACAATAGAGGCATACTGCACTACTTCTGCGAAAGACGCTAAAATACCTGCATGCACAAAACACGCGAAGACATATCGACGCGAGTTAGATCAGGGGCAGCATCTATGATGACGCTTATACTGTCCGTTGCATCATTCATTATTTTCCTTGTAGTGCTTGTTAGCATCGTTCGCTTCTTGACTGGTCTGGCAAGTTAGATGTGGCAGCGATTTAGCGCATACGACTTAAGAGTCATCGGCCACTATATCGGCATGCTGGTTCTGTTTTCAGCATTGCTAATGATTGTTCCTCTTCTAACCGCAGTCGCTTTCAGAGAATGGGAACCGGCATCTCGCTACCTATATTCCATAGGAATTGCGCTTATTGTTGGAACGTTACTTAGGTTTTTGCGCATCCAACCGGGAAAGCTCAGCCGCCAGCAGGCTTTGGCAGTTGTAGGACTTGCTTGGGTAGTGCTGGGGCTATTCTGTTCCATACCGCTTTACAATTCAGGACATTACGCTACATACCTGGACGCCCTTTTCGATGGAGTCTCAGGACTTACAACTACGGGTGCCTCGCTAATAGTTGACCTTGATCATCTTTCCTACGCAGACAACATGTTCAGATTCATGATGCACCTGCTAGGTGGCTTGGGATTAATTGTCGTAGCGTTATCGCTTGGCCTTTTCGGCAAGGGAACAAGTGCTTCCCTTTTCACTTCCGAAGGCAGAAACGAACACGTGCTTCCAAACGTTGTGCAGACCACCAAGTTTATCGCCAAGATCACTGCGTGGTTTATCATCATCGCCACAGCTATACTGTTTGTTTTTATGATCTTGTACGGAATATCGCCTGCACGCGCGATCATGCAATCACTTTGGGTGTCAATCTCGGGGTTTGTCACAGGCGGTTTTACCCCAATGCAGCAATCGATTTTCTACTATCATTCCATCCCTATCGAAACGCTGCTTATGATTCTCATGCTTTTAGGCTCGATCAGCTTCGTCGTTTATTCGCAGGTACTAAACGGGCGCATAAAAGAATTCTTCCAGGATATAGAAACGAAGACCATGATCATATGGATAAGCTGTATGATCATCGTTTTCACTGCGTCTTTGTCAACGGCCGCTCTTTTCACCGATCTTCCTACCATGATCCGTCGCGGAACCTTCATGGTCATTGCCGTATCAACTACTACAGGGTTTTCTGTTATTACGCAAAACCAACTGGTAAGCGTACTTACTTCAGGAGCCTTCTTCACTCTCGCACTTATCATGGCTGTTGGCGGGGGCGCAGGATCTACCGCCGGCGGCATCAAGATATATCGTGTTGGGATCATCGCGAAGTCGTTCTTATCTACAGTCAAGGAGGCCATCTCGCCTGATTCTGCAACTGTTGTTGTTTCTTACAACCATGTCGGGCGAAGGATCCTTACTGCAAATGTCGTTAAAGAAGCCATGACCATATTCATCTTGTTTGTGATCACCTATACACTTGGGGCGCTTGTGGGTATAGCCCATGGTTTTGACGCCCAGCAAGCCATCTTTGAGTCAATCGCCATGACATCCAACGGCGGTCTGACAGCCGGTATTGCTACATCGGGCATGCCTGCGACCCTTGAACTGTTTTACATATTTCAAATGTGGGTCGGTCGTCTTGAATTTATAACCCTGCTAGCATTCGTTACCCAGATCATAGCCTCGTGCATTCCAAGACCCCGCACAAAGACAAACGTATTCACAATAGGTAGCCGAAAATGAGCGAACCGAAAAAAACCCGCGTGAACATTTTCAAGCATTTCTGGCAGATGACCGGAGGCGGATTTGTCTCCTTGCTTTCGATCATTCTGATTCTTGCTTGTATTCTGTTTTTGTGCGGAATCGGGATTTGGTCTGTTTCTACTTCCTCAAATCATGAAGCCGTTGATTCTTCCAGCGCCGCCGTTTCTGACCAAACAGAATCGGGCGAAAATGAATCGGGAGAACAAGGTGAAGAAGGGTCAAACGACAAGACCGAAGAAGGCAATACGGAAAGCAACGATGATGATTGGGTCGAAAACCTCGACGAAAACGATTCCACCAATATAGGCAATCGCGTAAACACCACGCAACTTCCCGATAGCTCGTTTATTTACGAAGTATCGATTGAAGAACTCGCCAGTGCCGACTCTTACCTAGACGAGCAAACCGTTCAGGTTACAGGAGAAGTTGTAGGGGATAGAATCAACGACGAACAAGACCAAGATCGATGCTGGATAACCCTACAATCGCAAGACCCCGACGATAATGAAGTGTCGGTTAACATGTCAAAATCGGCTTCTAAAGCAATCGACACGTATGGCTCCTACAGCAAAGAAGGCACAAGCCTGCAGGTTCGCGGCACGTTCTATCTTGCAAGCACTCAACGCCAAGGCGCTTCCATGATCTATGCCGAAAGTGTATCTGTAGTGTCTTCGGGAAAGATGTTGGAAGACGAAGGGAGCTTGGAGAGCTTAGTGCCGGGAATCATAATGCTTCTTGTAGGAGGTATTTTAATGTTGACGTTCAACATCCTTCGAGAAAGGCAGCGTTAACTAGCTCGTGCTTGGTGAAGTAATTAATTTGGATAGAAAATACCCGCTTGTACGGTGCGGGAAATCCATAGAGGAATCCACAGAGTTTAGGTGCGAGGAATCTGCCGCTATAAAGAAAAATAGCGATGTTCGATGCGTCATAGGAGACATTGTTGAGGTTAGCCCTCCTGGGAATCACGACTTCGGAATCATTGAGAAGATCATGCCCCGCAAAACATCTTTTGTGAGGCGCGACCCAGTTGATAGAACCAGCTCGCAGGTGCTTGCAGCAAATTTCACGCAAGTGGTCATCATCGAGCCAATAGACAGGCTAAATATCAAGCGTATCGAACGCGAACTTGTTCTTGCCCACCAAACGGGCGCTAAAGTAGCAATCCTGCTATCTAAGGGCGACTTGGCAAGTGAAAAAGACAAGGATGAGTGCACCTCCAAAGTGGCAGAAGTCGCAGGAAGCACCGCGAGCGTTTATGTAGTTTCCATTAACGATCCCGATTCGCTTAAAGCTGCATTGAGGCCTTTGTTTGCTGACGAAACATCTATCCTTCTTGGACAGTCTGGCGCAGGAAAGTCCAGCCTAACCAACCTGCTTGCTGGAAGAGATGCACAAGCTACAGGCGAAGTGCGAGCAGTTGATGGCAAAGGACGCCACACAACCGTCGCTCGTTCAATCATCGACATTCCAACAGAAGACGGGCGTCTCTGTCGTCTGGTCGATATGCCAGGCGTAAGGGGTCTTGGGCTCTTCGATGCGCAAAGCGGTATAGAAAGCGCCTTCGAGGACATTGTGTGCTTAAGTCAAAATTGCAGATTCAGAGATTGCGAGCATATAAACGAGCCGGGCTGCGCCGTCAAGCAAGCTGTTGAAGACGGCTCGCTTGCCCAAGCTCGTCTGCAGTCATACCTCGAACTAAAAGCGGAAGTGGATACAATGCTTAAGCGCCGCGAACGCTCAAACTGGAAGAATAAGTAAGTTTGCGCAGAAAAGCCAAGGTTTGTATCTCCTTAAACATTGGCAGCACTTCATAGGTTAATGGCGTCCCGAACGTTAGAGGGCATTTATAAACTGAAGTGATTTCGAGAGCGCTTTGACTGCATCGAGGTCGTCAATGAAACTAACCTGTACTTCAGCAAGCCCTAAACCCTCATCAATCCAATGAGTCACTCCTACAAAGGTGGCCTCTCTAATGCCTTTTTCGTCAGCTATTCTAGATTGTTCAGCAATCATCAGGTGTTCTAGAAGATGTGCAAGAGAAGTGTGTTCAATAACATACCCAAAAGTCGGCCCTTCGGAATTAATACAAGAATGCGCCTTCAGCGTTGGAAAGACCGCCAATAAAGCCTTGGCTATATTTGCATTAGTGTAGCGCTGTTCATCAGCCTCAAAGGCAAGAAACACCCTCATCCGCCCATAACTTATAGCCACTTTGTCTGCGCGCAAAACCTATTCCTCAACCACGCGCGAAAGAGAAATACCACCCTCACCCAAGTTAGGGCTGTCGACAGTGCCAGCAAACAAGTAATCCCACATGGCTTGTATGCTCCAAGGGATGTCGTCTAGCAAGGTGTCTACAGAACCGAAGCTACCATCAAGCAAAGATAGCTGGTTACGATCGATCGAGAATCGATATCTTCCACTACCTTCCAATTGGCCAAAATCAAACGTGAGTGTCTTAGACATCGAGTCAATCTCATAGGAATAGACGACATCTTCGTTAAGCTTGATCATATCCTCTGTAATTGTGACCTTGACGCCACTGTCGCCAATCAGCCATTTCCCCTGCAAATCTGCATAGTCGTCATTCATAGCCCATCTGAAAAATGAAAAAGAACCGGCTGCTACCAGAATCAATACTATTAAAACGATGATGACAGTCTTGCAGACTATGCGCGCAATCTTCTTGCGCCCTTTACTTTCGCTTTCAATTTTCTTCTTTGGACGCTGAACTTTCACTGCTTGAAGGTCGGCACTTTTCTGCTTAGGCAAATCATTGTCTGTGCCCTCAAGGTTTGGTGCATTTATATACGTAGCGCTAAAAAGACTGCTTTCGGGCTCTAAAGACGAAAAGGTAGGCGACATAGACAAATTAGCTATATCCTCTTCTACATGGTTTTGCCCATCTTGAAAACGATCGAGGGAATCTAGACCTGTATTCCAGTCAGATTTGCCTATATCGTCATTTGCCATCGCGACCTCGGATCGCTTGCACCTAGGCTTCTTCGGGCTTGATAGCCGTCATGCCTCCCATATATGAAACAAGCGCTTCAGGAACGGTAATCGTGCCGTCGGAGTTTTGGTAGTTTTCAATTATGGCGGCCATGCAACGTCCTACTGCTAATCCAGAACCATTCAAAGTGTAGACGTATCTTGTGCCCTTGAACTTATCTTCGTCGCGGTAGCGGATGTTTGCACGACGTGCCTGAAAATCGGTGCAGCACGAGCACGAGGATATCTCCTTGTAGCCATTGTAGCTAGGCATCCAAACTTCTAGATCGTATGTTTTCGCAGCAGAGAAGCCGATGTCTCCTGTACATAGAGTAATCACGCGATACGGAAGCTTAAGTTTCTCAAGAATGTTGCGAGCGTCTTTAACCATCAGCTCGAGTTCGTTGAACCCGTCTTCAGGGGTCGTATACTTTACCATCTCGACCTTAGAGAACTGGTGAACGCGAATTATTCCACGTGTATCGCGACCGGCAGAGCCCGCTTCCTCACGAAAGCATGGCGTGAAGGCGCAATAGTAAAGCGGAAGCTGTTTGGCATCAAGAATCTCCTGAGCGTGCAAGTTTGTTAATTGCACCTCGGCAGTAGGAATCATGTAGAGACCTTCGGTTGTCTTATAAAGGTCTTCCTCGAATTTGGGAAGTTGCGCTGTGCCTGTCAAGGTTTCAGCGTTTGCCATGGCTGGCACCCACCACTCCTTGTATCCACGCGATGTATGCTCATCCAACATGAAACTTATAAGCGCGCGCTCAAGACGAGCCCCTGCCCCGCCAAGCACATAAAAGCGACTCTCGGCAAGTTTCACACCGCGTTCAAAATCGATGATGCCAAGGTCAGGTCCTAGATCCCAATGAGCCTTGCCCTCAAAGCCTTCCGCGGCAAAATCACGAGGCGTGCCCCAGCGCATAAGTTCTGGGTTGTCGTTTTCATCCTTACCAATAGGCGTCGATTCATCGGGCATGTTAGGAGTAGCTAGAAGAAGGTTTCGAAGATCGCTATCTGCTTGGTGGCGAGCCTCGGCAACCTGATCGAGTTGGTCGTTTATCGCGCGAACCCTATCCTTGCAAGCTTCGGCCTCTTCCTTCTTGCTCTCCTTCATAAGAGAGCCAATCTGTTTGGATATCTTATTGCGCTCGGATTGAAGCGTCTCTTCCTCAGAAATTAGCTCTCTGCGTCGGGTATCGAAATTCACGAATGCCTGATCGTCAAAGGACGCATTTCTGTTCTGCATCGCCTCTTTGACGATGTCAAGGTTATCTCTCACATACTTGGCATCAAGCATCGTGGTCTCTTTTCTCTTCCTCTTTCTCGGCCTCTTCGTCATCGTCAGCGAAAATGGACCACTCGTCGTCTTCTGAAACCTCATGGTTTTTATAAATCTTACGGGTTTTTATCTCTAAAATGAGACTTACGAGAATGCTTATGACAAGACCGGCACCGACAAGAATGCCGATGCCAGTATAGGTCTCAAAAACCAGATGATAAATCTCATTAAAGTCCATATAACCGCCTGAAATGCGAAACAACTTTGCAAATTATACAACTAGCAAACAGTTTTAAATTATTCGTATGAAAAACCTTTTCTACGAAGATACGACTGGGTGTAAGGGCAGGCATAAATGCAAAGGCCACACACATCCGATTTCCCACAGAATTGTCTAAATCTTTGCTTGTGGTGTCCTTCTTCGTAAGAATCTGTATCAAATAGGGAATCGATAACGTTTGTACTCGTTTGTTCGCTTATCTTTATCGCACCTATTGGGCATGCATCCGCACATTCCTTGCACCTACTACAACGAGACAAAAACACTTCGGTTGCACAATCTAGAGGTGCATTAGTGAAAATGGTGGCAAGCATGACGGCAGACCCATAATGTTTTGCAACAATTAGCCCGCTTTTGCCTATCCAGCCAAGTCCTGCGTGAGCAGCAAAAATACGATGCATAGCATGCACGATGGATTTGGGATTGACGTCTAAAGCATCAAGGGTTTTGATGTCTTCGCCAGAGTCTCCTTCGCCCAAATCGAAGAATGCATTAATCTCCAAAAGAGGGTCTTCCAAAGAAACGGCAGCATATCCTAGGCCTTCGAGATATTCAATAAGCTGGGAAGAAAGCGAATTCAAATACATCGAAGCGAAAATACATTCGTTGGCATAAGCTTTCGACGGCTCTTCTTTGATGCTTGCAACCGCTGCAGGATCCAAAGCATAAGCGATAGATATCGCCCTGTTCAAGCCAACGCCATCCTTCATTACTTCCGCAACATCAAGAATTTCAGCGAAGCCAAAGATAAGTTCCAAGCTTTCGCCCTCATTGGCTTTTCTCTTCAGAAACGAACTTATATCGTCGTTTAATGCCTTCACGATACGTAGTACTTTCTTATCCCTACAAATAGTGATTAAAAAAATCGACCGGATAAAAATCTTTTTGTATACTGCTTACCGCTGTTTGCTAATTGGGGTAACCTCAACTTACCAAAATACCAATATACTTGGATATCCCTTTTAGCAATACATGAATCAACGACCTCATATTTTCACGAAAGGCGAAAATGCAACTCACAAGATCCCAATTCATCTCTCAAACTTCGATGATAGCAGCTTTATACGCTGCTTTCACGCTCGTCGCCCTCCTTTTTTTACAGGGGCTTGCTTGGGGACCTGTACAGCTTAGATTGTCAGAAGCGGTATGCGTAGTAGCACTGTTCACACCTGCAGCTATCCCTGGCCTTACTATTGGATGCGTGATTGCAAATCTTGCAAACTGCCTCATCAGCGGACTTGGAGCACTAGGTCTTTTGGATGTCGTATTCGGAAGCCTTGCTACTTTGATTGGATCTGTTATTTGCTGGAAGCTTCGCAAAAGACCAGCGCTAGCAATAGGCGCTTTCGTACTCACGAATGCCCTTATCGTTCCTGCATATCTTCCGCTTTTGCTTCAAGGACTAGGCTACTACACAATTCCGTTCACAAATATATCGATTGATGGCGTATATCTTGCAATGTATCTGTTCGGACTTGTGTTTACAGGAATCGGTGAGGCCATCGTGATCTATGTTTTAGGCCTTCCGCTTTCAAAAGCTCTTCAAGGTTATTTCGGGAAGAAAAACGCTAAGAGTAGCTCGCCTGCTTAAATAAAAGCAGAGAGACCTATCCTCCTAAAAAAATCGAAAAGAGGCTCGCCTTCCTAAGCGATCATAACAAAAATAGTAGGGCGGCTAAAAAGCTTTTATGAAATATGCCCTAGGAAGTCTTTTGTGCGATTGTGCTTAGGATGGTCAAATACCTCATCGGGCGTGCCTTCTTCTACTATCACGCCACCATCCATAAGGACAACACGGTCTGCCACATCGCGGGCAAAGCCCATCTCGTGGGTAACAACAATCATGGTCATGCCGCCTTTAGCGAGGTCTTTCATGACACCTAAGACATCGCGCACGAGTTCTGGGTCAAGCGCACTTGTGGCTTCATCGAATAGCATCACATGAGGATCCATAGCCAAAGCGCGAGCAATAGCCACACGCTGCTGCTGCCCACCTGAAAGCTGCTGAGGTTTGTAGTCCATACGGTCTGCTAGACCAACCTCGGCAAGACGAGCTTTTGCGATCTGCTCAGCTTGTTCGGCTGAACGCTTCAGGACTTTTTGCTGTGCCAACATAACGTTCTTTTTCGCCGTGAGATGCGGGAAAAGATTGAACTGCTGAAATACCATCCCTACCTTTGAGCGAATCTCGTTAATATTGACCTTCTTGGCGGTGATCTCGGTATCCTCAAAGTAGATATGGCCACCTGTAGGGGTTTCTAGAAGATTGATGCAACGAAGCATAGTCGACTTGCCAGAGCCTGAAGGACCTAGCACAACCACTACCTCGCCACGCACAACATCGAGGTTGATATCGCGTAAAACGACGTTATCGCCGAATGCTTTCTGAAGACCTTGAATGCGAATAATGTGCTGGCTAGAGCTGCTTGCATCCAGCTCGGGTCGACTGGGACTCTTTTCGGTTGCTTTAGGCTGGCCGTCGACTTGCTTAGCCAATTCAGGCCGAAGAAGATCTTTTGCAAGCAGATTTTGTTTATCACTCATCTTGAGTCCCTCCCAAGAAATCAGGAGAGTCTAGCTTGTTTTTCGATTCGCCATTGCCACGCACCGCATTGTCGCTTTCAGACACATCGAAACCAGCATTCGCCTTTTTAGCCCCATCGGCCTTGTTAGCCTCAAAAGCCTCATTGCCCTTCTTCTTGCGCTTCTTGGGCGTAAGTTCACCATTAAGTTTGCGCTCAAGATTGCCAACAAGCTTCGCTAGAGGAAGCGTGATTATCAAATAGAAGCACGCCGCCACGATGTATGGGGTAATCGAGCCAGTGTTGGCCACGATCATCTTCGCGTCGTAGACCATTTCCATCACACCTACCGCAGCAAGCATCGAGGTGTCTTTGTACAGCAAGATGAACTCGCTTGTAAGGGTAGGGATAACGCGGCTTACCGTTTGCGGAATGATGACAAAAATCATAGTTTGCGCACCATTCATGCCAAGAGAGCGCGCGGCCTCGGTTTGTCCTTTAGGAATCGACTGAATACCAGCACGGAAAATCTCACACATATATGCCGCGGAATTCATGGAAAGCACTATCCATCCCAAGAAAAACGGTGGGATCTGAATGCCCGCAAGGGGAAGTCCGAAGAACGCAATGTATATCTGCAGGAAAAGCGGCGTTCCGCGAACAACATTCACATAAATAGAGCCCAAGGCGCGAAGTAGCTTTGAGCCTGCACGTGAAAGCCTACTTGCACCATCTCGGGAACGAGCCATGCGCATAAGCGACAAAAGCAGGCCAATAGGGATAGCCGTTGGAAACGAGACCGCAACTATTGCCACCGCCATCAAGAAACCTTGAAAGACTAGTGGAATAGAGCTTACGACAATTGAAGGGTTGAAGAACAGGCGCAAGAACTTGTTGGAGTTCCACGCTTTAACCCATTCTTGATTCTCTAGATAATTGGAAAGCTGGTCGATAGGACTTACGCTTGTGACCGTGATAGGGTCGCCGTCAAATGTGCGCACCTCGCCATTTGAAAGCGTATAGGTTCCTTCTACAGGCATTTCCCCGCCTTGCGCAGAGAAAAAGACCTCATATATCTCGATGCGGAAATATCCGCCTGGACCAAAGTCTTGCGGAAAATTCGCCACGAAGGTATCGCCCTCGATGGATACTTCAGCATCGATTATCGTTCGATCCATATTGTTCTTGCCGGAAAGCATGGTAACGCGCGCATTGTCAACACTGAAGTCGGTTCCTTCGGGAAGCGTAAGGGTTATCTGGGTGATAGCCTCATCAGATGCGGCTTGCCCTTCCCAGGTAACACGCGTCTCGACCCCTCCGTAAACTTCAGATCCGCTATCGCCGTTAGGGCGAGCTGTGAGGCTTGTGGTATCAAGCGCATAGGCTAAAGGCGCTGACAAGCAAATAAATAACCAGGTAAAAACAGCAAAAAACAGAAACGCCTTTATGGCGTCGACGGCTTTAGATACGTTTTTACATGGTTGTTTGTTCATCTGTACCTTAATTAAAGGGAGGCCATGGTTGAATGCGGCCTCCCTTTCAATTAGTTTAAATCGCCCTACAGATTAACTAAACCACTTGTCTTCAAGTTCGGCGATTGTGCCGTTGTCTTGAAGCTTGGCAAGAACCTCGTTGACCGCCTCGGTAAGCTCGGGATTGTCTTGAGAAACAACTGCTGCATATTCCTCGCCTGTAGAAGCCTCATAAACGACTTCAGCATCCTGATAAGCAGCTTCAATCATGCGCTTGACTACCGCCAGATTGGTGCAAACCGCAGTTGCCTGGCCAGATTGCATAGCAGCAAAGCAATCGGTTGAATTGCCATAACCTTGGATAGTGGCTTTCGGGAAATGTTCCTTGGCATAATCCTCGCCAGTTGTGCCAGTCTGAACAGCAATAATGGTATCGGATTTGTTCAGATCGGTCTCGGCGGTCTTGGTCGTGATGCCAGAATCCTTCATGACGGCAACGCCCTGGTTGTCGGTATAGAAAGTGGTGGTGAAATCAATTTCTTTTGCCCTATCAGGGTCAACAGAAAAGCCAGACACTCCGATGTCTCCCTGACCACCTGCAACAATTGCGGGGATAATTGCGTCGAACTGCATCTGAACTGGAGTGTATTCAAGACCCATTTCTTCGGCGACCTTCTGGAAAAGATCTACTTCAAAGCCAGTAAGTTCACCGTTCTCAAGATTTTCGAATGGCGGATAATCAGGCGAGAGAATGACGGTGAGTTTGCCTTCTTCAAGTAGCGAGATATCTGTACTAGTCGCGGTTTCAGACGATGAACTGCTTGATGATTCAGAGCTTGAGCATCCGAACATGCCAAGCGCTGCAACTAGCGCACCACATGCAGCAAATGCTGCGACCTTCTTGAACTTCATCTTATTCCTTTCGCTAAAGCGCTTGTCCTAATCAGGTTTTCAAGCACATGGAAAGACCCTTTGCCTTCCCTTAGTAAAGTCTGTTAAGTATCCCATAAAAGCGGCTAATCGAATATCTCAACGCATCAATTAGCAGGTGAAACGCCTTTTTGTTGATCTTGTGTCATCTTTTCACCCATGAATATCTTTATGAAATGCCTCGCTTGTTTAATCGTTAAGACTGGCGCACGGACTCAGACAGTAGAACCTAGATGATAAGTTTTTTGCGCATCCATTGGTGAGGCACGCCTTCGTCATCTTCAAGACCGCCGTATTCCACATATCCAGCCTTGGTATAGAAGGGCATGGCACGCACTTGAGCATGCAAGTGTAGCTCATCGGCACCTTGCGCGGCAGCCACACGCTCTGCCTCTGCAAGGATAGCCGTTCCAAGCCCTAGGTGCCTTGCATCCTTAAGAACAGCGATCCTGCCAACAACCCAAGTAGTGGCTGTGGATTCAAGATATGCGGGATACTGCCACTCAAGTTTTGCTGGATAGATTCTTGCGGTGCCAATCGGAAAATCTTTAGCATCCTTGTTGTATGCGGTTATATTAATGACACGGTCATCATCATCTAGCTGGTCAAAATCATAGGAAAAACCCTGTTCGACCATGAAGACGTTCGCCCTTACATTAAAGGCATCGGGACGATTTTTCTCATGTTTGAATATGATGGCCACTTTTTACCTTATCTACTCGTAAATGCTTTTTCTTACTTTCGGATTGTGATCTTTAGGATTGCGGTATTTAGAATTGTTATCTTCGCAGCGTTTTGTTTCGAATCATTGTCTACCGAAGTGCTTTGTTCCTAATCTCAACCTTGAGACAGATTAATTGACTTTTATCAAACGTAAGCCCGTAATCTAAACTCATTCGTCTTATCACCACAAAGCAAAAGCACAGCCAAAACCCTCTTCAGCGTGTCTTGATTCCCTGTAAA
>CAZYOQ010000014.1:0-20546 GCA_964649145.1 uncultured Eggerthellaceae bacterium | reverse complement strand
CACAAAGCAAAAGCACAGCCAAAACCCTCTTCAGCGTGTCTTGATTCCCTGTAAATTTGCCAAACTTATCTCAAGGTTTCCATATTGCGCCACTATATCTTAAAATACGTTTATCAGAAACGTACGGTTAATGAAATCAAGTTGAGGACTGGATATGGGGCTGTTGTCCAAATTCGAAAGCAAGATGGAAGACGGCATCGAAGGTTCGATGAGCTCACTTGGGTCGTCGTCGCTGTCGCCAGTTCAAATTTTGAAGAAATGCGAAAAGGAGATGCGGCGCGAGAAAGTGGTTGGTGCCGGCAGGCAGTATGCGCCTACGCTTTACACCGTACTCGTGAATAAGGTCGATGACGCCAAGATGTCTGGCTACTACCCAACTCTTGCTGGCGAAGCTGAGACTTTTTTGATAGCGAAGGCGCGCGAGACCGGATGCGTCATGGACGGTGCCCCTCTCGTTCGATTCATCGTGGAACCAAGCTTACGGAAAGGCAAGTTCGAAGTTGTCGCAGAAATGGTAGCAAGCCCTATCATCAAAAGGCTTCGCGACGACGAGAACCGCAGGTACGGACTCGAGCCTCAGGCAGCATCTAACTCTCCTGTAATGGCAAATGCTGTAAACACCTACGACGCGAAGTCTAACTTACAACCGCTTCAAAATCTGAATAACGAGCCTAGCCAAAACGTAGTGGCAACCCGCAAAGCCATGACACCTGAAAGTATGGGCGCGCCACAAATAATCGCCTCGCAGTCATCCGAAGTAAGCACGCTAGACTTTTCAGATTACGTAAGTACACCTGACACTCAAAGAGTTCTTCACAATTCATATCTTTACGATGCGCTTCGCGATACGGCATACCAACTATCCTCTGGAGCCCCACTGCATATTGGGCGCGGGTCGAACAACGACATCGTGGTGCCCGACATCAGCATTTCGCGCGTGCATGCGCAGATCGAACAAGACCCTGATGGCAATTGGGTTTTAACAGACCTAGATTCCACAAACGGATCGTTTGTAAACGATGCAAAAATTCATAGCACGACCCTTCATGATGGGGACATGATCTCGCTAGGAACAAGCCGTCTAGAGATGCAGATTCTGGAATAGACGTCCAGATGTCTCTTAGAAAAGGCATTGCCAAAGCTACAGCAGGCACCCTGACCTGGGGGCTGAAACATATTGCACGCCGCCCTGCAGGAAATCTTCCAGGAAAAGTTGGTCTAAAAATTGATCCCGCGCTCATCTCCGAGCTTCGATGGAAGTTTCGGGAGGGAAGCATCGTCGTGGTTGGTACCAACGGAAAAACTACTGTAACCAACTTGCTTGCAGACACAATCGAAGCTTCGGGCAAAAGCGTTTTATGCAATCGCACGGGAGCAAACCTCAAAAGCGGAATTGCAAGCGCAATGCTTCAAGGAAAGCCGTCTGATTGGGGAGTTATCGAATGCGACGAGCTTTGGATGGCAAAAGTTTTGCCTGACCTTCGCCCTACCTACGTGCTTCTGCTTAATCTTTTCCGCGACCAGCTAGATCGTTGCGGCGAAATTGACCGCATTCAAGACGCTATTGTTTCTGCCTTGGAAAGTTCGCCTGAAACACAGCTTATCTATAACGCCGATGACCCACTTTGCGAGTTTATAGCCGAAAGAGTAGCCGATAGCAACTGCGCTCGCACGCTCGCTTTTGGTATCACAGAAAGCCTTGGGCTTGCCCAAAACAATGTAAGCGATGCCACCATGTGCCAGCAGTGCTCGCATATGTTTACATACGAATACCGTCAGTACGGGCAGCTTGGTTTGTATTCATGCCCGAATTGCGGGTTTCACCGACCTGAACTTAACTTTTTCGCAAACGATATTGAATTCAGCCCTCAAGGGCTAAAGCTTCGTGTGAACGATACCAAAACACAGGAAAACTGCTTGGTACATGCAAGCCTTGTTGGGTCATATATGGCCTACAACATTTTGGCCATCTATTGCGCATCGCGCCTTACAGGCACTGCCGATGCCGACATTCAGCGTGCTATCGATTCTTTTGACCCACATAATGGACGACTTCAACGCTATAGCATTAACGGCAGGAAAGTTCTTTTGAACCTCGCTAAAAACCCAACTGGTTTCAACCAGAACTTAAGGATCGTTTCTTCTGACACAGGCGCTAAAGGAGTGGCCTTCTTCATCAATGACGAGGTTGTTGACGGCCATGACATCTCCTGGATCTGGGATATCGATTTCGAAGAGCTGGCAAGCCATGAGGACACATACATTTTCGCAGGCGGAAAAAGACGAAACGATTTGCAGGTTCGCCTCAAATATGCGGGAATCAAAGCTGAACTTATAGAAGGCGTTGGCGACACCTTCGAAATGATGGGACACTCTAAGCTGTCCGCCGATGCGCCACTTTATGCAATTGCAAACTATTCAGCACTTCCGCCTGTTAAACGCACACTTGATAGCATGGAAAAAGCCAAGAGCGCCAAGAGTGTTTATGGCGCTACAAGCTCTGGCTACGCCGAAGATGAAGGTGCTGACGGAACCGATAGCGATGGCGGTATTGGCATCAAAAACGTTAATGATATTGAGGCGGACGTTCCTAAACAGTCCAAGAAGTCGTCTCACGGCCAATCTTCTTGCACATCGCCTATAGTAATTACCCATATTCTGCCTGATCTGCTAAACCTTTATGGCGATGGCGGCAATGTAAAAATCTTGGAGAAGCGACTTCAATGGAGAGATATCCCGGTTGAAGTTCGCAAGATCGAATACGGGCAGCCTATTAAATTCGATGATGTCGACCTCGTGTTTTTAGGCGGTGGCCCTGACCGCGAACAGAAGCTTGCCACTGAAGAGCTTTTCAAGGTAAAGCCCGAATTTGTTAAATATTTGCAAGAATTAGGCCCTATGCTTGCAATTTGCGGTGGCTATCAAATTCTTGGGCGAACATGGCTTCTTGGCGATGAAGAAGTCGAAGGCCTTGGTGTGCTTAACATGGAAACACGTCGACCAGGTACTTCCGCTGACAGATTGGTTGACAACGTAGCTCTCGAGTCGAAGGCAGCAAAACTGCCGGTAATAGGGTATGAAAATCACGCCGGAAGAACCTATCTTGATGAAGAGCTTTCCCCGTTTGGGCGAGTTATAAGCCGCACAGGCTCTGGCAATGCCGACGATCTTGAAGGCAAGCCTCTTTCAGATGGCGTCCTTGTAAACAACATTATTGGCACCTATCTTCATGGAACCCTTCTATCTAAGAACCCAGAGGTTGCCGATTGGCTGTTAGGCAAAGCCATTGAACGCCACGCTAAGCGCACAGGCGATGATGCTATCGAACTAGAAGCGCTCGACGATTCTGAAGAGACTGCAGCAAACGCTTTTATGGCCAAAAAGATCATATAAAGCGAAAGTTAAGACTCAACTATGCTACATATCACTATTATCGCTATAGGCAAGCTAAAGGAAAGATTTTGGGTTGATGCTTGCAAAGAATACCTGAAGCGCTTGTCTGCTTATGCAAACGTAAGCATCAAAGAGCTTCCCGACATTGATCCTGCAAGATGCGGGGGAGAATCTGCTGAAATCAAGGCCGAAAGCGATTCTATAATCGAAGCCATTCCAAAGAAAAGCCAAACGTTCTTACTTGATATATCAGGGCAGCTTATAAGTAGCCAAAGTCTTGCAGAAATGATTGATACTTGCGCCATGGAAGGCAGAAATGACCTGTGCTTTATTATTGGAGGCTCATGCGGAGTAAATGATACTGTACGAGATTTGGTACAGCGTAGAATCTCGCTTGGAAGGATCACTCTTCCGCACAATCTTGCGCGAATCGTTCTTCTGGAGCAGATTTTTAGAGCCTTTAAAATTAATCGCGGCGAGCCTTACCATAAGTAGGAAGTTCATTTGATAGCCATGCTTTTCTAGATAATGACGCAAGATATAGGAGACAGATAAAATGAAATTCATTTCTTGGAACGTAAACGGAATTCGTGCCGTTCTAAAGAAGAACTTCTATGAGGTCTTTGACTTATTCGGGGCCGATATTTTTGCTGTGCAAGAAACGAAATGCCAACCTGATCAGGTAGAGCTCAACTTGCCAAACTATCACCAATACTTTAGCTCGGCCGAGAAAAAGGGCTATTCAGGAACGGCTGTTTTCAGCCGCGAAGAACCTTTGCACGTACTGCACGGCCTCGGAGACGATTACCTGGATACGGAAGGACGAATTTGCGCCTTGGAGTTTCCTAAATTCTGGTTTGTGGATGTGTACACGCCGAACTCTCAGACAGACCTTGTGCGCATCGATCACCGTATGCAGTGGGACGACGCGTTCCGCGATTTCTGCAAAGGCTTAGAAGAAGGTAGGCTGCCAAACGGAAAGAGTACCGAAGCTAAGCCTCTTGTTATTTGTGGCGATCTAAATGTGGCTCATAACGACATAGACCTAAAGAATCCAGATCCTAATCGCGGGAAATCAGGGTTTTCCGATCAGGAGAGAGGCAAGCTGGATGATCTTTTAGATGCAGGATTTGTAGACACGTTTAGGCACTTGTATCCCGACCTTACGCAGAAATATACCTGGTGGAGCTATAGGCGTCGCGCACGACTTACGAATGCAGGATGGCGAATCGACTACTTTTTAGTAAGCAAATCACTTCTTGGCGCAATCGATAACGCAAGTATCTATGATGATGTCGAAGGGTCAGACCATTGTCCCATTGGTCTTGAACTTGATATATAAGCTGAGAAGGCCTTTAGTTTTTTCACGCACGCGGCTCAGCCCACGCAAGCCAAGCTTCGGCATTTTGTGCGCTCACATCGATAAGCTGAGTTGTGGTGCCACCAACACCTGCGGCCGTTCGCATACGTATGGTAGCGGTACCTGCCAAGCGCTGAAACGGATTGGTTTTCGTGCTCATAAACTGGATTTTCTGGCGCGGAATCGAGATATCGACACTTGAAAGCCCACCGTTTTTCACACGAGCAAAGTGGCGATTGGTTGCACATGCCGACTCGCGGTACCAAAAGACGGTACTGATCACGTCAATGGCAAACAGAATTACAGCTAGCACGTACAGCGCGACGAAGATCGCATCGAGCGCGGGCAGGGCCGAAGCGAGCGAGGGGTCGAAGCTCTCTGCAAGGTGAAGCAAGGCCTGGACGATGCCCACGCACACGCCCGTCCAAAACCCCGAACCCTGCCAAATACAACGCCGAATAAGCCCACGCCGTGCCGCTACAGGCGCCAGACGCGTCGTAGCCTCAGGAATGTCTGAAAACTCCGGCACTAGCCCGTCCAAGATCTCCGGCACACGGCTTGTCTTCACAAACGGATGTACCACCAAAACGGAAAGCGCGATTGCTTGTTTTGCGTTCGTATCATCTGACGATTGGCCGGCAGCCACCTTCCCCAGAGAAAGTTCGCAATATCCAATGAGACGCCTGATGAAGGTCTGCCTGATGACGACTGACTGTACACGCTTAATGTCAAGACTTTCGGTTTGATGCTGAAGAAGCCCGCGTTCTACCTCGATGCGTGTCCCGCGCCGTCGCGCATGGAATCCGCCATATTGAACGCATGTTGCAAGTACTGTAAACGCCCATATCAAAATAACGACGACGATAATGGCGACTATACTTGCAGCAATAACCAGTGGATGGTTAAACGCAAAAGTAGCTGCAGCGTCAAAACTTGCGGAAGCGTCTGTGGAAAAAGAATCAAGTTCATTTGGGATAAAGCCGGTTGCAAGCCCAAGAATTTCTGCGATCAGACAGACAAGAACAAGCACGGCAGCCACAAAGCCCGACGCACTTGAAAGCCCCGTGAAGACTAGTTCCTTATTGGAAAGACGACACTCAAACGATGGCTCAGCCGCGACAAAAGATCCACCCGCGAAGACTCCTCCAAGTTGGCTCCAGATCTCCTCGCCTGCATCGAGAATATTACCGGCCGGTTGGGTGGGTGGTGGGGCGGATACTGGCGTGCCTGTGGGTGGTGCGGGCGCCGGTGCGACGCCGGTAAAGCGCGTCTCCGCTTGCGGCGGGGCAGGCTGGGCAGTGGTCACAACTGCGCCAGCTGCCGCAGAACTTGCAGGCGCGGCTCCCTCAACTCCCATCTTGCGGACGTAAATCTCGTGGCGCAGTGCTTCTGCGTCATATTTCCTCAAATACGGAATTAACACGGCCTTGTTGGAAGCTCCGCCGGCGGTGTCAATAGACACGTTGCACACGCCGAAGATACGCTGGAGCAGTGTGGCCTTCTGGTCGACGGTTTGGATGCGGTCGTAAGGCACATGCACGCGCTTCTTACTGATGATGCCCGAGTACACGCTGACCTCTTTGAGCCCCACCTCGTACCACAGATGTCGCCACGACCAGGCGCAAAGGCCTGCCATCACAGCACCTATGAGCACCAGTACCACGACGATGGCGGCGATAGCGAGAAGGGCGGTAAGCGCTTTATCACGGAAGGGGCTGGCAAGCGTAACAAGTTCGAGCAGGTCTGTGATGCTTGCCAGTGAGGTGATGAGGATGACGATGGCAAGGGCGCCTGTCGCTCGAATGCTCCCAAGCCAGATATAGCTGTTGTGTACGTGGTGACGCGCGGTAGTAGACTCAGCAGGGCTAGACTGGCTCATGGGCGCGGGTACGCCAGGGGCAGGCTTGCTCACAGGCGCGCCTGCGGTGGGCGGAGTTGCCTGATTAGGCGCGACCCTGCCAGGCTGTCGCTCGGCGTTCATCTAAACATCCTCACGCGCTAGACGAGCGAACTCAGCTGCACGGTCACGTAGTTCTGCGGCCGAGGCAGTATCAAGCCCGGGAATCTCGTGAGCGCCCGCGGCGGTTGATACCGTCACCGACGAGAGGCCGAACACGCGCATGAGCGGCCCTTGTCGTGTGTCGGTATTCTGCACGCGAATGAACGGAATGATGTAGCGCTTTTTCCAAATGATGCCTTTAGCAATATCAAGGAACTCGGGCGTGACCTCGTAGCGCCACCGCGCGTAACGGATGGGCGGCAGAATCACAGCAAACACAATCGCCAGTACGATAAAGGCGATGGTCTCACCGATGATAACCCATTGATGCCAACTCTCTTGAGGTATTGCGTTGGCAATGATCAAAAACAGCGCCACGCACACCACATAGGCAGCAACAATCCAAATTAGATCATTGATGCGCCAGACGTTTTTGATTTTGGGATTGAGCTTGTTCGGAGGCAGAGCGCGCATAGGCTGGCCTTTCGCAAGAGACAACATTAATGGGTCATTCTACCCGACAGACACCTAAAGAAACAAATAACGAAGCTATGGCCTACAAAACTATTAATGCCACAAGCGACCCACATAGCATACATGGCGCAAACGGAATCCCACGGGAAAGCTTAGCATCAGCGTATATCAAGCTAACAAGGCAGGCAGCAAACAGCGCGACTGCCACGCCTATCCCAAGAAACAAAGCGTCTACCGAAACAAGCTTGATGTCTCCGCCACCAAAAAGATACTTGTTTGCCATCTTTTCTGAAACAACTGTAAGAACAAACAAGAAAGCAAACACTCCAAGCGCACTTATAGCTTCTTCAAGAAAAGCTGCGTCGAAACCTAACGCAAAAAGCGTCACCTTCCATATTAACCATAAGATTACTGTACTAAATATAACCCAGTTTGGAATGATTCGTTTTTTGATGTCCGTCACTACTGCGCAAGCCATCAAGACAAAAAATAGCAGGTAAGCACATATATCGACTATAGCTTCCATGGAACCCCCTCAAGATTTCATGGTAACCAAAATGACACTAACAAAAACTACAGTCTTTTTTAGACCCGCCATTTGCGCAGTCACCTTCTAGATCCCTTTTCTTTCCATGTGACCATAATGTGATAAAGTAGCCGACATGTTAAAAGCACGCAGAAACACAATCTTGCAAGGCTCGGAGGCGAACGCGATCATGAGCCAGCACGTTGCCCAAGAATCGCCTAGCGATTCGGCTTCTGGTGTCGAAAATCACCATGTCGCGCAGCAACTTGCACGTCCTAGCCTTAGAAACGAGATGTTTTACCGATACTTCTAGCACGCGGGTCACAAATCCGGGTGCTTTTTTAATGCCTAAATGACCGCGTGCATAGCTTCAATCTCTTTTCAAAATCACATTGCAAAAAACGCTTCAAGAAATATTAGGGGGATAAAATGCTGGCAAAGATACTTCTCGTCATCATCTTCGTCGCGATTGCTGTAGGTGTTGGCGTTTACTGCAACCGATCGACAAAAACCGTTGACGGCTTTTTGCTTGGAGGCCGCAAAGTAGGGCCTTGGATGAGCGCATTTGCTTACGGAACCAGCTACTTCAGCGCTGTTGTCTTCGTTGGATACGCAGGACAATTCGGCTTCAAATACGGAATTGCCGCAACCTGGGCAGGCATCGGAAACGCGATAATCGGAAGTCTTCTTGCCTGGTGGGTGCTAGGACCTCGTACACGCGAGATGACACATCGCCTTGGTGCGCAAACAATGCCAGAATTTTTTGGAAAGCGCTATAAGTCAAAAGCCTTGCGTATAGCAGCCGCAGCAATTATCTTCGTGTTCTTGATCCCCTACACCGCAAGCGTATATAACGGACTTTCGCGCCTCTTCGGCATGGCGTTTAACCTCCCGTATGATGTATGCGTTATTGGCATGGCTGTGGTCACATGTATCTACGTCATCGTTGGCGGGTATATGGCAACTGTTATGAACGACTTCATCCAAGGCATAGTCATGCTGATTGGAATTAGTGCTGTAGTGATTGCCGTTATCATGAACAACGGCGGGTTCACTGAAGCCATAAACTCTCTCTCGCAAATTCAGGCACAAGGAAGCGACCTACAAGGCGCATTCACCAGTTTCTTTGGGCCAGATTTGCCAAACCTGATTGGCGTTGTGATCTTGACCTCGCTAGGAACTTGGGGGCTTCCTCAAATGGTGCAGAAGTTCTACGCAATTAAAAGTGGGCCTGCAATCAAACAGGGTGCAATCATTTCTACCTTGTTCGCGTTCGTGGTGGCAGGAGGCTCATATTTCCTCGGCGGATTCGGGCGCCTTTACAGCGGAAGCATCGAATACGCTGCCGATGGCACACCCATTTACGACTCGGTCATCCCCACGATGCTTTCTACCCTGCCCGACATCTTGATAGGTCTGGTCATTGTGCTTGTACTTTCGGCAAGTATGTCAACACTAAGCTCACTTGTTTTGACCTCATCTTCCACCCTCACAATCGACCTAATCAAAGGCAATGTCGTCAAAGATATGTCCGAAAAGAAGCAAATAGTATGGATGCGCGGCCTGCTTGTAGTGTTCATCGCAATTTCCGCGATAATCGCGCTGTTCCAGTACCATTCATCGGTAGTATTTATCGCACAGCTCATGGGATACTCATGGGGCGCCTTGGCTGGCGCATTCTTAGGGCCGTTTGTTTGGGGGCTTTACAAGAAGAAGGTATCTAGAGCCTCTGTCTGGTGCTCGTTTATCTTCGGAGTAGGACTAACAGCAATAAATATGGGCATGGGATTTGTTGGAACGCCTTTGATTGCAAGCCCCATTAACTGCGGCGCCATTTGCATGCTTGCCTCTCTCATTATCGTTCCTGTAGTAAGCCTATTTACTCCGGCAGAAGAATTCCCGATAGAAGCTCCATCTCGTTTATCACCAGGAGATCGCGAGTATGCCGAAATGCTGGAAGAAACTGAAGCAGAGGGAGGTTCCATGAGCAAAGCAGGCTCGCCTATTGATACAAATAACGGTATTTCACCCGAAGTACAAGAGGCCATAGACACAATCAAGAGCAGCTAGCTCTAAAACGAACAGACCCCGCCTTAAAAGATAGAAATGAATCCAATTGCAGCGAGAGGCTAGCCCTCTTGCTGCTTTATAATTTAGGGTTAAGTATTTTCCACAGAACAGGCCAACTGAGGAGCACTTATGATTACTGCCGATATGGAAAAACTTTACCCCTCTGCGAAAACGCTGGTAAAAGACCACGTCGCAAGTCGCGTTCAGGCAAAGGATTCCACGCTCTACAATTTCTCGGACGAAACGGAAACATTCGCAAAAAACTTCATGGGTTGGACTGATCTAGCAAGCCACCCATATCGCGATATCGAAGACATTATCGAATTCGCTGATGAAGTTGCAGCAGAAGGCTTTGAGACCGTAGTCATCTTAGGCCAAGGTGGTAGCACACAGGCTCCTATGACCCTGACCAAATACAACAAAGTCGATAAAAACCGCCTGGATGTGAAAGTTTTGGACTCTGATTCACCTGTGCGTGTGCGAGAAATTTTCGCCTCATGCAAGCCCGAAACAACACTGTTTATTATGTCGTCTAAAAGCGGTGGCACGATCGAGCCGCGCATGCTTCTTCGAGCCATTACCGATTATTACCAACCGAAGCTTGGCGATAAGTTCTACAAACATTTGGTCGCCATCACCGACCCCGGCACAAAACTTGAAGAGCTCGCCAAAGAACAAAACTGGCGAAAGATATTCTACGGCCTATCTACAGTTGGAGGACGTTTCAGTGCGCTTTCCGCATTCGGTTTGGTTCCTGCGGCCTTAGCGGGTATCAATCTTCATAGCTTTATGGAACATGCACGCGAAGCTGAGCGCATTTGCAGCGAAGATGCTATCGATAACCCCGCAATCAATCTGGCGGCTTTCCTCTACGACAATTATTTGAACGGCCGAAACAAGTTTAGCTTCCTAACCCCAAAACGAGGACGCGTGCTAGGACTTTGGATAGAGCAGCTTGTCGCAGAATCGCTTGGCAAAGAAGGCCAGGGCATCCTTCCTAATATCGAGATAGATACTCTCCTTCTTACCGAAGACCCAAAAGACCGTTCGGTGATCATGTATGAAACAAAAACCGACCTTTGGGACGAGAGCCGCAACTTCGAGATGAGTCTTGCATACATCGATCCAAACATTCCGCGTCAAAGCTATAAGATCGACAAGGTTGAAGAGGTAGCAGAGCATTTCGTGATGTGGGAATATGCCACTGCGATGTGCGGGTATCTGATGAAGGTTTGCCCATTTGACCAGCCTGATGTGCAGTCTACGAAGACCGCTGTGCTAGGAATCTTGGCTGACGGAATCTCTGAGCCCGATTTTGTCGAAGAATTCGTATCGGGCTGCCCGATGGGCCAAATCGAAGTACGGCTCGCCGATACGCTTGAAAAGGGTAACAATCTCTATGACGCCCTTTACAATCTGTTCAAGTCGATTGAGCCAGGCGACTATTTCGCCATGAACTGCTTTTTGCCTTTCACGGGCGAAGGCAGACGCGAGGCGCTTGAAACCATTCGGCATAGTGCTGCTAGACACTTCAGCTGCGTTTCAAGTTTGGAAGTTGGACCACGCTACCTGCATTCCACAGGCCAGCTACAAAAAGGAGGCCCCAACTGCGGCGTTTTCATGTGTATATCGGCAAACGAGTTGAAAGATATCTCACTTCCAAAAGGTTGCGAAGCATCAACGCTCGGAACGCTTGCAAAAGCGCAGGCCGTAGGCGACATGGAAACGCTTGCAAGCAGAGGTCGTCGTGTTATCCATTTGCATTTGCCAGACAATTCGGGCGTCACCTTGCGCATGCTTTCCGAAGTCACACGCCGAGTCATCTGGCAAGTAGCCAAGGACAAAGGCTTGATGTAGCTATTAGATATCTATGACTTTTATCAACTTTTAGCATTTAGCAGCTTTTCGTGTTTAGTGGCTAACGAGCTTTAATAGCTTTGAGCCTTTAGCAAGCTGTAGCTTTTAGCAACCAAAAATTAGTTTGCGTTCTTCGCCAGTGAGTGCGGCACGAGCTTGGTCTCGAAGACGGTTCACACCAATGAAGAATTGGCGCATCATAACAACTGTCAGATAACGACCCTTAGCACTTAGCGTAAGCTGGTCGGCGTCGTCAATTGCAAACGCACCCGATGCCCTCATGAAAGCCATCTCTGCTGGCAAGCCTCGCTCAATTGAAACTCCGAAATCATCTTTGAACTGGCGTTTGTCAAGACGAAGCCCAAACAGTTGCATCATAAAGCGGTAACGCATGCGATCTCGCTTGCTAAAAATAGTCTTGCCCATTATTGACAACTTGCCGCTGTGAACTGCTTCGTTGTAATCCTTTACCGAAAACGTATTCACAAAAAGAGTGTTGCCTAAATAGGTTATGCCACCCGACCCGATAGCGGGGTACTCCTCATAGTTGACTACATATTCGTCGATCATCGGGGTTTCTTGCGAGATTTTGTCGCTTTTAGAGCCTAATTCTTTATTGGCTCTTGCTTTTCTATTGAAGGTCCAAGCGCTACCTAATGTGAAAAGCCCATTATCGCTACCATTGCCAGAGCCACCAAGCAACAAGTCACATATTATTTCGTAAAAAAGCTGTTCGCGCCCATAATCCACTCGCCCAACCGTCTCTGCAAGCGACTTTTGCACACTAGGAGACGCCATAAGCGGGTAGAAAGTGGTCTGCGATGCACCAGACTCAACAACCTTCTCGATATCAGACATTAAGATATCTTCGGTCTGTGCTGGGAAATTAAAAATCATGTCGGCGTTCAAAGACACAAAATGAGGGCTTGCATATTTTATGCGCTCGATAATCTCTTCGCCTGAACCATACTTGTCGAAACGATCCATCTGCTTTAGCAGCCCATCGTCGAAACTTTGCACACCCACCGACAAACGCTGCACACGCCCGTCAAGCTTTTCCACATATTCAGGGATAAGATGGTTCGGGTTCGTCTCACTAGAGACCTCTTTCAGCGAGAAAAGGTCTCGTGCTAAATCTATCGTCTCGCAAAGCTCATCAATCATGATGGTAGGTGTCCCGCCACCAACATAGAGGCTTTCGAAATCATAGCCAGTATCCGCAAGCATTTTCATCTCGCGGCGCAAGTTTTCAAAATAAGGCTTCGCACGTTCTTCTGCAAACGGAAAACGATTAAACGAACAATATGGACAAAGCCTCTCACAAAACGGCACATGTGCATAAAGCATGTATTTCTTACCAGGCTTTGGTGCAGGCAGTTGCGCCTCATCCTCCCCAACAGGCTTTAGTTTTAGATATTCGTTTGTGGTTAGCTCGACAACTTTTGTAAGAAGACGCTCTGAAAGCATGCTAGTCCCAAGCTTGGCGCCCACGCAATGCTCGCGCACCAATGTCTGTGCGCATCTGCTTGCCCTCAAAATCTATAAGTTCACAAGCGGCATATGCCTTATCTCGGGCACTTTCGAAAGAGTCACCAAGCGCGACGACGTTAAGTACTCGTCCGCCAGAAGTTACAATTTGGCCATCGTCGGTTTGTGTGGTTCCAGCGTGAAAGACCATGACGTCATCAAGTGCTTCAGCGTCCTCGATGCCGCTGACAACCTTGCCCTTCTCATAAGATCCGGGATACCCAGCACTTGCAAGCACAACGGCAACCGCCCATTTAGGCGACCACTGAAGATCAATTGAGTCTGCGTCTCCTTTGGCAACAGACATCATTACTTCAGCAAAATCGGAAATAAGCCTTGGTAAAACAACCTGCGTTTCAGGGTCGCCGAAACGCACATTGAACTCCACGATCTTAGGACCTTCAGGTGTGAGCATAAACCCGCCATATAGCGTGCCTTTATAGTTGGGAACGGCGGCTGCAGCCACATCCATGACGCGCATCATCTCGATCATTTCTTCATTTGTGACTATTGGCACGGGCGAGTAAACCCCCATGCCGCCAGTGTTTGGACCCGTATCGCCATCGTATGCTCGCTTATGGTCTTGCGATGGTGCCATAGGAAAACTATGCCCTCCGGTCACAAATGAGAGCATTGAACATTCAGGTCCTGTCATGCATTCCTCAATCACGACCTTCAAGCCCGCTTCTCCAAATGCGCCCAAGAAGCACGCCTTCACGGCATCTTCGGCCTCTTCAAGGGTTTGTGCCACAACAACGCCCTTACCTGCAGCCAGCCCATCGGCCTTCACTACAATTGGTGCACCCATATCACGCACGTATTGAAGCGCAAGCTCTACGTCATCAAAGCTTTCGTATTTTGCGGTGGGGATACCGTTTTGAGCCATGAACTCTTTTGCGAATTCCTTGGATCCTTCAAGCCATGCATCTTCCGCATCAGGCCCATAAACTGCAATACCTGCGAGGCGAAGTGCGTCTGCAATGCCTGCAACCAGTGGAGCCTCTGGCCCTATTACCACAAGGTCTACGCCCATCGCATCACAAAAATCGATGATTTCATCAGCATCAAGCGGGTCTATCATCGTGTTTTGGACACGCCCCGCCCCCTTAGCGGCAAGTTCCACCTTGGCTGTGCCGCCGTTTCCAGGAGCCGCCCAAAGAGCCTCAACAGAAGGCGACTTCGCAAGTGCCCAAACTATCGCGTGTTCACGTCCACCAGATCCAAGTACCAAGACCTTCATTATTTCACCCTTCTTATAGGCCTTATTCCCAGCCGCGCATTATCGTCTGTTCGCGATCGGCTCCAACAGAGACTATTGAAACTTTAGCGCCCATCAATTGCTCTAGATGCTCGATGTATGCTCGAGTATTCGCCGGAAGTTCCTCATAAGTCTTGCAAGATGTAATATCCTCGCCTTTCCAGCCTGGAAGTTCCTCATAAACAGGCTTCGCATGGAAAAGCACCGATTGTTGCATCGGGAAATAGTCGTAGCGCACGCCATCGCATTCATACGCAATGCAAACCTTTATCTTGTCGAATGCAGAAAGAACATCGAGCTTAGTCATGGCGATATCGGTCAATCCATTTACCTCTACCGCATATCGCCCTATAACAGCATCGAACCATCCACACCTACGCTTACGTCCCGTGGTCACACCGAACTCGTGGCCAACGTCGCAAAGCAGCTGGCCGTCTATCGCGTCTTGTCCTTCGCCCCCGTCTTCAGCAAACTTGAGTTCTGTGGGGAAAGGGCCACCGCCAACACGTGTGACATAGGCCTTAGAGATTCCAAGTACGCGATCGACCGCGATAGGACCTACTCCCGAACCCGTGCAGGCACCTCCCGAGCAGCAGCTAGACGATGTGACATAGGGGTATGTGCCGTGATCAATATCAAGCAACGTGCCCTGCGCACCCTCGAACAAGACATTTTTGTGTTCTTTTAGAGCCTCGTTAAGCATATGCGCGGTTTCTGCCACGTATGGCTTGAGAATGCGAGCATATGGCAAGTATTCTTCGCAGATTTCGTTGACGGTATAGGTTTGAAGCCCATAGACCTTCTGAAGGATCGGGTTTTTTTGTGCAAGAATCGTCTCAAGTTTTAATCGGAATATCTTCTCGTCCAGTAAGTCCTGTACGCGAATACCGCGACGGGCAATTTTATCCTGATAGCAAGGGCCTATCCCCCGCTTGGTCGTGCCAATCTGGTTGTTTCCAAGACGCTTTTCTTCGGCGCCGTCCAAAACCTTGTGATAAGGCATAATAATATGTGCGTCACAGCTTATTTTCAGGTTCTTGCAGCTTATGCCCTCGCCATCTAGAAGAGCCATCTCTTTTACCAGCACGCCCGGATCAACCACAACACCGTTTCCAATAACTGGAATTGCGTTTTCATACATAACGCCCGATGGCATCAAGTGAAGAGCAAGTTTAGTATCCCCATGAATGACCGTATGACCTGCGTTATTTCCTCCTTGGAAACGAACAACATAGTCGAAATCACTTGCAATAAGATCGGTGATCTTGCCTTTTCCTTCGTCGCCCCACTGGGTTCCGACAAGAACAGTAGATGGCATTTGAGAAAGCCTTTCCGTTAGGTTACGCTGCGATGCTTCGCGTTTCCATTTTATCCTTATAAGATGCTTTGCTTATGGGAATTAGGCTTATGGGAACAGCATAGGCATGTTCGCGCTTCGCATAACATTGAAAACATGCTAAAACAAGACAACACGTCAAAACAACCCTAGCATCAACCTTCGTATCTAGAAGCGTCAAAGAAATCCCCAAATTTGGTGAGGTTCGGGTTAAACGCCATAGTAATATCTTTAAGCGGGCCGTTACGGTGCTTAGCAACTATCAGTGTTGCAACACCAAGGTCTGGCCTGTTAGCATCTTCCGCCTCAACTTCGTCCATAGACCTATCAATAAACATAACGATATCGGCGTCCTGTTCGATAGATCCTGATTCACGAAGATCCGACAGCATCGGGCGCTTCTTTCCGCGCATCTCAACCCCGCGGTTAAGCTGTGCCAAAGCAATCACCGGCATATCCATTTCTTTCGCGAGAATTTTAAGCCCACGTGAGATTTCGCCTACCTCGACTGTGCGATTGCTATCGCGCCTTGTAGCTGGCGCCTGCATAAGCTGAAGGTAGTCTACAATGATAAGCCCCTTCTTGTCGGTTCCGACCACATTTCGCAACTCACGGCGAGCCTTAGCCCTGGCTTCCATAATAGATAAGCCCGGCGTGTCGTCGATAAACATATCAAGGGCGCTAAGTCTTCCAGATGCGTCCGCGATTTGTCCCCAGTCGCCCTCGCCTACATTACCGCTTCTCAGTTTGCCAAGGTCGACCATAGCCTCCGAGCTTATAAGACGTTGCACCAGCTGGCTCGAGCTCATTTCCAAAGAAAAGAACGCAACAGACACGTTTTCTTTTGCAGCATTTACGGCCAGGTTCAAAGCAAATGCGGTTTTTCCAACACCTGGTCGTGCAGCCAAAACGATAAGATCTCCACCGCGAAAACCATGGAACAAGCTATCGACGTCCTTGAACCCAGTTGGAACGCCTATCATCTTGTTGCCTTGCGAAGCAATGCGAGAAAGTTCGCTATAGGCTTCGTCAACCAAACTGTCTATCTTTCTGAAAGAGGACGACACGCGCTTTTCCGTCACTTTGAAAAGCGATTGTTCAGCGCTTTCAACCACTTCGTTGAGATCATCTGGAGCGTTGTATGCAAGCGCGTTTATTTCCGCAGCAGCCCGAATCAGATCTCGCTGAATGGCAGTGCGCTTGACTATTTCCATATGGTGGCGCCAGTTTGTGAGCGCAAAAGTATTGCCATTTAGGTCGGTGAGGTATGCCCTGCCACCAGCCTTGTCTAAATCGCCCTGAGCTTGAAGTTTGTCGGCAAGGGAAATGACGTCTGCACGCAAGCCCTGCTTTACCATCTGAAGTATTGCGCTAAAGATAAGTTGATGTGAAATGCGATAAAACTGCTCGCTTTTTAGATTGATACTTATTTCGTAGCAGGCATCCTCGTTCAAAAGACATGATGCCAAAACGGCCTGTTCTGCCTCGATGTCATTTGGAAGCTGGACATGCCTTGCCGACTCAGCCAAAGCCGGGCTTTCATACTGATCGAATTCTTGCGGCATTGCATCCTCCAAGGCGAGATGAAAAAAGACGGGGGTCTACCATTATAGGTCGACCCCCGAATTAATTGTGGCTATTACAAAACCTTTTAAAAACTAATCAGCACCCCTAGTTGTTTATGCATCAGCCTCTTTAGGTGCATCTTCAGGCGCTTTTTCAGCAGCGCCTTCTACGTCGTTTTCGGCGATAGCCTCTGCCGCATCTTCAGATGCATCAACAACAGCATCCTCTACAACCTCAGCCTCAGGCGCACCTTCGGTTTCTTTAGCTTCTGCTTTAGCCGTGCCCTCGCCCTTGACGACAACATTTACCGTAGCCTTGATGTCACGATAAATGCCCACCTCAACTGGGAAGGTTCCAACGGCTTTGATCGGCTTGCCAAGCTCGACACGGCGGCGATCAATCTCGATACCTTCAGCAATAATTGCATCGGCGATCATAGGAGATGTGACCGACCCGAATAGCTGACCCTCTTCGCCAACCTGTACCTCAACGACCACCTCAAGGCCGTTTAGCTTTTCAGCAAGCGCATTAGCGTCAGACAGACGAACTTCCTCGCGTTTGGCGATATTCTTCCTGCGTTCCTCAAGCTGTTTCAGGTTGCCGGGAGTAGCCTTAATAGCGTATCCCTGGCGAAGTAGGTAATTGTTCGCGAACCCGCGCTCGACATTTATGACATCGCCTTCACCGCCGCGTCCGCGAAGCTCTTTGAGAAGAATTACTTCCATGCTTCCTCCTTAGCGCTTACGACGACGATCGCCGCGTCCGCTAACAGCCGGCACAGAATAGGGAATCAGTGCCATGGTGCGGGCGCGCTTCACAGCATTGGCGATATCGCGCTGATGCTGGCTGCATGCGCCCGTAACGCGACGAGGCTTGATCTTGCCGCGGTCGGTGGTGTATTTACGCAGCAGCTGCGTGTCCTTGTAATCGATGAAATCTGCATGTTCCGCACAGAACTGACATTTCTTCTGGCGTTGATGCTTTTGATATTCCGCCATAATTTCCTCTTGCTTTCTAGAATGGAATGTCTGCGTCATAGACGGAAGAGCTTGTGTCAACAACTGGAGTCTGTGGGGCAGTGTATGCCGAAGCAGATGGTTGCGAAGAACCTTGGTTCGACTGGTTGCGCGTTCCCTGGAAGTCGAGATCGTCGATGATGACCTCTATCTTGGAGCGCTTTTGACCATCGCGTTCCCACGTGCTGTAGCGAAGCTTGCCTTCGATAACGACTCGTTGACCTTTAGACAAGTATTGCGACACATTTTGGGCGCGATTTCCGAACATCGTGCAATCAATGAAGTTCGCGTAATCCTCCCATTCACCGGTCTGACTGTTCTTTCGACGGTCATTCACAGCGATGCCAAGTGACATGACGGGCATACCCGATTGAGTGGTGCGCACTTCTGGGTCTCTGGTTAAGTTTCCGCTTATTACAACTCTGTTGATGCTCATTTCACTACCTCTTCCTTATCCCAGGCTAATCCCTGTCTGTACGGGCAACGATCATATGACGCATTACTGGGTCGGTAATGCGAAGAACACGATCAAGTTCCGCGATAGTCTGAGGATCAGTATGGAAATCAACGAGAGTGTAATCGGCTTCAGACTGGCCATTGATCTCATAAGCCAGCTTGCGCTTACCCCAATCGTCGATATTGTCGATGCTGCCTTCTTTTTCCGTGACGATGGATTCGATACGGCTTGCCACAGCGGCACGCGTATCATCATCGGTTGTAGAATCGACAAAATACAACAGTTCGTAAGCTCTCATCAGCTCACCTCCTCTGGTCTAAACGGCCCTGGATAGGTGATCCCAGGGCAGGACAACCCGTTAAGTTTAGCAGAAGAGATGCATTACTGTCGAATAAACGCCAAGATTACAAGCACTGCGCGATTTCCATACCTCTCCTTCCTACGTTGGCGGATGAATAGAAATGTGTTCCATCCAAATCTAAGCTGGTCAGCATGTTCAAACTTGCTGGTTTAAACGATAGTGTCACAATTTAAATAATTGATTAAAGGGATCAGGCTGACGAGCAAAGCAAGCTTTAAGCATAATTTCACTTATGAACTTGTCGAACCCGATTCGAATCTAAACAAGTTTCACTTTTATTAAAACCATTTTCCAGACTCACTCAAAGCCGTAATAAAGCCTACTTAGCAAAACTTAAAATCTCTTTCGGCGATTCCATAAAATAATCGGGAATAGCATCTTCATCAAAAAAGTCTTGTTTGTCGTGATACCCCCAAAGAACTGCCGCGGTTGCACAAGCTGCGTTTTTACCCGCCTTAATATCTCCTGGGGAATCGCCTATATAAATGGTATCTTTTGGCTCAGACCCCAACTCGCGCATAGCGAACTCGATTCCTGTTGGGTCGGGCTTTCTAGGAATACCGTTTCCTTCGCCTATCATGACGTCAAAGTAACCTGGAAGCTTCTTTTCCATAATAAGGTCTACGCCGTTTTGAAGCTTGTTAGAAACAACCGCTAATTTTTGCCCTCTCTCTTTCAACTTGTTCAAGGTCGCAATAACACCTAAAAACGGCTCTGTGTGTTCATAATATGAGTGAAAATTCTCGTTCCAAAGACGCATCGCCTCATCTTGCACAGCATCGGGAGTATTCGGTGGAAGAGCCAAATAAATTAGACGTCGAACGCCAGATCCCACATAGCTCAAAATCTCTTCCTGAGTATGCTCGGGTGCTCCAACCTGACTAAGAATCCAATTCGTAAGCAAAGTCAAATCAGGCACAGTATCAAGCAATGTGCCATCCAAATCGAAAATGTAAGTAGTAAAGGTTCTGTGCATATGTACATCCCCTCGTATCTTTATATTTCTTTTCATAGCTTTGCCATGACCATAAAGCATATGCTTGCAGTTTAATAAAGCAAACAGGATTTACCTAAATTAAAATGCCGAAAACAAGCAAGTAATTTATAGCTCTAGCGCACAAGTGAGATAGGTAGAACAATTCGCCTGCTTACAAATGTAAACTGCAAAATCGTCCTAAGATTTTTCACCGCTCAAACGTATTAACGACATACGCCATATAGCTTTAGATGGAGCGGGCGACGGGAATCGAACCCGCGTAGCGAGCTTGGGAAGCTCGAGTTCTACCATTGAACCACGCCCGCAGTAGTCGGATATTATACCCCATGTGCAATATTTCTCTTTGCTT
>CAZYOQ010000013.1:0-34490 GCA_964649145.1 uncultured Eggerthellaceae bacterium | reverse complement strand
TTCTTCCCCGTTCTTGAAAAAAATCAGAGTTGGAAAACTAAAGACGTCGTATTTCATAACAAGCTCTGGGCTATCTTCGAATTGCACGCTTGCTATTTTCCCTTTGCCTTCAAGTTTATCTGAGGCCTCTTCAAGAACCGGTGCCACTTTCTTGCACGGAAGACAGTGCAGCTGAAAGAAATCAACCAGCACCGGGAGATCCGAGTTCAATACCTTTTCGGCGAAATTAGATGAGTCAAGTTTTTCAACCATGTTCTTCCCCTCAATTCTCGCGGCACCTATCGAAAGACTGCAACGCTTGCTATTACCTAGCAGCCCACCAAAACTCACAAGCTAAAGGCAAACACCCCTACATCTTCTCTGGAGCAGAAACCCCTATCAAGGAAAGCGTTAGCGCGATAGTAATTCGAGTCGCATCGCATAAAGCAAGGCGTGCCTGCTGAAGCGCAAACTTTTCGGGGTTAGTAGGGTCTTCAGCTATAACACGACAATTCGTGTAAAAACCGTGGAAGAGCGAGGCTAGATCTTGAGTGTAGTGAGTAAGCCTGAAAGGCGCGCGATCACGCGCAGCAAGGGCTATGAGCTCTGCGAAATCGCCTATCTTTCGCATCAGTGCAAGTTCGCTTTCGTCTTCTAACGGCGACAAATCAAGATCTTCAGGGATGCAAGACGCTGCCACTTCCTCCATAGAACACTCCCCTGCCTCAGAGGCTTTCGCGACCTCAGCAGGCGCAGCCTTGCGCAAAATCGAGCAGATTCTGGCATGCGCATATTGAACGTAATAAACAGGATTTGTGCTATCGCGCTTCTTCGCCTGTTCAATATCAAAATCTATGGGCTGATCAGAAGAACGTGAAAGCATGAGGAACCTTGTGGAATCGATTCCAACCTCATCCACTAATTCCTCGAAAGTAACCATCTCGCCAGTTCTTTTTGACATACGCACGGCTTGTCCATTCCTGAAAAGGTTAACAAGCTGGCCGAGCACAATCTCAAGCTTGCCGGGATAGCCCCATGCCTCAAGCATGGCCTCACAGCGCTTGATGTATCCGTGATGGTCTGCGCCCCAAAGGTCAATCAAGTGATCAAAACCACGCATAATCTTGTCGTAGTGATATGCGACATCACTCATAAAGTAAGTGTATTCGCCATTTTCCTTGATAAGCACGCGGTCTTTCTCGTCTCCAAAAGCAGTAGAGCGAAACCACGTCGCGCCATCTTTCTCATACACACACCCGCGCTCGCCCATGGCGTCAAGCGCGCGATCGATAGCACTCTTGCCGTCGTCTGCCACTTCATATAGAGTGCGCTCAGAAAACCACTTATCAAAAGTCGTGCCGTAACGTGTCAGTAGCGACTTCTGGTCTTCAAGCATCTGAACGTATGCTATCTCGCGAAACTCCCGCAAACGTTCATCTTCTGAGTAAGACTCGTATTTGTTCCCATCAGAGTCGATTATCTGTCTAGCTATGTCTTTGACATATTCGCCGCCATAACACTGCTCAGGCATTTCGGCATCGTGACCTAAAAGCTGCATATAGCGAACAGATACAGAATTAGCAAAAACATCCATCTGCGTGCCATGATCGTTGCAGTAGAACTCCTCGTATACGTCATAGCCCGCATGTCTCATCACACGAGCGATAGCATCTCCAAGTGTCGCCCAGCGCCCGTGCCCTACATGCAAAGGGCCTGTAGGGTTGGCAGAGACATACTCAAGATTGATATATCTTTGGCCTTCTTCAATGATGCCTTTACCATAATCGAAACCTTGTTCGCGCACCTCACAGATAATGTTTTGAAGCACAGCATTCGTAATACGGAAGTTAATGAATCCAGATCCTGCAAGTTCTGCGCTAGAAACGATATCGTTTGCAGGGATGTGATCGATTATCGCCTTGGCAATTTCTCTAGGAGGCTTATGCGCAAGCTTAGCAGTGCGCATAGCAACAGTAGATGCCCAATCGCCATTCGCCTCATCGCGGGGGCGTTCGAGAGAAGGTTCAGGAATGTCTTTTAAATCAAGCGTGCCATCTTCTACTGCCGCCAAAACCGCCTGTTTTACAAGACTTTCCAAAGAATCACGAATGCTCATTTATGACTTGCCCTTTTCTCGATTTTACGTAGGGGAAATTCTATCACGCTTGAAAAGCTGAAATCAGATCATGCCTTGACTTACCTTTTCTAATCGAATGGCGCTTTAGTGCACTACTTGGCGCTGGCAAGGCTCAGGTGTGCTCTTAGGCTTTATGTCACCTGAGAGCGTCACTGAGCGCTAACGCCTGAGCGCATCACTAAATGCTAGCTCCAAAATTTACTACTTCAAGGTCGCATACATTACAGCCTTGATGCTATGCATACGGTTTTCGGCCTCATCGAAAACTTTCGATTGTTTAGACTCGAATACTTCGTTGGTAACCTCCATCTCGGTGAGGCCGAACTTCTCGTAGACCTCTTTTGCCACCGTAGTATTCAGATCGTGGAAGGATGGCAGGCAGTGCATAAAAATCGCGTCCGCATCCGCATAGCCCATGACGGTTTTGTTTACCTGGTAGGGCTTCAGCAGCTTTATGCGCTGTTCCCAGAGTTGGGCAGGCTCGCCCATGGAAAGCCAGATATCGGTATAGATGATATTGGCACCAGTGCAGGCCTTCTTCACGTCCTCCTCAAGACTCACTTTTGCACCAGTGAGCTTAGCGATGCCCTCGCACTCATCAACCAGCTCCTTCTTAGGCCAGAGATCTTTAGGAGCGCACGTAACAAAATGCATGCCAAGTTTTGAGCACACGACCATAAGCGAATTGCCCATGTTGTTTCGAGCATCACCCATAAATACGAGCTTTAGCCCTTTTAGCCCTTGTGGAAAGTTCTCCTCGATGGTCATCATGTCGGCGATCATCTGGGTGGGGTGGAACTCATCTGTAAGGCCATTCCACACAGGAACTCCTGCAACACTAGCAAGTTTTTCAACAAGATCTTGCGAGAAGCCGCGATACTCGATGCCATCAAAAAAACGTCCAAGGACGCGCCCTGTATCTTCAATGGATTCCTTCTTGCCCATCTGCGACGAGCTAGGATCTAGATACGTAACACCCATTCCAAGGTCTTGGCCTGCAACCTCAAACGAACAGCGCGTACGCGTGGAAGTCTTTTCGAAAAGCAGGACGATATTCTTGCCGGTAAGGTATTTATGGGCAGTTCCCGAATGCTTCATATCCTTGAAGTCATGAGAAAGCTTGATGAGATAGCGAATTTCGTCTGGGGTGAAGTCAAGTAATTTCAGAAAGCTTCGACCTGATAGATTGACTGACATCACAGTCTCCTCTCGTTGCGCTAAGCCTGTATCCTCGATGCAGACAACGCTATATTTATATCAGGTTTTTAGCAATTTTTAAGAATCGTCGCGCATAAACGGCATGCACATACCTCCAGGCCCCCCACGCCCACGGGAAAGCTCGCTTGAAGCAAGCTCGATTACGTTCAGACCGTGTTTATACAGATAATCGTTAGTTTTCTTATTCCGCGAGGACGCAACAACGCTGCCAGGCCTTATACATAAGACATTAGGTCCTGCGTTCCATTGTTCACGATTTGACACGATCTGGTCGCCTGCACCGCAATCAAGCAGCTCAACGGTATGACCTACATATTTCGCGAGAATATCCTCCAAATCATCTTGAAGCTCAAATATTCTTACTTTCCCACCAGGGGCTGCAGTCAACTCATATACGCAAAGCGAACCCATTATGGCCGGGTGAATGATGAATTTGTCATAGTCTATCTGCGTAAGTACAGAATCGAGGTGCATGAAGGCTCGGCAAGGCGCAATTTTGAACGCAAGTATCACTTCTATCTGGGACTCTTCCGAATTAAAGAGGTTATAGGCAAGGCGATCTATAGCAGCTGGTTCGGTTCGCATCGAGATACCTATGGCAAGGGTGCGTTTGTTGATGTTAAGGACATCGCCGCCTTCAATATGGAACGCGTAATATCGCTTGTACCACTTACTTACATCACGATAATCTGGATGGTATTTGAAAATGAAGTCGCCAAAGATAGTCTCACGATTTCGCGTGAAACTAAACATGCGATTCATTGAAACCCCATTTCCAATACACACAAACGGGTCCCGAGTGAAATATAAATTCGGCATTGGCGGAAGATATAGCCTGGCGTCGGTATCGACATAGTCAGCCAAGCTGCTCTTTGGAGCACCATGAAGTTCCTGCCTGCCAACACCGGCCATCGTTTTCATTACCAGCGCCTTAGAAGAAGGGAATTCAGAGTCTAAGTACTCAAAAATGAGCTTTTTATAGCGCTCGGATCTAACGTCAGCCTCATTAATTATTTGTTTGATAAACGGTTCGCGAAGGGTCGGGTCGCTATCAAGAACTTGCGCCATAAGGTCTTCAAGATAGATAATTTCAATGCCCTCTTCCCTTAGGATGCGGGCAAAAGAGTCGTGCTCTTCTTGTGCGGCTTCAAGATATGGAATGTCATCAAAAAGCAGCCGCTCTAAAGTTTCCGGGGTCAGATTCAGCAGTTCGTCTCCCGGTCGGTGAAGCAAGACCTTCTTTAAAGGAAGAATCTCGCTCGCAACGTTAATTGGCTCCATAATCAATCGCCTCGAATCGTATTTGAAGCTCATGTTTGGAAATATCTAGTCAAGCGGGATAAATAAAAAACGGGATAAAGCCAGGGATTCAAACCCGCTTTAGTGTACTTAGGCTATAAACCTATGTTTTAGAGGGGTTTTCTCAGGCAAAATCTCAAATGTGTTTGGGTTTTTGAACTTCCCTGAAACCTAAACGTAAAAAACTAAAAAAGATTCAAAGGGCTTTGTAGCTTTATCTCTAGCTTTTAGTGCTGTAGAAAGGCGGACAAGGTTAAAAGACGAAACTATCTTGCGGCTTTATCAGTTGTATAATTGCAAACGCTGATTTTACGTGCGCCCGTGGCTCAATGGATAGAGCATCGGACTTCTAATCCGGCGGTTGCAGGTTCGAGTCCTGCCGGGCGCGCCAAAAAGTCACAATTGGAAGAATTCTTTGCTATAATTTGCGAGTTCAAATTTGCGCGGGTGTAGTTCAATGGTAGAACTCCAGCCTTCCAAGCTGATAACGCGGGTTCGATTCCCGTCACCCGCTCCAAGTTCTAGCGAAGCGAATTTTTGTCAATTCCCTCTACCTGCTCCAGCTATTATCCGATGCCCGCAAGTGGGACTTTTACAGGCAAACACTAAAAAGTATGGGCGAGAATCGATACCGCCACATTTATTCACCAAACTGCATCTTGTAGTAACGTGAATATGTGCCGCCAGCTTCTATAAGCTCTTCATGAGTGCCTATCTCGCTTACGCGCCCATCTTCAACAACGGCAATGCGTTCGGCGGCACGAATAGTTGAAAGCCTATGTGCGATCATAAGCGTCGTTCTGCCTTTAGAAAGCCCCTCAAGAGATTTTTGAATTGCGAGCTCGCTTTCGTTGTCTAGCGCACTTGTAGCCTCATCAAGAATTAAGATCTTAGGACTACGCAAGAAAACGCGCGCGATAGCAACACGCTGTTTCTGCCCACCAGACAGCCTTGCCCCGCGCTCACCAACAAGCGTGTCATACCCATCAGGTAAGCTCATAATGAAATCGTGAATGTTAGCGTTTTTTGCCGCTGTTACTATTTCGTCATCAGACGCATCAGGATTTCCATAAGCGATGTTTTCACGCACGGTAGTCTCGAACAAGTACACGTCTTGCTGTACTATCCCTATTGCCCGTCGAAGCGATGGTAAATCCACGTCCTTAATATCTATTCCATCAATAGTGATACTTCCCGCTTGTGGGTCATAAAACCTCGGAAGCATAGAACATGTTGTAGTCTTTCCGCCACCACTAGGACCAACAAGTGCCAAAGTACCACCAGCGGGAATATCAAGTGAAAGCCCTTTTAGAACAGGTGTTTCGCTTTCATATCCAAAGACAACGTCATTAAACTGCACGCGGCCTTCAATTTCTTTCCCGCATGCTTCGCTCAGCGTCTTTGCACCCGGCAAGCTTAAAACATCTGGAATTTCTTCTACTACTTCCATGAAACGCCGAAAGCCTGCATAGCCCTTTTGGAAAGTCTCTGTGAAGTTTACGAGCTGTTCAACAGGCGAAATGAAGATACCAATGTATAGAGCAAATATCGCGAGATCACTTACCTGCATTTGCTGGGTTGCCACAAAATAGCCTCCGCCAACTATGCATATCGTGTACAAAACGCCTAAAAATGCAGAGTTTGCAGCATGAAAGCCACCAAGGAAACGATACGATCGGTCCTTCGTATCAAGAAAGGCTTCATTCTCTTTGCGAAAGCGCCGCTTTTCCACCTCTTCCCCACTGAATGACTGCACAACGCGAATACCGCCAAGCGAATCCTGTACTCGTGAGTTAATCCCAGCCATACGCTCGCGGTTTTCGCGAAAAATTGTTCTACGCAAATAGTTAATCCAAAACGAGAAGGCAGCCATGACAATAGTGGCAAGAAGCATCATTAGCGTAAGCGGAACACTAATAATGGCAAGCAGAATAAACGAACCAACAATCTTCAGCGTACAAATGAATAAGTTCTCAGGCCCATGGTGTGCAAGTTCAGAAATATCGAACAAATCATTTGAGATCTTCGACATCATGGCACCAGTATTGTGCTTGTCAAAATAGCTAAACGATAAGCGCTGATAACTGTCAAAGAGGTCACGCCTCATGTCGGCCTCCATGCGTGCCCCCATGATATGACCCCAGCTAGTAATAAACCACTGGCAAGCCGTACGCACAAGATAAAGCGCGATAAACAAAAGAAGTATGGTGCCAAGCGAGCCTAGGATCACAGAGGCGCTTTGTGCGAAGAATTCCCTGGTGAAGAAATTCAAAAACTGAGGGAATGCTAAATCGATGCAAGCAAGTACCGTCGCACAAACAAGATCCATTACAAAAAGGCCTAGATAGGGCTTATAGTAGCTTACGAAGCGCGCAATTACCTCGCGCCCAGAGACGTCAACATGCGCCTCTTCGGCAACAGATGTAAATGATTTGTCGTCCAAATTAGACCTCGGCAACTGGCGGTTCCATAGCGCGCTTGAAAGCATAAGCCTTGTAGCGCTCTAGAACCATTTCAACTTGCGATTTAGAAAATCCTAGAGATACGATCTCTCCTGTATCAAGGGCATTATCCAAGTATTGGACAAGAATTTGGTCTAGAACGGCATAGGTGATTCCCATTGAATCCTCGTCGGTTTGGCTCATTGAAAGTTCCGCACTTGGGGGCTTTAGGATCACATTTGCAGGAATAGGTGGTATTTCGCCTGCCTCTTGCGCTTGTGCATTCCTCCATTTGGCAAGCTCAAACACCTCGGTCTTGTACAGGCCGCCGATTGGGGCAAAAGCGCCTGCGGTATCTCCGTAAAGCGTCGAATACCCCATTGCCGCCTCTGATTTGTTGCCAGTGTTAAGCATTAGCCATCCAAATGCGTTCGAGAGCGCCATTATGTATACCATCCGGCACCTTGCTTGAGTGTTTTCACAAGCAAGACCTTCAAACGTTTTTCCTGTAGCTTCCTCAAAGCCAGCCTTGAAAGCCAAATAAACACCCTCGATGGGAATCGTTAGCGTAGAAATACCAAGATTTTCGGCCAAGTCAAGGGCGTCTTTTATAGAGCCTTCAGAAGAATAAGGCCCTGGAAGTAAGACACCATGTACACGTTCAGCGCCTAGTGCATCAACTGCAATTGTTGCAACAAGGGATGAGTCTATTCCGCCAGAAAGTCCGATAAGAACATCTGAAAAACCCGCGTCGGTAATAAATTGTGATGTAGCCGCCGTGACCGCATCATATAAAACGCTTGGATCTTTCCTCAAAGACATATCAAGATACCTTTCCTAGGGCAAACGATTCAACGAGATAATTACGAAACACCTATATTATCTCTCGCCAATCATTACAAAGAAGTTACTGAACCAAACGAATCTGATCAAGTAACCACTCTGCCCATGCGTCTATACCCTGACCTTTGGTAGCAGCAATCGGAAAGATAGGCGCATTTGGATTGAGTTTCTTCACAGCATCAAAAAACGCATCTTCCTTGAAATCGAAAACAGGCATGGTGTCAACCTTATTCAAAATTACCGCCTGCGATACCTGGAAGACGCCCGGATATTTCAAAGGCTTGTCGTCACCTTCAGGAACTGAAAGTATCATGACCTTCGCATTTTCACCAAGGTCGAAATCGGTTGGGCAAACAAGATTGCCAACGTTTTCAACGATAATGAGATCGAGCCTATCAAGGTCAAGCACGTCAAGCGCACGCTTTATCATTGCGCTCTCGAGATGACAGGCACCACCCGTGTTGATTTGTACAGCGGCTGTGCCCTGCGCCTTTATCTTGTCGGCATCGACACTTGATGCAATGTCGCCTTCGATAACCGCAATGTTAAATTCGTCGCGAAGTGCCTCTATGGTGGCCAAAATTGTAGAGGTCTTGCCAGAACCTGGGCTCGCGAGCAAATCTAGCATGTAAACATGCTTCTCTAAGAGCAGCTGACGTATATCGTTTGCTATCGAGTCGTTCTTCTTTAGAATTGCCTCATTGATATCTATATGTTTCGACATTTTGTCGCCCTCTCTTAGCCGCTATGACGAAATTGAAGTTGCAGACAGCATTCGGTTTCGTCTTTTGGCTATTTGCTTGAATCATCCTCATCGTCGTCTGGCAAGTCCACCTCAATGGATTCTATTTCCTGCTCACGTCCTTCTAGCAACTGTAAAGCAAAGCTGTCGCAATAAGGGCAAAACATATGGAATCTGTCGTGCGTAAACTCTTCCCCACAATTAAGGCAAATGCTTTTCGGTTCGACCATGTGAACAGTAAGCTTAGCATCTTTAGTGAACGGGTCTTCTTCGGTGAGAACCTGAAAGGCAAATTGAAGCGCATCCTCTATAGCCTCTGTCATTTCTCCCATTCGAAGTGTTACGCCCAGAAGCTTTGTTGCACCAGCTTCGCGAGCCGCAGGAATCACAGCGTCCATGACAGATGTCATAATGCCAAGCTCGTGCATCGACTATTCTTCCGCTTCTTCTGCTGCAAGTTCTTCGTTTTGCTTCTTAATGCGCTTAGACAAAACCAAACGTGCGGCAAAAAGGGAAAGCTCGTAGAGCACAATCAACGCCGCAAAAAGCAGAAGCATAGTCACAGGAGAGGCATCAGGGGTAATAACGGCGCTGAATACCATCAAGACGATATAAACAACCCGCCAGCTTGAGCGCAGCTTCTTATATGGGACGACATCAAAAATAACCAGATAGAAAATAACCAACGGAAGCTCAAAGGCAAAGCCGAAAGCAATCTCGAACTTGATAATCATGTCGATATAAGACGACATTCTAGGCGCAATATATCCAAGCCCCGAAGCCTGTTCAGTTAGCCAACTGAATGCGGCCTGCAAAATAACGAGGTAGCAGAAAACCGTACCCACAATGAAAAGTATTACACCCGCAATAAAGGTAGGCATAAACCATTTGCGCTCTTTAGGTTTAAGTGCTGGAAGGAAGAAGGCAAGCAGCTGCCAAAGAATAACAGGAGATGTCGCGATAACCGAGAAGAACAAAGATATCTCGAAGCGCGCGGCAAAGGCCTCGAAAGGGTCAATTGCCATTGTTTCCACCCATCCAGTATCTGAGTCGAAAGGCAGAAATTCAGCAATAGGCAAAAGCAGGAACTGACCCATAATAGGCGCAGACATATAGAATACGCAGACTGCCACTGCTAGGCAAACTACAATACGAACGATTCGCATGCGAAGCTCGCCAAGATGATCCATCAACGGCATTCTCGCCGGTCCTATCGGCATGTGATCACTCCCCTTCCTCTTTCACAGATTTGGGAGCAACCTTAATTTTGGGGTTCTCGGAAGCCTCTTTCTTAGCCGCGTCCTCTTTTGCCGCCTTTGCCTCAGCCTGCTTTTCAGCTTCGGCCTCGGCTCGCTTACGCTCGGCTCGCTCGCGATCATATCTAGCCTTGCGCTCTGCAAAGCTATCAGAGCGCTCTACATCGCCTGTTTTGGAATTTGAGGCAGCATCCGTTTTCGCCGTACTTGTTGTTGCACTTGTGCTTTCAGCAGAAGCCTTTGCGCCCTTTACTTCAGAAGAGATTTTCGATGCACCAGTCTTAGCCTTCTCGCTCGCATTGTTCAATACGTCAAGTGGGTTTTTCAACGGGGCATCGGAGGCCTTATCTACAAAACTTACGTCTTTGAGCTGCTCTGTCATGGATTCTTGCGCGCCGCGGAATTTCGCTACCGCTTTGCCAATAGTCTTCGCTATTTCGGGCAGCTTATCTGGCCCGAAAATAATGAAACCAAAGATCAATATAAGAAAAAGCTCGAATCCGCCAATACCGAACATATATGCGCCAAGCCTCTTCTACGCTGAAAGGAACGATAGCGCCACTGTAGGTATGCAAAGACCTAACACCAAAATCACGCAAACTACTACCGTGAATATCTTCTTCGTGCGAGCCGCCTTCTCACGACGCTCTTTCTCGCGAAGCTCGCGTTCTTCAGCAGCACGCAGTCGTGCGGCTTTCTGTTCCCGACTAAGCTTTTGTGAGCTCTTCTTGCTCTGTTTCTTGTTAGACATAGACCTATCGCCTTATCCTATGATTTCAATTTCGCTCGAATCTCGATAACACGAGCAATATTCCTCGCGATTTCGAGATCCACATCCCAATGGTTCTTGTTATATATCGGCTTGCCAGCAACCATCGTCATCAGCACGTCTGACGTTAGACGACTGTTCACGACAGCAGAAATAGGGTTCAGCTCGATTGTCTGACTAGAACCTGTGAGGTCGACTGCAATTATATCGGCCTGCTTACCAATCTCAAGTGATCCAATTTTATCGTCCATCTTTAAAGCACGCGCACCATCGATAGTTGCCATCTTTAACATTGTGCTCGATTTGATGAAGTTTCGAGTGTCACGAGCCCTGTTCATAAGCATGCAGGTACGCATTTCAGCAAACATGTCTGTGGAATCGGTAGCTGCAGGTGAATCGGTTCCAAGACCAATTCGAAAACCGGCTTTGATGTATTCGCTTAAAGGAGCCATGCCCATGCCCAAAATCGAATTTGCACGTGGGCAAATGCAAAGCGCCACATCGCGCTCGCGCATCTTATTAATATCCTCGTCGGTAACATGCACGCCGTAGACCATCATGACGTTAGGAGCCTCAAAGGCATCCCAGTTCAAGGCATAGCGAACAGGGGTCACGCCAAAAGGTAGCCACGGCGGTATTTCGACATAGCCACCGCGATTTTTAGATTCCATGGTATCAACCGCAAACATGGAAGACCCATACTTAACGAAGTTGTATTCCTCACGCGACCCTGCAAGCCTAAGCGCCAAAGGGATATCCTCTTTGCGGGCAACTTCGGCAGCGAGCTGGAACACTAGGGGGTGATTAGCGTAAATGGAAGTAGGTGCGATGCCAATCGTTATAAGGTCAGAACCGTAATCACTTCCCCAAGACTCAATATCGTCTTCGGCAGACTTCATGGCAAATGGCACTCTTGCCTTGTCCATGGCGCCAACCTCGCGATAAATTACCGCTCGCAATCCAAGTTTTTGAGCAGCCTTAAGTGATGCACCTGTAGAAGTGATGTCTGCAACTGTTGTGATTCCAGCAGAAAGGGCATCTAACCCTCCAAGAATTGCCGAGTCAAACCAATCGTTGGGCTTGAGCTTGCTTGAACTTCGAAGTATGGAAATCAGCCATTGAACATAAGGCTCGTCTGCAACAACGCCTCGAAGGGCAGACATCTCGATACGGGTGCTAAGATCGACAAAGCCCGGCATGATGGCAGCCAAGCCAAAATCGGTAATCTCTTCGTCGGGATAACGCAAACGAAGCGAGGAGATATCGCCAATATCTAATATTTTGTCATCTCTTACAAGAACGGCCCCATCAAAAATCGGGTCGCTCGTAACTGGAAAAATATATTTTGCACTAAGGAGCATATTCTGCCTGTTCAACTTCTCTGGCGAGGAATTCACAAGGAATGGTCATTTTATCAGAAAAGGCATCTCCCTTTACTCGCGACACTAATATAATACGCTTATGGATAAATACTCAGATGAAAGTATAGACACTCAAACCGGTGCATTGGCACCCCCTGAATTGTCCACCAATCGCGTTCGGGACATCTTCTCTCACATTGCCAAAAAGTACGAATTGTTCAATGCCGTATCTAGCATGGGCGCCTACAAGCTTTGGCTCAAAAACTTAACCAAGCTTGCAAACATAGGCCCTACAAGTGCGGTCATAGATATCGCCGGGGGCACAGGAGATGTGTCTTTCGCCATCGCAAAAAGAAAACACCCCGCCGTTATTGTTTGCAGCGACCTTGTGCCTGAAATGCTAGAAGTAGCAAAGCACCACTACGACACAGGTGCAAGCGACGACGTCCCCATTTATTTCGAGACGGCCGACGCGCAAAACCTTCCCTATGACGATAATGTTTTCGATGTGGCAACCATGGCATACGGCTTGCGCAATATGCCCGAACGCAAAGTAGCGCTCGCTGAAATCCTGCGCGTGCTAAGACCTGGAGGGCAACTTTTATGCCTCGATTTCTCCACCCCGACAAACCCTCTTTGGCAAAAAGCCTATAACGTGTACCTCAACCACGTAATCCCGTTCTGGGGAAAAGTAATAACAGGCGACGATTCGGGCTTTATCTACCTCTCTAAATCGATCAAGGCCTTCCCTGATCAAGCCGGTGTTGCTGCTTTGATGAGCGAGGTCGGTTTCGAGAATGTGGAATGGCACGATTGCACAGGCGGAATCGCATGCATTCATCTAGCTTATAAGCCCCTTAGCAAGTCGAGTCAGCCACACGAAAGCCTAGACTGCAAAACGCGCGACACTACTCACACTGAAGTTTTTCTTAAAGAGACGTGATAGGCATATGAAAGCCAAGAATGAACGCCTCTTTTCCCCTGTTTTCATACTCATAATCGTATGCACACTATTCTGCTTTCTTTTCGGCCAAGGTGCTAACGCAGGCACATCTGTCTATCTAGAATGCAAAGGACAGTCCACTAGCCTGGCTGGAATAGGGGCTCTTACGATGTCCCTTTCTGCGGCAGTATCAAGAGTCATTACAGGGCCATTAAGCGATATGCGCGGAAGAAAGATCGCAGTTGTTGCGGGATGTGCCATCATGATCGCAGGCGCGCTAGGACCACTATTCTCAAACACAGGCGCCTTCTTCATTATATGGAGAATATTGCAAGGGCTGGGGTTTGCTGCTTCAACCACAGCTCTGGCTACAGCTGCAGCAGATGTTTTGCCCTTGAGCCGACTTGGCGAAGGAATTGGCTATTATGGGCTTGGGCAAGCAATTTCTATGTCGTGCGGACCTGCTATCGCCATCGCGCTTGTATATTCCGACTCCCCTGAGAATTTCTACATCGGATTGCTAGTTTTCGCTATTGCCGCCATCATATGCACGATATTTATACGCTATGAGAAAAAACCTGAATCACTTCCTGAAACTTCAGAGTTTCGTATGCGCTGGCAGCGAGACGAGATTGTGTATCTAAGAGAAACAAAGCCTACTGAAAACAAGACTTCCAAGATTACAATCCGCGGACTTATCGACGGCATTTTCGAACCGCCTGCGCTTCACGGAACCATACCCATGATGTTTATCTCCACATCATTTGGCTTCGGAATCTTCTACATGGGCGTTTATGGCACTTACCTGCAAGTTGGAAACCCTGGCCTTTTCTACACTATTTCTGCCGTAACGATGATCATTGTGCGCCTAACATCCGGCAAATTCATGGACAAGCTTCGACCTATTGTCATCATGGGCAGCGCCGTAATTAGTGGACTTGTATGCTATTCGATGCTTCTTGGATGCAATTTCATAGAAAACAACAGCGCACTTTACTACGTTGCCGGTGCGTTCTACGGTGTAAGCTTGGGCGTTTCTCTGCCAATTAATCAAACAATCGCAGTAAAGCTTAGCTCGCCTGAACGTTGGGGAGCAGCAAACGGCCTATACCTCTTCGGAAACGATATTGGAATAGGATTTTCATCGCTTATTTGGGGAATGGCAGCCCCTGTGCTGGGGTATCCAATAACCTTAATGTGCGTCATGGGATGCATTGCAGCCTCCTTTGTGGCAGCTTTGATTTGCTATCCAAAAAAGAATGCCTAGCATTTGCTGATACAGCCAAGCTCAACGCTGCCAAAACAGTAAAAACCGCCTTACCCAATACTGGCAAAATTGTCTAATACGGCTTAGATAGGTCGGCGTGAGCAAAAGCATCCTGATCTAGCGGGGCGAACTTACCTTGCTTGTACCTATCTAGGGCAACAAGGGCAATCATTGCGGCATTGTCTCCACAGGCCGAAAGAGGCGGCATGATTAGCGAAACCTTAAGCTGTGCACACATTTCCTCATAAGACTGGCGAAGCTGCGCATTTGCTGCAACACCACCACCTAAACAGAAGGTCTTGGCGCTATTCTCAAGAATCGCACGTTTGGCTTTATCTACCTGAACATCAATTACCGCCTGCTGAAAGCTGGCGCAAATATCGGCAAGATTAAGCACTCTTCCAGCTTCACGTTCTCTAGATATATACGTGATCACAGCGGTCTTCAAACCTGAAAGCGAGAAACGATAATCACCTGAGTGCATAAGTGCGCGCGGAAAATCTATAGCAAACGGGTTGCCCTCTTTTGCAAGTCGCGATATTTGAGGACCGCCAGGGTATGGAAAGCCCATAGCTTTGGCAACCTTATCGAAAGCCTCCCCCACCGCATCATCTATCGTCTCGCCCAGAATCTGATAATCTTGCCAAGCTCGCATGAGCACCAGCATTGTGTTGCCGCCAGAGACAAGCGATACAACAGCCGGAAATTCAAATAAGTCAGGTTCTGCTGCTGTAAGGTAAACGTCAGAAGTCTGCCCCTGCGAACAGAGATCACTAGTTTCATCCCATGTCTTGCGTCTTACCAACTTATTTGCGTATAGATGTCCTTCAAGATGGTTCACCGCGACAAGAGGAATATTCATCGCCCAAGCGACACCTTTGGCAAACGCAACCCCCACAACCAGCGCGCCAACAAGACCAGGAGCATACGTAACTCCTACAGCGTCCAGGTCTTTAAAGTCAAGCTCGCCTGCTAGATGTACGGAGGCCTCTTGTAGTGCAAGCCTTGCCACCCCAACAATAGCCTCAACATGTTTTCGACTAGCAATCTCAGGAACAACGCCTCCGAAACGTGCATGAAAATCAATTTGTGAAGAAACAACGTTTGAGAGAATGCGTCCTTGTCCGTCTATCACGCAAGCCGCGGTCTCGTCGCAAGAAGATTCAATAGCAAGAATAATCGGATGAGCAATGTCATCAAATTCCATGTGCGACTCTGTTCGTGTTTGCTCCTCGGCAATTTTTAAGGGAAGGCTGACAGAATAAATAAGTGCATCTTCACCATCGGAGTAATACTTAGGGCGTTTCCCTAATTCCTCAAAACCTATAGCTTTATAAAACTCTTGCGCACCTATATTGCTTTCCCGCACCTCCAAGGTCATCTTGGTTGAGGCAAGGTTTAAAGCATCATAGGCGACTTTACCTATTAAGTTTTTGGCAAGATGCCTTCGTCTGAACTCTGGGCGCACAACCACTTTCAAAAGTTCGGTTGCATCAGGTGCGACGCGCGCGCCCGCATATCCAACCAGTTTGCCATCCAAAGTCGCCATCCACCAAGACCTATCCGCCCTGGAAATATCATCTGCGACCATCGATTCGTTCCACGCATCGCTTCCAAGAAATTCAGCTTCCATTTGGGCTAGGTCTTTTGAAAAGCGCACATCCAAAGGACGATAAGATATGATGCCCTGATCATATGATCCAATTGGAGCCATATCCTCAGTAATAACCCCCGAGGCCTTATTGCCGCAAACGCCCGTTATCAAATTACGCTCGCCTGGTTTTGCAAGCCTTCTGCGCTCGGCCTCTTCTGCATCAGAGAGCCTGGTATATATAGGAAGCACAGATATTGGGTCATGCGCGCAAGCGTCAAATGGGGATACATCATTTGTCTTCCACATATCCTCAAGTACAAGCAAAAGCCCCGCGCCACTTGGCGTCCAAAGCTCCTGCGGAACAACACTTCCCAATGGACACAGAGCCTCGCTGTATTTCAAAAGCGCGTCGCCAGCTATCATAAGGTTTGGGTTTTGCGGACAATCTTGAAGGAAGTGCTCGCATTTCACAACCGCATCACCCGTCAGTCGTAAAACGCTTTGCCCTATCTCGAAGAAAGCAGGGTAGATTTCTTTGCGCATGGCATCACTGGCCACTAGAAGCTTTCCTTTATATCCGGCTGCTTTAACACCTTGCGCTATAGCCTCTTGAGTGGAAACCCCAACAAGCGCAACTCCCAATGCGCTTGCGATTCCCTTAGCTGTTGCCATGGCAATGCGAACTCCTGTGAAAGACCCTGGACCTCGCCCAACACAAACACATGCAATGTCTTTCCTAGATACCTGAAGCGAAGACAGCATCGAATCTATATGCGGCAGGAGCTGGGTATTGGATTGTCTGCGAGCCGGCAAAGAAGCACTGTAGACAATTTCAATATCCTTTGAATGAACACAAGCTCGCCCAAGGCCTAGCGCAATCACCTCATTTGAGGTATCAAACGCAAGAATGTATTTCAATTCGTCTTGAGACAATCAATTCCCCGAACATCAATTCACTAAACAGTAGTTTGGATTATAGGATTTTATCTACGGCAGCTTGCCATTGATCCGCAAGCGCATATCCGCGCGAGCCATATGCAGTTACTTCAAGCTCGCGAACATTGGCACTTCCAACAGATATTTCTACATCAAGCCTCTCTTCAGGCATATCGTCAGGAAACAATTCTGCCCACTCTATTAATGATGCCCCTGGCGTAGAAGGATCGCTTAGCTCGAAGAAATCCACATCTTCAAGCTGGACAGCATCTTCTAGCCTGTAAAGATCGAAATGGTTAAGCGCAACCCTTGGCGATTCATATTCGAAAACGATATTGAAAGTTGGGCTAACAAGCTTGATAGAAATGCCCAAGCCCTCACCAACACCTTGAGCAAGCTGCGTCTTACCAGCACCAAGCGAACCGTTCAAGGTAACAACATCCCCATCTTCAAGACAAGAGGCTAGCGCTTGCCCCAGCGCGTGCATATCGCTTTCAGTCTTGGCGACAAAGTGCATGCGTCTAGCTTTTCCTCGTTGCGTGTGCCGCATACATAATAAGACCCACGCACACCCCGCCAAGAATGTTTCCAAGGGTGACAGGTATCAAGTTCGCACTTATGAAAGTTCCAAAATTCAAAACAGAAGTATTGATTCCAGCTTGGACTATAAGCTCTGAATAGGCAGGGTTTAGCCACGCGAAAATGCCAGCTGGAATGTAGTACATGTTGGCAACGCAGTGTTCAAAACCCGCAACTACAAAGCCAAAAATGGGAAAGAAAATGCCAAGGATCTTACCTGCTGTGTCGTGGGCGGTGTTTCCCAGGTAGATAGCGATACATACCATCAAGTTACAGAAAATCCCAAGCACAAATGCATTAGACCAAGAAAGCGAACATTTAGAAGCAGCAAGCTTGGCCGTATAAACTGCAAGTGTTCCTCCGCCAATATCAAGCTGGCCGAAAAACGCCATCAAAGCCGCCACCGCAACAGCCCCACAGAAATTCCCGACATAGACAAAAATCCAATTGCGAAGAAGCTGCACTACGGTAATCTTTCGCGCTATAACGGATGTGACCATGAGCGCATTTCCAGTGAAAAGCTCTGTTCCAAGCAGCACGACCATCATAAGGCCTATGGGAAATATTGCACCGGTCACAAACCTTGCGCTTCCGGTATCTGTAATACCTTGTGCTGCGGTAGAGGAAGCAATGGCTCCAAGTGCGATCAGTGCGCCTGCAAAAAACGACAGCAAAAGCAGGCGCCAAGCAGGAGCTGTGGCCTTATCTTGAGCCGATGCAATATAGTTATCCGTTATCTCTTTTGGGGAATTGATTGACAAGTCCTATTCACCTTCGTTTTCATAATAAGTTGCCCTGCGTGTTGCATGTTCTAGCAAAATTGAGGTAGTGATAGCTCCAATACCACCTGGTACAGGCGTAATCGCAGAAACTATAGGCTCAACCGACTCGAAATCGACATCGCCGCAAAGCTGGCCTTTGTCATCCGTGTTCATACCAACATCTATTACGTATTGGCCTTCGCAAAAATAGCTGGCATCAAAGAAGCGAGGGCGACCCACGCAGCAAACGACGATATCGGCCTGACGGGTAAACTTGGCGAGGTCGCGAGTTTTCGAATGGCAAAACGTCACGGTTGAGTTTCGACCCAGCGCAAGCATCCCGACGGGTTTTCCGATAACCCGGCTTCGCCCCACCACCACGATATGCGCGCCGCACAAGTCTATTTCGTAATGGTCTAATAGCTTTATGACGGCTTGCGCTGTTGCAGGTGCAAATGCAGATTCGCTACCCAGCATGACCTCCCCCAGCGAAGAATCTGATGCGCAATCAAGATCTTTTGCGGTGAGAATGGCGTTGCAAACCTTCTTTGTGCCAATAGCTTTGGGCATAGGTTGAAATACAATACAGCCATCTACAGAAGCGTCAGCGTTAATATGCGCGATCTCGCGCAAAGCATCCTCGGTGGAAGCATCGTTTTTTAGAACTATTGGCGCAAATTCGATACCTCGCTTGCTACAAGCTTTTAAGATCGACCTCTCATAGGCTATATCGTCAGGATTTTCACCAATGCGAAGAGAGGAAATGGTGCATTTTTCCCTAGCCTCTGAAAGCTTAGAGACGCGATCTTCTACAAGCGAGTAGACGGTTTCAGCAACGGGCTTGCCATACAAGATTTCTGCCATGGCAATCTAGAACAAACCGGAAATGACGCCATTTTCATCGACGTCAATCTTGTGGGCAGACGGGGTCTTGCCAAGGCCAGGCATTGTCATGATATCCCCGGTAAGGGCGACAATGAAGCCAGCCCCAGCAGAGACCTTAACTTGTTTTACGGTAATCTTGAAGTCTCTCGGCGCACCAAGCTTGGCAGGATCATCAGAGAAGGAGTACTGAGTCTTCGCCATACACACGGGCATTTTAGCGAATCCAAGCTTCTCAAGCTTGGCAATTTCCTTTACGGCGCCAGGCTCAAAAATGACACCGTCGCCGTGATAGACCTTTTTTGTAATAGCCTCGATCTTTTCTGTAATGGAAAGCGAGTCGTCATAGGAATATTCAAACGTGTTTGCGCTTCGGCCAGCTGAGTCACCATTCTCGCAAAGCGAGACAACGTTTTCAGCAAGCGCAATTCCGCCTTCGCCTCCCTTTGCCCAAACCTCAGAAAGTGCCACATCTACACCAAGTTCCTTGCATTTGGCCTCGACAAGATCAAGCTCAGGTTTGGTATCTGTCGGGAAAGCGTTGATAGCGACAACGCACGGAAGCTTATACACCTGAGTGATGTTTTCGACATGTTGAAGAAGATTCGGAAGCCCTGCCTCAAGCGCCTCAAGGTTCTCCTTATCAAGGTCAGCCTTCGCCACTCCACCATGGTTCTTGAGCGCGCGAACGGTAGCAACAACCACGACCGCGTCAGGCTTAAGCCCTGCAAGACGACACTTGATGTCTAAGAACTTCTCGGCTCCTAGGTCAGCCCCGAACCCGGCTTCTGTGATGCAATAATCGCCCAAGGCTAGCGCCATCCTCGTAGCCATGATCGAATTGCAACCATGCGCGATATTAGCAAACGGGCCTCCATGGACAAATGCAGGAGTGCCTTCCAAGGTCTGCACGAGGTTCGGCTTCAGCGCATCTTTCAAAAGTGCGGTCATAGCACCTTGCGCCTTTAGATCGCGAGCAGTAACAGGTTCATCGTCGTATGTGTATCCGACCACAATATCACCCAGCCGCTTCTTGAGGTCTGTGATAGAGGTGGCCAGACAAAAGATCGCCATAACCTCGGAAGCCACAGTGATATCAAAACCGTCCTCGCGAGGAACGCCATGGGCGCGCCCTCCCAAGCCGTCAACAATATGACGAAGTTGGCGGTCGTTCATATCAACAACACGCTTCCAAGTTATCTTTCGGGGGTCAATGTTTAGCTCGTTTCCATTTTGAATATGAGCATCAAGCATTGCCGCAAGAAGGTTGTTCGCAGCGCCTATAGCATGGAAGTCTCCAGTGAAGTGCAGGTTTATATCTTCCATCGGAACAACCTGTGCATATCCGCCACCAGCAGCGCCGCCCTTTATTCCAAAAACAGGGCCTAAAGAAGGCTCACGCAAGGCAACGACAACATTCTTTCCAAGTTGAGCCATCGCATCGGCCAAACCAACTGTAGTGGTGGTCTTGCCCTCACCAGCCGGAGTCGGGTTGATCGCGGTAACAAGCACAAGTTTGCCGGGATTATGTTCTTTCTCGCGAAGTAGGTTGTAGTCGACTTTCGCCTTATATGGGCCATAGTTTTCAAGATATTCCTCGCCAATTCCTACAGCATTGGCTATTTCTGTGATCTTTTTCGGGGTACACTCCTGCGCAATCTCGATATCTGACTTCATATCCGCCCTCTCTTGAAACATCATTGTGAATGCCTACATTATCCATGAATTGCCTACAGAAACTGCAGACGCATCAGATTTTCTACAAGCTTTTTTTCAAATACAAATGGCACATGCAATTGATTGGCATCAATCGCTGTTTGGCACCAATCGCCGAAATGTAGCCTATCTCATCGCAGCTGCCATGATACGCAGCCCGTCAAGAGTAAGTTCTGGACGAACCTCGACATTATGGCGAAGCAAGCGAGATACGGTATGGCAAAGTCCCCCTGTCGCAACGACTTTACAAGGCTCGCCAATCTCATCGAATATGCGATCCAGCAGCCCATCAACGCGCCCAACTTCTCCATGAATCAAGCCAGACTGTATAGCCTGCGAAGTCGATTTCCCAATCACGCAATCAGGAGCAGAAACGCTGATCGCGCCAAGCTGTGCCGCATTGGAAAATAGCGCGTTTGCCCCAGTCATGATTCCTGGCGCGATTATCCCGCCTAAAAACCTTCCACTGCCATCTATAACCTCGATATTCGTGGCCGTCCCAAAATCGATGACTACGCAAGGCCCACCAAAGATGCTTAGCGCGCCTATCGCATCGGCAATTCTATCAGAGCCAATTTCGGAAGGATTCGGGTAGTCGCTATCGAAAAGCCCTGCATCCTTGGCTGCTTGAGTGGTGCAGAAAATTGCCTCGAAGCCGAAAAGCTTTTTAGCAACATGCTGCCATGAGATGGTCAGCGAAGGCACAACGCAAGCAATCGCCATTTCGTCTATTTCAGAAACACCGATTCCATCGTTAGCAAAAAGCGGAAGGAAACGCGAGATTAAGTCATCGGCACTTTGCATAGCCACTGTGCTCAAACGCCACTGAGCCACATAAGATTGAGAGATTTGAGCATCATCGTAGACGCCCATTTCAGTTTGAGTATTGCCAACATCTACTAGAAGTAACATTATTAATACATTCACCTCAACCAATTATCTTCAAATATTGTTTAATCGTTAAATTAACAGGTGAATAAATTGTAGCGAAGAAATTGCCTTGCTTTCGACGCAAGAACTCTTTGGGAAACGATAGGGGCATGCGCAATGACCGATCAACTCACCCGCATTTTGGTGTGTGACGACGAACCCACTATCACTGATTTCGTTGGATTCGCGCTTGAAAAAGAAGGTTATACAGTCGATGTCGTCACGAGCGGCGAGGAAGCCATCGAACAAGCAAGCGAAAAAGACTACAACCTATTCGTTTTGGACATTATGCTTCCAGGCATTGACGGCTATGAGCTATGCAGGCGTCTTCGCAATACAACTAATGCGCCTGTGCTGTTCTTGTCAGCCAGAGACACTGAACTTGATAAGGTCGTTGCCCTTGAGATTGGCGGGGACGACTATCTTGTGAAACCTTTCGGCGTTCGTGAGCTGATTGCAAGAGTGCGTGCGCTGCTTAGGCGCGTAAACGGAACGGTTGGCGTCGATAGCGGCATCATTACCGTAAACGGTATAACGCTAGATAAACAAGCGCACACAGCAAGTGGGGATAAAGGTCCAATTGAACTAACACCTCGCGAATTCGAGCTCTTGACTTCGCTTATGAAGAATGCCGGCAAGGTAGTTTCCCGTGAAGATCTCCTACGCGAAGCATGGGGCTGGGAATACCTCACAGAAACAAAAACCGTTGACACTCACATTAAGCGTCTTCGCGACAAGATTCAAAATGCGGGCTACGACCCAGGTCTCGTGGAAACAGTTCGCGGCTACGGGTATCGCTTCAAAGCGTAATCACTTCGCGGCTACGAAAGTACCTGCTACAACTTGCTTATTTAGCGTCTCGCATGGCGCGCAGCTTTTCTAGGGTGTCTTTTGGAATCCTGGCCTCAACGGTGCTTTTTGGCTTTGGGCGACTTGCCCCACTCTCTTCGCAAAAAGCATCCATACGGGCAAGTTCAGCACAGAATCCCTCTGCGCTCATGCGATCAACGCCTTCTCCAAAAACGGTGTCTTGGACGGTCGCATCGCTAGTAACGACAATCGTTTCCACATTGCGCGCCCTTGCGTCATGTGCAAGCTTCTCGATCAAGTGATCGGCCGATTGACCTGGCTTCGAGAAAATAACGCGCACGCCTCCAATAGTTTGAGCCTCAGAAACGATACCTTCTCTTTCGCTCGCGTCATATACGATTGCAGCCTCAACATCCCTGCCTACATAATTGATGACATCGTTTAGAAGACATTCCCGCGCGACATTGAAATAATCGTCGGTATAGTCTGGAAGTGTGATGTTTGCATAGCGGCTGCCCGACCGAATGACATTGTAGCCATCGACAATAAGCAGCCGGCGTCTTTTATTTGCACTCATTTTGCCTCAACCACTCATACATGAAAACGGTGGACGCTTGTGCAACATTCAAAGAGGAAATACTGCCCATTTGTGGAAGCTTGCAACGAATGTCGCACGACTTTAAAACCAGCTGGGAAACACCATCGTGCTCGTTTCCAACGACAAGGGCAATCCTGCCTTCCATATCAACTTCCCAAAGAAGGTCGTCGGCGTGTTCCGTTGCAGCAACAGCCCAAAACCCTTGATCCTTCAAATCGGCTAAAGTGCGAGCAATATTTGAAACCTGCACTATAGGAAGATGAGCCAAGGCTCCAGCAGAAGTCTTATATGTAACGGGCGTAACTGCAGCGCTTCTTCTGTTGGGAATAAGAAGGCCTGCCGCTCCAACACTTTCTGCCGACCTTATAATTGCGCCAAGGTTTCCCGCGTCTGTAATGTGGTCGCATACCACAATCAGAGCCTGCTGCGTACTGCAAGACGAAAGAACGTCTTCTAGCGGGGTATATTCAAAGGGTGTGGCGATTGCAAGAATTCCTTGGTGAGCGCCACCTGCCAAGCCCTCCACATATGAATCGAGCTTTGCCTTCGAAACTTCCTTGACAGGTACGTTCATTGATTCAGCGCAAGAGAAAATGCTGTCTAGCGACTTGTCGCGATCTAGATTCTTGGCAAGCAATAGCTGTGTTATCGGAACATTGGATCGTAGAGCCTCTGACACGGCACGCTTCCCAAAGATTATGTCTTGATTTGTCATAATAATATGTCCTGATACGAGGATTTTGTATCAGGACATATTACCGCAAGCTTATTAGATGAAGCGAAAAGACCTCAGACGCCGGACGTGCTTCATAATTTAAGGCAGAAGCCTACCTTTAGTCATCAAGTTGGGCCTTGGTGTCTTCTTCTATCTTGGAATCTGAGTCGCAATCGGGCGAATCAGCGTCCATTGCCGAGGCCATATCGGCAACTTTAGCGGCAAATTCTTCACGCTGTTTTTTGGTCATGCCCTTCATGTGCGCCTTGATGATATCGTCACGAACTGACTGGAAATCGTCTTCAGCTTGAGATGCAGCATCTTGAGCAATTTCCTTGCCTTCTTCAACGGTGATCTTTCCTTTTTCCACCAGCTGATTAACAACTTGCTGCGATTTTTCTGCACCTATTGCAAGAGCACCAACCCCTGCAAGGAATATCTGTTGGAATGGGTTTGTAGTAGCCATTTCTTACCTCCTATATTCCTATATACAAGCTTTCAATATTGTAATTCAGATGCATAGAAATAAAGCCGTCAAAGTGAAAGACAAAGTAGCGCAATCACAAAACTTTGATCGCAATCGCAAAACACGCTAAGGCGAGAAACCCCAAGAAGGAAAATTTCTCGCCAATCTTACAGGGTAAAAGCCTCTGAAAAGCGAACAGAAGCTATTCGAATAGTTTTCCGAAAACCGAGAGCTTTGTTCTATTCAAATTCGCGAGGTGACGACTTGAGAAAGCCATAAGCTCCGGCAAGACATCAAGATCCACATCGCGCTTCTCGCCAGTGAGTCTGCGTCTAACCTCGATCTTTCCCTCAGAAAGCCCGCGCTTCCCAACGATAACCTGGAGCGGCCATCCAATCAGGTCGGCATCGGCAAATTTAACGCCCGGGCGTTCCTTGCGGTCGTCAATAGCTACCTCAAAACCAAGCTTGGCAAGGCCAGAGGCAATTTCTGCAGCTTGCGGGTAGACTTCGTCATCGTCTACTGTAAGAGGGATGACACAAACATGTGCCGGCGCGACCGATATAGGCCATTTGATACCGGCCTCGTCGTTATGTTGTTCAACAATTGCTGCCAAAGTACGCGAAACCCCAACACCATAGCACCCCATGATGAAGGGCTGTTCTTTGCCGTTCTCGTCAAGATAGGTTGCCCCCATAGATTCCGAATATTTCTTCCCCAGCTGGAATACCTGAGAGACTTCAATACCACGAGCGCCTTTAAGATCGCATCCACATTCGGGGCATTTATCCTGTGGCTGAACGATACAGAGGTCAGCCCAGATGTCTACCTCAAAATCACGGCCAAGTGAAGCTCCAATAAAATGGTAGCCTTCTTCGTTTGCACCAACCACCCACACAGGTAAGTCTTTCAAGGAAGTATCGGCAACGACATGCACGCCTGCGGGTAATCCCACAGGACCCATCGAACCCTTCACTAGATTCGCCGCAAGCATCTCCTCGTCGGTCAAAGGCGTAAAACCAGGAATTTCACGCGCAGCTTTAAGCTCGTTTACCTCATGGTCTCCGGGCACGAAAAGAACAAAGATATCGCCTTGCTCATTCTTAGCAGAATATGCTTTAACAGTTGAAGACTGCGGAATTTTAAGGAATTTGGAAAGCTCTTCGATTGTATGAATGCCAGGGGTTGAAACCTTCTCGAGGTGGTCTGTTTCATACAGGGTAGGTTTGGCAATGCACTCGCCCGCTTCAGTATTTGCAGCATACCCGCATTCGCAGTAGACAAGCTCGGCTTCACCAGATTCTGCCAGCGCCATAAATTCGGTGGTAACCTTGCCGCCAATCTGTCCTGAATCCGCTTCGACGCCGCGCCACTTCAGCCCGCATCTATCACAGATTTTGCCGTAAGCAACACTCATCTCGTCGTAGGTCTTTTGAAGCGACTCTTGTGAATCATGGAAAGAATACGCATCTTTCATAATGAACTCACGTGAGCGCAAAAGCCCAAAACGCGGACGAATCTCGTCACGGAACTTCACTTGTATCTGGTACAAAGTAACAGGAAGTTGCTTATAGCTTCGAAGCTCGCCTTTGATAAGCGAGGTTATCAATTCCTCATGTGTAGGTCCTAGGCAATACTCATGGTCATGACGATCCGCAAAGCGCATAAGCTCTGGCCCATAGTCATTCCAGCGCCCACTTTCGTGCCAGATATCGGCAGGTTGAAGCGCTGGCATCATGATCTCGAGTGCACCTATAGCATTCATTTCCTCGCGCACGATGGCCTCTATCTTTTGAAGCACACGATACCCCAAAGGCAAAAAAGTATATATGCCACTTGCGGTTTTTCGAATCATTCCCGCGCGAAGAAGCAATTTATGGCTTGCGATATCGGCCTCTGCTGGGTCGTCGCGAAGCGTGGGCATGTACATTTTCGAGAGCTTTAAGACTTCCGCCATCATCTATCCTTCCAAAGCGCCCTTAGAGCGCTTCAATCTCGCTGATCAGGGTATCTACTATGTCTTTTTCGTCAACTTTCTTGATGATTCTACCATTGCGGAAAAGCACGCCTTGGCCATCTCCCGAAGCGATGCCAACGTCCGCATCCGCAGCTTCGCCTGGTCCATTCACCACACATCCCATCACGGCTACCTTGATGGGCTTTTCAGAATCGGCTAGGCGACGAGTAACCTCCTTGGCCATGCCTATAAGATCAACCTTGCAACGTCCGCAGGTAGGGCAGCTTATAATTTCTGGCCCGCGCCTTCTTATGGAAAGGGCGCCAAGCAACTGCCAAGCAGCCCGTACCTCAAGGGTTGGATCGTCAGTCAGAGATATGCGGATTGTGTCGCCTATTCCCTCTTCCAACAAGATGCCAAGACCCGATGCAGACTTTATCAGCCCCTGCATGGCAGTACCGGCCTCGGTAATACCTATATGAAGCGGAATATGGGGGATGTCTTTTGAAAGAGTGCGATAAGTCGCGATAGTTTCAAGCACATCATGGGCCTTGGCTGAAACGACAATATCGTGAAAGTCGCACTCATCTTCGAAGAAATGCACGTATTCGATTGCAGATAGAGCTAGCTTCTCACTATTGGTCATACCCTCTTTTATGGCAATTTCTTTATCGAGAGAGCCCGCGTTTACGCCTATCCTAATAGGGATACCTGCTTCTTTAGCAGCCTCTATGACAAGTGCTGTCTTTTCAAGGCCTCCGATATTTCCAGGATTAATGCGCAGCTTTGCAGCCCCACACTTGGCAGCCTGTATGGCTATCCTGTAGTCGAAATGTATATCTGCCACAAGAGGCAAAGGTGATTTCTCGCAAACTTCCGAAAATACGGCAATGTCATCAAGTGAGGGAATAGCCATGCGGATGACCTCGCAACCGCAGTCATAAAGGCGCTGGATCTGGTCTAGGTTGTCGCTTGCGCTTGCCGATGAGGCATTCAGCATCGACTGCACCACAACAGGGGTTCCCCCGCCTAAGGCTACATTTCCAACTTTTACTTGATGTGTCTTCTGTCTTGCAAGCATTTCGGAATTGTATCTCATATCACCAGTTGCCAAAGATAAATCGCTGGACATCTTGGTTCAACATAAAAACGAAAAAGCACAGGAAAAGTGCCATTCCGACCATGCTTACGTATCCCATAACTTTCATAGGCACATCGCGGCCAGTGATTTTCTGGATGATCTCGACAAGGAACCTTCCTCCATCAAGCGGGGGAATGGGAATGAGATTCATAAGCCCAAGCGATACCGAAATAGCCGCCATGAAGAACAGTGCGTCGGCTAGGCCTTTCGAAAAGAAGTCGGCAGACATGACAGCGATGCCCACGATACTTGACGACTCGGAGACAGTTTGAGCCGCAGTCTGTGGATTAAACAACCCAATTATTGCCTGAAAGACAAGGCCAATATAGGAAAAACCGGCTTGAAGCGACTGAATAGGATTGGCGTTGTAATGGACAACTTCACCTGATTGCGTGGTGATATCAACCCCGATGATGCTGTAGATGAAAACAAACGCCAGTATCGCAAACAGCAGGTTAACCGTAATTCCTGCAAGCACGATAACCGACCTTTTCCAGAAAGGAAGCGATCGGTACTGCTTGGAGTATTCGATATTAAAGAGAAGGTCGTCATCGGTAACGTTTCTGGCGCTGCCTTCAGCCAACGTCAAAGGTGCTGGCAGGCAATGTTTTCTAGCAAAACGCTTGTCCTTTTTCGAGGGCCGGGATTCTGGAGTTTTGTACACGCATTCATCGCGTTTTCCACTCTCGATGATGCTTCCCCATTCAAGTAATTCCTCTAGCGTATATTCCGCGTCTTCTTCAGAAATATCGCAAGCGCATGCCACATCGTGCAAGGTAGCCATGCCATTTCTGTAAATGTAGGCCATGACCTGCTTTAGGTGCGGGTCAATCTCGCCAGTCTCCATTCCGCAGACCTTCGCATAACCTCCAAGCGGAATAGCTGTTAGCCCGAACTTGGTCTCACCCACCGTAAAGCCGATAGACGGTCCTGGAAGCCCGATCATGAATTCTGTCACGCGAACTCTAAAGGCTTTCGCCGCCAGATAATGACCGCCCTCATGTATCAGCACCAAAAAACCGATAACAATAACGGCGCATAAGACGGTGTAAAGAATGTCTAACAAAAAGCCTCCAAGCTTTGATGCCCGTACTCATTTCGCGAAACCTAGGATGATCTGACATATTATGAGTGACATTTTACGCATATGCAGGTGAAACTACAAAAGATGCACAAAATCTAGAGTTAAGACAGGGGGGCTGCGCGAGTTTTATTGGCACACAGCACGAGCTAGTATGCGATATAGGTTTTGGCACGCAGCACGGGCTAGTATGCGGTATGGGTTTTGAGACGCGCTACGAGCCGACGCGATATTGCCCTTGCAACTTCCTAGCTCGCCACCCATCTTCAATCGGTTTTAAATCTTCACAAGAATTATTTTGATCCGCTAAGAAACCAAGCAATACTCATTTCCTTTTAAACGTCACTTGTGTTCAAAGAACGCAGAAAGCCGCAAAAAGTCATGCAATTGGGGGTTTGAACGACCGCTCTAGTCTCTTAAGCAATTTATCGAGGGATTGGAGGAAAAATGCGACCTGCACATGAAATATTGGAACTAGGTAACAAAATCGTCAGGTCTGGCACAAAGAAGAACGCTTGGCAAAAGGCAATATTTATAACCGAGCTTGTCTTAGGCGCCTTAATGATTGCGATCCTATGTTCGATTGCACTACAAAGCTGCGAGACACAATCAGACCAAGCCCAAGCAACCGAAGGTGAACCAGTAAATGCACAGGTAAGCAGCGCTGAAATAGCGGATGTTCCCGACCAAGTCGAAAACACTGATACCGACAAAAAAGCAAGCGATACCGACAATCAAGGTACTGAGACCTGCGAACACTTGTGGACCGCAATCACTCATACCGTTGACCACCCTCAACTTATCCACGAGATCACTCACAACCCAGAATACGAGACTCAATCCCTTCTTCATACAGTGTGCAATGAATGCAAGGAGATTATCGATGGAAAAGCACAGGAACACCTCGAACAAACAGGCCATACAGGATTTACGACCTCTGTGCCAATAGATGAGGAGACGCTTGTCAGCGAAGCTTGGACCGAAACCATAGTCGATGAGGAAGCGTGGACAGAGACTGTCGTGGATGGCTACGTATGTTCGCTTTGCAAGACAAAGATTGAAGCTCAAGCCTAGCCGGCGAGGGGGAATTGGTAATGAAAAAAGCATTAAATGAAACAATGAGCCATTTCTTTAGGAATCGCTTTGCAAGCATGGCGTTTTTACTGACGTTTATCACAATCATGCTTGTAACAGGCCTTACGGTTGGAACCGCTTGGTCTTTTACAGAAGACGACCAGGCAAGCTCCATAACCGTCCAAGCAAAGATAAGCGATCTTTATGTGACAGATACATCCCAAAACGTCTTTCTTGTAGAGAAGGGCAGTGAGGCTGTTTTCTATGGAAGTGGTCCTGAATCGATTAGAGTTCAAAGCAAAGATATCCCTGATGGCGCTGTAGAAGTATCAATAAGGTCAATTGGCGGGCAACAATTAGAAGACACTTCCGTTTTCAAAGATGGCACTTGGTTTCGAGACATTACTTTTACTGGCATAAACAAAATCGCTTCGGTAGAATCTCCTGGCGCATCCTCTTTTGACCTTGCTTTGCAAAGCACCTCCCCCTCATCAGATCGTCCTGAAGTGGGCGATGTTTTTTCGGGAAGCTGCACAATTTCCACCGTGTCCCAAAATGGCGAGGGTGGCTCACTAAACTATGTCATCTGCAGTATTTCATCTGGAATATTGCAGGAGCTTGGAAGTCTTACTGCCTACTGTGCCGACCATACTGCCGCAGCCCCTGTTGAAGGCCAACAGTTCACCTACACCTATACCGTTACCTCGGTCGATAAAACCACCGGCATTGTAGAAGGCTCCTTCTACGCCACTAGCGTATCTGGGTCTACCGATGGTGTCTCAACAGATGGAGATGGCCGGCTCACAGGCTACCAGCGTGTATCGGTTGTGGCAAGTATTGAAAGAAAGTACACAGGTACCATAAGAATTAAGAAGGTTTCCTCCATTTCCACAATGACCTCATCAAACGACCTCTATTCACTAGATGGCGCAACTTACAGAATCTATGAGGATCAAGATTGCACGAAGAAATCCGACTACGACGACATTGTCACAAAAGAAGGCGAATACGTTGAAAGCGAGCCTATGACGGGAGGGACATACTACGTCAAAGAGGTGAAAGCACCAAAAGGCTTTGAACTTTCCGATAAGGTTTATAAGGTCGTAGTAGTACCAGGCGAGACCAGCGATGTTGGCACAGAAATCGACGAAAAGGTGGTAATACCTGAAACACCTAGACGCAACCCCTCTCCTGTCATCATAGGAAAGCTTGACAATGACAGCTTACAAGGTTGGGCACAAGGCGACGCATCACTTGAAGGCGCCGAGTATAAGGTCGAATACTACGATGGCCAATACACAACAGTTCAATCAGCACAAAGCTCAGGAAACCCTAAGAAACAGTGGACTTTTGAAACAGACAGCGCCGGCAAAATAAATATGTGCGACACAAACTATCTTGTAAGCGGAAGCCTATACAAAGACGACGACGGAAACGTAGTCTACCCTCTAGGAACTTACATTTTCTATGAGACCCAGCCCTCAAATGGATATCTTTTGTCAGACGAGAAAGCGAGGATCCGAATAGCGAAAGATACGACCACATCTGAAACGGTCATTGTAGGCGACGTTGTAAAAGGAAGCTCGATATCGGGTGCAGGAAGCACATATTCGGCTTATGCCAGCGTCATTGTAGTCAAAGAGCCTCCTATCAAAGGCTCGCTAAAGCTAGAGAAACGCGACCTTGAAAGCCGCGAGCTTGCCCCGCTTGGTGGCGCCACTTTAGAAGGAACAGGATTCCAAGTAACAAACAAGTCAAAGGCCGCCGTTATTGTTGCAGGACAAAAATACGAGCCTGGCGATGTGTGTTCTACCTTCTATACCAATGAAGGCGGAATCGCTGAAATGGCAGAAAGATCGCTACCTTATGGAACCTATTCCGTCAAAGAGGTTTACGCATCTGAAGGCTACCTCCTAACCGATACCCAAGAGCGAACTTTCACGATTAGAAGCGACGGAGAAATAGCGTTTTTTGGCCAAGACGATGAAAGCGGGCTTTCAAGAAAAGGAGACGCATTCTATAACCAGGTTAAAAGGGGCGACATCTCTTTAGTGAAGATTCGAGGCGACAATTCCGAACATCTGCCATACATCCCCTTTGAGATCACCTCAAAATCTAGTGGAGAAAAGCACATTCTAGTCACCGATGAGAATGGAGAAGCACATACCGAAGCAGCATGGAATCCTCATACCCGAAACACCAATGCAAACGACAGCCTAACAGAGGGATCCTTCGATAAATACGCAGGCGTCTGGTGGGCACTCACAAAAAGCGGCGCTATACTTTCGCCCGATGACAGCTTGTGTGCCCTTCCGTATGACGAATACACCATCAAAGAACTACCTGTCAGCCAAAATGAAGGAATGGAGCTCGTGGAATTCGATTTCTCAATAGAAAGGGATTCAACGACTGTAAACCTTGGAACTATAGACAACAATCCCACAGACGAAGGAGAGACTCCAGCTATATCTACCTTAGCAAGCGACACATCCGATGGAGACAAGCTGGCCTATGCATCAAGCAATTGCAAACTTAGCGACCAAGTAAGCTACGTAAACCTTGAACCAGGCAAAGAATATACCTTGCATGCCACTTTAATTGATGTGACCACATTGCAAATGGTGCCTGGCGGAGAGGCCTATATGCAATTCACTCCCGATTCCTCGTTCGGGTCGGTTGTAGTGAAAATAGACGTAGATAGCCTGTCTGTGGCGGGACAAGACGTAGTTTTCTTCGAGGAATTACTACTTGATGGCGAGGTTATATGCCTACACAAAGATTCCGATGACGATTCCCAGAGAGTAACGATCGTAAAGCCGGAAGTATCCACCTATGCTAGCGACTCTCATGACGCCGACAAGACCATAGTATTTGATGATGAGGCATCGGTTAAAGACGAGGTTTATATCCAAAATCTCGAGCCAAACGTTTCATACAAGCTTTTCGGAATAATCGTGGACAGCGAAAAGATGATCCCGGCCTTGGTTCAAGCAAGCGAGGGTGATCAAAGTCCATCCGAAGACGAGGTAGCAGCCTTCTGGAACGATCTACTGGGGCTGCTAGGTGCAGAAGTCAATGTAGAAGAAGAGGGCTATTCATGCGATGTTGCGTATAACAGCAAAATAGATACGGCCGCTCTTGACAGCTATCTAAAAGACAATTCGCAGATAGTAAATGCGATCAATATTGTCTCAAAAGAGTTCACAGCCTCGTCTGATTACATGACCACGACGCTCGATTACCCAATAAGCTCAACAGGGCTTCAAGGCGAACATGTAATTTTCGACCTGCTACTAAATGACGATACTGTTGTGGCCGTACATGCCGATACCGCAAACGCCGATCAATCATTTGAGATAGTTTCGCCAAAGATAAGCACAACAGCAACAGATAAAACAGATTCAGACCACTACATCCTTCCCTCAAAAGAGGCAAAAATTGTCGACTTGGTCGAATACAGCGGGCTTGTGTCTGGCACACAATACGAAATAAGCGGAACATTGATGAAGAAAAGTGACGGCAAAGCGCTCTACATTGACGACAAATTAATTGAGACGCAAGCCTCCTTCATTCCCAACTCAAGTGATGGAAGTATAGAGGTCGCATTCACGCTAGACACAACGTCGCTTGAAGAAGACACAGAGCTTGTTGTATTCGAGTACCTAAGCAAAGACAAAACAACGATTGCCGAACATGCAGACATAGATGATGAGGCACAAACGATATGCGTAAACACACTTGAAAGCACCACCACCTTAGGGGATGTCGTACCTACAGGAAGCTCTTATTACCAAACTGGGTTTAATGCTGAAAAAAGCTCGAGGGCACTTCTATCAATACTTGGTCTATGTGGTATAGCCTGTGTGGCAATAATCATAAGAAACAGATTCAAGGCACAAAGAAAATGACTACTCGCCGAAAAGCGGCAATTGCCTTCTCGGTGCTTTTACTTGCGATAATCGCAGTTTGCCTAGCGATGCTGGCTTATAAGGACGCACGAACAAGCAACAATATCATGGGCGCTTTTCTAGGAGGCGCCCATGATAGCCAATATGAGGATAGCGAAAACCTCGCATTCCCAAATATCGATTGGCAGTACTGGAAAAGTGTGAACAAAGACATTATTGGATGGATAAGCGTCAAAAACACGAAAATAAACTACCCAATTTTGCAGGCCGATGAGAGCGATCCAAGTTATTACCTTGAGCATGATATCTATGGCAACGCAAACGAGGAGGGATGCATTTTTCTAGATGCAGAATGTGCAAGCGAAGGTCTTGAGTCCAAAAACTCAGTAGTATTCGGACATCACCTAATTGAGGGTCGTGGATTTTCGGCTTTTGCGGATTATTCCGATCAAAGCTATGCAAGTGCAAACGACATCATTTTGCTTCAAACCCCAGATTGGCAAAAAGCGCTAAAAGTTCTTTTTGTAGAAGTAACACGAGGCGATGCGCAAACAAAGGTAACTTCATTTGAAAGTGACGAGCAATTTCGCTTGTGGCTTAAGCAGCGATATGAGGCAAGCTGCGTGAAGCTTGAGGAAAAGATCCAAAACGTGGTTTCTGTTCAGAGAATATGGACGTTTTGTACCTGTTCATACACGACTTATGAAAACGAGCGAACGCTTGTATATGCCGCAGAAATGACAGAATAATGCGCAAATTACGCCTATGAACTAATTACCTTTCGGGCGAAATCCCGCGTCCTTGAATCTATCTCGTCAAGTTGGTCTAGCGACTCAACTGCCATTTTCTCATGGGCAAGCATACACTCCTCAACGGTGTCGGCAATACCTAAGAAGCCAAGTTCTCCTGCAAGAAACGCTGCTACCGCAACCTCGTTAGCCGCATTCATTACACAAGGAAGCGTTCCACCCTCCTCACCAGCATGGCGAGCCAGAGCAAGACAACGAAAAACGTTTACGTCAGGCGAGTCAAACTCCAATGTGCCAAGCTTTCTGAAATCTAGCCTCTCAACTGGGCTATCCCAGCG
>CAZYOQ010000012.1:7989-34703 GCA_964649145.1 uncultured Eggerthellaceae bacterium | reverse complement strand
TCTGAACTGGGAAAAGAAGCGTTATATAGACACACTTTTTGACCTATATCCCAAATAATTCGTTTGGTTTAGGCTTTTTCGTTTGACTTAGCAAGTAATAATCGACATCTCCGGAGAGATTAAACACCCTAGCACGAGACTTAATAACTGTTCTGATCCTGTTTCATTTAATCTGCCAACTTTAATGGCGTTTCTTGCTGAAAGATCAAGCGATTTTAATTGCTCGGCTTCTGCAAATCCACTAATAGAACCTTTTCCGTCTTCTGTAGGTATATCACCAATATTTAAATGAAGCGGGTAGGAATTATCAGCGTTTGTAATGGGTACTATCATAGTTAAGTTACAGTGGGTATTGAATTTATTATTGCTAACAACAATTAGAGGTCTGCGTTTTGTTTGTTCGTGGCCAGCCGAAGGGTCTAAGTCTGCCCACACTACATCTCCACATGAATAAGCCATAATTAAATGCTTTCATTTCCTGTGGGTGATGCAAAACCGTCTTCGACGATGATTGCACTCTCGGCATCAAAATCTTTAAAAAGTTCATCTAGGTCTGGAATTGACACAGTGCGTTTTAAAGGAATTACCCTAGCGTTATTTGACTTATCTACGTTAGATGAAAGTGGTCTTACTTCAACCCACGGCTTTTTATTCTTTGTAATAACAAAAGGCATGCCTGTTGCATTAGCTTGTTTTGTTAGTGCGCTTAAATTATCTTTTGCCTGGGAGAAACTAATTGTGGTGGCAGACCCATTCGGAAGGCTCATATCTTCTCCTGATTTCTTGGGCTGTAATTAATCTGGCCACATTTTAACATTTCTGGCCATTTTCTGATATATACATAAGACTCTAATTGCTTATACCGCCAATGACGGTATATAAATGGCGGTAAAGGATCGTGCTATTGTGTAGTTTAAAGCTGGTAGTTAACTAAAACGAACCGGTAAAACTAGGGATAGATGCTGGTCTGTTGAACGAATAATTTCGTCTCATGTGCACAGGTTAAAGGCCCACACACATATTCAAGACATTCATCTAGAAGTAATGATGTTTGACGTTAATAACGTCTAACGTTATTATGCGAACATGATCAATTCATTCGGAAATAAGGAGACGCGATTGCTTGCAGAAGGCACTCGTGTGTCTAAGTTTTCTTCTTTCGAAAGGATCGCGCGACGTAAGTTAAGACAATTGGAAATCGCCTCAACGCTTTCAGATCTGAAGGTGCCTCCTGGGAATCGCTTGGAAGCATTGCAGGGCGAAAGAAAAGGGCAATACAGCATTCGCATAAATGATCAATATCGTATTTGTTTTTATTGGCAACACGGCGTAGCCGAGCGAGTAGAGATTGTTGACTATCATTAAAAGGTGAGCATCATGGCAAAGAACTTAGATCCTATTAAACCTGGTGAACTCTTACAAGAAGAGTTCCTTATTCCTATGGGAATATCGCAATATCGCCTTGCAAAAGAAATAGGTGTTCCTGCTGGACGTATTGGTCAAATTGTTGCAGGAAAAAGGTCTATAACAGCTGACACCGACTTGCGCCTCTGCCATTTCTTTGGGCTTTCGGATGGTTATTGGCTTCGCGCCCAAGCAGCCTATGACACGGAGCTCGAGAAAGAAAAACTAAAGGATGAGCTCAATGCAATGCGAACATGGAAACAGGTAGTTGCTTGTTTGTGAACATTGATTCTTATTTTTTAACAAGGTAAGACAAATCAGCTGGTTTGCTGTCCTTTAAAGTCAAGCTAACTAGTCAAGCGAATGACCACATGATCTTATTAGACATCATACAATAGTAGTGGTAGTCTATAAGCATTCGCAAGAGCGTGTTCGAATAGTCGTTAGCCGGAATTAGGTGACATCTAGCTAAGGCCAATCGACACGCCCTTTTATTGTCAAATGAGAGAGGAATTATTATGGAAACCTACTACAACCCAGAAGATCTTGCCAAATTCTCGACAATGGGCGAGGAAGCTCCTGAGCTTTGGGATGCTTTCATGAACTACTATGGTCAAGTTTTCGCAGATGGCGCTCTTACTGCTCGCGAAAAGGCGTTAATCGCTCTGGCAGTGGCGTCTGCTGTGCAATGCCCTTACTGCATTGACTCATATACAAACTCTTGCCTTGAGAAGGGCTGCACCGAGGCTCAGATGACCGAGGCTATTCATGTAGCCAATGCCATCCGAGGCGGCGCTAGCTTAGTTCATGGCGTTCAGATGAAAAACATCGTTGCTGAGGCGGAACTGTAATGCCTAAACTTAGCGATGAAGCCCTGCAGGTGATGGATTCGTTTCCATCTTTTTATGAGCGAACAGGGCAGTACAAGTTCACAGAAAGCGATATGAGCACGCTTCAGATGAACGTCGGCTTGAAGTGCAACCTCGCTTGCAAGCACTGCCATGTTGAATCAAGCCCAGCTCGCACAGAAGAGATGTCTCGCGAGATCATGCAAGCTTGTCTGAAACTTGTTCGCGACCGCGCCATTGATACTATAGATATCACAGGCGGCGCACCTGAGCTTAACCCAAACTACGAATGGCTTATTGCGCAAGCTGCCGAAACCGGCGCAAAGGTTATGACGCGTTCAAACCTAGTTATCCTACAAGACCCTCAATATGCGCACTTGCCTGAGCTTTGGGCTGAACTTGGGATTGTTGTTGTTGCATCCCTTCCGCACTATATAAAGAAGAATGCAGAAAAGCAGCGTGGCGAGGGAACTTTTGATGCAATTATCGAAGGTCTAAAGAAGCTCAATTCGCTTGGCTATGGAATGGGCGAGGGACAAGGTCTAAATAAGAAGACCCTGGAACTTGACCTTGTGTATAACCCAGGTGGAGCTATTTTGCCTGGAGATCAGTCGGGTCTTGAGCGCGACTATAAAGAGCGTCTTGCAGCTGACTATGGAATACATTTCGATAACTTGTTCGCGATTGCTAACAATCCTAACGGCAGGTTTGGGAATCGTCTTGCCCAAACAGGTAGGCTTGAGAAGTATATGCACAAGCTTGTTGATGCTTTCAACGAGGCGACATTGCAAACCATGATGTGCAGAAGCCAGATTTCTGTTGGGTGGGATGGCAGACTCTATGACTGCGATTTTAACCAAGCAGCAGAACTTGTTTGTACAAACGGCGGCACCATCCAAGAACTTGCAGCAGACCCAAGTGCTCCTCTCAAGCGCGAGATAGCTTTTGGCAACCATTGTTACGGCTGCACAGCAGGAGCAGGTTCAAGCTGTGGAGGCGCGACCGCATAGAAGGCGCTCACGAATTAATTGCGCGAACGCACAGATACTGTGTTCGCGCAAACACCTCCTGTATTGCGCCATTCCAGATAGCACGTTTTCTAAAAAACCTCCTAGATATCGATAGTGCCTCCACCAAATTGCGCTTAAAAAGTACGGCCGCATGGGTCGCGCTAATCGAGAAGCGCGCTTGCTTTCCCTAGTAGAAGCTCGAAGCTAACGCCGCGTTCCTTGAAGTGTGGCTGGTTTGCGCTAACAATCATTGCATCATGAACGAAATCGCCTGCAAAGGCTACGGCTTCAACTAGAGAGCGCCCTGTCATTATGGCTGCAAGCACACATGATGCGTAAACATCTCCCGTGCCATGAAGCATGTAGTCAAGGTAGCCGTTAGAGACCTCAATTACCTTTGAGTGGGAGCCGTCTGCAAGCGTGCTTCCAACGAAGTTTCGAATGAGATCTTCTCCTTTGCGCTTTATACCTTTTAGAACAACGTTCTTCGCGCCAAGATCCAGCAAAGCGTTTACCATGCGCTTTGCCTCTTCATCTGAAATATCGCAACCTGCCCACGCGTCTCCTATTGGCTCACCCAAAATGATTGCCGCCTCAGTTAGGTTAGGGGTCAAAACATCTGCCGATCTTGAAAGTTTTGCCATCGCCTCGCAAAGCTCTGGGGTGTATGTTGGGTAAACTTTTCCATGGTCTGCCATAACAGGGTCAACAAACTTGATGGCCTTAGGGTAGCTTTGATACAGCGACTCAATTATCTCCACTTGTTCAGGCGCGCCCAAAAACCCGCTATATACAGCATCTATATCAACATTAATCTTGCTCCAAGCATCCAGATAGTCTTTTAGGATGGAAGTTGTGTCGTGCATGTACCACCCAGGAAATGCCGTGTGAGAACTAAAAATACCCGTAGGCACAGGGCAAACGTCGCATCCGGCCGAGGAAAGCACAGGAATCGCCACACCTAAAGAACATTTACCATAGCCGCAAAGGTCATGAACGGCAGCTATTCGCGGAATATATGTTTCATCGCGATCGTACATGATGACAGGCTCGCTGTCGCTATGAGTCTTCGCGTTGTTTATATCGGTTTCCTCGTGTTTCAAAACCATCTTACTTCTCCTAACTTTTGCGCTTAGAATTCGCTAATTGTACACTCGATTTTGGCGATTTTATTAATTTGTCTTTACAAGCTCTTATGCTCGCGCCGCTTACATACTTATGCCGCATGCTACTTTCTTATTTCCTTTGCGCGTTATTTCCGTTTACGAGTTTTTGATTGAAGAACTTATCTCCTAAATTATTATTGATATACACGTAAAACCTAGTTCAGGGAGTTCTCATGGCAATGCCGAAAGTGTTACATAAATACACGCAAACAAGTCTTATCCTCAGGATTGTTATAGGCCTGGTAATTGGCGCAATACTTGCGTTTTGCATTCCTACGGGCCAAGAAGGGGCGCTTGGGGCAGTCTCAAGCTGCATATCTCTGCTTGGCACACTTTTCGTAAATGCTCTGAAGGCCGTAGCCCCAATTCTTGTTTTCTTCTTGGTAATTAGCGCCCTTCAAAGCGCCAAGGCTGGAAAGGGCATGAAAACAATCATTCTTCTTTACATCATCGCGACCTTTGTGGCTGCTATTGTTGCGGTAGTCGCCTCGCTTATTTTCCCGCTTGATGTGACCCTTGTTCCAAGCCCAGATACCGAAAACACGCCTCCTTCAGGCATTGGCGCAGTCTTAGAAACTTTGGTGTTAAACATTGTCTCAAACCCTGTAGACGCGCTTGCCAACGCTAACTATCTTGGAATACTTGCTTGGTCGGTTCTTATCGGAATTGCTATGCGTAAGGTTCCAGACGGTGTCAAGGCGGTGTTCACTGCAATTTCAGAGGCTGTCGCGACCATCGTCCGCTGGATCATCAACCTTGCTCCGTTTGGTATTCTTGGTCTTGTTTACACCTCGGTTGCTGAAAGTGGCATTTCGATTTTCACCGAATATGGCCAGCTTATCCTTTTGCTTGTTGGGTGCATGCTGGTTATAGCCCTTATAACAAATCCTCTGATTGTTTTCATCTGCACCCGTCATAACCCTTATCCGTTAGTTCTTCGCTGCTTGAAGGATTCTGGCATCACAGCATTCTTTACAAGATCTTCAGCGGCTAACATCCCTGTGAACATGGAACTTTGCCGCAAACTTGGCCTCGACAAAGATAATTACTCGGTTTCCATACCCCTTGGCGCTACCATCAATATGGGCGGCGCGTCTGTAACTATTACTGTTATGGCAATGTGTGCTTGCAACACTATGGGGATTAGCGTCGACCCTGTTACAGCCGTCATCCTTTCGGTTTTGGCTGCAGTAAGCGCGTGCGGCGCATCGGGCGTTGCTGGAGGCTCGCTTCTGCTCATTCCGCTTGCTTGTTCGCTTTTCGGAATTTCAAACGATATTGCGATGCAGGTAGTAGGTATCGGTTTCATCATAGGTGTTGTGCAAGACTCTTGCGAGACAGCGCTTAATTCTTCTTCCGACGTATTGTTTACTGCTACTGCCGAATATAGAAGGCTAATTTCTGAGGGCAAAGAGGTTCATCTTGGACGAGACGACAACTTCTCTTGCGTTGAAGCAGACAACCCCCAGTCTTCTCTGGCTGACGAGAGTATCCCTGAAAACGACACTAGCAGTCTTCAACCTTAAAGGTAAAGTCACACACGCAAAAAGAAATAAATACCGGCATGTATGCCAAACAATAAACCGCCTAGGACACCTGGGCGGTTTTCTGGCCTTTATGCACCTGATTTTGCGTTTTGGTGCGGGCGAAAGGACTCGAACCTTCACGGGTGTTACCCACTAGAACCTAAATCTAGCGTGTCTGCCAATTCCACCACGCCCGCATTTTTCGTTGCACCTGAATGCGAAGAGAAAGCGGGCATTATGATACCATACTGCATCGTTAATTAAAGCTGGTTTGAAAGAAGGAAAGTCCGTGAAGACACAAGTAGAGACCCTTGAAGATAATAAGACTAAAGTGCAGGTAGAAATTCCTGCGAGTGAAGTGGATAAGAAACTCAATGCGGTGTACAAAGACATTGCAAGAAAATATAACTTCCCAGGCTTTCGTAAGGGCAAGGCTCCTCGCCAAGTAATAGATGGCGCATTTGGAAAGGAAGCTGTACTGGCTCAAGCAACAGAGGATCTTATAAACGACGCTTACCCTCAAGTTATCGAACAAGAGCGTCTTTACCCTGTTGGATCTCCAGATTTCACCAACGACGACATGGTCGAACCTGGCAAAGACTTCACCTTTGAGTTTACCGTAGGCAAAAAACTTGAGGTCGAGCTTACAAGCTATGAACCGATAGAACTTGAAGTCCCTTCTGCTGAAGTAAACGACGCCGAGATTGATGACCAGCTTGAGGCAATTTCTCACCACTATATGGATTACTCCGATGCTAAGAGTGGCACGGCATTTTCTAAGGAAAACTTCGCGATTTTGGACATCAAGGCTACAAAGGAAGATGGCACAGATATTGAATCTCTTACCTCGCAGTCTCGATTCTATGTTCCAGATGGTGGCCTTTTCTCAAGTGCTTTTGACGAAGAAGTCTACGGCATGAAAGCTGGGGATGAGAAAAAGTTCGCGCTTGATGTGCCTGAAGATGAAGACGCAATGCTTATGTCTGATCTTGCAGGGCAGAAGATTGCATTTGAGGTGAAATGTACCAATATTCAAGTGCAATCTGCTCCAGACATTAGCGATGAGTGGGTAAAGAACAACATGGGCTTCGAGTCGGTCTCGCAACTTCGCGATGAAATCAAAAAATCCATTTCCAACCAAAAGGAATCGGTTATTCCTCAAATCAAGGAAAACTCCTGTGCGGCAAAGCTTGTGGAACGCGTTGAAGAAGACGTCCCAGAAGACATGGCGCAAGAGGCTGAATCCGAGCTTCTCCAAGACTTCTTCTCGCAGTTGCAAAAGCAAGGAATTAGCTTTGATGCATATCTCGCAGGACGCGGAATTGATAGCGACCAATTTAAGGAAGACATCAAACTACAAGCAAACGACGAAGCTAAACAGCAGCTTGCTCTAGACGCCTGGGCTAAGAAGTTCAATATCGAGGTAACCGATGAAGAAGTTACTGCTGAGTTCGAGCACGCCGGAGTTGATAATCCGAAGAAGGTCGAGGAAGAGTGGAGGAAGTCGGGACGCCTTTACCTTATTCGTGAGGGCATAGTTCGCCGCAAGGCTATGGAAAACGTTATTGAAACGGCGAAAATTACCGAGACCGAATACAAGAAAGACAAAGACGCCGAAGAAAATCCCAAAGAAAAAGACGCTGAAGAAGAAGCCGACAAGAAAAGCAAGAGCACCAAAACAAAAGATGCCAAAACAAAAGACGCCGCCAATAAAGAAAAAGACGCCGAAGAAGACGCCAAGAAAGATTAATTAGGCAGCGCCCAAACAAGCAATTACTTCGGCACTTACACAAGGCAAGATAATCGAGAAATGCGATTTTGTGTTTTATGTGCAAAGCTTTGCATATATGCTTGAAAGAAATCTATGATTGTTCCAAGTAAAAACAAATGAGAAAAGAGGAACAAATGGGACTAGAGCGGCTAAATTCGAGTGTTATTCAGCATTCAAATGCACTGATACCTTACGTCATAGAACAGTCTCCGCGTGGCGAGCGTTCATACGACATATATTCGAGACTATTAAACGATCGTATTGTTTTTCTGGGCGAGCAAATTGACGACCAAGTGGCTAATTCTGTCGTGGCTCAGCTTCTTCATTTGGAAGCAACCGACCCCGAAAAAGACATCTCTTTGTACATTAACTCACCTGGAGGGTCTGTTACAGCAGGACTTGGCATCCTCGACACTATGAACTTCATCAAGTGCGACGTTTCCACTATCTGCATTGGCGAGTGCGCCTCTATGGCCGCCGTCCTTCTATCAAGCGGTGCGAAGGGTAAACGTTACTGCCTTCCAAATTCCATGGTGCTTATCCACCAGCCCCTAGGAGGCGCCCAAGGTCAACAGACAGAAATTGCTATCGTTGCAAACTTCATGCTAAAGACACGCAACCAGCTGAACAAGATTCTTTCCGAAAACACCGGACAGTCGATGAAGAAGATTCAACAAGACACCGAGCGCGATAATTACATGACCGCCCAAGAAGCCAAAGATTACGGCCTTGTTGACGAAATTATTACCAAACACGGTGGTGAATAATTTGCGCAAAGACTTGCGCACGCGTAAATATATCGAATCTGAAAGCTTGTGCTCATGTGTCAAGGATATAATTCTTGGCACATGTTTTCTTTTTATTCAGACGAATCGATAGGGAATACTTGATCAATGAGCAAAGAAAACGATAAGTTAATTGATGGCGATGGCATAAAATGCGCTTTCTGCGAACGTTCTAGTTCGGAGGTTATGGCCATGGTCGAAGGCCCAAACGGCATCTATATCTGCGATGAGTGCATTGCTGTTTGCGCCGATGCCATGATGCAGGATATGGCAAACCATATTCGAAGCGATGCTTCTAGCGCGCCTGCCATTGGCGCAGACCCAATGCACACATACCCATCAAGGCACAGAGGTCGTTCTAAGAAAAATACTGACGACTTTGCTAATAATTTGGATTTCGAGGCATCTGAGGACTTAGAAGATATCGAAGAGGCGAGAAAGCGCGTACTGTCTGTACTGCCTACGCCTCATAAGCTTTATGAAGAGCTTTCTAGTCACGTTGTTGGCCAAGAGTCTGCAAAACGTGCGCTTTCAGTTGCTGTGTACAACCACTATAAGCGCATCATGCTAGAGCCTACAGACGGAAGTGACGAAGAAGTCGAGATCGACAAGTCAAACATTATGCTTGTGGGTCCTACTGGTTCAGGAAAGACGCTGCTTGCGCAAACTTTGGCGCGTACGTTGCAAGTGCCTTTTGCTATTGCCGATGCCACAACGCTCACAGAGGCAGGCTATGTTGGCGAGGATGTCGAAAACATCCTTCTTAAACTTATAACTGCAGCCGACTTTGATATAGGGCGTGCCGAGATAGGAATTATCTACATCGACGAGATCGATAAAATTGCCCGCAAGGCCGAAAATCTTTCGATCACGCGTGATGTTTCGGGCGAAGGCGTTCAGCAATCGCTACTGAAAATAGTAGAGGGTTGCGATGCTAATGTTCCCCCGCAAGGCGGAAGAAAACACCCTGAGCAAGAATTAATTCATATCAACACGAAGAACATTCTATTCATTCTTGGTGGTGCTTTCGTTGGCCTAGCTGACATCATTGGCCAGCGTGTTGGCAAGAAAGGCCTTGGGTTTGCATCCGACCTTCCTGAATCTAAGAAGCGCTCAGAAGCAGAGCTTTTAGCGCAGGTACTTCCTGAAGATCTTAACAAGTTTGGTATGATCCCTGAATTTGTTGGAAGGATCCCTGTTATCAAATCGCTTGAGGAACTTGATGAGGATGCACTGGTTAGAATTCTCACCGAACCTAAAAACGCGCTGGTGAAGCAATACCAAAAAATGTTCGAGCTTGAAGATAGCCAACTTGAAATTGAAGAAGACGCGCTGCGAGCTATCGCCCATGAAGCTGTAGACAGAGGCACTGGTGCTCGCGGCCTTCGCTCAATTTGCGAGAGAGTGCTAATGAATGTGATGTTTGACCTTCCTGAACATGATGGAAAAACGAAAGTCACCATTCGTTCCACAGATATTACAGGCGACACATTGCCCGCCATTAAAGACGTAAAAAAATAATCTAGCATTTACACGGAGCTTTAGAGCATGGTTGATAATTCTAAGAATACCTATGAGCAGTGGCAAAGACCAATTTTTGAAGCCTGGAAGGATGGTGGGTATTTCTCACGCACTTCTGGTTTTGGCAAGCACGCAGATGATGGCTATACCATAGTAATTCCACCACCTAATATCACAGGCGTTCTTCATATGGGTCACGCTCTAAACGACACCATCCAAGATGCCTGCATTAGGCGCGCACGCATGCAGGGCTATCAGACTCGGTGGGTGCTTGGCACCGACCACGCTGGTATTGCCACGCAAACAAAGGTCGACAAGCATCTTGCTTCACAGGGAATTAACCGCCGTGAGATTGGCCGTGATGCCTTCATCAAGGAATGCCAGAAATGGCGCGATGAATACGGCACCACTATCGTTAACCAAATTAAGGCAATGGGGTGCAGCTGCGACTATGACAACGAGCAGTTCACCATGAGCCCGGAATTTTCGCTTGCAGTTCGCAAGGTCTTTTGTGACTGGTACCACGAAGGCATCATTTACAAAGGCAAGCGCATCGTAAACTGGTGTCCTAATTGCACGACTGCCATTGCCGACGATGAGGCTGAATATGAAGACGAGGCCAGCCATTTGTGGTATTTGCGCTACCCGCTGGTCGAACCTGTTGGCGGTATCGAATACTTAGTGGTTGCAACCACTCGTCCAGAAACAATGCTTGGAGACACTGGCGTTGCTGTAAGCCCTAAAGATGAACGTTACGCCCCGCTTCTTGCGGCAGGCGCGAAAGTCATGCTTCCTATAGTTAACCGCGAAATTCCTATCTTTAGCGATTTTCATGTAGATGCAGAATTTGGAACTGGCGCTGTAAAGGTAACGCCTGCACACGACCCTAACGACTTTGCCATGGGAAATCGCGCAGGGCTAGAGAAAATCAATATTTTTGACGAAACCGCCCACGTTGTGGATGGCTTTGGAAAGTTCAGCGGGATGTCTCGTGACCAGGCCAGGGAAGCGATAGTTGAAGAGTTTGATGCTTTAGGCCTGCTTGATCACATAGAAGATCTAAACCATTCCGTTATGCACTGCTATAGGTGCCACACAACTCTTGAGCCTTGGCTTTCCGAGCAGTGGTTCGTTGCTGTTGAAGAACTAAAGAAGCCTGCCGCTGCTGCAGTTGAAAGCGGCCAGATTAAGTTCTATCCGCCTCGCTGGTCTCAGGTTTATCTTGATTGGCTTGAAAACCTTAAAGACTGGTGCATCTCTCGCCAGCTTTGGTGGGGTCATCGCATCCCAATGTTTTATTGCGATTCCTGTGGGTGGAAAGACGCCTCTGTTGACGATATTGAGGTGTGCCCGAATTGCGGAAAGCCCGTGCGGCAAGACGAAGACGTGCTGGACACGTGGTTTTCATCTCAGCTTTGGCCATTTGCCACGCAAGGCTGGGCAGCTTTTGGCAAGCAATCACCCGACCTGCAGAAATACTACCCAACGCAGCTACTTTCCACTGCTCGCGACATTATGGGGCTTTGGGTGGCAAGAATGGTCATGGCTTCGAAATACTGCACTGATGAAATTCCATTCCAGGAAGTCATAATTCATCCAACGGTTATGGGCTCAGACGGCAAGCCCATGAGCAAGTCGCGTGGAAACGGCGTCGACCCTGTAAAGCTTATGCAAGACTATGGCGCAGACGGTATGCGTTTTGGCTTGCTTACGCAGGTTACGGGAAATCAGGCCATCAAATTTGATGAGCAAAAAATTGCCTCTGCCAGAAATTTCGCTAACAAGATCAAAAATGCTGCTCGTTTTGTCGAGATGAACCTGGAAGGCTATACGCAAGGCGAACCAAAGCTTTTAACCGACGCTGATAAATGGATTTTCTCGCGCTTGGCCAAGCTTGTTCGCCAAATTGATGATGCTTATGCTCAATATGAGTTCAGCGAGATTACCCGTCTTCTGTATACCTTCTTCTGGAACGAGTTTTGCGATTGGTACATCGAATTCTCAAAGCCACGCCTTAGCGATAAGGCTAATTCTCAAGATAGACTTGCCTGCCAGCAAAACCTCGTTTTCGTTTTGAATGTGGCACTCAGGCTTTTACATCCGATAATGCCATTTATCACAGAAAGCATTTATTCTTCGCTTCCAAAATCTAGTGAAGATGCAGAAATGCTCATAATCTCTAAGTGGCCAGATGCTAAAGCGCTTGAGTCCTACATCGATGAAGAAGCTGAACTTGCTACATCCCTTGTTTGCGACATCGTAGGTGCTGTTAGAAGTGCGCGTGCACGCTATGGGCTTTCTCCTAAAGAGGCTCTCTTGCTTGTTGTTAAGGCTCCTTTATCTAAAGTACCTGTGATCAAGTCCCAGGAAGAACTTATTTGTGCGCTTGCGAAACTTACTTCTCTTGAGGTATCAGATACAGCTTCCAAGCCGTCAGAATCTGCAGTTGCACTTATAGGAGATATCGAGGTTTACACGATACTTTCAGGTCTGGTTGATTTTGAACTTGAAAAGGCGCGTCTTAGCAAAGAGATTGACAAGTTTGAAAAAGATGCCGCAAAAATTGAGAAGAAGTTATCAAACCCTGGTTTTTTGGCGAAAGCGGCCAAAGAGGTTATTGAAAAGGACAAGGCAAGGCTTGAAGAAGACCTCAGTCAGGCAAAACGCCTGAAAGACCAGCTTGAGGCGATAAGTTCAAGTTAATAGGCTTTGCTATAATAATGAAGTTTATTGTCGAAGAGATAATTGGGAGTTGGGATAATTGGGCGATTTAGTCTCTCAACTATGGACACCAGAGATGCAAGCGGTGTTCACGATTGTGGTCGTGCTTCTGGTAATTCTCTATGTTTTATCCATAATCTGGGTGATAAGAGACGCTTACATGCGTGGCGTTACATGGTATGTTTGGGCGATTATTGCTTTGGTTCCTATAATTGGCGTTGTGGCCTATATACTGCTTCGCCCGCCACTGCTTAGAATCGATCGCGACGAACAAGAACTTGAAATAGCTTTAAAGCAGCGCCAGCTAATGAAGTATGGCGAATGCGCAACTTGTGGGTATCCGGTTGAAGCTAATTTTGTTATCTGCCCAAATTGTAAGACACAGCTGAAGAACCTTTGTTCTCATTGCGAACGTGCGCTTGAGCCTTCTTGGACGGTTTGTCCTTATTGTGCTACTCCTGTTTCAGGTGTAGGTAGTCGCCCTGAGAATGCACCGGGGCAAAGACAAGCTAGAAACCGACCTCCAAGGTCGCACGCAGCCAGACAATAAAGCGCGCCAATCAAAAACTGCCTTTCAAAATCTTAGACGAAAGGCAGTTTCTTATAAGAAAGGAAAGTGAATGTTCGTCAAACTCCCAGATGGAACCAAACTTGATGTTAAAGATGAAGCGACTGTCTATGATGTCGCATCATCAATAGGCGCAGGCCTTGCTAAAGCCGCGATTGCAGGAAAGATTGATGGCGCTCTTTGCGACTTGAGCGCGCACGTAAAAGATGGAGCTGCAATCGAGATTATCACCAATAAATCCGAAGAAGCGCTATCCATTATGCGCCACTCTTCTGCTCATATCATGGCAGAAGCCGTACAGCAGCTATTCCCTGGCGCACAAATTGCGTTTGGACCTGCAACTGAAGATGGTTTTTTCTATGATTTCGAGCTTCCACGCCCTATCACCAACGACGATCTTGAAGCCATCGAGGCAAAGATGGTCGAGATAAAAAAAGCCGACGCTCCATTTGTGCGAGAAGTTCTTAGTCGAGACCAGGCAAAGGATGTCTTTAAAGACCAACGCTTCAAGCTGGAACATATAGACGAACTTCCACAAGATGAAGAAATTTCCATCTATCGACATGGCGATTTTGTCGACTTGTGTGCAGGTCCTCATGTTCCAAGCGCTTCTAAGTGTGGAGAGATGAAGGTTATGAAGACGGCTGGGGCATATTGGAAGGGCGACAGTTCCAAAGAAATGCTAACCCGAATTTATGGCACTGCATTTCCAAAGAAAAAAGAGCTTGACGAATATCTGCACAATCTGGAAGAGGCCGCAAAGCGTGACCACAGAAAGCTTGGTCGCGAACTGGGTATTTATACGATGGATCCGCTTGCTGGAGCCGGCCTTCCGCTTTACTTGCCGAAAGGTGCGCGCATAATTCGCATCCTTCAAGAGTGGTTGCGTCGCGACCTTTACGATAGGGGCTACGAGGAGGTTATCACTCCTCATATCTATAACGCAGATGTCTGGAAGACTTCAGGACACTATGGCTTCTACAAGGAAAACATGTACTTCTTCGACATTAACGAGGGAACGGAAGAGGATCCAAACCCTGTCGAATATGCAGTCAAGCCTATGAACTGCCCAGGTCATGTGATGCTCTATCGCTCACAGCTGCACTCATATCGCGATCTTCCGCTTCGCTACTTTGAATTCGGAACGGTTTATAGACACGAGATGTCAGGTGTTGTGCATGGCCTTCTTCGCGCTCGCGGTTTTACGCAAGACGATGCCCATGTCTTTTGCACGCGTGATCAGGTTGTCGACGAAGTCGTTGCCATTCTTGACCTAGTAGATCACATCATGACCACTTTTGGTTTTGAATACGAGGCTGAAATTTCCACGCGCCCGGCTAAATCGATAGGCTCTGATGACATGTGGGATCATGCAACTAATTCCCTGAAGGAGGCGTGCGTTCGTCATAACCTCGAATACGATATCAACGAAGGCGACGGGGCTTTCTACGGTCCAAAAATTGATATCAAGGTTAAAGACGCCATTGGGCGTACCTGGCAATGCTCGACTGTGCAAATCGATTTCAATATGCCTGAACGCTTTGGCTTAACCTATCGTGCGGCCGATAATTCAGAGCAGCGCCCCTGGATGCTACACCGAGCTATATTCGGCTCAATCGAGCGCTTCCTTGGAATACTTATCGAACATTACGCGGGGGCTTTGCCGCTTTGGCTTTCACCTGTGCAGGTTGTTGTTATCCCAATTGCTGATAGACACCTTGAAGCTGCCAGTGCGTTTGCAGACCAGCTTAAGGCAGTAGGCGGTAGGGTAGAGGTGATGGAGCAAAACGAGCCCTTAAAGGTAAAGATCGCGAAAGCTCAATCTGACAAGATTCCCTATATGGTAATTCTTGGCGACACCGAACTTGAAAACAATACGATCAGCGTCCGTGACAGGTCAAAAGGCGACCTTGGAACTTGCGATCGTAACGAATTTGTTAACAAGATTCGCGATGCTTCTCTCTAGTATCATGTTTGACTTTTGTTAAACTTGCTTAAGATCATGTAATTAGTGATGAGCGTAAATGTATATTGCGAGTCTTCGCTTTAGTTTCGGCTTGCTAAGTAGATGACAAATAGGCTAAATTCCGATAACGGAATTAAGAGATTTTTGCTTGGTAGCCCATTTGGAATGCGAATTCAATAGTCTATAGGCTAGTAGAAGAAGCGAAGAAATAGCAGTAAAGGTTTTTATTGCTTTGTTTAAGCAATTAGAGGAGGACAAAAATGAGTGAGCAGCTTACCTCAAGTGATTTCGCAAGCAAGGTTCTTGAGGCAGAAATTCCGGTTCTGGTCGATTTTTTTGCGACATGGTGTGGCCCATGCAAGCGTTTAGCGCCAACTTTAGACGAGGTTGCGTCTGAGGTAGAGGGCAAGGCTAAGGTCTATAAGCTTGATATCGACCAAGCTAGCGATATTGCTCTTAAGTATCGCGTGAATTCTGTACCCACACTAATACTTTTCAAGGACGGCCAACCAGCAAAGAAGATCATTGGTGCTCAGCCTAAAGCGGCAATAATGGCTATTTTCGATTAGGAGCGCTTGTATCCTTCGCATTTGCTAAACCTTTGTTACAATAGCCTCAAATTCAATACGCGCTAGTCAGGCGCGTATTTTTCTGCGTAGAAGTAAAGCTTATAAGGTGATGTTATGGCCGATATTGATATGAAAGAAAAGCTGGAGACGTTTTTGCAGGCATACGACGACCTTCAGCAAAAGATGGGCGACCCAGATGTTCTTGCCGACCAGAAGGAATACAACCGTCTAGCAAAGGAATATGCTAACCAAGGAGCTCTTGCCAAGAAGGCATCAGAATACGTTAGCGCGATGGATGACCTAGCTGCCGCCAAAGAGATGCTATCTGACGCTGACATGAAGGAATTTGCCCAAGAAGAAATTGCGGGCATTGAAGCAAAACTTCCGCAGCTTGAGGAAGATATCAAGTTCATGTTGATCCCTGCAGACCCAGCAGACGAAAAGGACATCATCGTAGAGATTCGAGCTGCAGCAGGAGGAGACGAGGCTGCAATATTTGCAGGCGATCTTTACAAGATGTATGAACGCTTCGCGGCAGACCAAGGTTGGAAGACCGAGACTTTGGATGTATCTCCATCAGAAGTTGGCGGATACAAAGAAATCCAGTTCAAGGTAAAGGGCGACCACGTATATTCGCTGATGAAGTTTGAGTCGGGTGTGCATCGCGTACAACGCGTTCCGAAGACCGAATCTCAAGGTCGCATTCACACTTCAACTGCTACTGTTGCCGTTTTACCAGAAGCCGATGAGGTAGAAGTTGAGATTAACGAAAGCGATTTGCGCATAGATGTCTTTCGTGCAGGAGGTCCTGGTGGCCAATGCGTAAACACCACCGACTCTGCAGTTCGCATAACGCATCTTCCAAGTGGCCTTGTTGTACAGTCGCAAGACCAAAAGTCGCAGCTGCAAAACAAGATCGCAGCAATGAGCGTGCTTCGCGCCCGCCTCTACGAGAAAATGCTTGCCGAACAGCAGGCAGAAGAGGGCGCTAAACGCCTAGCTCAAATAGGTTCTGGTGATCGCGCGGAAAAGATTCGCACCTACAACGGCCCGCAAGATCGCGTCACCGACCACAGAATTGGTTTCAATTCCAGCTACAACGACGTTCTTCTTGGAAACAAGCTAATAGATGTGATAACCGCGCTACAGGCTGCAGATCGCGCCCAAAAACTCGAGGAAGCCGTTTAGTGCCGAACAAAGACTCTTGGACAATCGGGCGAATGCTCGAATGGTTGCAGGGTTATCTGGCAGACCACGCAGACCCCGACCCTTTGATTTCGGCTCGCTGGCTTATTTCTGATGTCACAGGGCTTTCCTTTATGCAACTCTATACAAACATCGACCGTCCATTTGACGGTCGTGAGCTTGATAAGCTTCGCAGTTTCGTTAAAAGGCGCGCTAATGGCGAGCCTCTTCAATACATAACAGGTAAAACTACTTTTCGTTTTATCGAGCTAAATGTTTGCCCCGGTGTGCTAATTCCTCGCCCAGAAACAGAGGTTTTAGTAAGCGAGGTTTTATCTGCACTTCCACGCGACAAGCACGTATCTGATACCGAGGCGTGCGTGCCTGACATTTTGGTCTGCGACCTTTGCTGCGGCAGTGGCTGCATAGCTGCATCTCTTGCGTATGAAAACCCACGAATTAAAGTTATTGCCACCGATGTATCGAGCAAATGTGTCAAGTTAGCGCGTGAAAACGTTAGCAAGCTTCACCTGCAAGATAGGGTAGAGGTGAAGGAATGCGACTTGGCAAGTGGAATAGACCAAGCACTTATAGGGCACTTCGATGCAGTAGTCTCAAACCCTCCCTATATTCCAAGCTCTCAATTACAGCAACTTCCATCAGAAGTTGGAAACTTCGAGCCAAAACTTGCTTTGGATGGTGGGGAAGACGGTCTTGATGTTTTCAGGCGAATTTGTGCATGGGCTTACCCTGCATTGAAGCAAGGTGGCCTTCTTGCATGTGAGCTTCACGAAGATACATGTTCCGAGGCAATTAAGATTGCGTCTAATAGTGGATTCGTGAATATAATAGTTACCAACGATTTGAATGACCTTCCAAGAGTAATTAGTGCTTCGAAAGGATGACGATGTCTCAAGATCTGCCTTTAAAAGATTGGCTTTTTGAATCTGCAAAAGTTCTAAAAGATTGGCTAGGGGAAAGAAAGCCCAAAATCGCGATTATTCTAGGCTCTGGTCTTGGTCCTTTAGCGCAGAAAATTGAAGATGCCAAATATCTTCCCTTCGGTGAAGTCCCACATATGAAAACATCTACCGCCACAGGCCATGTTGGTAGGTTTGTCTCTGGCATTTTAGGTGGTAAGCAAGTTCTTTGCATGCAAGGCAGGCTTCATGGGTATGAAGGTAATTGCGCCCAAGAGGTGGCTTACCCTGTTTGGTTGATGCATGAAGTTGGAGTTGAGACGCTTATAACAACAAACGCAGCTGGAGCAATCAACGAAAATTACAAGGTTGGCGACTTCTGCATAATGTCCGATCACATTAATTTCACGGGAAGAAATCCTGTTGCAGGTTTAGAACCAGATAAACTTTCCATGCGTTTCTTTTCGATGTATGAGTGCTACGACCCAGAGCTTAGAGCGATTGCCAAAGAGGTTGCAAAGCAATTCGATATCTCTGCTCAAGAAGGTGTCTACCTTGGGCTTTTAGGCCCTAGCTTCGAGACAGCTGCAGAGATTCGCGCCTTTAGGAAATGGGGGGCAGACACTGTGGCTATGTCTGTGTGTGAGGAAGTGATTGCAGCGCGTCATGTGGGCATGCGAGTGCTAGGAATTTCGCTTTGCTCGAATATGGCCTGTGGAATAAATGCTGCAAGCCCCACCGATTTGGAAATCTTTGAGGTGGCTAAGCGCGCAGAGCCTGATTTCTGCAAGCTAATCGACCAGACCGTTCGAAGGATCTAGCCGCACACGTTCGCTTTAGACCCAAAACCTTCATTTTCCTTGTATTCATTTTTCAGAGGTGTATACTCGCTTCCCACAATTGAATAAGGCGAAAGTGCAATTGCGCTTTCAAAATCGAAATGCGACGACGAGGAATGCAGTGGCCTCTATTTACGACGCGGTGGCAATAGCCTAGCCGTAAATAGATGTTGCTAGGAACATCCTTTGAGCAGTTCGACTGGAAAACCAGCTGTCCGTCAGGCTTACCGTCGGGGCAGGAGGTAAGTAGGGTTGAACCGGCGACACCGTTACATGTCCCGCTTAGGCGGAAACACTGGCGATTACATGTCCCGAGGCAATCCAAGCCTCGGGATTTTTCATTTTGCGGTTGTAGTGGATGTGGAGTGAAAGGAGATAATGAATGCACATGAGGAGCGATCAGGTAAAAGAAGGAGTGGCGCGCGCTCCACACAGAAGCCTGCTTAAGGCCGATGGAATAAGCGACGAGGAGATGAAGCGCCCCTTCATAGCTGTCATTAACTCGCGAAACGACATCATTCCAGGACATACCAATCTCGACAAAATAGCTGAAGCTGTAAAAGCGGGCATCTATATGGCAGGTGGTGTTCCATTCGAAATTTCAACCATCGGTGTGTGTGATGGCATTGCCATGAACCATGATGGAATGCACTATTCGCTCGTATCTCGCGAAACCATCGCTGATTCCGTTGAATGCGCTGTTCAAGGCCATGCTTTCGACGGTATTGTATGCATCCCGAATTGCGACAAGATAGTACCCGGAATGCTAATTGGTGCCCTGCGCGTAAACATTCCAACTGTTTTCGTATCGGGCGGCCCCATGCTTGCTGGCAAGCAGCCAGGGGGAGCTGGACCTACAACCGACCTCAACACGCTTTTCGACGGTGCGGCTCAAGTTACAAACGGCACCATGAACGAGGATATGCTTAAGTACTACGAAAACACAGCATGTCCTACATGTGGCAGCTGTTCAGGCTTGTTTACGGCCAATTCTATGAACTGCCTATGCGAAGCACTAGGTATAGCACTTCCTGGAAACGGCACTATTCCTGCTGTGTATTCGCAACGTATAAGGCTTGCAAAACAAGCTGGCATGAAAATCATGGAACTTGTTGAAAGCAATACAAAGATCAAAGACATCATAAATGAGCATTCTGTACACAATGCGATGGAATGTGATATGGCCTTTGGAGGCTCTACCAATACAGTGCTTCATCTTACAGCTATCGCGCGCGCAGCAGGCTTCCCAATTACCATGGATGATTGGGATGCAGCAAGTGCTCGCACGCCCCATCTCGTGAAGCTCCAGCCATCTGGTCCTCGTCCGCTTTCAGATCTCTATGAGGTTGGCGGCGTGCCAGTTGTTATGCATGAGCTCTTCGAGCTTGGGCTTCTTGATATGGATGCCCTTACCTGCGAAGGCACTATGAGTCAATACATCGAAAACGACACCAAGCCAGCAGACGGCGAAGTGTGCCGCAAGCACGACAACCCCATTACCAAGCAGGGCGCTTTACGTGTACTGCATGGAAATATCGCTCCAAATGGAGCCATCGTGAAGAAGGCAGCCGTTGACCCTAAGATGATGAAACACACAGGCCCTGCCCGCGTATTTGAAAGCGAGGAAGAGGCTTGCGAGGCCATAAATGCTGGCCGCATCAAACCAGGCGATGTTCTTGTTATTCGATACGAGGGCCCAAAAGGTGGCCCTGGCATGCGCGAGATGCTTACCCCCACAAGTTCGATTTGCGGAATGGGTCTTTCCGACAGTGTGGCGTTAATTACCGATGGCCGCTTCTCTGGCGCTACAAAAGGTCCTGCTGTTGGTCATGTTAGTCCAGAAGCTGCAAGTGGCGGTCCAATTGCGCTTATACAGGAAGGCGATAGCCTAACTGTCGATATAGAAGGTGGCGCGCTTACCTTAAACGTCGACGATGCAGAAATTGAGCGTAGGCGCAAATCTTGGCAGCCTCCAGCTCAAAAACACGACCATGGAGTGCTTGCAAAGTACGCACGTCTTGTATCGTCTGCCGATGAGGGCGCTTACGTAGAATAGGAAAAGCTTATGACAGAAGAAAACAAACAAAGGCGCAATGCCAAGAATATGGGGTCTTCTCGTGGTCTTGGCTCTAAGACGCCAAAGCAAGGCAAGCAGATGCTAGGCTCTGAGGCCATTATCGCCTCGCTTGAGGCCGAAGGGGTAGACACCGTTTTTGGATACCCAGGAGGTCAGGCGATAAAAATCTATGACGCGCTATACGACTCTGAAATCTTAAACCATGTTCTTGCACGCCATGAACAAGGCGCTGTGCACATGGCCGATGGCTATGCGCGCGCCACTGGAAAGCCAGGGGTTGTAATAGTCACAAGTGGTCCTGGCGCTACTAATACAGTAACGGGAATTGCCACAGCTTATATGGATTCTGTCCCGCTGGTCGTTATAACTGGCCAGGTTCCTCGCGCTGTCATCGGAACCGACTCATTCCAGGAATCGGATATCGTTGGCATTACCATGCCTGTTGTTAAGCATTCTTATTTGCTTCAGTCGGTAGAAGAGCTTACTAAGACTTTCCGCGAGGCTTTCCATATAGCCACCACCGGGCGTCCAGGTCCTGTTCTAATCGACGTTCCGTCAGACCTTTGTGGTGCAAATGTGGTCTTTGATTATCCAGACGATGTTAATCTTCCCTCATACAAGCCCACTTACAGGGGAAATGCTAAACAGATTAAAGCCGCGGCAAAACTTATCGAGAAATCCGAGAAGCCGGTTTTGTACGTTGGCGGTGGCGCTGTTATTTCAGATGCGTCAGAAGAACTTGTGCAACTTGCAAACATAATGCAGCTTCCAGTTGTGACAACGCTTATGGGCAAAGGCGCTTTCCCGGCCTCGCATCCGCTTAACTTAGGTCCTGTTGGAATGCACGGCGCGAAGTACTCAAACCTTGCCATGACAGAAAGCGACCTCATTATTTCTGCCGGGGCTAGGTTCTCTGACCGTGTTACAGGTCGTCCTGCAGAATTTGCACCTCATGCGAAGGTTATCCATATAGATATCGACCCAGCAGAAATCGGAAAGATTCGCGAAGCCGATGTGCCGATTGTGGGAGACCTTAAGGGTGTCTTAGATGGAATCATCGAACAGCTTGGCAAAGACGATGCAAAACCTGTTGACGCACAATGGGTGGCACAGGTAAACAAATGGCGTGAACGTTACCCGTTCTATCATCCAGACCTCGAAGACGATAAGAACAATATCGTGCCAGAGCTTGTGATGAAAGATCTCTCGAGCCAACTTGACCCGGAAAAATCGATCGTGGTTACCGAAGTAGGCCAGCACCAGATGTGGGCACATCAGTTTGTTGACCGCGAGGTTGCTAGAAGTTTTATCTCTAGCGGTGGCCTAGGTACTATGGGCTTCGGTTTTCCGGCGGCTATTGGTGCTGCAATTGGCGAACCAGACAAAGTAGTGGTTTGCATCGCAGGCGATGGCTCTTTCCAAATGAATAGTCAAGAGATGGCAACCGCCGCGATTCACAAGATTCCTGTTAAGGTTCTAATTCTTGACAATCGCGCGTTGGGAATGGTTCACCAATGGCAAAAACTCTTCTATAACGAACGTTATTCCCAAACAGAGCTTGAGAATAACCCAGACTTCGTGAAACTTGCCGACGCATATCAGTGGAAGGGCAAGCGGGTCGATAATCCTGCAGAAGTATCTGCCGCCATTCAAGAGATGCTTCAAGCTGAAGGGCCGTACTTGCTAGACATTGTTATACCGCGCGACCAAAACGTTTACCCGATGGTTGCTCCAGGTGCTGCACTCGATAACATTATGGGCGCTATTGATGTTGCTGTGGGAGCCGTGCGAACCGACATGCCAGGCGAACCTCCAGTTCATATCAGCGAGGAATCGCCCTGCGCAAATATCGACGCACAGTTTGGGGGTCGTTGGGAGATGGATCCCAATGACAAAGGCGAACGCAAAGGCGCTTATGACGATTTCGACGTTAACGAAGACGCCAGCGGCGCAAGCGGTGCAGATGCCAATGCCTCTAACCCCGCCAACGGCAGCGATTCTTCGCAAACAGATAAATGCGATAAGGAAAGCGAGGTGAAATAAGCATGTCTAACGAGGTAAAACATGTGCTTTCTGTGCTTGTAGAAAATAAGCCAGGTGTGCTCTCACGCGTTACCGGACTAATTTCTCGGCGCGGCTTCAATATTGAATCGCTTTCTGTAGGACCTACTGAAGACGATACCTTATCGCGTCTAACAGCAATTGTGATTGCAGACGATATCGCCTACGAACAAATTACCAAGCAACTTCACAAGCTGATAAGCGTCCACAAGATTACCGACCTCACAGATGAGTCGGCAATAGAACGCGAACTAGTGCTCTACAAGGTGAACGCTGCGCCTGAACGCAGAAATGAGATCATCGAAATCGCGAACATCTTCCGCGCAAAGATTGTAAACGTTGGCAGAACCTCGCTTACAATCGAGGCCACAGGCGACGATTCTAAGCTAAAGGGTCTAGAAGATCTGATTCGCGCCTATGGCATCAAAGAAACTGTTCGCACAGGAAAGATCGCGATGTCTAGAAACTCTACGTCGAAGTCAAGCTAGGGGTAAGGCTATTGGCAAGGCAAACGCGCGAGCATAGGAGAGAGAGCAATCGCAATCATAGAAAGGCGCGCTTTCGCTAGAGCTAAGGCAAGATTGCAAGCGATTGGCCTTCATGTGTCGCACTATCTTTGCCACATAGTTAAAACTTCGTTAATAGCTTGAAAGAAAAGCGAACAAATACTTACTTTAGGTATAGAATAGCAGGTCACACATTTGAACACGAAAGGAAGAAGTATCAAATGGCAGTAACAATCTACTACGAAAACGACTGTAACCCAGAAATAATCAAGAGTAAGAAAATCGCGATCATTGGTTATGGCTCACAAGGCCATGCTCATGCTCTGAACCTCAAAGATTCCGGCTGCGATGTGCGCGTTGGTCTTCGCGAGGGCTCTAAGTCTATTGAAAAGGCGCAAGAGGCAGGTCTTAAAGTATGCGACATGGATACAGCCGCCGAAGAGGCCGACCTTATCATGATCCTCGTCCCAGACGAACTTCAGTCAGATGTATATGAAAAGCATATCGCCCCGCACCTCAAAGCTGGCGATACTCTTGCTTTCGCTCATGGTTTCAATATCCACTATGGCTACATCACTCCTCCTGAAGATGTAAACGTTATCATGTGCGCTCCTAAAGGCCCTGGCCACATTGTTCGTCGTCAGTACACTGAAGGCTCGGGTGTGCCGGATCTCATTTGTGTCCAGCAAGATGCTACAGGAGATGCATGGGATATCGCGCTTTCATATGCTTGGGGTGTTGGTGGTGCACGTTCAGGTGTCATCAAGGCAACATTCAAGGAAGAAACCGAAGAAGACCTCTTTGGCGAGCAAGCAGTTCTGTGCGGTGGTTTGGTCGAGCTTGTAAAGGCTGGCTTCGAGACGCTAGTCGACGCAGGATACCCGCCCGAACTTGCATATTTTGAGTGCTATCACGAAATGAAGATGATTGTCGACCTCATGTATGAGTCCGGCATCCACTTCATGAACTACTCAATTTCTAACACCGCAGAATACGGCGAATACTATGCAGGACCTAAAGTTATCAACGAACAGTCCCGTCAGGCTATGAAGCAAATTCTTGATCGCATCCAAGATGGCAGCTTCGCTCGTGAATTCGTCGACGATTGCAAGAATGGCCACAAGTGGCTCCTTGAGCAGCGTGAGGCTATTAACGAACACGAAATCGAAAAGACAGGCGAAAAAATTCGCGGAATGTTCAGCTGGATCAACTAGTACACAACTTCTGCTAACGCTAGCCCTGTGCCCATGTGGCGCGGGGCTTTTCTCACTTTTGAAAGTATGGTAGGTAAGTATGAGAATCGGAGTTTGCAAGGAGACAAAATCAAATACCCCTTTAGTATCTGGTACGCCCGATACTGTCGCAAAGCTTATTAAACTGGGCTATGAAGTTGTAGTCGAGGCGCACGCAGGCCAGGCCGCAAGCTACTTTGACGACCAGTATGAAGCCGCAGGTGCCAAGATAGTTGACACAGAAGAGCTTTGGGAATCTGACATTGTTACATGTATAGATACTCCTTCACCTGAAAATCTTTCTCGTATGGGCACAGGCAAGACTTTAATTGCGCGCCTTGCGCCTAACATGCACCCAGAATTGGTTGACACGCTGTCAAAGGGTGGGCTTACAGCTCTTGCGCTAGATATGGTGCCCAGAATCTCTCGCGCGCAATCGATGGATGTGCGCTCTTCCATGATGAATGTGGCTGGGTATCGCGCGGTTATAGAAGCGGCCGAAAACTACGGCAAGACATTTGCCGGTCAAATAACTGCAGCAGGCAAGGTTGCGCCTGCTAAGGTATATGTAATTGGTGTTGGGGTTGCTGGCCTTGCAGCCATTGGGCAAGCAGGAAGCATGGGTGCGCAGGTTTTTGCGACCGATGTGCGTTCAGACGTTGCCGACCAAGTAGAGTCTCTTGGCGCGACATTCGTTGAAATCCCAGTGTCACAAGAGTCTTCTGACGGCTATGCCAAAGCGCTTACCGAAGACCAGCAAAACCAGGTCTTGAAGGTCTATACCGAACAAGCCTCTAAATGCGATATCGTCATAACAACGGCACAGGTTCCAGGTCGTCCAGCTCCTTTACTCATAACAGCTCAAGCTGTCGCAAATATGAAACCAGGCTCTGTGATTGTTGATATGGGAGCATCTGAACTTGGCGGCAATTGCGAGCTAACTAGGCCCAACGAAGTCTTTGTAACAGAAAACGGTGTGACCATCATTGGGTATACCGACCTTGCAAGCCGAATGCCTGGCCAATCCTCCCAGCTTTTCGGGCAAAATATCGTCAATCTCTTAAAGCTTGCAACTCCTGGTAAAGACGGCAATCTTGTTCTTGACGAAGAAGACGATGTTATTCGCGGGATGACCGTTACCTTAAACGGCGATGTCATGTGGCCACCTCCTGCAATTAGCGTCTCTGTTGCACCTTCCGGGAAAAAAGAGGAAGCGCCTACCCAAAAATCCTCCACCCAAAAATCCTCCACCCAAAAAACTAAAAGCGAGGAATCAACGCCGCTAAACGGTCTTTGGTGGAAGATGCTTCTTGGAATTATTGCCTGCGCCCTTATAATGCTTGCGCCTGCATCAATGAGAAGCCACTTTATAGTCTTTGCGCTTGCGTGCGTGGTGGGCTTCTATGTAATTACAGGGGTTTCGCATACTCTTCACACCCCGCTAATGTCTGTGACTAATGCGATTTCAGGCATCATAATCGTTGGCGCAATTCTTCAGATAGGCTCCGACAACCCTCTGGTTATTGCGCTCTCCTTTATTGCGATGGTTATCGCCTCTGTAAATATCTTTGGAGGATTTCTTGTAACACGCCGAATGCTCGGCATGTTCGAGAGGAGCTCTGAAGAATAATGATCTTAGAGTCTTTATTTGCCGAAAACGAGGCAATGGCAGTTTTTTTGGAATTTATTACAAGCTTTCAAGCGCTTGCATACATTGGTGCCGCCTTATTGTTCATACTCGCGCTAGCAGGCCTTGCAAAGCAGAAGTCAGCGGTTGCAGGAAACACATTCGGCATTGTTGGCATGATAGTTGCCCTTATTGCCACTATCATCATTGCGCTTGTCTATAGCCAGCAAGGTCCACTCGTCGCCCTAGGATTTATGATTGTCGCCCTGCTAATTGGCGGGTCTTTTGGCGTTTGGAAGGCGAAGTCGGTTCAGATGACCCAGATGCCAGAGCTAGTCGCGATGCTACACTCTTTTGTAGGCGCGGCGGCTGTGCTTGTGGGCTTCAACTCTTTCATTACAACTCCTGGCGC
>CAZYOQ010000012.1:1999-7889 GCA_964649145.1 uncultured Eggerthellaceae bacterium | reverse complement strand
TAGGCGCGGCGGCTGTGCTTGTGGGCTTCAACTCTTTCATTACAACTCCTGGCGCGCAAACTGCTGAAAATGCATTCCACCTTGGCGAAGTAGGTTTGGCTGTTTTCATTGGCGCAGTCACGCTAACAGGTTCAATTGTTGCTTACTTAAAGCTTTCTGCGAAAATCTCGGGCAAGCCTCTAACACTACCTGGCAGAAACTACATCAATTTGGTAATTGTTATCGCTTCTTTGTGCTTGATAGCTTGGCTAATCAATACCAGAGGGGTGGAAGCAGGGCTTGTTCCGCTTTGTATCCTTACTGTAATTTCTTTAATTTTGGGGGCTCACCTTGTGCTTGCCATTGGCGGCGGAGACATGCCAGTAGTTGTATCCATGCTGAATTCATATTCTGGTTGGGCTGCTGCAATGGCGGGCTTTACACTTGAAAACGATTTGTTAATTATCACGGGCGCTTTGGTTGGGTCTTCTGGTGCCTTTCTTTCCTACATCATGTGCCAAGGCATGAACCGTTCCTTCATAAGCGTCATTCTGGGAGGTTTCGGGGGAGATGCAATAGCGTCTTCATCTACTGCACAAAAAGACTACGGCGAACACACCGAAATTAGTCCTCAAGAAGTAGCAAGTATCTTGGAAGACGCGAAAAGCGTGGTTATCACTCCAGGATACGGGATGGCTGTTGCTCAGGCTCAGTTTCCAGTGGCCGACCTTACCAAGAAATTGCTTGCTCGCGGCATCGATGTGAAATTTGCCATACACCCTGTGGCAGGGCGTATGCCGGGGCATATGAACGTTCTTTTGGCCGAAGCCAAGGTTCCTTATGACAACGTCTATGAGATGGACGAGATTAACGATGACTTTGGCGATGTTGATGTGGTGCTTGTAATAGGCGCAAACGATACCGTCAATCCATCGGCTGAAACCGAGCCAGATTCCCCGATTGCAGGAATGCCTGTGCTTCGTGTCTGGGAGGCCAATAAAGTTATCGTCTCTAAGCGTTCTATGGGAAACGCTGGTTATTCAGGTGTGCAAAACCCGCTTTTCTTCAACGACAATACCGACATGATGCTAGGGGATGCAAAGCAATCGGTTGAGGCTATCATTGCAGCTTTGTAGGGCTTTGTGATGCGTCCACATACGCTTACAAGCTGAATAAGCTGCCAGTAGCTTAACTTCATAAGGCCGTGACTTTGCTTGCAGCTTAAAATCTTGCCATTTACAGGCTAATTTCTGCACTGGCCTCTGGCTTGGATAATCTAGGATTACAATAGTGCGCTGTTAATTAGCTACAAAGGAGTTTTAAATTATGACACGCGTTTATAACTTTTCTGCAGGACCTGCTGTTTTGCCCGAAGAGGTTTTGAAGGAAGCAGCATCAGAGATGCTCGACTACAAGGGCACAGGTATGTCTGTCATGGAAATGTCTCACAGGTCTGCGGCTTTCAACGAGATCATCCAAACAGCCGAGGCCGATATCCGCGACCTTATGCAGATTCCTGAAAACTACCACGTGCTTTTCCTACAAGGGGGCGCAACCCAGCAGTTTGCAGCCATCCCAATGAACTTGATGGTAAATGGCAAGGCCGACTACATCGTTTCTGGGTCTTGGTCGAAAAAGGCATACAAGGAAGCTTGCCTTTATGGCGATGCTAATTGCGTTGCTTCCTCTGAAGACAAGAACTTCAGCTATGTGCCAGACGTTGATGCTCTTGAATTCCGCGAAGATGCTGACTACGTTTACATCTGCCAAAACGAGACCATCTATGGCACCACTTATCCCAAGCTTCCAAATACAGGAAATGTCCCGCTTGTAAGCGATGTTTCTTCGATGTTTCTCTCACAGCCTCTAAATGTTTCAGATTACGGCATCGTATACGGTGGCGTTCAGAAAAATGTGGGTCCTGCAGGGGTGACCATTGTCATTGTTCGCGACGACCTCGTTCGCGAAGATGTTAACCCGCAAACGCCTACCATCATGCGATACACCACTCAAGCTAAGGCAAACTCCCTTTCCAACACGCCTCCATGCTGGGGAATTTACATTTGCGGGCTTGTGTTTAAGTGGATCAAAAACCTTGGTGGCTTGGAGGCCATGAAGAAAATCAATGTAGAAAAGGCTGCGATTCTCTACGACTACCTCGACCAGTCCAAGCTTTTCAAGGCCACAGCGAATCCTTCTTGCCGCTCTATCATGAACGTACCATTCGTGACCGGTTCAGACGAACTCGATGCTCTTTTCGTCTCTGAGGCTAAAGACCACAATATCGAGTCAATCAAAGGACACCGAAGCGTTGGCGGTATGCGCGCAAGCATTTATAACGCTATGCCAAAAGAAGGCGTACAGGCTCTTGTTGATTTCATGTCCGAATTCGAGAAAAGTCACGGATAATATATCAAGAAGGGCTTTTGCCAAAACAGGTGAATAGCTTGTCATGAACGCGATCTGAAGAGGGGGAGACATGGCAAAGAAAATCTTGATCACCGAGAAAGTAGCGCAAGAGGCAATTGATTCGCTGCAAGGTCGCGGTTATGAGGTTGATGTCAAGCTAAAGCTATCTCCTGAAGAGCTGCGCCAAACCATTGCTCCTTATGATGGGCTAATCGTACGTTCTGCAACCAAGGTTGACAAAGCCCTAATCGAGGCAGCCGACAACTTAAAAATCATCGGTAGAGCAGGTGTTACTGTCGACAACATCGACCTTCAAGCCGCATTTGACAACGATATTGTTGTATGTAACGCGCCAACGTCGAATATCATCTCTGCGGCAGAACATACCATCGCCCTAATGCTTTCTTGCGCTCGTCATATTCCGCAGGCCAATGCGCTTGTGCATGCAGGCGGGTGGGAACGTCATTGCTTTATGGGCACCGAGCTTTATGGCAAGACCTTAGCGATTTTCGGGCTTGGGAGAGTGGGTTCAGCTGTTGCAGAACGTGCTCGAGGTCTTGGTATGGAAGTCATTGCATACGACCCGTATTGCTCTGAGGACCGAGCCGCTAAACTTGGTGCGAAAATCTATGACAATATTGACGATGTCATATCTGTTGCCGACGTAATTTCTGTTCACCTTCCTCGCACTCTTGATACCGTTGGAATGTTTGGTGCTAAAGAGTTCGACAAGATGAAGAAGGGTGTAATCCTTATCAATTCGGCACGTGGCGGCATTTACGACCTTGACTCTCTGGCCGATTTTGTCGCTGCTGGAAAGATAGGGGCTGTGGCAATTGATGTCTTTGAGGAAGAGCCTTGCACAAATTCGCCCCTTCACCAATTTGATAACGTCATTCTTACCCCGCATATTAGTGCAGTTACTCGCGACGCTCAGGTTCGCGCAGGTCAACAAATTGCTGAATATGTTTGGCAAGGCCTTGAAGGCTCACTTGTTCCAACGGCCATCAACCCCACTATTTTCCCGCCAGAAGTTATAAACGATGTTCGTCCATATGCTCGCTGCGCCAAGATGATGGGGTCTATGCTGGTTAATGTTTTGGGTCGTATTCCAAAGAAGGTTGACGTGATGCTTGAAGGTTCAATCTCTGATTTCGACCCTGATTCTATAGTGGCGGGAGTCATTGACGGTATCGTTTCCTACAAGAATGCGGGAATGGTTTCCATAACAGATACACTTGCGCGCGCAGAACGCCATGGCATTTCTGTTACAACAGGGTCTAACCCCGATGCAGGAAGTTTCGAAAGTGCCCTTCGCATTAAGGTGGACGACTTAACTATGGCATGCACACTTTATGGCCTAGACAGGGCGGCAAGAATCATCAACTTCCTCGACTACGATATCGATATCGCCCCAGCAAGGAATTCCATTGTATTTGAATACGTAGATGGTCCTGGCCGCATAGGCGTTATAGGAACTGCGCTTGGCGACGCCGGTGTTAACATTACAACCATGCAAATTGGCACAAAGCCTAAAGAGAAGTGTGCCCTTGTTTATATGAACGTTGAAGGCGAACTTCCCGATAGCGCCATAGAGGCTATGAAGGATAAGATCGAAGTTAAAAACGTTTGGAAGCTTAAAATTTAACGCTTACCTTTAAGATAAACTACCGCTTAATTTGCTAACAGCCAGCGACACCAATAAGAAAGGCTTTTATATGACTCGCAAGATAAATATTTTCGACACAACTCTTCGCGATGGGGAACAGTCTCCTGGCGCTTCCATGAACACCGACGAGAAGCTTGTTATCGCAAGAGAGCTTCTTAGAATGAACGTTGATGTTATCGAGGCGGGCTTTCCAATTTCTTCCCCAGGCGATTTCGAAAGCGTGCGTAAAATCTCTGAGCTTGCTGGTGATAATGCTGTTGTTTGCGCTCTTACTCGCGCAGTTGACAAAGACATCGTATGTGCTGCAGATGCTTTAAGTCTTGCAAAGCGCCCTCGCATTCATACTGGCATTGGTGTTTCCAAAAGCCACATATACGACAAGCTTCGCATCGACGAAGAAACAGCGGTCGAGCGCGCAGTGAAAGCTGTCAAGCTTGCTAAAACATATGTAGACGATGTCCAGTTCTATGCAGAAGATGCAGGGCGTTCAGACTACGACTTCCTTGTACGCATCATCCAAGAAGTTGTAAATGCTGGGGCAACAGTCGTAAACATCCCCGATACCACAGGCTATTCGCTGCCCGAGGAATTCGGCTCTCGCATCAAGTATCTGTGTGACAACGTCAAAGGCATCGAAAACGTCACAATTGCAGTTCACTGCCATAACGACCTTGGCATGGCAACCGCTTTAGCCCTAGCGGGCGTGAAGAACGGCGCAACACAAATTGAATGCACCATCAACGGCTTGGGCGAGCGTGCAGGCAACACTTCCATGGAAGAAGTTGTCATGGCAATTCGCATGCATGGCGAAGAGCTAGACGCGCACACCGACGTAAACACCAAAGAGTTCATTAAGGCATCGCGCCTTGTTAGCTCTATTACAGGCATCCAGGTTCAGCCTAACAAGGCTATTGTTGGGGCGAACGCCTTTGCGCATTCATCAGGCATCCACCAAGACGGCGTCTTGAAGAAGCGCGACACCTACGAGATCATCGACCCAGCCGATGTCGGTGCTGGTCAAAGCCAAATCGTGCTTACTGCTAGAAGCGGTCACGCTGCTTTGAAGCATCGCCTAGAAGAGCTTGGCTATGAGTTTGAAGGCGAAAAGCTAGATGAACTCTATGAAGCCTTCCTCAACTTGGCCGATAGAAAGAAAGAGGTCTACGACGAAGATCTTGAAAGCCTCGTAAACCAGCGCGACCGCGAAGAAGACGCACTATACAAGCTTGAAAGCCTGCAAATTAGCTGCGGCTTCCCGCTAAAGCCTACAGCAACTCTAACTCTTGTAAACCCAGAAGGCGAAGCCGTTACCGTATGCGACTATGGCACAGGTCCTGTGGATGCAGCATACAAGGCCATAGACAAGGTGGTAGGAGCAAACACCGATCTTACCGAATACGCCGTTACCTCTGTTACACGCGGAATTGATGCCCTTGGCGAGGTAACAGTTCGCATCAAGGCAGAAAACGGCGAGATGTATATAGGACGTGGTGCCGACGGCGATATCATCGTCTCTTCTGCGAAGGCTTATTTGAATGCGCTTAACAGGATGCTTTCTAACTCTAAGAAATAGGCCTCGTTACAATCAAGTTCATTTAGGCCAGCGCGCGCATGCGCTGGTCTTTATATTTCCACCGCCCGTCCTGCCATCGTCCTGCCACCGTTTGTACCGCCACCGTTCGTACTGCCACCGCCTGCCCCGCGCCCTTAGCTACATTGCAAAGAAGCTTCTACCTTGCGTTTCTGACGTGTTTATAGTGCTTGTGCTACAATTTCCAGCACGACTGTTAACGCACAAACTAAACGGAGAACAATAACAATGTCGTTTTTTGA
>CAZYOQ010000012.1:0-1899 GCA_964649145.1 uncultured Eggerthellaceae bacterium | reverse complement strand
GCACGACTGTTAACGCACAAACTAAACGGAGAACAATAACAATGTCGTTTTTTGATAGATTCTCTGGGTTCGGCTCGTCCATGTCACCCGATATGGCCATCGACCTAGGCACAGCAAATACGCTTGTGGCAATAACTGGGGAAGGCATCGTCATAAACGAGCCTTCGGTTGTTGCTATTGAAAAAAGCACGCACAGGGTTCTCGCTGTTGGTCATGAAGCGAAGAACATGATCAATCATACCCCCGACGCGTTTTCGGCCGAACACCCCCTGAAAGACGGCGTTATTGCCGATTATGACGTAACCGAAGCTATGCTTTCGGCGTTCATAAACAAGGCTTTCCAGCGAAAGTATCCATGGCAGGCTAAGCCTCGTATTGTTATCTGCATTCCATGCGGCGCAACTTCGGTTGAAAAGCGTGCTGTTTTTGAAGCATCCATCCAGGCAGGTGCCCGTCAGGCCTACCTAATTGAGGAACCTATGGCTGCTGCTATGGGTGCCGATCTCCCCGTTACAGAGCCTACGGGTTCCATGGTCATCGACATTGGTGGTGGCACAACAGAGGTTGCTGTTATATCTCTTGGCGGAATTGTTTCTTCTTCCTCGCTTCGCCTTGCGGGCAACAGGCTTGACGATGCAATTGCCACGCATTTGCGCGACCTTCTTGGTATTAAGATAGGCGAGCGCACGGCCGAGGTTATTAAGATCAAGATTGGTTCTGTCCTTCCATTTGAAGACGGACGCGAACGTGACATGATCATATCTGGCCAGGATGTTTATACCGAACAACCAAAAGAGGTAACCATACAGTCTGAAGATGTTCGCGCTGCACTTCAGCAGCCACTTGAGGAAATGGTTTTGCACATCAAGGAAACCTTCAAGACTACTAACCCCGACTTAGCATCCGACATCATCCAAAACGGCATCTTGCTAACCGGAGGCGGCGGCCTGCTTTCTGGCCTTGATCGCTATCTTACAAACGAACTTGAAATACCTGTTTGGGTTAGCGAATCGGCTCTTACCAACGTGGTTTCTGGTTGCCTAAAGGTGCTTGAGACCCCAACTGCCCTCAGACAAACCCTGATGCGCTCGAGATAGTGGCACTTAACTTCCAAAACAGCGGTGATAAGAAGAAATCAAGGATAATACTCATCGTCCTGATTGTCTTATCAATCCTGCTCATGACCATCTATTCCATGGGCGGAAGTGCCGGGCCTTTATATGCGGCTCAGCGTGCTGTTAATTCCATTGTTGCGCCATTTGAGTTTCTAGGAACTAGCGGAGGGGCTGCTATAGATAACGCAAGTACGGCACTAGGCGACCTCACAGCTTCTGAGGAAACCTTATCTGCCCTTCGTGAGCAGAACGCGCAGCTAACTGAACTTGTCACGCAGTCTGAAGAATACCGACTTGAAATAGAGCGCCTTCAAGGATTATTGAACTTAAAGGAAGACTACGACATCGAAAGCGTAACGGGCCGAGTAATAGGGCATTCCTTCGATGCCTGGAACCAGACAGTCACCATTGATATAGGCACATCGGATGGCGTTGATACAGGGCTTACCGTCATGGGACCAAATGGGGTAATAGGTCAGGTAATCTCTGCTTCGCAAGCATCTTCAGTGGTGCGTCTACTTAGCGACCCTCAATCAGGAGTTTCTGCGATTGTGCAATCAAACAGAACTCAGGGAATAGTTCGAGGCTCGCTAAACGGGCTTTTACATCTTGAAAACATTGACGAAGATGCAGAACTTGCGGTAGGAGATGTAGTGCTTACAAGTGGTCTTGGTGGAAGCTTTACCAAGGGCTTGCTTATAGGCCAAATCACTCAAATCGAAGGGAATTCTCAAGACGGAACTCGCGTAGTCACTGTTTCTGCTAACGAGTCAATTTCTTCACT
>CAZYOQ010000011.1:0-35402 GCA_964649145.1 uncultured Eggerthellaceae bacterium | reverse complement strand
AAAACCCTGATAAAAACCCTGATAAAAACCCTGAAGAAAGCCCTGATGAAAGCCCTGATGAAAACCCCCTTGCCGAAGTTATAGACAAGGCGCGTGCGTTTCGCGATATGTGTAGCAAGCTTGCGCTAAGTAGTATGTATATACAGACGAAAAGCATTATAGACGCCCTTGAAGCTTATGAGCTTCCTTCGATCGAAGAAGTTAACTGCCTAAAAACTACCTACAGTGAGCTTATCGATTACTTGAAACATTGCTGATCATCAGCATAACTAAGTAAGCAAAAAGATCAGCCGCTATAAGAGCCAAGATAAAGCCATGAAGGCTGTAGCTTCGGGCGAGTGTTCTGTAGGCTTTGCATTAATTGCTTCTTTAGGTGAGCGCTACCCTAAAGTTGAGAGGTTCTACGACTGTACTTCTTCAGGCGGTGGAAAAATATTTTACAGTGCAGCAGCACTTGCCAATGCGACAGAACCCGGTGTTGTGCGTGACTTTTTCGAATTCATAAACATGTGTAGCGACTAGGGAAGAAACAGCCGTCTCTTAAACCTTTGCTATCGATGAATTTTGGCTAATAACTTCGACCAGATGCTTATAACAAACGATGCCTCAGGCAGCTGCATTTTAATCGCTGGCGCGAAAGTGACAAGTACAGATATCACACCTGAAATCACGACATAGATCAATGCTCGTAGAAGCGAGCTTCCCATTTCTCCAAATGCAAATTGAAGTAAATTGAATACTATGAGCCCTGCTATGCACCCAAGTAAACCAAGCAGCAGCGCATGAAGCAGGGATTTCGCAATAGGAAGAACGTGGAAACCATTTTCGCGAAAAAGGCGTTGCAAGTATATATAAGACGCCACATCGCCTAAAAGGTAGGCGCCAATTGTGCCAGCAGCTACCCAGTTGATATTTGCAGGCCCGCCAATATTATTGATGGCTACAGCTATAGCAACTATTGCTACTTGTAAGGCAGAACCCATCAATGTCACAATCGAAAAAGCCTTCATTTTCCTGATACTTGAGAAAGCCATTTGTAAATAAGTATTCATTCCATAGAAAGGCAGCGCAATTGCCATTACGGCAAGATACATTGCAATTTGAGTGATTCCGTCTGAGGTAAATGCGCCTACATGATACAAAGTCACAAGAGGCTGTGAGTATATGATTAAAAACAACGCGAACGGAACCATCAAAAAGCCTATCTGAGAAGACCCTTTGATGATGCCAGCTACTACACCCGATACATTACCTTCCGCTTGCATGTCTGAAAGCTCTGTAAACATAGCTGTAGCAACAGGGATTGCCAAAAAAGAATAGGGAAATGTGAACCAAAGCCTTGAGTAAGCAATTACGGAAGGCCCATTATCTGCGAAGCTATAAGAAGCGGCATTCGACACAGAAACGGTTATGAAGCCGCATATCGTGATGAAAAGTGCAGGTAAGCCAATTGCCGCGGTCTCGCGCAAAGCTGGGTCTTTAAGCGAAATGCGGAATTTTAGCTTTATCCCATTTCGCTTAAGGCCAGGTATTTGTATGGCCATTTGGACAAAAACCCCAAGCGGGCTTCCAATCGCAATTACATAGATGGCAGCCTCTTGGTTTGCGGGTGCAATAAAGATATAAACGATAAACGAGGCGATGACTATCAGGTTGTTGAAGACCGGTGCGATTGCGCCCCAAATGTAGTCACGGTTGCTGTTCAGTATTCCAGAGATTATCGAAGAGGCTCCATAGAAAACAATTTGTATAGCGAAGAACTGGAAGAGCAGTGTTGCCGTTCCCATGGTCTGTTGGTCGGAATAAAAAGATTGCGTGTAAATCACAACTTGCGGAAAAATCATGCAAAGTATGGCCAATACCCCAAGCGCGACCACAACAAGCGTAAGCAGGTTAGAGGCGTATTCGTCGCTTTTTTCTTTGCCGACCTTCTTCTTTAGTGACATGTATACAGGCAGGAATGCCGTTGTAAGCATTCCTCCCATGACAAGCTCATAAAGCATGTTTGGCAAGTTGTTGGCAACTTGATAAGAGCTGGACAAGAAAGTGGCGCCTAAGGCCCAGGCCATCGACCAGGTTCTGGCGAAGCCTGTGATACGCGAGATTATGGTGCATATGCTTATGAGGGCTGCCGAGTGCCCTAGTTGCTCGTCGTCAACGTCACTTAACGTTTGTACCGCGGGCAGCTCTTCGATCTCATTTTCGAATAATTCATTTTGGCTATCCATAACTGTTATAGTTTACCTTTGATTCATAGATTTTGACTTCGCCACAGGAGAAACGTAGATGTTTGTCTTAGTAGTTCGAAATAATGCGAATCAAAAGGCCATCGAGGCCTCATATCTGCTCTCTGCTTATTTGGACTCATTGAGCCTAGATTACGCCTTTATTGACTCAAGCACTCTATACAACGGGTCAACACTTGAGGATTGCGCTTTGAAAGGGCAGGATATCGATATGGCGGTGGTTCTTGGAGGAGATGGAACCATCCTTCACACAGCAAAGCTGCTTAGTGGCATGGACGTGCAAATCTTGGGTATAAACTTTGGAAATCTTGGCTTTCTTGCAAACGAGGGCGAGCTTGGTGTAATCGAGCTTGTTTCTGAGGCTCTTGCAGGCGAGCTTATGGAAAGCGCGCGGGCAAACCTTGATATAGAAATTTTTTGTGAAAGCGATGATGAAAGCGTTCCTTGTTTGGAATTTTCGGCTTTTGCACTAAATGAAGTCGTTGTGACTAGGGGCTCTCTTGGCCGCACGATTAACTATTCTTTGGACATCTCGGGAGTTCATATAGCCGACGTTTCAGGCGATGGCGTGATAGTTGCTACATCTACTGGTTCCACAGCTTACTCGCTTGCTGCTGGAGGTCCAATCGTACACCCATCATTTGACGGCATGATTGTGCAGCCCTTGGCTCCACATACCCTTACTGCTAGAGCTGTTCTTTCCAATGCGCAGGATGTAATTTCTCTTGATATGTCAAATACTAGAAACGGACGTGAAGCCACACTTTTCATAGATGGCGACGAGTTGAAACTTCCTAGCAGGGTTTTGGAAGTGATAGTCAAAAAAGGCGCAAATCCAACAAAGCTCTTATACCGCGACGGTGACCATTTCTATAAGTATTGCGAGCGTACATTTTTTACGGCTTAAAAGCACGTTGCCTTGCATGCGTCAATTTGCTAGTTATTTGTGGTAGTAGCGATGCTGCTCGTAAACAGGCTCGCAGCATACGTTAATGCCAAGTGTCTTATACAGACGCAAATCCTTCGACGACAAGATTACAGAGAAATAAGCGTCGCATCCAGCTAGTTTGTCGGCGTTATCTATAAGGCGCTCAGCAAGTGGGTTGCTAACAGAACTTACCGAAAGTGCTAGAAGAGTCTCGTCGGAATGTAGGCGCGGGTTCTTGTTGTGCAAGTGTTCGGTTTTAAGATGGCAGATAGGGGATATGACATTATCGGAAATCACATCTACATCGTCGCTAACACCTGAAACGCCTTTGAGGGCGTTCATAAGAAGCGCGGATGCTGCCCCGAGCAGGTTTCCGGTCTTGCCGGTAACCACGCGACCGTCTGGCAAGACCATAGCTCCAGCAGGTTTGCCTGTCATTTCAGCCTTCAGCAGCGCTTCAGACCTTGCAGGGGAAAGGTTAACGTTTACGCCTGCTTGATTCATCAAGATCTCGATCTTTTCTAAGGCGCGCTTTTCGACGAGGTTTTTCTTTAGGTCAACGGCAGTCTGAAAATAACGCCTTACTATTTCAGAGAGCGAAGCTTCGCGGCATGCCTCGTCATCCGAGATTGCGAAACCAGCCATATTCACACCCATGTCTGTTGGACTTTTGTATGGGCTTTCCCCGGCGATTCTCTCCATCATAGACCTCAGCACTGGGAAGATCTCGACATCGCGATTATAGTTTGTGGTGGTTTCGCCATAAGCCTCTAGGTGGAAGGGATCTATGATGTTGTCATCATCCAGGTCGGCCGTTGCGGCCTCGTATGCGATATTCACAGGATGATTTAAGGGCAGATTCCAAATAGGGAAGGTCTCGTATTTGGCATAACCTGCGCACACACCACGCTTGTGTTCGTGGTACATTTGCGAAAGACATGTAGCCATCTTGCCAGACCCAGGTCCTGGCGCCGTAACGACCACAAGTGGCCTTTCAGTTTCGATATATTCGTTTTTCCCGAAGCCGTTTTCGCTCACAATATTTTCAATATCAAAGGGATACCCTGCTATGGGGTAGTGCAAGTAGCTGGTGATGCCCATGCTAGAGATTCGTTTGCGGAAAAGCTCAGCCTGGGGCTGGTTTTTGAACTGAGTTATGACAACGCTTCCAACATAGAAGCCAAGCGAGCGGAATATATCCATGAGGCGCAAGACATCCTCGTCATAGGAAATGCCAAGATCTCCACGAATTTTTGAATGTTCGATATCGTCGGCATTAATAGCGATAAGTATTTCTACATCGTCACTAATTGTGGAAAGCATGGAGATTTTAGCGTCGGGTTTGAAGCCCGGAAGTACGCGTGAGGCATGGAAGTCGTCAAAAAGCTTTCCACCAAACTCTAGGTAGAGCTTCCCGTCGAACATGTCGATTCGCTCTTGAATATGCTTTGCCTGAAGCTCGATATACTTGTCGTTGTCGAACCCTATTCGCATAGGAATTCCCTTTCTCACGCTAGCTTTCAAGTAGATGATTATTGCAGATGCGCAAAAGTATTTCGTCTAGGCTTTCCGAAATCACAGATGAGCGTTGCCAGTTTTGCGGTGGCTTATTTGGTGCGCTATATCTTGTACTCGGAGCTACTTTGTGGTGGCCTCGCAAAGACTTTTTCTTGAGCGCATAGTGGCATCGAAGTGACTCACGCTGCCTTCTAGATGGACTCACGCTTTCGCTTACCTTGTTATAATTTTCTCATGCAGATACAAGAGGCGATATCCGAGTACATGTACTACATTCGCATCGAACTGGGAAGTTCTGCGAGTACGATAGAAGCGTATGGCCGCGACCTAGATGAATATTCTGCATATCTTGCTAGTCACGAAGTTTTCATCCTAGATGAAGTTTCTGCTGATATGGTATCGAGCTTTCAATCAATTTTGTCGCAAACAGGGCTAGCCCCGGCCACGGTTAAACGCAAGATGGCAGCTGTGCGCGGTTTTCACAAATTCACGGTTAAAGAGGGACTAACAGATAATTCCCCTATCGATGTAATGAGCTTGCCAAAGGTACCAGAGCGCCTGCCCGACGTTATTTCGGTTTCAAAAATCTTTGAGATGCTAGATTCCATGCCTACCGAAACTCCTCTTCAGATTCGCGACAAGGCTGTGATGGAGGTCTTATACGGATGTGGCCTTCGCGTAAGTGAGGCAAGTGGCCTAGACCTTTCGAGTGTGAACTTAGAAGATGGCTTCATGATAGTTTTTGGTAAAGGCTCGAAAGAAAGGCTTGTTCCTATTTCTGGTGCTGCGGCTAGGGCATTTGAGGAATACGCGTATCACGGCGCAAGAGCTACACTCTCATGCAAGGCAAAGATTGCCAATCAAGACAATATGTCTGCTGTATTCCTTAACGCTAGAGGCGCAAGGATTACGCGACAAGGTCTGTTTGATATCGTAAGAGCCACAGGAAAGGTAGCAGGGTTACCAGACCTTCATCCGCATACACTTCGCCACTCTTTTGCAACCCATATGCTAGAAGGTGGTGCCGACCTGCGAGTTATCCAGCAGATTCTTGGGCACTCCGATATCTCAACTACTCAAATTTACACCCATGTGAACCGCCAGCATATCAAAGAGGAATATTGCATGGCTCATCCTCGCGCTAAGGTCTGAATGTAGCGCAATATACAAGATGTACATTTGATGTAGTGAAGCCGCAAGAGGCTTTTACATAAATACGCGCTGTGTTAAACTACGTACATGCGCTAAACGTAGGGAAATACTTTTCGCTTAATTTGAAAAGTGGGCATTAGTCCCGCTTTTTTTATTGTGTGAAAACTTGGGAGGACTCTTTGAACCAAAAAGAGCAGTATATCTTCGATAGCTTGAGTGCTACAGCTTATCAGCGTGGCGTGGAAATCGTTACGGTTGAGACCGTCGGTTCGCGCAAGGCTCCCATTGTGCGCATTTATATCGATACCGAAGAAGGCGTCTCTTTTCAAGAGCTGACTGATGCCCAAGAGTGGATAGGCCAGATCATGGATGAGATAGACCCGTTTCCAGGCGCTTACACCATGGAAGTGTCCTCTCCTGGAATCGACCGACCGCTTCGCACGCCTGAACACTTCAAGCGATTCGAGGGGCAAGAAGCAAAGCTTGTGCTGAAAGCTCCTGTTGACGGTCGAGTAAATTATCTGGCGATTATTGCGAACGCGGGGAAGGAATCGGTAAGGCTTGAGTTCGAGGGAAAGAGTCTTGATGTGGCGTATGACGATATCAAGCGCGCGAACTTGGTCGGAAAGATCGAATTCTAGAAAACTGCAAGCAACTGAGAAACTGGAGGAAAAATGGCAGAAGAGGAACTTTCATTGATAGAGGCACTCCAGGCCTTGGCTCATGAGCGCAAGATCGATGAATTCTACATCATAGAACAGCTTGAGGAATCACTCGCGCGAAGCTACGAGCGCATCCTGGATCTTGAAAACGATGCGCGAGTAACAATTGACCGACAAACGGGCAAAATTTACGTTTTCGAGCTTGTGCCTGTTGGCGAGCCAGATGAAGAGAGCGGCGAATATAGCGAATTTGAAGAACGCGATGTTACCCCTGAAGGCGTAAGCAGAATAGCGGCACAGAACGCTAAAAATGTTATCTCTTCTATCGTTAGAGATGCCACGCGCAAATCTATCTACGAGGAATTCTCTGATCGCGTTGGCGATTTGATAACGGGTACTGTTCTTCAAGGCACGCCTGACTTCACTATCATCAAGATTCGCGATGGTGTTGAGGCTGAACTTCCACACTTCGACACAAAGAAGTACCCGCAAGAGCTAAACGAGCGCCCACATGGCGAACGCTACAGGCACAATCAACGTCTGAAGGTTTTGATAATTGATGTCATCGACCCAGACACCGATACCCCACGCGTTCGCGGTGAACACACGCGGCCTTCAATAGTCGTTTCTAGAACGCATAAAGACCTGATCAAAAGACTCTTCGAGATCGAGGTTCCAGAGATTTATGACGGTGTCGTAGAGGTGAAATCGATTGCGCGTGAACCAGGAGTTCGCTCGAAGATTGCTGTCGCTTCCAACGAGGCAAACCTTGATCCTGTTGGCGCATGCGTAGGACCAAAGGGCTCTCGCGTTCGCATGGTGGTCGAAGAATTGCATAACGAGCGGGTCGATGTAATTCAGTGGAGCGAAAACCCTGCCGAATACATTGCCAACGCTCTATCGCCTGCAAGGGTATCGAATGTAAGTATCGACCAAGAGAAGCATCACGCAACTGTTGTTGTTCCTGACGACCAGCTTTCTTTGGCTATTGGTAAAGAGGGTCAAAACGCTAGGCTTGCGGCTCACCTTACAGGATGGCATATCGATATCAAACCAGAAAGCTTTATGGGAATCTCGCTTATCGAGGACGCCCAGGAAGCAGAAGAACCTGCTGATACAGACGACGAGTTTTGCGCCTATATAAGCGATGATGGCATTCGTTGTCGCAACCACGCACGTCCTGGCTCTAGGTATTGTGGCGTGCATGCGAGTATGGAACTTGATGAGGCCTAAAGGAAATACAGCCCCCTTGGAAAAGAATTTGCGACAGAGAACATGTGTTGGGTGTAGGAAGGTTAAAGACAAGCGGCAAATGCTTCGTCTGATTCGAACGTCCGATGGATGTATACGCACAGATTCAAACGGAAACATGCCAGGTAGAGGTGCATATATCTGTTCTAAGGAGTGCTTGGAAGGCGCATTGAAGAAAAATGCGATCTCTAGGGCATTGAGGGTTAACCCTAAGGTTGATTTTGAGGATAGCGAGATGAAGGCAGCAGATGCTTTTTTCTCGATGATGGAAATGAATAGCTGCAAGGAGTAAAAATGGCGGGAATGCGCGTAAAGGCACTTGCCAACGAGCTGGGTCTTACCAGTAAGGATATGCTGGCACGGCTAAAAAAACTTGATATCCCGGCGAAGTCGCATGCTAGCATGCTCACCGACGATGATGTCGCTAAAGTACGTGAGAGCATACAAGCCGAACTTCCAGAGGATTCTAGCGATATTGCCGAAGAAGAGCGCAAGGAGCTTGCCAAGGAGAAGGCTGAAGCCGAAGCCACAAGACGCGCCGTTGTCGAAAAGGAACTCGCAGACAGAAAGGCTGAAAAGCAAGCTCAAAAGACTAGCGATATCTCGAATACTCCTTCGAAGAAAAAAGCGAAGATTCACGTTGCAAATAACGCTGGCTCGGGTATAGAAGGCCTTGCAAATCAAATCGAGCAAGAAAAGCAACGTGTCGAAAGGGAACTTAAAGAACGAGAGTTAAAGGCTAGGCAGGAGAAAATAGCTGCAGAGGTCGCCAAAAAGCAAGCTGTAGAAGAATCGCTTCGAAGCCAAGGTAAAAAGTCAAAAGATGCTGTCCTAGAGGCAGAGCCTGTGTCTAAGCCCAAGAAAAAGGTGCCAACTAAGACTTCTACCAACAAATACAGTTCGCTTCTAAACCAGATAGAATCTGAACAACAGCGAATTTCCACCGAAAAGCCATCATCTGAAAACAAAGGCAAAAAACAAGGTAGTGCTTTTAAGAAAGGCAAGAAGAAGCACCAAGTTGTTCCTGAGCTTGAAAAGACTGAAGAAGGCGAAGATCGTTATGCTCAAATGGCTGTTCAAGCCGAGAAGCTTCAGCGCGATAAAGTGCTTGCAGAAGCTAGGGCAGCCGTTGCTGCAGCCAATTCTCAAAGCGCAGGAGAAGGTAGACGCAAGAAGCGCAAAGAGAAGCGTGAGGCCGAGGCACGCGAGAAGGCTGCCGAGGCTGCGATCGAGCATGGTATAGACCCTGACCTTGTTTTGGATGATTCTGTCGTAGAGGTGCCACAAGGCGCCACAGTTTCCAAACTTGCAGAACTTCTTGGCGTTGCTCCTAACGACATCATCAAGAGACTGTTTTTGCTAGGGCAGGCTCTAACGCTTACCCAATCTATGAGCGATGACCTGATTGAGATCGTAGCTGACGACCTTGGGCGCAAAGTGCGTGTTGTTTCTCCCGAAGAGGAATATACGATCGTTTATAACGATACCGAAGACGACCTTGAACCAAGGCCTCCGGTCGTTACCGTTATGGGCCATGTCGACCACGGCAAAACCTCGCTTCTTGATGCTATCCGTGATACCGGAGTCGTTGAGAGTGAGGCGGGAGGCATTACTCAGCACATTGGCGCTTCAGTGGTCGATATTAACGGCAGGCAGATAACTTTCGTAGATACTCCTGGTCACGAAGCGTTTACTGCAATGCGCGCGAGAGGTGCTCAGGTAACCGACGTCATAGTGCTTGTTGTAGCTGCAGACGACGGTGTCATGCCGCAAACCGTAGAGGCAATAAATCATGCGAAGGCTGCAGATGTGCCAATCATTGTCGCCGTAAACAAGATAGACAAAGACGGCGCGAACCCCGATCGAGTACGCCAAGAACTCACCGAGCATGGCATTATTCCCGAAGACTGGGGTGGCGAGAATATGTTCGTCAACGTTTCTGCTAAGAAACGCTTAAACATTGATGAGCTGCTTGAGACCATCATCTTGCAGGCAGATATCCTTGAGCTTAAAGCTAACCCGAATACCCTAGCTTCGGGCTTTGTTATTGAGGCTAAACTTGATAAAGGCAGAGGCCCTGTTGCTACGATGCTTGTGCAACGAGGCACACTTCACCCAGGAGATGCCGTTGTGGCAGGAACCTCTTACGGGCGTGTTAGAGCTTTGATAAGCCCCAGAGGTGAACAGATTGACTCCGCCAAACCGGCAGACCCCGTTGAGGTTTTGGGGCTTAGCTGCGTTCCGACCGCAGGCGATGAGTTTAGAGTTTTTGAGGACGAGCGCGATGCTCGCAAGCTTGCCGAAGAACGTTCCCTTCGCGAGCGTCTTGCTGAGCAACAACACACTGCTCATATGAGCCTTGACGACTTGTTCAATCGCATAAAGGAAGGCAGCCAAACCGACCTTAACCTTATCGTCAAAGCCGACGTCCAAGGCTCTATTGAGGCCTTGGAGGACGCTTTCAAGAAGATGGATCAAGAAGAGGTTCGCATCAATATCGTCCATTCTGCTGTTGGTGGCATCACCGAGACTGACGTTACATTGGCGGCGGCATCTGATGCTATCATCATCGGCTTCAACGTGCGCCCCACCGGTAAATCGCGCCAGCAGGCCGAAAAAGAAAAGGTTGACATTCGCCTTTACAGAGTTATCTATCAGGCCATTGAAGATATCAATGCTGCGCGTGTAGGCCTGCTTTCACCTGATATTGTGGAAGAGGATACAGGTCATGCCGAGGTTCGCGAGACCTTCAAGGTTCCAAAAGTCGGAACGATTGCTGGCTGCTATGTTGAAGAGGGCGAGATTCACCGCGAGGATAACGTTCGTATAGTTCGCGAAGGCACGGTTATCTTTGAAGGCAAGATTAGCTCGCTTCGCCGCTTTAAAGACGATGTCACTTCTGTTCGCTTTGGATATGAATGCGGAATTGGAATCCAGGGCTATCAAGATATCAAGATTGGCGACATGATTGAAGGCTATGTCGTTAAAGAAGTTGAGAGAACCGAGTAAGGCGTTTTCTAGGTAGGTTTCATGTGAAAGAGGCAAACCGCAGGACAGCCGAACAGGCAAGAGAGACCATAGCGTCTATCCTTCTGTTTGACGTGTCTAACCCAAACCTCCAGATGATAACGATCACTTCTTGCAAGGTGAGCTTTGATCGCGCCTATTGCGATATCTTCTATACGGTTGATGCCACTAGATATGAATTGGCTGCAGAAGCTCTTGAGAAGTCTAAGGGCCATATTCGTTCGCTGATGGCTAAAAAGCTTGCTTGGAAGAAGGTTCCAGAGCTTAGGTTTCATCTGGATGAGACTATTGATGCGGCTTCACGCCTTGAAACATTTCTGCAGGCCGAAAAAGGCAGGCTAAACCTTGATTCTGCAGAAGAAGGCTAAGTGGAGCCTCACGCATATGACTATTACGCAAAATACAAACATTGACATCGCACAAATAGCAAAGCTGCTCCTTGAAGGTGACGGTTTTGCCATTTGTGGCCATACAAGTCCTGATGGCGACTGTATAGGTTCTACTCTTGCCATGAAAAGGATGCTTGACGGCCTTGGCAAGAAGTCGTGGGCTCTTCTTGCAGATGATGATTTCACGGCTGATGAGTTTTCATTTATGCCAGGCTGTAGTGATCTTATTTTTGCTGGGGACATTCACGAGCATGTGAACACTTTTTTGGCAGTTGATGTTCCGAACGAAAAGCGAATGGGAAGATACTCTGCTGCTCTTGCTGCAAAAGCGGAAAACATCGTAACTATTGACCATCATGAATCAGATGGAAATACAAGCGATTTTAGGTATATCGACCCTGATTGCGCCTCGTGCACTCTTATTGTTTGGAAGATTGCCAAGAACTTGAAGAAAATTTGTGGTGATGACATTTTCACAAATGACCTTATGAAAGACATTGCGACTTGTTGCTATTCAGGCCTACTTACCGATACAGGTCGATTTATGTTTCAAAACACCGATGAGATGTGTTTTACAAGTGCTAAAGAGATGGCGGAATGCGGTATTGATATCGCAGGAATTTCTTCTGCGCTATTCCAAGAGAAAACCTTTGCATCATTAAAACTAGAGGCTCTTGTTAGCGAGCGCATGAAAACTTACTGCGGTGGGCGGATTGTTCTAAGTTGGCTTTCTGAGGCCGATATAAAAGCCGCAAACGGCACCAATGCCGATACTGAAGGTTGCATCAACGCTATCAGGTCTTTGAAGGGCACAAAAATCGCGTGCATTTTGAAGGAACGCAGTGGGGCTGTTCGAGGTTCGCTTCGGTCAAAAGACGATACGAACGTTGCTGAAATTGCTAAGGAATTCGGTGGTGGCGGGCACAAGGCTGCCGCAGGTTTTACCCTTGATTGCACACTGGATGAGGCGATAGAGCTTGTCTCAAAGCGCCTGTGCGCTATAAGGTTTAACCAAACCAATAGTTAGGCCACTTGTGAAAAGAGGTCAATCGCAACTTAGCTGTCTTTTGGCACTAGACAAGCCAATAGGTGCCTCTTCTCATGATTTAGTGAATGTGGCTAGGCGAGTTTTGTCAGAGCGCAGAATTGGACATTCGGGGACTTTAGATCCATTTGCAAGCGGCGTTTTGCTTTTGATGGCAGGTCCTGCTGCCAGGCTTGACAAATATCTGGTCGGACACGATAAAAGCTATGAAGCCACAATTGTATTTGGAGCCTCTACTACAACTGATGACTGCACAGGCGAAGTTCTTCAAACACTTAGCCCTCACGATCTTGAAAACCCTCACTTTACCAAGGAGATTTTAACTTCGTTTACAGGTCAATTTATGCAGCTTCCTCCAGTGTATAGTGCTATTAAGCATGACGGTAAGAAATCATACGATTCTGCAAGACGCGGAAATATCGTAAAGCTTGACCCAAGGCCTGTAGAGGTTATGCAGGCTGACTTGATAGGCCTTGGCAAGCTTGGTGAAAAACTTTCTCATGAAATAAAACAGCAAGCTGTAAAAAGTGCGAGGAGCGGCCTTGTAGATGAGCGGCTTTTTGAAAACTATGAGTCTCTTCCTTACTGGAAAGTGAAGTTTCAAGTTTCAAAAGGAACCTATATTCGTGCATTAGCTAGAGACATTGGGATCAAGGCGGAATGCCCGGCTCACCTGGGCATGCTTAGAAGAACTTCTCTTGGGCAGATTGACATTGTTGATTGCCTCTCACGCGATAGTTTTGAAGCCGAATGGAGACGTGCCTGCATAGACCCCGTTTTTGCTCTTGGCTACAAAGTGCTTTTTACTGAAGGTGCTCAAGACCAAGACGTTCTAAACGGCAAGTACATAGAGCCTTTTGAAGACCAATTTTTATGTATCGCGCATGGGAAGTCTTCTTGTGAATGTCTTCCGCCGTTTGTCCAAAGTACAAAACCTTTGCGTGATGGTGAGCTTGTTTCGATTATTTCGGGTAATACTTTAAAGGCCATTTATGCATACGATAGTAAAAGAGGTCTTCTTTTGCCTGATTGTGTTTTTAACATAGGGGTTAGTCGTGGGTTTATTGCTTGATACACCATATGGCGAAATTAGTGACTTAGCAGGCGCATGCGTTGCTATCGGCGTTTTTGACGGATGCCATCTAGGGCATCAAGCTTTGATAGGCTCGTGTGTGGCAGAGGCCAATGAAATAGGTGCTAAATGCGTCATTCTGACATTCGACATCGACCCAGATGAGCTTTTCTCTGCTGACTCCGCAAAGATCATGTCAAATGATGAGCGTATTTCTTATTTGTCTTCCTTGAATCCAGATTCCATATTGCTTATTCGTTTTGACCGAGAAACTTCATCTATTGAGCCTACGGATTTTCTGGATACGCTTTTTGCTAACTACCTTCCAAAATCAATATATGTTGGGTCAGATTTTAGATTTGGGAAGGCGAAGAAGGGAACTACTGAAACGCTGTCTGCATGGTGTGAAGAACATGCTATCAAGCTATATATACATAAGCTTATCGAAAAAGATGGGCAAGCTGTTAAATCGACAAGGATAAGGAAGCTACTTGATGCAGGTGAGCTGCAAGTCGCCAACGCCTTGTTGGGGCATCCCTATGAAGTTAGCGGGAAAGTCGGCCATGGCAGAGGTGAAGGTAAGTCTTTTGGTTTTGCCACTGCCAATGTATCGGCCAAAACCCTGCTAGGGGATGGTGTTTATGCAGGTTATGCGCAAATAGATTCATGTACTTACAAGGCTGCCATATCGGTCGGGATCCCTCCGACCTTCGAAGAAGAGTCTGATGATGCATTGGAAGTTCATATTCTTGACTATAATGGCGACCTATACGGGAAAACTTTGTACGTTTCTTTTCTTACCCGTCTTCGCCCAATGATCAAATTTTCAAACGTCGATGACCTAATCAAGCAAGTTGAAAGCGATATCTCCTACGTACGAGATAATCTTTAAGCTGGTTTATTTTTGCTCGCTCTACTTTCGCTTACTTCTTGAAAGTCCTGAGCTTTTGAAGCCTGGTCGTTTGCTAGACTTTCGTGCTTCTTGCGAATTTTTCTTATTTGGCTTTCGGTTTTTGCCGGACTTGTAGGCTTTATATTGTTTTTCGTATCTGGACGACTTGCTTGCACTCTTGCGGGCTTGATCTGCGATCCTGGTCTTGGATGACTTTTGCCCCGACTTACTCTTAGATTTTGGCTTCTTATTTGCTCTTATATCGCCCCAGCCTTCATAGTTGTATGAGGCTTTGCTAGCAGCTTTGTTAGCACCTTTGCCATGAGCGGCAGCCTTCCTAGCTTTAGGGTGACCGTTTCGCGTTTGGGCTTTAAGAATCTGCATGTCTAGGTCGTATGAGGAAATTCGCATAACAGGAATTTCTTTACCTAATAGTCTTTCGATAGCGTTAAGCGTTTTAAGCGAGTTATGGCTTACAAAAGAGACCGCAAAACCGATCTTTCCTGCGCGCCCAGTTCTACCTATTCGGTGTATATAGTCTTCGGCCATATCTGGAAGGTCGTAGTTTACGACATATTCAACAGATGGTATGTCTATACCTCTAGCAAGAACATCGGTTGCAACAAGGATACCCGCGCGCCCTTTTTTGAAGTCGCTAAGTGCAGCTTTGCGCTGCCCTTGAGTCCTGTTCGAGTGAATATAGGCAACATCAAAGCCCGCCTTTTTTAGCATTCCCGCAACGCCGTCGACTCTAGATTTAGTTCTTACAAAAACTATGACCTTAGAGTGTCCTTTTTCGTCAAGCAAACATTTTAGAAGCTCTGGCTTTTCTTTTTGGGCCACGGGAAGGATGTATTGGTCAACTTGTTTGGAGGCCTGCCCGCGTGAAACCGTTTGTATTGTTTTCGGGTCTTTTAGAAGGTTAGTGAAATTCTTTTTTATCCCATCATCTATTGTTGCGGAGAAGAGAAGCGTTTGCCGCTTTTCTGGAAGAGCAGCAACAATCTTTTTGGCGTCTGGCAAAAAGCCCATGTCTAACATTCGATCGGCCTCGTCAAGGACAAAACTTTCCACCTTAGAAAGGTCGACGACTTCTTTTTCCATAAGGTCGCAAAGTCTGCCAGGTGTTGCGACAAGCACGTCGCATCCTCTTTTTAGCGACTTGATTTGCGGCCCGTATGCTTGTCCACCGAACAAGCATGTTGTAAACAACTTGCACGATTTAGAGGCGCAATACGATACTTTGGCAATTTGTTCTGCCAATTCGCGAGTAGGCGAAATAACAAGTATGCGTGCAGCTCTTCCAGCTTTCTTTGATGGTTGCAGCTTGTCGAGTAAAGGAAGGAGAAAAGCGGCGGTTTTGCCTGTACCTGTTTCTGCCGCAGCTATGATATCTGTGCCTTTTAGAGCTTCTGGTATTGCTATTTTTTGAATAGGTGTAGGCTCTTTATAGCCTAGCTTTTTGACAGCATCTAGGGCTTTTTTGGAAAGTCCTAAAGACTCGAAGGTTGATTTTTCTTGCATCTTACTTTGGCTTGCTTCCTAGAATCTAAGAATCGTGGCGCCTGATGTTAGCCCCCCGCCAAATGCAACCAAGCACACAATACTTCCATTTGAAATTCTTCCCTCTAAAAACGCGTCTGACAGCGCCATTGGAAGGCAGGAAGAACTGCTGTTACCAGTTTTGGATATTGATATCTGGAATTTGTCGAGCGGGATGTTAAGCCTTTTTGAGGCGTATTCCAAAATTCTATAATTAGCTTGATGTGGAACCACCAGGTCGATATCGTCAATGGATATTCCTGCGAGTGAAGCGGCTTCAACTACAGCATTTTCTATTGCCTTTGATGCGAATTTGAAAACCTTCTGACCATTCATGTAGATGCTTTGGTCAGGCTTACCATCGCTACGTTCAACATCGAATTCCTTGAAAATTCGCGGCTTTGCTGGGTCGCACGAAAGGCCAAGCGAATTGATATATGAATAATTAACCTTTTTCGGGTCTGGGTAATCTTGCCTATGTTTTTGCATTGCCTCTTCATCGAAAACAACACCGTTTTCATCGAAGGGTAAAGGTGAAGAATATGACTGCATGCAAGTTAGTGCGTTGGTGATATCGTCGGTGTTTTCCAAATACATGGAAACTACGTTAATGTCCTCATCCGACCATTCCAGGCTAACAGCGCCCGCGCCATCACCGAATAGCACGCATGTATTTCTGTCCTGCCAATCGGTGAGTCTACTTAGGCGCTCTGAGCTAACTATTAGAGCGTGTTTTATCGGTTTTGTCTTCGAATGACATGCAGATGGGTTGTTTGAAGACGACATCATCGACTCAGCAAGAGAAAGGCCATATATAAAGCCAGTGCATGCGGCGTTTACATCGAAGGCTATAGCCCTATCCGCACCAAGCCTTTTGCGCAGAGCCGCAGCAGCGCTTGGCACTAGGCTATCGGGCGTGATGGTCGTATAAATTAGCAGGTCTATATCTTTGGGGTCAAGCGCCTTGATAGGCCTGCCGCTAGACTCGATGTTGACTTCATTGCCAAAGTCACTTGTAAGCCCTAAGGCTTTGCGGCTAGCCGCCTCGGCCAAATCCAGGCCTGTCTCATTTACCGAGATGCGTCTTTCTTTTATGCCTGTGCGCGAGAATATCCATTCGTCGCTTGTGTCTACAAGTTTCTCAAGGCTTTCATTGGTAACTACAAGACCTGGCAACGCTTTTCCGCACCCTGTTATGCAAGCTCCCAATTTGATGCCTCCTTAATGCTTGTTTTGAGAAATTGAGCCTATAAATGATACCAGATGAAAATATTTAGATTATGAGACAAATATAGGACAGTGAATACAAGGTTTAAACATAGAGTTCTTATCAAGGAATAGCTGTATTTGCCACAAGTATTGCGATAGGAGTAGAAATGTCGAATTTGAAGCACTACTTGCCGCTAAACTTTTTTTCTGGGGCTCGTGCACATAAGGTGTCCATTGTTCAGAGGCTTTGCGCGTTATTGTTCGGCTCTCCAAATGCAAGACGCGGCAATGCGATTATTTACTCAGGTTTTGATGTTTTCGGCGCTATAAGACGCTTTGTTTGTAAGGTGAAAAACAATGAGATGTCTCTTCCTGTTTATGAGATAGATAGGCTAGGCACATTGTACGAAGAAAAACTCCCTAGGATTTGGCTTAGCGAGGAAGTCTTTAACACTAAGCGCGACGATGGAAGTAGGATTTTTGTCGAATGTTATCCAACAGGACCTGATGAAGGTGGAAATCGTGCATTTGAACTTGGCGACAGGTATTTAGAAGAAGGCTATAAGAAATCACGAAAGACTAGAGAGCCTAATGCGATCGAGTGTTTCCAAGCGGCAGAGATTTTATATCTGCATGCACTTAGAAGAGGAAATAGGTATGCCGCTAGTCGTTTGCGCAAGATGTATGTAAACGATCTTTGCAAGGGCAAGTGGTTTGAAAGTTATTTGGTCGAAAACGCCAAGCACGCACTTAAGACTTCACCCATAAGGTGTGCTTGCGCTTAAGTTTGGTGTTTAAAAGTGGTATTTAAGTTTGGTACTTGTATAGGCGTTTTTGCTAGCACTGATATCGTTACTTACGACAAGCCTATTGTAAAAGCTAAGCCAATTGTAAAAGGAACCTTTCCTGTAATATGGTCTTAGATAACGGGAGATGAAATTGGCATTAATTGAACCAAAGACGATAATTTATCCAAGTTTTAGGTTGGCTAATGACGCTCTGAAAAAGTATGCTTCCGCATTTGCTTGTTCTTCTCAAAAAGATAACGCCCACATTTTGCCAACCCTAGGCATTGAGCGCACAACCCCTCATGCATTTGTCCAATCTGAATGGGAACTTTGGGGCGATGGCAGGCAAATATTATCAGACATTGTGAGATGCGTTCTTGTTTTAAAGCTTATTGATAAGTACGACCTTGACACATCTATAGGCACAGCTCGCCAGATCTCAGATCTTATAAAGAAGAACTTTAGCGATCTTGTTAATTTGGGTGAGAATCACTTGGCTAGTTTGTCTTATGCGCAACGCTGTGTTGTAGAACTCATCAAAGAATATTCAAGCCTTATTTCGGAATGCGGCTATGTTGAACTTACTGAGGCTATTGATCTTATAAAGCCACACATCCAGCGCTCAAAGATATATCTGCACTCAAGATGCATCCTAGACGAGCCTTATCGCTCGGCCTTTGCAGGCTGCAATAATCAGGAAGTCTCGGTAGCAGGGCATGAGTCGGTCTTTGGTATAGACGAATCGATAGATCTGTCTTTCTTTAGAGCAGAAGGCACTAGTGCTATTGACAAGATGATCTATGACGAAGCCGTTAGGGTTGCGCCCACTGAAGACATCAAGAAGATTGCTGTAATTGGTCAAAAAGCTGGCCAGCTCTTCGAATCTTTGCACGAGAAGCTTTGTGCGCTTGGATATAAATGCACAAAGGTCGCCTCCTTACCTTTCGCGAAAACCTCCTTCGGTCGCTTCTTTATGGCATCCTGTAAATTGCTTGCTCTTGCTGGAAAGTTTGAACTCGATAAATACATTCAGACAGAGTCGCTTGATTGGCGAAGTGTAGCTTCCGATATAGCGTTAAGTCCTTATTCATCAATTTCTGAGTTTGATAAGAAAGCCTTAAACAGAAAAGTTTCCTCGAAGCTAGACTGTGTGCTTTGCGCTAGTGACCTTAATACTGTATGGCGACAAGATAGAACCCTTAGTGCTGAAACTGCCGTAGAGGATCTCAAAGGCTTAAGTGCGTCATTTTCAGAAATTGAGTCTTTGTTTTTAGGAGAAGAAGAACATAAAGGTTTTGCTAGCCTTTTTGAGAAAGCAGCTAGAACTCGCTTCTATGGTCATGAGGCTGACCTTGAGACAAGGGCGCTATTTTTATTTTTGTCTGTTTTGGAATACATTGAAAAATTTCATTTGGAAATTAATCTTGCTCCCTCAATTGCACAGCTTCTCATAATTGACGACGAGTATTCGCTTGTGCTTAAACAAGAACGCTCCAAAGACGCAGGCGAGGCTTTCAAAGAAGTGACATTTACTACTTTTAGCCTTGCTAAGAGCATCCCTGAAGGGTTTTTTGACGAGGTGATTCTTAGCGATGTCTCGGATGAGGCTCTGAATGCAAAAACCAAAATTGATTCTACAGCGTCTCTGGCAGAAAAACTTGGCTTTCAAAGAACAGAAACCACCATGGAAGAAGTGAGAACCTCTTTTCTTAGTGCTGTTAAGTCGTGCGCGAAAAGTTTGGTCATGATATTTCCATCTCATAATAAAGCCGCAGAAGAGACCTTTACGTCTTTTTGCTTAGATGAGTTTGTCGAAGAGGTTTTAGGCTCAGGTACTACCTCTTACGATCTTGTATCAGGGAAGGCAGCAATCCAAAGTGTCGAAGTTGGCAAAAGACAATTTCGCTTTTTGGTTCAAGGTGAAGAAGATGTACAGCAGTGCTTTGGAAGGCAATTTAGTGGCGCTTCATCTAGTGCGCTTGTTCAGAAAGTTTCTCGCGGCAACTTGTGCGAGCTTTCGCTTGCTGACTATCTAAAACACGCTAAAAAAGATGACGGTCGAACTCTTCTATTTATTTCTCCTTCTGCGATAGAAGACTATATCGACTGCCCTTATAAATGGTTCTTGAACAGGGTAATCAGACCAGAAGCTATCGATGAAGGCTTTTCTGCACTAGAGGCAGGAACTTTTGCCCATGCCCTCTTAAAACGTTTTTACGATGCGGTCATGGAAAAATTCAAGACTGTGCATTTCAACGCAAATGATAAAGATGAGGTCAATTTGCTTTTTCAAAATATCGCACAGATGCTTCTCCGTGAGCAAGCAGACGAAGATCCCGCGAGTGGAAGATATGTACCTGTTTCGAATATCGAAAAAAATGAGGCTTCAAAATTCCTAAGTCAAATTTTAGAAAGCATCAATTTATTGGTAGGGCTTCCATATGGTTTTAATTTGGCGGCCACGGAATTTGAAATAGGTCCATATTCCAAAGATCCAAGGTTTGTTGAGTATGCAGGGTTTTTCTTGAACGGCAAGATAGATCGCATCGATTCATCTAAAACTGATGATGCGTTCTATGTTCTTGACTATAAAGGGTCGCTAACGGGCAAAGCTTGCGGGCTTGGTGAGTTTCAAATACAAAGAGATGATTTTGGCAATAAGTCCTTCGACCCAAATGTTCTTCCTAAGCATTTGCAAACGATTATTTATACATCGGCTGTGCTTGAGCTTGGAGTATTTGGAATGAATGCACTTGGCGCTTTGTATACAAGCTATAAACCAAAGGGGGAGGAGTCTTTGGTAGAGGGGTCGTATTCGTCTGCCTGTTCCTCGCTCGATGCAATATCTAACAAAAAATCTAGGGTCGATATTTCATTTGGGGAATTTTTAGGCCTTGTTGAGGATGCTCTAGCTTCAAGACTAAGCTACTTGAAAAATGGTGTGATTTCGCTAAGCCCTTCTTCGAAAGACTCTTGCAAGTACTGTCTTTATGAGGGTTGTAAAAGGAGACTTTCATGAGCCTCAATGACCAACAGAATAAAATTGCGAATACCCTTGAAGGCGCGATTAATGTTGCAGCAGGGGCTGGTACAGGTAAAACCTTCACCCTTACTAGGCGCATACTTGAATTCGTTAAAGACAGGCTGCAAAAAGACCCTAATGACCTTGACCCGTTAAGCCATGTTTTGGCTATCACTTTTACGAATAAGGCCGCAAGTGAGCTGAAGTCAAGAACTCGTCGTGCGTTTCTTGAAGAGGCTTCAAAGGGTGGCAGATTCAAGGATGCCTATTTGAAATGTGCACTTACAGTTGACAATGCGTGGATCTCAACAATTCATTCCATGGCTGGAAGAATACTTCGGGAAAACGCCATCGAATTCAAGATTGACCCCGAATTCGAGGTTCTTGACAGTCAAGCTGAAAATTTAATATTCGCTCAAGCTGTTGAGCTTGCCATAACGGATGCAGAAAGAGGAGATGATGAAGGCGTAAAGAGGCTTGTGAAGTCTCGAAAAATTCTAAGCGAGGGCTCTGGTGCTTTTGGGAATGCCTCGACGTTATCGAAAATTCTTGAAGGCCTATTGAGCAAGATATCTTATCTTCCAGGCGGCTTTGACGCTATCAAGGTCGCAGACCATATATCTAATCCATTTAAGGCGGTAAAACCGCTTCTAGCACATGCCAAAGCTATAAGACCTCTTTTAGATGAGTGCGAGTTCACCCCCAAACAAATGGAGAAAGTATCTGAATATATTAACGACCTAGATTTTGCAATTCCGAAATTGCAAGACTGGCTAGATTCAAATCGTAATGCTTTTGAATTTGTGGAAGAGGGTAAGCTTGATCTTTTAGATGCTTATGATGCAAGCATTAAATTAATAGAAATTCTTGGGAATTTCCCTGAAACAACAGATACTTTCGGAAACTCGAAAGTGAAGAACTCAAGCGACCCTTATGCTTTCTTTGACTATCGTAAAGCCTTAAAAGAAGCTTTCTATGCTCTTATTTCAAACCTTATGCTTGTGGCTGATAAATCACTTTTGAAACTCGCTAAACAAGTTAACTCCTATCTTTTTGAGCTAAAGTCTGGAACTATCACTAAGATGTCTGAATCTGACATGCTTTGCCGCTGTAATCGTTTTCTTGGTATGGAAGAACATGCAGATATCGTGAGTGGTTATAGGCACAAGTTTGAGCTTATCATGCTTGATGAGTTTCAAGACACCGACAGCCTCCAGCTTTCTTTGATAGGAAAACTCGCTAAGTGGGAAAGCGGTTCTAATGGCGAAGCAACCATGTCAAATTTATGCACAGTGGGTGACATGCAGCAGAGTATCTATCGCTTTCGTGGAGCCGATGTGCAACTCTCGCAAGCCAGAAAAAGACGTTTTGATGCGGGTGAGGGGCTGCAGCTTGAACTGACGTATAACTACAGGTCTCATAAGGACATTCTGGATACAGTAGAAATGATCTTTGCCCAAGATGCGGTTTTTGGTGAGGGTTTTCTGAAGCTTGAAGCGAAGTGTCAGACGCTAGATGAAAGCTGCGCTGATTATTTCACGTCTAGTCCTCGAGTGAGTTTTGATTATCTGCACGGAGGAACGTCTGCTAGCGGCAAAAAGGTTTCATCAGATGATTTGACACGGGAATCAGCCAAACATATAGCTGAGCATTTCCGTTCATTGGCCAATTCTGGAGTTGCGCCAGGAGATATGGCTCTATTGCTTGGAAGTGTGAAGAACGCAAATGTTTATGCTGAAGCGCTAGGAGAATTAGGTCTTGAATGCGCGATTACAGGAGGCTCCCTTTTTTCTAAGATGCAGGAACCTAAGTTAGTTTCCTGGCTGCTTGAATATGCAACTAACGTCAATGACGATAACGCCCTTCTAAATGTTCTGCTTTCCGATTTGTTTGAAATCCCAGATGACGACCTTTTACTGCTTTGCACGAGAGCTAAAGGCGGCGATGTATCTCATAGAAGTCTCTCTCGTGCCTTCACGCGCGCAAGTAAAAAAGAGACGGACATTCATGTAAGCGACCAGCTGGTCTTTGCGAGAAAGTTGCTCGATAAATTTGTGAGAGAGGCGCGCATCTCCTCGGTTTCAAATGCATTGATAAAGCTATTTTCTGCATCGGGTCTATTGGCCAAACTTGAGGAGTCGAATGACGCCCAAAGCCTAGTTATTGCAGGCACACTTAAAAAAGCCGTCGACATAGTGGCAGAAATTGAAGCTTTATCTAGCGGGATTGCCGAGGTATCAAAGAGCTTTGATGAGTATCTTGAAAATGCCAAGGAAAGCCCTGGAACATTAGTCACAAGTAATTCGGATTTCATCCCTGTTATGACTATTCATGCTTCTAAGGGCCTTGAGTTTAAACATGTAGCAATTGCTGAGTTTAATCATGGTTGTGAGGCAAAAGCCAATTATTTTTACGCCGAAAATATTGACGATCTTACGTGTTTTGCTTTGAGAGCCAAAAAAGAAGACTTCCCCTCGAGTAAAGCCTATGATAGGTTCGATAGATTAAACAAATTCAAATCGCTTAAGGATGATTTTTCATCTTCATCAGAAGATGAAGATGCGGGCAATCTGGTTTCTCTTCAAGAAAGAAATAACCTTATTAAAAACCTTGATGAACAAGTGCGGTTCTACTTTGGGCTTGAATCATTTGATAAAAGGCAGAATATCGAAGAGGCCAGAAGGCTGCTTTATGTTGCTCTAACTCGCGCAAGAGAGTCTCTGTATGTAACAATGTATGTGCACTCAAAGCCTGAAAGTGGCTACAAAGGAACTTACGCAGATATCTTCAACGCAATTAGCGGCTACTTCGATAAATCTCCAGAATCTTTTGAGCCTAATTTTGATTTCGTGAAGCTGCCTATAAGGTTGAAGAGAACATGTCTTGCATCTGATGAATTCCAGGGATCTTCAGAAGAGTCTTCTTTGCAATCGCAAAGCTCTAGGCTTTCAGAAGAAAGCGCGATGAGGGCTATTCCGATCTATAAAAACTACGAAATACTTGAATGCGACCAAGGTGGACTTGGCGCCGTAAATGAGGGGCTATTGTCATATTCGGCCATTGCAAAAGACCTTCCAGGCATTGATTTTTCGGATGATGACCTTATTGAAGACACCTTATGTGACCAAGTGGAAAATCTTTCAGTAAATGGCGGGGTAGAGCTTTCGGAGCATCCAATTGTCGATAAAGACTCGCTTATTAAAGAAGACCCTACAGCTTTAGGTACAGCTTTTCACAGGATTGCCCAAGCATCCATTATTGAGGCGGGAAGGCGTGGGCTAAGGAAGCTTAAAAAACCAAAGGTGTGTTCTGTTGACGCAGTGTCTAAATCGCTTGCACTTACAGATTCTCAAAGAGAAAGACTTGTAAGAGCAGTTGATCTTTGGTTTGAAAGCACACTTGCGAAAACTCTTGCAAGCTTTGAGCAAGTACTAGCTGAAGTCCCGTTTGGCGTTCAAGTTGAAAGTAGCGATGCTGCTAGTGATGGTTTTTGCCTATATGGTGCCATTGACGCCCTTGGAGTTGGGCAAGACAGTGACGCTTTCCTTGTCGACTATAAAACTGGCAACATAACAAACTCATCGCCAGAAAAGTTGAAAAACAAATACTCATTTCAGGCCAAGTGCTATGCGTATGCGCTTATCATGTCGGGCTTTAAACGTGTGGAAGCCACATTTGTCATGGTAGAGAAGCCTGTGCATGAATCTGGGTCTCAATCGATAGAACCTATGTGCATTCAATATACATTTACTGCACCTGAGCTTCCTTCCTTGAGAAATGAGATAATTAAGGCGTATGAAACACATGTGAGCAAAGCTAAGCTTCACAAGTTTTAGGAGAGCGCTGGATGAGACTTTCCAAAAATGAACGATTGTTCTTGGAAGCCATTCGGGATAATGACTTTAAGACGGTCTCGCAAGTTGCGCAGGCCTGTGGTTTTCAGCGCGCTATGGGGTACCACTATTTCAGGTCGCTGTCACTGGGAGGGCTAATAGACGGCTTTGAGCCTACCTATGCCGGTTACAAAATGCTCGAAGGGCAAGATCTTGCCGATAGCGATGATGAATACCGTGCAGACATCAGGCTCGCTGATACCAAAAAGGTTAAGTTTAGTGACAAAAGCGAATAAAGAGACGTCTATTGCCCCGCGCAAAACAGGTTCACAGGCAGAAAAAATTGCCAGAATCAAGCGGGAGCTAAACGAGGTTCCTACACTTCCAGGTGTTTACCTTTGGAAGAATTACGCAGGTGAGGTAATTTATATCGGCAAGGCAAAGCAGCTGCGTGCCCGCATGCGCCAATATCTAAATTTTCAAGATGAACGTGCAAAAATTCCACTGCTAGTTGACCAGATTTATTCATTTGAATACATTGTTGTAAATAATGAACATGAGTCACTGGTGCTCGAGAAGAATTTGATCAACCAGTATCATCCCTTCTTCAATGCCGACTTCAAAGACGATAAAAGCTACCCTTTTATTGCAATTAGTGAAGAAGATGTTTTTCCCGCCATTAAGTTCACGCGCGAAAAACATAAAGCCAAGACTAGGTATTTTGGGCCTTTCACCGACTCTCGCGCCGCGCGCGAGCTAATCGATATAGCTAGGCGCCTTGTGCCGCTATGTTCTGCGAAATGCCCAGTTTGGCGCAAGATGAAGCGCTCGCTTGATTTAGGTACTTCGCTTGAAGATGCCCTAAATTGCAGTCCTTGTTTTGATGCTCATGTGGGCTTAGGGCCAGGTGCTTGTTCAGGAGATATCTCGCCTGATGAATACAGGGCAAATGTCGCGCGAGTTGAAAAATTCCTTTCTGGTAGGCATGCCGACTTTCTTCACGAGCTAGAACAGGAGATGCAAGAGGCGGCAGGCGCACTTGAATTTGAGCATGCTTCTCGCATTAAGCAGCGCATAGACACTGTGAACTCTATCGAGCAGAAACAAAATGCGGTTTCATCAAGGAATTTGAACGCCGATGTCATTGGATTTTTCCGAGAAGAGACAGTGGCAGGCGTTCATGTTTTTGTTATTCGCGAAGGGCGCATCATAATCTCTAACGAATTCGTTATGAATAAGGGCTTTGACGTGCCAGATGACGACCTTGCTCGAAACTTTTTGCTTAAGTACTACGATGCGTCTTCATCTATTCCTCATGAGGTTATTTTGCAGCAAGAACTTGAAGATTCTAGTGCAATTGAGCAATGGCTTTCTGAAAAGCTTGCATCTACCCATGGTGCTAAAGTGCGCCTCACAGTGCCCACACGCGGTGAGAAAGCAAAGCTTCTGCATATGGCTCAAGACAATGCCAAGCACACGCTTAATCGTTATAAGGTTCGTACGGATTATACTGCTAGCAGAATAAATGACGCACTTCTTCAACTTGAAAGCGCTCTTGCGCTTGATAGGCCGCCGCGCAGGATAGAGTGTTTCGATATCTCTACATTGCACGGCTCATATACCGTCGCATCCATGGTCGTTTTCACAAATGGTTCTCCTGATAAAAACCAGTATCGCCGCTTTAAGATTCGAGCACATTTAGATGAAGCTAATGATTTCTTGAGCATGCAGGAGGTTTTAAGGCGCAGGTACAGTCAAAAGCGAATGGAAGATAAGCGCTTCGCACAAAAGCCTGACCTTGTCATACTTGATGGCGGAAAGCCACAGCTTACTGCGGCACTCGAAATTTTTGATGAGCTAGGAATAGACGATATAGCGCTTGTAGGCTTAGCTAAACGCGACGAGGAGCTATTCGTGCCCTGGCAGGAGAGCGGGCCAGTGGTTCTTCCAAGCGGTTCTGCCTCCCTCTATCTTGTAAAACAAGTACGCGACGAGGCTCACCGTTTCGCGATAACTTTCCATCGTGAGCTTCGAGGTAAGGGTATGACAGCCTCTGTACTCGATGATGTTATGGGTATTGGGCCTGTGCGGAAAAAGGCTTTATTGAAGCATTTCAAGTCGATGAAGAACTTACGTCAAGCTAGTCTTGAAGATATCGAGAACAGTGCTGTTTTGCCTGAAGATATTGCAAAAGAATTGTATGCTGTTCTTCAACAGATGAATGAACAGCAGTCTTCTAAGGTAAGCTGATAAGAATTGAGGGTCACCAAATGGGCGAAGATGTGCAAGATAATCTAGAACATGAAGGCATCCATGTTCCCGATATTGCCATAATCACGGGGATGAGTGGAGCCGGTCGCACCGAGGCCATGCATGTTTTTGAGGATCTAGGCTATTTCTGCGTTGACAATATTCCAGCCAGTTTGATTCCCAATATGGTAGAGATGCGCGACAAGAGCCTAGATGAGGGCTATATGACAAAGCTGGCTGTTGTCTGCGATGCCAGAAATGGGCGCTACTTAGATTCCTTGCTTGACAGCATAGGAAAGCTTCGCGAACAAAACAGGGATTTCAGTATGATTTTCCTTGATGCGAGCGACCCGAAACTTGTAGCGCGCTATAAATCTAGCAGGAGGCCGCACCCTCTTTGCGAAGATGGAACGACTATAGCCCAAGGAATCATGCGTGAACGTGTTTTACTTTCGCGTGTCAAAGAGGAATCTGACCTTATCATCGATACAACAGACATGATGCCCCAACAGCTTCGCCGCCGCATCATGGACATGTTTAACATGCAGGGAAGAAGGAAAGGGCTTGCGGTTACGGTCTACTCATTTGGCTTCAAGCACGGTGCACCTACCGATGCTGACCTAGTTATTGATGTTAGATTCCTTCCTAATCCTTACTACATACCCGAGCTTCGAGGCCTTACTGGGCTAGATGAACCAGTTCGCGATTATGTCATGCTTCGAGACGAGACCATAGAATTCAACAAGAAATGGTACGAATTGCTGGATGTGATAATGCCCGGATATGTAAATGAGGGCAAATACCAGCTAGCGATTGGTGTTGGGTGCACAGGAGGGCAGCACAGAAGCGTTGCGCTGGCTGAATCTACAGGCGACTACCTTAAATCGCAGGGGTATCGCGTTTCAGTCGCGCATAGGGATCTAAGCCTTGCCCATACTACAAAAGGTAATGGAGCCTAATTGTTTTGCTTCATGAACCTTTGATCTCACATCATTTTAGGAGAATCAATGGCAATTAATGCCCCTTTCAGTGTTGACGCATCGATGACCTCGGCATTTGAGGCTTTAGATGCTTTATCGGCTTCTCAAGGTGAAGAGGGCGAAACGTTAATCAAGAAAGCTGTTGTCTTGGGCGGAGGAACAGGTGCGCCAATATCTATTAGATCCCTTTTGTCTTTAGGAATAGAGACTAACGCTGTTGTTGCAATGTCAGATGACGGGGGGTCTACGGGGATACTTCGCGAGGCAGCCGATGTTACCCCTCCAGGAGATGTGCGTAAATGTATAGCCGCCTTCGCTAAGGATCCAAGTGACCCTCTTGTGAAAGCTTTTAAGTACAGAATAAATATTGCAAATGGACACGCTCTTGGCAATCTGGTTATAGCGGCTCTTGAGGATGCTTGTGGGTCATTTACGCAGGCTATCGAGATATGTGAAGGCCTGCTTTGCGCAATGGGCCATGTTTACCCTTCGACTTTAGAGCACGTGACATTATCGGCTGTTACAAAAGATGGCAAGTTGCTTGATGGGCAAGCGGTTGCATGCCATTCCCAAACAGCCCTATCTCATGTCTTTTTGAATGGTGTAGAGGAGTATATTACTGCGAATAAGGATGCTATCAGGGCGATTCTTGATTCTGATCTTGTGATATTGGGCCCTGGATCCTTGTTTACTTCCATAATTCCCAACATCTTAGTCCCTGGCATACTTGAGGCTCTTAGGCGATCAGATGCCATCAAGATTTTTGTCTGTTCGGTTGCAGATACGCAGGGCGAGACATGGGGACTTTCAGTTCGCGAACACATAGAGGCATTGTTTGATCACGGTTTGGACGGCCTGATAGACTATGCATTTGTACACACTACTAAGAAGTTGAAGTCTAAATCACCTAATAACGCGTCTTTTGATTCAGTTTTGGGACATTCCTTAAATAATGAAGATTTCGAAGCGCTTCGAGAACCGGGTAGTGGACCAAAGCCTCTTGAGGCTACACTTGAAGACATTGATTTTATGATGTCAAAGGGCATAACTCCAATCGTGCGCAATTTTGCTGATAGTAAAACCCCTACATGGCACTCTCCTGAAGTTCTGCGTGATGCTCTATTACACGTGATTAAGCTTTCAAGCGCGAAGTTTAGGACAAGATAGCATGTCTTTTACTGCGGATGTGAAAGAAGAGCTATCTCGCGTCGAGCCAACTTGTACGCATTGTGACAAGGCTACCTTGGCAGCGCTGGTTCGTATGGAAGGTACGCTGTTTTTGAGTGGGCCTGGGCAATACCGAGTGGATATCGATACTGATTCTGCTCCTGTAGGTCGATTGATCATCAAGCTCTTGCATGGCTTATATGACTTGCAAACAGACCTTATCGTTAGGAGGTCTGTACTTCATAAATCGCCAAATTATTTGATCCAGATTCCCTCTCAGTCCAAACTTTATGAATCGCTAACCGATATGGGAGTTATTGCTTCAAGTGGCGGCCTTGAGCTTGGGATCAACCCCAATTTAGTTAAGAAGAAGTGTTGCGAGGCGGCATATCTTAGAGGCGCTTTTTTGGGCTCTGGCTTTGTGTCTAGCCCTAAAAGCGATTTCCACTTCGAGATCAAATCGGCTGGCGAGAAACTTGCACAAGATCTTGTGAACCTTATGAAGGACAGAGGCATTAACGCCAAAATGCTGCAGAGGCGAAACACTTATGTTGTCTACTTGAAGAGCGGGGATGCAATTCTTGAATTCCTCGCTCTTACAGAAGCCCACAAAAGCGCTCTTGAATTGGAGAAGGAACGCGTTGTGAAGTCGGTGCGCGGAGACGTCAACCGCATGATTAACGCCGAAATGGCTAATGAGCATAAGGCAACAAAGGCTGCTCTTAAACAGTTAATTACCATTAAAAAGGTCTTAAAGACCCATAAATTCGAAACGCTCCCAGCTGCCTTGCAGCAGTTTATTCGCCTTAGAATCGAAAACCCAGAGGCTTCATTAAAAGAACTTGGCGAAATTGCAAACCCGCCCCTTTCGAAATCTGCTATCAACCACCGCCTTCGCCGTTTGGAATCAATGATCGACGAATAGATTTCATGTGCGTTTTCGCGGTGTATGCTGTGATATGCTTGTGAAGTTGTAGCTTTTTCTAGAAAAGGAGTCTGTAATGGCAATCAAAGTCGGCATCAACGGTTTCGGCCGCATCGGGCGTCTAGTCTATCGCGCTATGTTCAACGATCCAGATCTTGAAGTGGTGGCCGTGAACGACCTGGGTGACATCCCAACAATGGCTCACCTTCTCAAATACGATTCAGTGCACAAGAAGGCATTTGATGTCGTTGAAGTTGTGGATGACGGCTTTGTGGCAGACGGACAAAAGACCATCGTTCTTTCCGAGCGTGACCCTAAAAACCTTCCTTGGGCAGAGCTTGGGGTAGAAATCGTTGTTGAATCTACAGGTCTTTTCACCGATGGCGAAAAGGCAAAAGCACACATTGCCGCCGGTGCCAAGAAGGTTATTATTTCTGCGCCTGGCAAGAACGTCGACGCCACAATCGTTATGGGCGTTAACGATGATACCTATAACAAGGAAACCGATAACATCGTTTCTAACGCTTCTTGCACCACTAACTGCCTTGCTCCATTTGCCAAGGTCTTGCTCGATAACTTCGGCATCAAGCGCGGCTTTATGAATACTATCCACGCTTATACTAACGACCAGAAGATCCTAGACCTTCCTCATAAGGATCTTCGTCGCGCTCGTGCAGCTTCAATGTCTATGATTCCAACGACTACAGGTGCTGCTCGTGCGGTTGCACTTGTTCTTCCAGAGCTTAAGGGCAAACTTGATGGCTTCGCAACGCGTGTTCCAACTCCAGACGGGTCTATGGTCGACCTTACTGTGGAACTTGAGAAAGAAGTCAGTGTTGAAGAAATCAATGCTGCTATGAAGAAGGCTGCTGAAGGGCCTATGAAAGGCATCCTTGGCTACACTGAGGATCCAATCGTCTCTATCGATATCGTAGGCGATAATCACTCATCCATCTTTGATTCAGGGCTTACTATGGTTCTTGGCTCAGAGGGCAACTTCGTGAAATGCGTCTCTTGGTATGACAATGAGTGGGGCTACTCCAACAGAGTTAAAGACCTTGCAAAAATCATGTTATAAGTAAGGGTTTAGACCCTGTGATGCTCTGGCCAAATAGAGCCGATCAGGGTCTTTTCCCGGATTGCTTGGAGGCTCTCTAATGCTTCACTTCGACGCTTCGATGCCTGCCTTGTAAACGAAGGCACTACGGGCTCATCGCCGTCGCTTTGGAAGATTAGAGAGCCTTTTGCTTATCTTGACTTGGCCTTGGCCTTTTCTATTTTTATTAGGAGTAATTTAAATGGCGAATATCAAATCAGTCGACGACTTAGATGCTTCAGGCAAAAAAGTTCTCATTCGCGTCGATTTCAATGTACCAATCAAAGACGGTGTGGTCACAGACGATACAAGAATCCAGCGCGCCCTTCCAACCATTAAAAAGCTTGTAGGCGACGGTGCGAAACTTATTGTTGCAAGTCATCTTGGAAGACCTTCAGGGGAAGGCTTCGAAGAGGCTTTCAGCCTAGCTCCAGCCGCAAAAAGGCTTTCTGAGCTTGTCGACTCTAAGGTGGAAATTGCCTCCGATATTGTAGAGGACAGTGCAAAAGAACTAATATCAAAAATGAATGACGGCGATATAGTTGTTCTTGAGAATGTGCGTTTTGATAAGCGCGAGAAAAAGAACGACCCTGCCTTCGCAAAGCAACTTGCACAACTAGCCGATGTCTATGTAAATGACGCTTTCGGTACAGCTCACAGGGCGCATGCCTCAACTGCTGGCGTTGCCGAATATCTTCCGGCATATGCAGGATATTTAATGCTTAACGAAGTAGAAACTCTAAGTTCTATGATGGACGACCCTAAGCGTCCGTTCGTCGCGATTCTTGGAGGTTCTAAAGTATCCGACAAGATAAAAATAATCGACTCGCTACTTGATAAGGCCGATACCCTAATTATTGGCGGGGCAATGTGCTTTACCTTCCTTCTAGCAGAAGGCAAAAATGTTGGTAAGTCGCTTAAAGAAGATGATTGGGTAGACCGAGCCAAGGAGATGGTTGACAAGGCCACCAGAAACGGCGTAGAGCTTCTTTTGCCTGTAGACGTTGTTGTGGCTAAAGAGATAGATGAAGATGCACAAACGGATATCGTTTCTGTTGACGAGATTCCGCCCGATATGATGGGTCTTGATATAGGGCCCAAGACCAATGCTATATACGCCGAAGCTATATCTAAGGCAGCCTGTGTTTTTTGGAACGGTCCTATGGGTGTATTCGAGATGGTGCCGTTTGCTGAAGGAACCAAGGCAATTGCCGATGCAGTAGCAGCCAACGCTTCAGCCGATACAGTTATAGGCGGTGGCGATTCTGTAGCTGCTGTTAATAAATTTGGTGTTGCAGACAAGATGACTTTTATTTCAACTGGTGGCGGAGCATCTATGGAATTGGTTCAGGGCGAGAAACTTCCTGGAGTTGAAGCTTTGAAAAACTAAGAGGCAGTTTATTTGTGCGGGTGTTTAAGCTACGACGCGATTATTAATTGTTTACAGGTTCACCTCTAGCCACTTTGATTTATGACACATACGATAAAGCTAGGAATAGAAAGGTTAAGCAAATGCCAAGAAAGCCTTTAATTGCTGGAAATTGGAAAATGAACAATACAATTGGCGAGGCTGTGGTGCTATCACAGGAGATCTCGAATCTTTTTGAAAAAGATTGGCTTGAAACAGTCGATGTTGCCGTTTGCCCGCCCTATACCGATTTAAAGCCTGCTATGAGTGTCTTTGAGTTCGATAAGGTAAAAATTGCCGTTGGTGCGCAAAACGTCTATTGGGAAGAATCTGGTGCTTATACAGGTGAAGTTTCTATCCCCATGATAAAGGGCGCTGGGTGTACCTACTGCATTGTTGGTCATTCCGAGCGTAGGACTTTATTCCACGAGACTAACGAAGATGTAAACAAGAAAGTGAAGGCTCTTGTGGCTGACAAGTTGCAGCCTATAGCGCCTATCGTTTGTGTGGGAGAGTCGCTAAGCGTCCGAGATGATGGAACTTATCTTGATTATGTAAACGCTCAGGTGAAGGCTGCATTTGCGGGGCTAGATTCAACAGATCTTAAAGACTGTGTTATAGCTTATGAGCCAATATGGGCAATAGGAACAGGCAGAACTGCAACGCCTGAACAGGCTCAAGAAGTTTGCGCCTCTATTAGAAAGACCGTTGAGGAAATGTTTGGCGAAGATATATCAAACGGTATGAGAGTTCTCTACGGCGGCTCTATGAACGAAGGCAATGCAGAAATGCTTCTTGCTCAAGAAGATATTGATGGCGGTTTAATTGGAGGTGCGGCACTGAAGGCGCAGTCCTTCGTAAACATTGTTAAGGCGGCACTTAAATGACCTTAAACAAAACCAATCTGAGGCTTCCTGCATGTCTGATAATCATGGATGGCTTTGGGCTTGACGCTCCTAGTAAGGCAAATGCGATAACTTGCGCCGATACTCCTGTTCTAGATGATGTTTTTGCTAAGAACTCCTGGACGCGTTTACAGGCAAGTGGGAAGGCCGTGGGTCTTCCTGAAGGGCAGATGGGAAATTCTGAGGTAGGACACTTAAATATCGGGGCAGGGCGAATTGTCCACCAAGAGCTTACGCGTATAAACAATGCGTGCGAGGATGGAAGTATTGCCAAAAATCCTATTATTCGACATGCGTTTGACTCCGTGATAGAGAAGGGCACTACGCTTCACCTTATGGGGCTGCTAAGCGACGGTGGTGTGCATTCAACAAACGGGCATCTATGTGCGCTTATTATGGCAGCTCTTGCCCAAGGCGTAGGTAAAGTTCACATTCACTGCTTCATGGATGGCCGTGACGTACCTCCAAAAAGTGGTGTGGGATATGTCAAAGATCTTGAAGAAAGGATTGCCGATATTCTTGCCTCTGTGTCGGATGCTTGTGATTTGGACGTTTCGATAGCATCACTGCAGGGTCGATATTATGCAATGGATCGCGATAATCGCTGGGATAGGGTAAAGCAGGCTTACGACAACATAGTAAGCGCTTCTAACAAGACAGATCTTTCTGCCACTTCAGCCATGAGCGCATCATATGAAAATGATGTTACAGACGAGTTCGTCGTACCAGTAAGCTTCAGTGATGATGGCGTGAAAGATGGCGATTCGGTCATATTCTTTAACTTCAGGCCAGACCGAGCAAGAGAGCTTAGCCGCGCCTTTGTCGATGAGGATTTCGACGGCTTTGATCGGGAAGTTCATCCGAATGTGGAATTTGTCTGTCTGACTGAATACGACCCAACAATTGATGCTGCTGTTGCATTCCCTAAAGAATTTCCAAGTAATGTTTTGGCAGACGTTATTTCGCAAGCTGGCCTTAGGCAATACCACATTGCAGAAACCGAGAAATACGCTCATGTGACTTTCTTTTTGAATGGCGGGATCGAAAATCCTAAATCCGATGAAATACGAAAGCTTATCCCAAGCCCAAAGGTTGCAACGTATGATTTGCAACCTGAGATGAGTGAACCTGAGGTTGCAGCCACCCTTGCCGATGCCATACGTGCAAACGAGGCTGATATTTACATCGTAAACTTCGCCAATTGTGACATGGTGGGTCATACTGGCATCATCCCAGCTGCAATTAGCGCTGTAGAAGCGGTAGATTCAGGTGTTGGTGAAGTGCTTAAGGCTATGAAGGAGCAAGGTGGTGTGACGCTGCTTACTGCAGACCACGGCAATGCCGATAAAATGCTTGATGAAAAAGGCTCTCCTCATACAGCGCACACAACAGCCAAGGTGCCGCTAGTGCTCATTGACGAAAGCTCATCTGACCTTAAGCTTAAAAGCGAAGAGGGCAAGCTTGCCGATATTGCGCCAACTTTGCTTGAGATTGTAGGAATAGATGTCCCAGTGGAAATGAGCGGCGAGACTCTTCTTGATTCGTAGTGGGCATTTGGATATACTTATAGGCTTGTATGTCCAGAAAACGTAAAGGAAGCGTGGAGAATTGAGCTGGCTTGTAATATTATTCTTGGTTTTGCTGTTCCTGTCGGGAATTGGCCTGGTAATTTTTATTCTCATGCATTCAGGCAAGGGAACAGGTATATCCGACATGATCGCTAGTTCTATGTATTCCACTCAAACTGGCACAAGCATCATTGAAAAGAATTTAGACAGAATCACCATTATTTGCGCGATTGTCTTTATGGTTTCTTTGATCGTCTTAATGATCATTTTCCCGCAAGGAACTATCAACAATAGCTAGGCTGACTTTTTGATTTTCATCAGCTAGTTTTTCTTGCAAACGACATCTTTTTCATATAAGATATCGTACGCGATGCGGACATGGCTCAGCTGGTAGAGCACCACCTTGCCAAGGTGGGGGTCGCGGGTTCGAACCCCGTTGTCCGCTCCATTAAATTTCAAAGGTCGAAAGTTTTGCTTTCGACCTTTTTGATTTCACGGCTGCTAGTCTTTAACTTTTCTTGATTTTG
>CAZYOQ010000010.1:0-39426 GCA_964649145.1 uncultured Eggerthellaceae bacterium | reverse complement strand
CACTCTCGTGCCACGGCTTACTGTGATGAGCCTTCTTCTAGAACCTCGACGGTATCGCCTGGGCGCACAGTCGCGCCTTCCAAAACTTTGCAGAACACGCCTTCTCTAGGCATTATGCAGTCGCCCATCTTGTGATAAATGGCGCAATGCGAATGACATTCCTTGCCAATTTGCGTAAGCTCCAAAAGCGCGTCGCCAACCTTGATGTGCGTGCCTACTGGGATAGACTTGAGGTCGTAGCCGGAAACGATAATGTTTTCGCCGAATGCGCCATTGCCAACCTCGGCGCCGCGTTCTTTGAAGGCCTCAATTTGCTCGTAGCCCAGAAGGCTTACCTGACGATGCCACTTCCCGGCGTGCGCATCGCCTTCGATACCCCAGTCTTCGCGCAAATCGATTTGCGCTGTTTCTGATTTTTGGATTCCTTTGACGTCGCTTGTGCAGACGGCCATGACCTTGCCCATAGCTGCACCTTTCTGCTAGTCGATGTGCTGTACGCCACTTTCAGCACACCCGGTGCAACTTTGTGAAGCTTCGACGCGCTGCACTGCGCCTTTCGAAGCAAAAGGGTTAGCGTGGCCTTAATTATACTTGTCAGCCGAGGCATTCGCCATCCTCAATATTATTCAATTAACGTAAATAAATCTTGCCGCCTAAATTAATCTCGAAAATTCAAACAAATGTTCTATAATGTCTTTTATTGATTACTTGGAGGAAATTTGTCTGCATACGACCGCATAATTTTGGGTATTGACCCAGGGCTTGCGAACACCGGTTGGGGCATCGTGCATCAGTTGGGAAGCAAGCTTGAATGTCTTGCTTATGGCTGCATTTCTACTTCAAGTTCTAACGATTTATCTTCTAGATTGCTAAAGATTCACGACCAGGTCGAGGCAATCACTAAGCGTTATTTGCCATCATGTGTTGGAATTGAAACGGTATGGTTTGGTCAAAACGTAAGTGCTGCTTTTAGTACAGGTCAAGCAAGGGGTGCGGCTCTTGTCGCCTGTGCCAAAAGCAATCTGGAACTTGGCGAGTTTACTCCAAATCAAATAAAGATGTCGGTTGTTGGGCAAGGCCATGCTGAAAAGGAACAGGTTCAGTATATGGTTCAAAAGATCTTAAACTTAGACCGTACCCCAAACCCCGACCATTGTGCCGATGCTCTTGCGGCAGCAATTTGCTATACAACCCACGACGGCATCGCACAAGCTAATGAGCGTCAAAGCGTCTGTCTTAAGGGGGCGGTCTAGTTGATAGCCTTCTTGCGCGGCAAATATATTGGGCGCACGCTATCAGAGGCTTACATTGATGTAGCGGGTGTGGGTTATTCGGTAAGCATGTCTCAAAACTCTCTTGCAAAGCTTCCTGAACAGGGCCAAGAGGTCACGGTTAAGACGTTCATGAGCGTAAACGATTCTGGCATCTCTCTTTTCGGCTTTATGTCTGACGAAGAAAAGGCGCTTTTCGAAAAGCTTATAAGCGTAAACGGGGTAGGCCCCAAAATGGCCTTGGCTGCTTTGTCCACTTTTTCGGCTAACGCTCTTGCAGAAGCAATAGCTGCACAAGACACCGCCCTTGTCTCAAAGATTCCAGGGGTAGGCAAGAAGACGGCTTCAAGGATAATACTCGAGCTTAAAGGCTCTCTTGAGGAAGGAATTGGCGGCTTGTTTGCAAGTTCGCAAGGCGAGGTTTTCCCAAGCTCTGCTAAAGAAGGGGCTCTTGAAGCGTTGCTTTCCATGGGCTTTACAAGTGCTGAAGCAGAACTTGCGCTTAAAGGCGCTCCTTTAGGCGCAGCCGAAGACGAACTTTTAAAATATGCTCTTAAGCGAATGGGAAGTAGCTTATAGAAATGGCTGATAAGATCGATATAGAAGGCATCATGTATGAGTCGGGTGGCGTGACGGCCGACGGCGCTTCGTCTGGTGACGGCGCGACGGCTGGCGGCGCGACGGCTGGCGCCGTGGCGGCTGGCGGCGGCGCTTCGTCTGGTGACGACTTGGCAGCTGGTGACGACTTGGCTAAAGCCACTCAATCGTCTGCCAACGCCTTTTCCGAACCAACCGAAAGAGGGGTGTCTTCATCCCTTTTAGAGGAAGATCTCGCTCTAGATAGGTCGCTTCGTCCAAAAACGCTCTCAGAATATATAGGGCAGGCTCATATAAAGGAATCTCTTTCCATACTTCTTCAGGCTGCGAAAGAAAGAAACGAATCCCCCGACCACATCTTGTTTTCGGGACCTCCTGGTCTTGGCAAGACTACACTTTCGGGCGTTGTTGCAAGCGAACTAGGCGCCAATATTCGCACGACGTCAGGGCCTGCGATAGAGCGCACGGGCGACCTTGCCGCCATCCTAACTAACTTAGAAGAAGGCGACGTTTTATTCATAGACGAAATCCATCGCCTAAATCGCATGGTGGAAGAAGTTTTATACCCAGCCCTCGAAGACTTCTCTTTAGATATAGTTGTTGGAAAGGGGCCTGCAGCCCGTTCTATCAGGCTCGATCTTCCGCGTTTCACGCTTATTGGTGCAACCACAAGAACAGGCCTTCTTACTGGCCCTTTGCGTGACAGGTTCGGAATCTCTTTTAGGCTTGATTATTATTCTGCTGAAGAACTTTGCGATATTGTCAAACGTTCTGCCCGCATTCTTGAGGTGAAAGTCGAAGACGATGGCGCTCGTGAGATTGCCTTGCGTTCTAGGGGCACGCCCCGCCTTGCAAATCGCTTGCTTAGGCGTGTGCGCGACTGGGCGCAGGTCAAAGGCGATGGCAAGATAACAAAAAGCGTGGCTGCAAATGCACTCGACTTCTATTCTGTCGACCATATGGGTCTTGATCACATGGACAATACCATCCTTAGACTTTTGTGTGTTCAGTTCTCAGGTAGGCCTACAGGTCTTTCAACGCTTGCCTCTGCGCTTTCCGAGGAAGCCGACACGCTAGAGGACGTCTACGAACCCTACCTTATTCAGCAGGGTTTTATCGTTCGCACTCCAAAGGGCAGGCAAGCTACCAAGCGCGCTTTCGACCATCTGGGCATTCCTTACAGCGAATAACGCTCGTTGGGCAGAATTTCTCATTGATAAGTGCCTGACTTGTGATACTTTCTTTTCGGCAATTAACTTTCTTATCTTTTAATTTCACAAGCAAACAATCAGGCCAGCCAATCCCGATTGATGTTCTATGTCTTCTTAGGGAGGAATCATGAAGTTTTTCTTGGATACTGCCAATATTGACGAAATTGAAGAGGCTGCTAAGTGGGGCGCTCTTGCAGGTGTCACAACTAACCCCACTTTGTATTCTCGCATTGGTGGCAAGCTTGAAGATTTCCCCAACCATATAAAAAGAATTTGCGAGATAGTAGGCCCCGATTGCCCAGTTTCTGCAGAATCGCTTGCGATGACGCGTGAAGAATTGGTAGCAGACGGCGAAAAACTTGCAGCTATCGCGCCTAATGTTGTCGTGAAGGTGCCTATCATGGTTGAAGGTTTGGCCGCCACCCGCCAGCTTGCCGATGAAGGCATTCCTGTGAATATGACACTTGTCTTTACCGTTCCGCAAGCCATTTTGGCTGCGCGCGCAGGCGCAAGATACATTTCCCCATTTGTTGGGCGTTTCGACGATATTTCCGAAAATGGCATCGAACAGCTAGCCGATATTGTTCAAGCCGTTGGTAATTACGATTTCACTGAATCTACGGTAAACGGCGAAAAACTCGAGATAATTGCCGCTTCTATCAGAAGCGCCAACCATGTTAGCCAATGCGCGCTACTTGGGGCAGATATCGCAACCGTGCCGTTTGCTGTTTTGAAGAAGATGGTAAGTCACCCCTTAACCGATAGAGGAATAGAGGCATTCGTTAACGATTGGGAGAAAGTAAAGTAAATGCCAGCTAAGAAAAGCACTACAAAGGAAGTTACCGAAGAAGAGGCTCCAAAGAAGGCAAGTCGCTCTGCCGAAGAAGAGGCTCCAAAGAAGGCAAGTCGTTCTAGAGTCGCAAAGAAGAAGAGCCCAGACCCTGAACCCGAGCTTGCGGCTTCTGCGGATAAGGCTAAGGCCACTAAAGATGCGTCTAGCGAGCCAGTTGAGGAAAAGCCCGCTAAGGCTGCGGCCTCCAAAAGGGCAACGTCGCCCAAGAAGGCATCGGCCAAAGGCGCAAAGGACGCCGACGCAGCCGATTCCGCCGAAGTAACCGACTCTACCGAGTCCAGCGCTAAAGTGGCGGACTTAAAAGAAGAAGCCGCAAATGACTCCAAGAACAGCGATCCTGTCGAGCCCAGCTCTAAAGAGAAGAAAGAGGAAAAAGGAACCCGAAGGCGTTCTACCAAGGTTCAAACCCAACATTCCTCACACCAGCAGAATTCTTCGCGACAAAATTCGCACCGCCAGCGTCGTAATAGGAACCAGCAGAAGGAATATGCCCCAAGCGTGAGCAAGGAAGAGCTTGCAGCGCTGAAGGTTCCAGAGCTTCGTGAACGCGCGGCTGAAATAAACATTGACGCTTCTGGCATGAAGAAGGCCGAGATGGTTGAAGCCATATATGTTGCGCTGGCCATTGCCGAAGGCTTCATCGAGGTTGAAGGCATCCTCGACATCATGCAAGACGGCTATGGCTTCCTCCGCACTCAAGGCTACCTTCCTTCTGAAAAGGACGTTTATGTAAGCCTTTCAACAATCCGTCGAAACGGTCTTCGCAAGGGCGATACTGTATCGGGGCATACAAGGCCTGCGCGCGAGGGCGAGAAATTTGCAGCCATTCAAAAGGTTTCTAGTGTAAACGGAATCGAAATTGAAAAGCTTGAGCACAGAGCTAAGTTTGCCGACTTAACACCTGTCTACCCTGACGAGCGTCTTATGATGGAACACGGTAAAGATTCGCTTACCGCACGTGTCATCGATCTTGCATCTCCTGTGGGCAAAGGCCAACGTGGGCTTATTGTTTCGCCTCCGAAAGCAGGCAAGACCACCGTCTTGAAAGATATCGCAGCTTCAATTCATGCTAACAACCCCGAAGTTCATCTAATGTGTTTGCTTGTGGACGAACGCCCCGAAGAAGTTACCGATATGCAGCGCTCCATTCACGGCGAGGTTATTGCATCCACCTTCGATATGCCTTCCGAAAACCATATCGCTGTGGCCGAACTTGTTATCGAACGTGCAAAGCGTCTTGTTGAGCAAGGACGAGATGTTGTCATCCTGCTTGATTCGATTACGCGCCTAGCCCGTGCATACAACTTAGCTCAACCGGCATCTGGCCGCATTTTGTCTGGCGGTGTTGATTCTACGGCTTTGTATCCGCCGAAGCGCTTCCTTGGAGCAGCCAGAAACATCGAAGGCGGAGGCTCTCTTACCATTTTGGCTTCTGCATTAATTGACACAGGCTCTAAGATGGACGAGGTCATTTTTGAGGAGTTCAAGGGAACCGGCAATATGGAAATTCGCCTAGACCGCAACCTTGCAGACAGGCGTATCTTCCCTGCAATAGATGTTGTTGCTTCGGGCACTCGCAAAGAGGAATTGCTGCTTGATGCTCAAGAAGCGCCTCTTATTTGGGCGGTTCGCCGCGTGCTAGCGAATGCGAACAACCCTGAAAGATCGATGGACATGCTCATCAAGTCGCTTTCCAAGACCGACACCAACGCTGAATTCCTTATAAAGACGGCTCGCCGCGCGAAGTCAAATAGCCGCATGGACGAGAATTTCGCTCTTTAGATTTCACCGTTTCAACCACATTGGACGAGAACATGCATGAAACAGATAGAAATAACCTACCTCAAAGCGCGCCCGGTACGCAATCAAACCCAGGCGCTTTAGGCGCACAAGCGACAGATTCGATACAAAGTGCTTCAAGTGCACCTAACTCAAGTGCACCTAACTCGAGCGCACCTAGCTCAGTCACCTCAAACCAAAACGCGCAGCCGTTTCCTCAGCAAACAGTCTTGACGGTGAATGCGCCTAAGAATAGGGCGCGAACTGTAGCTTTAATTGCTGCAACTATCCTTTGCGTTATCTTGTGCATTTCGGCTATTTCTTGCACGGCAACAATTGGCGGCATTACACAGTCGTTAGGGCTTGTCTCTAGTTCAGAGACGCTTGATCTAGAGCCTAAGGTGGCAGTCATCTCGCTTGGCGGTTCTATCCAATACGACGACACTTCGTGTTCTCCTTCAGGGTTAAAAAGCTTGCTTGACCAGGCTCAGTCGCGAGACGATATAAAGGCTGTGGTCTTGAGGGTTAATTCTGGCGGTGGCACTGCTACAGCAGGTGAGGAGATGGCAAAATACGTCTCCGATTTCGAAAAGCCTATAGTAGTTTCCTGCGCGGCAACATGCGCAAGCGCGGCATACGAGATAGCCTCGCAGTCTGACTACATTTTTGCGGCAAAGACGTCTGCTGTTGGGTCCATAGGCGTTGCCATGCAGGTAACCAATTTATCTGGTCTATATGAAAAGCTTGGCATAGATATCGACAACATCACATCCACAGAATCGAAGGATTCAACATATGGCAATCGCGCCCTGACCGAATCTGAGAGGCAGTGGTACCAGGATATGGTCGACTCCATCAATGCCGACTTCATAGCCACTGTTGCCTCTGGTAGGAACATGACTGAAGACGAAGTCTCAAAGCTTGCAAATGGTCTTACCTATACAGGCGAGGATGCTTCCAAAAACGGCCTAGTTGACGAGGTGGGGTATTTGGATGACGCAGTATCGAAGGCCTCAGAGCTTGGTGGGTACGACACAGCTCTTGAATCGGTTCCGCTTTCATTGAGCACTACCCCAGATATCACTTCTATCTTGGATCTTCTAGGCGAAGAAGAATCAGATGAAGGCACTTCTAAGGCACAAGAAAGCGGTGGCGTCAATATAGGGGAGTCCAAGTAGATGTCAGAAATTGAGTGGAAGGCCAAGTGGCCGCGCCGTGCTGTTGTGACCGCCGGCATGCCTTACGGCAATAAACCTCTGCATTTTGGCCATATCGGCGGCGTGTTCATTCCCGCAGATGCTTTTGCGCGCTTTCTTCGTGATAGGCTTGGTAGTGAAAACGTTCGCTTCGTTTGTGGAACCGATTGTTTTGGTTCCCCTATAAACGAGGGCTACCGCAAGGCTGTCGAAAACGATGGTTTTAAGGGCAGCATTTCTGACTATGTCGAAGCCAACCATGAAAAGCAGGCAGCCACGCTTAAGGCTTTCAATGTAAGCCTCGACATTTTCGAAGGTTCTGGAATAGGCCATTCGGGCGAAGTTCATCAAGAGGTCTCAAATGCTTTCATCGAAGCTCTTTACAGGCAAGGGCACCTTAAATTAGATTCGACGATGCAATTTTTTGATACTTCGGCAAATACTTATTTAAACGGCCGGCAGGTAATTGGCAAATGTTGTCCTGTTCAGGGCTGCAAAGCCGATTTCGCATATGCCGATGAATGCAGTTTGGGTCATCAATACAGCCCAAGTGATCTTCTAATGCCCATTTCCACCATTACTGGCACAAGTCCGCAGATGAGGCCTGTAAACAACTGGTATTTCGACCTTGAAAACTTCTCTGGGTTCTTAAAGGAATATCTAAGTAACTTGGAGCGTGATACTAACGTTCGAAAGATCGTTTCGCAAACTATAGGCGAGTTTCTAGGCCCTGCCATAATCTTTGTTAAGAACGAGGCCTATGACGACTACAAAAAGCTGGAAGATAGCTTACCGAAACACATTTATAGACAAGCCGAGAAGGGCAAAGCTAGCTTCGAGATAGAATTTGCGTCTGTGGCCGACCGCGACAGGGCAAAAGAAATACTCAGCAAGGCAGCAATTCGGTTTAGAACATCGAAAGCTCTGGTTCCTTTTCGTATTACAGGAAACATTGAATGGGGCGTTGCAGCTCCTGTAATTGACGGCGTTAGCGGCTTGACAGTTTGGTGCTGGCCTGAATCGCTTTGGGCTCCAATTTCTTTTACGATTGCAGCAAACGATGCACTGGGGCTTGCCCGCGATACCTGGCAGGATTTCTGGTGTGCAGAAGATTCAGAGGTCTTCCAATTCATCGGCCAAGACAACTTATATTTCTACGGTGTCGCACAACCTGCGCTTTGGGATGCTCTGGGAAGCGGTGGCGTGTTTAATAAGGAAGGCTCGCTTCCGCTTAAGCAAACCACGCTTATTGCCAACTATCATTTGTTGTTCGGCAAGGCCAAGGCATCGTCTTCAGGAGACACTAAGCCTCCAACAGGCGAAGACCTTCTTGAACATTACACCCCAGAACAGCTGCGTGCCCACTTCTTAGCACTTGGGCTTGACCAGAAATCTGTTGCGTTTGCGCCAAAGCCTTTCGACCCGAAGCTAACAGAAGACCAGCGAAACGACAGTCGTGTTTCAGACCCGGTGCTTAAAGAAGGGGCTTTGCTAACTAATGTTTTCAATAGGCTTGCCCGAAGCTGCTTATATGAGTCGAAAAACAACTTTGACTTGGGTATGCCTGTAGGAGATGTAAGTCAATACGTCCTCAAACGCGCAAAGGAAACGCTAGTTGAATATGACAGCCTTATGCGTAAGGCGGAATTCCACACGATCATGCAGCTGGCAGACGATTTCATTCGCTTCTCCAACAAGCAGTGGGCGTCCCGTATCAAGGAAGCCTCAGATGCCCAAGAAGTAGGGGATGAAGGTGCTTTTCAATTGCGCCGTCAGGTGCTTTTGGATTGCTACTACCTTTTGTGGATATGCGCTCTTATCATGCACCCGATAACGCCTGCGGGTTGCGAGCTAATTTGCGAGTATATGAATTTCGATGCGTGCGAGTTCTTCTCGTGGAATCGCGCTTTCGATAGCCTGCTTGAGCTTTGCCAAGAGCAAGAGGCGAATTCAGGCATTCACAAAGTTATCGAACTTCCAGCACGCTTCGATTTCTTCAGCAAGCATCCATCTCAATATAAATAGTGATATAATTCTCAAGCTTTATATTAAACATGCCCTGACGACCTAGACCGCTAGTGGCCAAGTGAAAAAGGCTGCGGTTTATAGGGATGACTTAGGGCAGAAGACCAACGAATGGAGATGAGGTATGGTAGCACCAACCAAAGTCAGCATCAGTTCACTTCTTGAGGCAGGCGCCCATTTCGGGCATCAAACACGCCGTTGGAACCCGAAGATGAAACCTTATATCTTTGGCAGCCGAGGCGACATCTATATCATCGATCTTAAGCAGACGCTTATTGCACTAGACAAAACCTATTCTTTCATTAAGGGTCTTGCTGCCCAAGGCAAGACGGTTCTTTTTGTTGGAACCAAGAAACAGGCACAAGAGGTTGTGGCTGATGCCGCCAACCGTTGCGGAATGCCTTATGTGAACAACCGTTGGTTGGGCGGCATGCTTACCAACTTTGTTACCATCCGCGACCGCGTCAAATACATGGAAGACCTTGAGGCTCAAGAGGCCGATGGACGTATGGCTCTTCTTCCGAAAAAAGAGCAAATTCTAAAGCACAAGGAACTAGCCAAACTTCAGGCTAACTTAAACGGCATTCGTAATATGAAGAAGGTGCCCGACGCGGTGTTTATCATTGACACTTGCCGCGAAGAGATTGCCGTTCGTGAGGCACGCCGCTTAAACATCCCGATTGTGGGAACGCTTGATACCAACTGCGACCCAGACGATGTCGATTACGGCATTCCTGCAAACGATGACGCTATCCGTAGCGTCACGCTTCTAGCCAACTTTATGGCAGACGCTGTGCTTGCAGGTAGTGGCGCAGCTATTTCCGAAGCTGAAATGCTAAACGCTGCAAACTCTGACGCGAATGCAGAAGAGCCTTCGGCAACGGAAAAAGCAGACGAAGCTAAGGCCGAGCCTACAGCCGATGCTTCCACAGCTGACGCTTCCGCAGCTGCACCCGAGGCAGACGCGGCAAAAGAAGCCGCTGAATAAGCTTAAAAACCAAGGCGAATAGGTCTAGGGTTTGGCTTAAAGTTTGGCTATTAAGTAATTTGTATCCCGGCGAGATGCTGGTTTAAGGAGGTTATAAATGGCAGAGATTACCGCAAGCATGGTCAAAGAGCTTCGTGAGATGACCGGCGCTGGCATGATGGAATGCAAGAAGGCGCTTACAGAGGCCGATGGCGATTTGAATCAAGCAGTTGATGTTCTTCGCAAGCACGGCCTTGCAGCTGTCGAGAAGAAGGCTGGGCGTGCTACCAATGAGGGCACAGTTATGGCGCTTCTAAACGATGCCTGCACAAAGGGTGCTGTTATCGAGCTTAACTGCGAGACAGACTTCGTCGGCATCAATGAAAAGTTCCATGCATACGCTACCCGTATCGCCCGTGCAGCGCTTGAAAGCTCTACTGTTACAGTTGAAAACATCATGAGCGCCACCGAAGGTAGTGAAACCGTTGAGGAAATTCTTACCGACTGCATTCATGTGATGGGCGAGAATTGCAAGATCAGCAGCGTAGAAACACTTGAGGCTGCAGGTGTTACAAGCTACATTCATGCCGGTGGCAAGATTGGCGTTCTTGTGAGCTTTAATCTTGAGGGAATCGACCCAGCATCCGAGGGCTTCCAGAAGTGCGGGCGCGACGTGGCAATGCAGGTTGCAGCACTAAACCCGGTTTCTCCAACCCGCGAATCTGTTCCTGATGATGTTGTGGCTCACGAACTTGAGATCTATAAAGCTCAGGCTGCAGAATCGGGTAAGCCTGAAAACATCCAGGAAAAGATCGCACAAGGCCGCATGGAGAAGTTCTATAAAGAAAGATGCCTGGCCGAACAGGCATTCGTTAAGAACGGCGATCTTAGCGTTAAGCAATACGTTGAACAATGCGCTACGGATCTTGGCGGCAAGATCGAGATTGAAGGGTTTATACGCTGCGCACTTGGTGACTAATCCTTTCCTTTTAGCTAGATTGACGAGGCTGCGCGATATTCGTAGCCTCGTTGTGCACTTGTAGCTTGGTCAAACGGAATTCGGAGGCCTATGTCTAGAGAAGTCATAAAGGTGAAAGGTAACGGTGTTCTGGCAGGAGATGTAACAGTCTCGGGCGCGAAGAACTCTGCCCTAAAGCTGATGGCTGCATCTCTACTTGGACAAGGTCCTTCCACAATACGCAATGTACCTCGTATATCTGACATCGCAATAATGTCAGAGGTAATGAGAAAGCTTGGCTCTAAGGTCGAACATATCGACCATGTCATTCACATTGATACCACAGATGTAGATAGCTGCGAGACGCCCTATGAGCTTGTCTCGAAAATGCGCGCTAGTATTTCTGTTTTAGGTCCTTTGATTGGACGTTTTGGGCAAGCACGTGTTGCTATGCCTGGTGGGTGTCAGATAGGGGCTAGAAAGATAGACATGCACCTTATAGGGCTAGAGGCTCTTGGGGTTCATTTCGAGATAGATCATGGGACTCTTGTGGCCACAACTCCTAACGGCCTTAAAGGAACAAACGTAAGCCTAGAATTCCCAAGCGTTGGCGCAACCGAAAACATGCTTATGGCAGCGGTAGTAGCTAAAGGCACCACCGTTATAGAAAACGCGGCCAGAGAACCTGAGATTGCAGATCTTTGCGACATGCTAAATTCCATGGGCGCGCACGTTGAAGGCCAGGGCGGAAGCACGCTTAGAGTTGAAGGCGTGAGTCTTTCATCAATGCACCCTTGCGAACACCTAACCGTGGGCGATAGAGTAGAGGCCGGGACGTTTCTTGCAGGTGGTGCACTAAGTGGAGGCCCTCTGACCGTTCATGGCGTTAGCCCCGATTTTCTTCGTATGGCCATTATGAAGTTGGAAGCCATGGGCTGCAATGTAGAAACGGGCGAGGACTGGATTCGCGTAAGCCGAACAGGAAGGCTTTCCCCAACCGATATTCAAACACTTCCGCACCCAGGCTTTCCTACCGACCTTCAGGCTCAGTTTATGCTTCTTTGCGCATTGGCCGACGGCATTTCACTTGTCACTGAAAACGTGTTTGAGAACAGGTTTATGTTTGCCTCTGAACTTATGCGCATGGGCGCAGATATCACCATAGAAGATCATCACGCAATCATTCGGGGTGTAGATGTCCTGCAAGGTGCCCCTGTTTCTTCTACCGACCTTCGAGCAGGTGCGGCGCTTGTGCTTGCTGGGATAGTTGCTGAAGGTCAAACCTTGGTTTATGAGGTTCAGCATATCGACAGGGGATATGAGTGCTATTGCGAAAAGCTTCGTGCGCTAGGCGCAGATGTCGAGAGGTGCAAGGTTTAAGATGTCGGCTCGCCATGCAAGGCAGATAGATAACGTATCTGAAAACATTGCGCATGCACGTATTCGGGATTCAAAGAGTCGGCGCGTCCAACAAAGCTACGTTCAGCTTGAACCAGGGCCAGCTGCTCATTCGCGCGAAAGCGCGCGCATGTATTCTAGACGGCGCAACCGCACTTCGATCATAGAAGACTCAAAGAAGAAGAGCCGAATCAGAAACTGGGTGATTGCTGCAATTGTTATTCTTGCAGCGATAATAATCGCCGTGCTTGTTGGTGTTCAGGTCTTCATAAGAACAACCGATTCCAAGCTTGCCATGGACGATTCTAGCGTGTCTAACGCTTTGGTTTCAGCGGAATCAGGCCAGCCTTTCTACATGCTTTGTTTGGCCGATCTCAAAAACCCAACATATTCGTATTCGACCGCGCAAGACGAAGCCTGTATGCTCGTTCGCGTAGACGAGGCCGCAAAAAGCATAGGCTTTGTTTCAATTCCTTCTCACATGTATATGAAGGATTCCAGCGGCAATGAGACCGAGATCTCGCAGTTGATGGAAAATAGCGACTACGCAGGGCTTTTGGACTCTATTTCTACTTTTGCAGGTGTAAGCATTAGCCATATTGGCGTTACCAACTTCAAAATGCTGGAATCGTTAGTTGATGCTGTTGGTGGAGTAGATGTGGATATCCCACAAGAGATAGACGACCCTATTGTTGGAGCTAAGGTTATAAGGGCAGGACACAATTCGCTTGATTCTACAAGTGCTCTAGAGATGGTTCGTTCTACTAATCTTCTTGGTGGTTTTGAGGCCACAGCCCAGAATCGTGCCTTATTTATGGAGGCTTTGATGTCGCGGGTGCTAGATTCGTCGAACCAGATAGAACTTGCCTCTGTTGTAAGCGATGCAGCGAATTACCTTGATACCGACTGGAAATCTTCTGACATACTGTCTTTCGCAGACAATTTCCAGCCCTTTGACTCTATTACTTTCTACAATGCAACGCTGCCTTGTTCTGCAAGCAAAGATGACGCAGGTGAGGTTGTATATACCTGCAATTCCACTGAACTTAAGGCGTTCTTAGCCACTTTTACGCAAGGTCAAGATGCCAGTGAAGAAGATGCGGGCGAGTCCTCGAAGGCGAATTCGGATATTTCGGTAGAGGTAAGAAACGGCGCGGGAATTGATGGAGCCGCAGCTGCTTTGGGCGCAATTCTTGAAAATAATGGCTATACCGTAAAAAAGGTTGGAAACACAAACGACAATACCACCTACCCTGAAACTTTAGTGGTGTTCACAGATACCGGATCAGAAGAAGAGGCCGTTTCTGTGATTGGCGATATTGGGGCTGGGCGTGCGGTTGAAGGCGGCGACTACTATTCCTCTTCGGCCGATATCATCGTGATTATTGGAACAGACTGGGCTTAGCGTGGTTTTTGAGTTTCGTCTAGAGTGCCGTGAGCTCATCTAGGGTTGCGCTTAGAGTGGCGTAAGTTGTTTTGGGGTTTCGCTTAGAGTGGCGTAAACTGCCCTGGGGTTGCGCTTAGAGTGGCGTAAGCTTATCTTAAGTTCTACCAAGATTGACCAGCTAATTTTGCATTTTCGCTATGATTTTAATCAAGCGAAATTCGACTTAATGCGTATGATATTATGCATGCCAGACATGGCGTTTACCAAGGAGGAGGAGAAATGGTAGATAAGGAAAAGGTAGCCGAGGTTCTTGACGCTATTCGCCCAAGCCTTCAGGCAGATGGCGGAGACATCGAACTTGTGGAAGTCACCGATGATGGAGTTGTGAAGGTTCAGCTTCAAGGTGCATGCCAAGGTTGCCCAATGTCGCAGATCACGCTTTCACAGGGCGTTGAGCGCGTACTGAAGGATCGTGTTGAAGGCGTGGCTTCGGTAGTCCCTGCCGATATGCCTGAAGAATTTTTGGCTAACTTCCAATAATTTCTTAACGGAGAAATCATGGTTGCCAAGTGTTGGGCTAGAAGGGGTTGCGACGATGAGATGATGGGTAGGTGCCCGCACAATGTGCCGGGTGAACCTTGCCCAGCCGACTGTCATTATGCGGCATGCACTCTTCCCACACACGAGGTTTGCTCTGATTTCTCCGTTTTATTAAACCCCGACCGCGATTACGATATGGCGTTAAAAGAAATATGTCGCTTTTGCACGCATTTTCTTAAGTTTGGCCCCGATATCGCAGATAGGCCTGCCGATTTCAAAAGGCAGGGAAACCCCAATAGGTTCTTGCTTTAAGGCTTGTCATGGCTAATTACGGATACATGCTGGATTGTCCTTCTTGCGGGATGCGTGACCTAAACCCGCTAAACTACAGCGCGCTTATGGTTATTCGCAAAGACTTAGGCCTGTTCACCATGACTTGCCCGAACTGTTCACAAAAGATTTCTTCCATCCAGCCCATTCCGCGCGAGCTTCTAGGAGAAGTAGAACAAGCTGCCAAAGAGATTGGGGCTGGAATGGGTAAGAATATCTAGCTTGATGCTTGACTCTCTTTATCATCTTATCGATCCAGTAGCCTTTAGTATAGGCTCATTTTCTGTGCGCTGGTATGGGCTTGCGTATGTATTGGGCTTTGCGCTAGCGGCCTTCATTTTGTGGCGGGTGGCAAAGCGCTGGAAGCTTAACTTCAATTCCGATAACTTGCTTACCGTTATGGTTTGTGTGATGATTGGCGTGATTCTTGGCGCTCGTATAGGCTATTGCGTCTTCTACGGAAATGGATACTATTTCGAACACCCGCTAGAGTTTTTCGCGATCAACCAAGGCGGAATGAGTTTCCATGGCGGCCTTATTGGCGCATTGATTGCGGGAATACTTGCCTCCAAGCTTACAGGAGCAGCGTATTTGACCCTTACCGACCTTGGCGTTATTGCCGGTTCGATAGGGCTTTTCTTCGGGCGATGCGCAAACTTTATAAATGGCGAGCTTTGGGGGGCACCAACCGACCTTCCCTGGGGCGTTGTTTTCGGAGGCGAGGCTGGAAATATAGCTAGACACCCTTCTCAGCTTTACGAAGGTGTGCTTGAGGGGCTTGTGATTTTTTGCGTGCTTATGATTTTGTCGCGCAAGGTACCTCCGCGACCCAGAGGCACATTTACAGGCGTGTTTCTTGTGATGTATGGCGTATTCAGGTTTTTGATTGAATTCGTTCGCCAACCCGACTCTCAAATTGGATATCTGTTTGGTGGGTGGCTTACGATGGGGATGGTGTTGTCTGTTCCTCTTCTTATAGCTGGCATTGTCTTGCTGGCTTACGCAAGAAAAAAGAAACTGCCCCAAATTGGATGTACCAAAGATTCTCAAGTTGATGCACAATAATCATGCTGCAAATGAAAGGTCATCCATGCTTGTGATGAAGGGTCGCGCATTTAACTATTTAGCTCGTCGCGTCGCACATTCGAGCTAATTTTTGCGAAATAATTATCGCAAAAATGGATCTCTCATGTGCTTTGGCTTATCTTGTAATCTCGCCAAATAGTTAAATGCGCGACCCTTCATCAGGGCAATTGTCCTGGAGGCGAAAGAGAGGAGCCAGATATGCAGGTCAAATTTTACAGATGCACACATTGCGGAAATATTGCCATTAAGGTCTACGATGCGGGAGTGCCAATGGTTTGCTGTGGCGAGCCGATGGTCGAGCTTGCCGCCGGAAGTCAGGACGCAGCGCTTGAAAAGCATGTGCCTGTGGTGTCGGTTGAAGGCAGCAAGGTGCACGTAAATGTTGGAAGTGTGGACCATCCAATGACTGATGACCACTACATCCAGTTCATTTGCCTCCTCAAACGAGATTCCTACGAAATTCACCCGCTTACACCTACAGATCAACCTTGCTGCGACTTCTATTTGGGCGAGGGCGAACAACCTGTAAGCGTCTATGAATTCTGCAATATTCACGGCTTGTGGAAAACTGATCTGTAGTGGTATCATTGGCAATCTGTCTTGCCTTGTTCGGAAACCAAGGCGCATAGATTAGGAGTAACCAATGAAAAAAGACATCCATCCACAGTACGTGGAATGCACTGTTAAGTGCAGCTGCGGAAACGAGTTTAAGACCCGTTCCACCAAGCCAGAACTCAAGCTGGACATTTGCAACGTATGCCACCCATTCTATTCTGGAACCCAGAAGCTTATTGATACTGGTGGCCGTGTTCAGCGTTTTGCCGACCGCTTTGGTTCCGCGACTGAAACCGTTGCTGCACGTGAGGCCGCCAAGAAAGCACAGCGCGCCGCCAAGGTAGCCGAGGCCGAGGCTGCTAAGAAGGCAGCTCGTGAGGCTAAGGCTGCAGAAAAGGCTGCCCGCAAGGCTAAGTTTGAAGAAGAGGCGGCTGCACAGGCTGCTCGTGAGGCTTCGCAAGCTGAAGCCGAGGGCGCTACTGAAGAGCCAAACACCGAAGTTAAGGACGAAGCTGCTAAGGCTGAAACTGCTACAGAAGCACCAGAGGCTGCAGAAGAGGCGACTGCCGATTCAGCTGAGGCTGCCGCTGAATAGCGCAAAGCATACAAGCTAAAAGCAAGAAACACTTAGGGCTCGCTTAAATGCGAGCCCTTTATATTTCAGGATGGTTAATTAGTGGGTGTGCCTGAGCACATATTGATATCATTTGAGGTAATCGAAGCTAGTCATGTTTGGAGGAAAACATGAAAGAGGACGATTTGCTAGATAATCCACAACAAGACTTTGTTCTGAAAACGATCAAGAATCGTGACGTGCATTTTCTGCGCTGCTGGTTCACCGACGTCCTTGGCAATATGAAATCGTTTGCTGTAGTGCCAGGCGAAGTAGAGAATGCCTTCTTGGACGGCATGGGCTTTGATGGCTCTAGCATTAAGGGCTTTTCCACTACACAAGACTCCGACATCCTCGCGTTTCCAGACGCGAGTACCTTCCAGGTGCTTCCGTGGCGGCCAGAATCGAATGCGGTTGCAAGGATGTTTTGCAATGTCAAGAAACCAAACGGTCAGCCTTTCGATGCGGACCCTCGCTATATCCTCCAAAAGCAGATACTCAAAGCTTCAGATGCGGGCTTCACCTTCAATGTTGGATGTCAGATCGAATTCTTTTATTTCAAGGACGATAAGAGCCCTACAACGCTAGATGGCGGTTCGTCTTTTGACTTGACTTCGCTTGATTATGCAAGTGATCTTCGCCGTGATACCGTTTTAACTCTTGAAATGATGGGAATTCCTGTTGAATTCTCGCATCATGCAAGTGCTCCCTCGCAGCACAAAATAAACTTGCGCTATTCCGATGCGCTTTCGATGGCCGATTCAGTTATGACTTATAAGCTAGTTGTGAAAGAGATTGCAAGCAAGCACGGCGTTTTTGCATCTTTCATGCCGAAGCCAATTTCAGGCGTTCCCGGAAGCGGAATGCATCTGCATTTCAGTCTCTTTGACGACAATGGCAATAATGCTTTCTTCGACGATAAAGACCCGTCGGGTTATAACTTGTCAGGCGTGGCTAAGAATTTCATTGCAGGTGTACTTGAGCATTCGCGAGAGATGTCGCTTATAAGTAACCAGTATGTAAATTCATATAAACGCCTGGCGGCCGGCATGAACGCGCCTTCTGTAATTGCGTGGGCAAGGCACAACCGTTCGACCATTGTCAGGATTCCAGGATACAGGCCAAGCTCAGAAGACGCCTGCCGTATCGAACTTCGAAACCCTGACCCAGCAGCTAACCCGTATCTTGCGTTTGCAAGTATGTTGGCTGCGGGTCTTGATGGCATTAATCGCAAGATTGAACTTCCGGATCCCAAAGAGGCATATGACTTCTTTGGTATGCCTAAAGTCGAGATTAACGAGCTTGGGGTGGATACTCTTCCTTCAACCCTGGGCGAGGCAATAGATGAGTTTCGGGATAGCGATTTTATGAAAGGCGTTCTTGGGGAACATGTGCACGAATACCTGCTTCGTGCAAAAAGCGCTGATTGGGCCGAATACCAGCAAATGGTCTCTAAATGGGAACTTGATAGATATTTGGCGGTGCTCTGATGTCGAAGAGCGTTTTATTCATAGCAGACTCGCTAGACAATGCCCATAAGTTCCAGCAGGTTATGTCTAGGATGGATATTGAAGTAACAGCGGGTTCATCTCTGCAGTTTAGAAACCTACTTGCGCATAACCCAGGATGCGACCTGGTTGTTTACGAGATAAGCAGAAACGTCAAGGACGCTATTGCCTCTTTAACCCCGCTTCTTGCCGAAAGAGGCAGCGTTTCTGCGCTCTTCATTGTGCCCGTCGACCATCTTTGTGATTTAAGGCTTCCGATGCAGTTTAAGTCTGACTTCATCGTAAATGGAGCTACTTCTGAGGAATGCGATGCGAGAATCAGGCTGCTTCTTTGGCCAGGCAACGAGGTCACTTCCCAAGAGTTCATAACTATAGAAAACATGTCTATCAATCTTGCCACTTATCAGGTGAAGGTGGGCGATGAGCCGCTTGATTTAACCTATCTTGAATATGCGCTGCTAGCATTTCTTGTTACGCATCCAGGAAGAACCTATTCGCGCGACATGTTATTGAAGCGGGTTTGGGGTCTTGACTACTACGGCGGCTCTCGCACTGTTGACGTTCATGTTCGTCGCGTGCGAGCAAAACTGGGACCCGATTTAGCGCAGCGCCTAGAGACTGTTCGTGGAGTAGGGTATCTTTGGAACAGCTAAGAGGCGCTATTCGATGTTCCATTCTTTGAAGAAATCGGAATAAGAGGCGCTGTCTTTTCGCATATCTGCCCTGCTATTCCACTTTTTTCTAGAAAAGATTATTCCCTGCCAGATGGCTTGCAAGAATTCTTCACGGTTTTTCGTCTTAGTTTTGTTGTAGATATTTGACATGTGATACCTGACGCAGGATGGCGTAATAAAAAGCTTCTTCGCAATATGCGAACCCGATTCTCCTAAAAACATTCTATGTGCGATTTGCCTTTGCCTTCTGTTTAGGTTATAGCTCTCGAACTCTTTTTCTGCTAAAAGAACAATCCCCATTCTTATATCAGATGCCTTGATATGGGGTGGAATCCTCTTTGTCATCTCCCGCCTCTCTTCTTAAGCAGTTTCATATTCGAAAAATGCCAAAAGTCAAGTTTATGTAAGAAAGCGCAAAAGATACCTTCCTTATCCTACTTGCCATCTTTTGGAAATCGAAAAGATTTCAAATGGGAGCAAAAAGCAATTCATAGAGTGAGCCGGGATTAGTATTAGTTGATATAAACTTATCTAGTGATAAAACCCTATGGATCAAAGGTCAAAAAAGCATCCGCCATATGGGTAAGCGCCGAGAACCCGAAAGAGACGGTGATTTAAATGGCAGCACCTGCCACAGAACACGTAAGGAATGTCGTACTCGTAGGTCAAGATGGTGCTGGGAAGACCTCATTGGCCGAAGCCATGTTGTACGTGTCTGGTAAGACTCCTCGCATGGGAACTACCCATGATGGAAAATCGTATTTGGATTACGACCCTGAAGAAATCAAGAGGAAATTCACTATCTCGACATCGGTCGCGCCTGTTCCTTATAAGGACTATAAGATTAACGTTCTAGACACTTCTGGCCACCCCGACTTTATCGGCGATACTCTTTTTACTATGCAGGCAGCAGAAATGGCTCTTTTCGTGGTCGATGCCGTGGCAGGTCCTCAAGTTATGACTACAAGGCTTTGGCGCGAGGCAGAAAACATGAGGCTTTCCCGTGCTGTTTACATCAACCACATCGACCGTGAGAATGCCAATTTCGAGGCCGCAATGGCATCTTTGCACGCTCGTTTTGGCGGGCGTCTTGGAGCTGTGACCATTCCTATGGGCGTCGACAAAGACTTCAAAGGCGTTATTGATGTAATTCGCATGAAGGCTCGCTATCACACTTCTGGCGGGGAAAGCGAGACAGTAGAAGATATTCCCGAAGAATATATGGAAGCAGCCAATATCGCACGCGATAAGCTTTGCGATCTTGTGGTTGAAGCCGATGACGATTTGATGATGAAATACCTTGATGGGGAAGAGCAGCTAAGTCAAGAAGAACTAGAATCCTTGCTTGATAAGGCTATCGCACAAGATCTTATCGTTCCGGTTTTTGTTGGGTCTACCATCATCATGCAAGGTGTGCAAGGCCTTATTGAAGACATTTGCACTTATTTCCCGCATCCTAGAAGCCATGGTCGTTTCCGCCAGATGGCAGACGGTGTGACCATTCCGATCGATGAAACGAAGCGTCCTTCTGCCTTCGTGTTCAAGACTGTTTCTGACCCGTTTGTTGGTCGCTTGAGCTTTGTGAAGGTAATTTCAGGGTATTTGGAGCCAGGTCTTGAGTTAATCAATTCCCGCACGGGCAAGAAAGAGCGCCTCGGCAAGATTCAGATTATGATGGGCAAAGAGATTACGGATGTGAAAAGCGCTAAGGCAGGAGACATCGTTATCGTGCCTAAGCTTTCTGAAACACGTTCTGGCGACACTCTTTCTGTGGAAGGCGACATCCAGATCGAGCCAATTAAGCTTCCCGAATCGCTCTACCCTGTTGCTATTGAGGCGGCGAATAAAAACGAAGAAGACAAACTTGGAACCTTCCTTGCGAAATCGGCAGAGGCCGACCCGACCGTCAAGATTTCTCGCGATGAACAGACCCACCAAACCATAGTACATACCATGGGAGAAGCCCAGGTAGATATGCTGCTTTCAAGGCTCAAAGAGCAAACGGGCGTTGAGGCGAAGCTGGTTGACGTGAAAATCCCATTCCGCGAGACCATTCGCAAGAAGGCCGAGGCTCAAGGTCGCCACAAGAAGCAGACCGGCGGTGCAGGGCAATTCGGTGACTGCTGGCTGCGCCTTGAACCGCTTGTTGGTGGTGGATACGAATTTGTTGATGCTATCAAGGGTGGCGTTATTCCCAACGGGCTTATTCCTGCAGTAGACAAGGGCGTGCGTGATGCAATGGAAGAAGGCTTCTTGGCGGGATACCCTATGGTGGATATCAAATGCACCGTGTTTGATGGTTCATATCACCCAGTCGACTCGAACGAGGCTGCTTTTAAATCGGCTGCGCGCATAGCATTCCGTGCCGCTTGCGAGAAAGCCGATGCAATCATACTTGAGCCTATGGCTTCGATGGATATCGAGGTTGCAGAGGAATACGCAGGCGCGATTATGGGCGATATTTCGACTAGACGTGGCCGCATTATAGGTACCGATGCCGGTGAGGCGGGCGAGACCATCATCAAGGTTCGTGTGCCTTATGCTGAAGTTATTAACTACACGAAAGACCTTCGTTCGCTTACTCGCGGGTCTGGTACTTACTCTATCGTGATTGATGGCTACGAACAGGCTCCAGCCGACGTGACCAAGAAGCTTATCGCTGAATACGAAGCTTCGCGTTCTGCTTAAAAGCTGAATTGCGACGCACTTATGTCTTATCTTTTCGAGGGCGGCCAGCAAGCCGCCCTCTACTTTTGCTCCTCTACTTTGCTTTTAGCTTCCTTTGAGGCCAGCTTATAAGTCACTCTCTGCGCTATAGAAGGCAAGTTGCGAGCCTTGTTTTGCCTTTTCTTGGCTATTACCAAAAGGATGACTATAAAACTAACATATAATCTCATTTAACTTTTGCGCGATAGCGCATTCATATATTGGTAGCGGGAAATGGCGCCTGCATTATAGAAGAGGGGATATATGAAACCATATAAGACAGTCATTTACAGTTTCTTTGTGGGTGGCACATTTGCCCTGATAGCCCAAGCTATCTTGTCTTTTTGGCAAATGGCGCTTGCCGACACACCCATGAGCTTTTTCATGGGCGGAGCAACGCTTGTGAGTATGGGCCTTATCGGATGCGTGCTTGGAGGACTTGCGTGCTACCAATATGTTGAAGAGTGGGCAACATTTGGTGCACTTCTTCCGTTTTCCGGTTTCGCTATGGCTGTGGGTATGAAAGGCGTTGGTCCTTGGACTAAGCAAAATGCATCTATGGGCAAGTGCATTTGGAATTGCGTGTGGTTTGTAATCTGGTTTAACGTTTTGTTTGCGGCAATATGTATTGCATTTGGATACATATGCGGGTTAGCTGGCGTTGAAGAGGGTCTGACCCTTGGAGTTGAAAAGACCGAGGGCGGAATGCTTTTCTTTTGGGCATTTGTTGTTGGTGGTCTGCTTGCTGCAATCTTTCAAATTCTCTATCTTGTGGTTCGCAAAATCACCAAAAAGTGCGCTCCGGTGCATATCTTGATGACGGCATGGTGTGTAGGCGCACTCCTTGCTCCCTTCGGTATTTCTGGGGCGTTAGCGAACTTCTCGGGCGAGGGGTTTTCGGTCATGATCACCGTAGGTGGCTACAATATGTATAACGTTGGCATCGACCTGTTCTACGGAAATGTTGATACCGCGCTTTTGCACTTGGGGTCTTTCATGCTTGCCGTTTGTGGTCTTGCGCTTACAGCTTTGTTTACTTTCTGGATCTATAATGGCGTCTTCGGTCGCAAGCCCATCGATGAGGTTCATGCTGAAAAGGCACTGCACTCACTTGAAGAACTTGGCTACGACGCGTCTATGGTTAAGAAGAAAAACCTTGAAAAGACCGATGGCGTTGATGTAGATTCAAATGACAAAACTACTGCGGGAGCGAACGGGCGTGTTAGCGCATAAAGCTTGCTGGTCTAGAATGTTTAACGAAAATGGCAAAAGGTTCAAATAAAAAGAACAAGGCACTGGTCAAGATAGCTCAGCTTGAGGCCAAGAAGAGAAAAGGCATTCTAGCTGCTATTGGTGCCTTTGTAGGCCTTGCCCTACTTATTGCACTGAAGTTGTTCTTCCAGTATCAGATGGCATTTGAGTGGGCTGCATCCGGAATTGCCAGCATAGCTCTTTTCATTTTGGCGATTGCTGCAGCAGGAATTGCGGGCTGGGGAACAAGAATGTGGCGAAAGGCGCGAGACGAAATACGTCTAATCGAACAAAAATATAAGCTATAGCATTTTTTAGGTTTGGCGAATTTAGGGGCATCGCTTATTGCGGTGCCCTATTTTTATGGAAATATAGGCGAACAAATGTTCTAAATAATAGTATACTAATTTACAAACAAATGTATGATATTGGCGGAAGAGGAAGCATGAACTTCAAAGTCGAAAACTTTTCAAAAGAAGACGTAGTAGATGTCTATTCTGCGATTATGTCGGTCAAACCGGAAGATGTCGCAAACTGCTTGCTACCAACAGGTGCTACTTTCTGTTCGAGCGGCTTTATAGAGCGCAGGAAGGCACTTGCAAGGTCAAGAGTTTCTTCCATTAAGCGCTTAATTGGGTCTCTTTCGCCAAATTATGAAGGCAGCAACCTTGAGCCTTTAAAACCTTGGGAAGCATCGGTTGTACTAGAACTTAAAGGGAAAAGCTGGCCAAACGTGCTTGGAAGACGCACCTTCTTCCCAAGAAAGGCAACGTCTAAGCAGCGGGCCTACATGGTTACAAACCTTCTAATCGCAATGACGGCCATTAGTTAAATTCATGCTTGTTTGCGTACTGGGCGCATTGCTTGCTTTTGCGAAAGCTTCACTTGCTAATCTTTCAGGCGTCCCTTGGAAGCCATATTGTGCTCAATTAACATCCATAGCTCCCAACGCTGCAAACTCGTGTAAAATGAACAAACCAGACTTGAACAGTCGCACCTATTCTTAATGAATTTATGAATAGGTAAAGAATTGAGGGTATTTCGTGGTACGGGCAAAAGACATAGAAGTTTTAGGCGAAAGCCTTTTTATCTTGTCATGCCCAATTTCTACTCGACGACGTTTCTAGCGCGGCGTCTGCTATAGGTGTTCTTAATTCGCACATCTTTCTCATGCAGCATGCTCGCGCGATATCTTGCTATCAAGGGGGCTTATGTCCCATATTCGTCAATTAGAAAATCAAAAGGAATGATATAGATGTCATATAAGGCAGGAGTTATTGGAGCCGCTGGGTTTGCGGGAATAGAGGCTTGTCGCATACTTATCCAACACCCGCACTTCGATTTGGTGGCAGCAACATCTGATGGCCATGTAAAAGAAAAAATAAGCAGTGTATATCCAGCGTTCAATGGGCTATGCGACCTTGAATTCATTTCAAGTGAAAGCGACATTTTGGCCAGCTTGGATGTCGCATTCTTGGCAGTACCTCATACCGCAGCGCTAAAGCATGCGCCTAAGCTTTTGGACGCAGGAGTTAGCGTTATCGATCTTTCGGCCGACTTTCGCCTAAAAGACGCATCGGTCTATGAAAAATACTACGAGACGAAACATACTCAAAAGCGGCTTCTACAGAAAGCCGCGTTTGGTCTTCCAGAGCTTTTCATGGACGATTTGAAAAAGGCCAGCAAAGAAAAAGCCTCTGGGCAGGCTGTTTTAGTGGGCTGTGCGGGTTGCTACCCAACAGCTACATCTTTAGCTGCCGCACCTGCCGTAAGAGGTGGCCTTGTTGCGAAAGACTCTTTACTTATAGCCGATGCGATATCGGGGGTTACAGGCGCTGGCAAGAAAGCCTCGGCGCGAACTCATTTCTGCTCTGCGAACGAAAATCTTGGGGCGTATGGAGTTTCAACACACAGGCATACTCCAGAAATAGAACAGATCCTGCAAATCAAAGATAGACTTGTTTTCACGCCTCATTTGGCGCCACTGAATCGTGGCTTGCTTTCAACTGTGACTATGCGCCTTGATGAAAAAGCGCAACTTATGTCTAGTGAAGAAGTGCACGAAATGTATGAAAGCTTCTATTCGGGAAGCTATTTCGTCAAAGTAATGCAAGAAAATATTCAGCCTAATACAAGCTCTGTTGTTGGAAGTAATTTCGCACATCTTGGCGTTGTACTAGATAAGCGCACTAAAACACTTATCGCAACTTGCGCGATAGATAATCTTTGCAAGGGCGCAGCAGGGCAAGCCATTCAATGCGCGAATATCGTCTTTGGTTTGCCTGAAACATCTGGGCTAGACAATTGCGCCTTGCCGGTTTAGGAGCTAATTATGAGTATCGTAGAAGACTCCTATGCGCAAAAATATGGCTTTGCCTATATTGAAGGCGGCAATGTTGCCTCGCCGTTGGGCATTCAGGCATCGGGCGTACATGCAGGCTTTCGCAAGAACGAGTCTAAGTTAGATTTAGCCTTAGTGGTAGCAGACGACCTTGCATCGGTTGCAGCTACTTTTACGCAAAACGTTTTTTGTGCTGCTCCCGTTCAATTCTGTAAAGAACAACTGCAGGCTGCATCGGGCTGTGCTTCATATGGGTCTTGCCGGGCAATTCTTATCAATTCCGGCAACGCCAATGCAGCTACAGGCGAAATAGGTCTTGCCTCTTGCAGAAAAGAAGCCAACTTGCTTGCAGAGGCTCTGGCTTGCGATAGTCAAGATGTACTAGTGGCATCTACAGGTGTCATTGGTGTCCAACTTCCCATGCAGTCATTTGAGGTGGGCATTCCCAAAGCAAAAGGGAAGCTAGCTTGCGAAGGCGGTCATGATGCCGCGCTTGCCATAATGACAACCGATCTTCATCCCAAGGAATGTGCTGTTTCATTTGAGGGCAGCAAGTTTGGTTATGGCGATGCGATATTTACCATAGGAGGGATGGCTAAAGGCTCTGGCATGATCATGCCGAATATGGCCACCATGATATCGGTTTTAACATGCGATGTTCCCATAAAGCCCACCTATGCATATGCTGCTTTGAAAAAGGCCGTGGGAAAGTCATTTAATAAGGTGACTGTCGATTCCGATACATCCACCAACGACTCCTGCTTTTTGCTAGCTACAGGCTCTGCGGCAAAAGGCTCAAATAATGAGGGGCAGGCTCAGCCGTTTGAGCCAGGAACTTTGGCTTTCGAGACTTTCTCGCTTGCATTGGAACAGGTTTGCGTAACACTTGCTAGGGCTATGGCACGCGACGGCGAAGGAGCCACAAAGCTTGTAAACGTTACGGTCAAAGGCGCGAAAGACGAACATGATGCCGACCTTGCTGCCAGAACTGTGGCTAATTCCCCGCTGGTTAAAACTGCAATTGCGGGTCACGACGCGAATTGGGGAAGGATAGCGGCAGCGCTAGGGCGATCGGGAGCCACCTTCGACCAATTCGACGTTGATATCGATATTTTAGGGATACCTGTTTGCAGGTCGGGTTTAGCGCTTGATTTCGACGAGAGTCTGGCTTTGTCTAGATTTGAATCACCAGAAATTGACATACTTTGCGATTTAGGTGCCGGGGAAGAATCAACCACTATTTGGACATGCGATCTTACGCATGGCTATATTTCCATAAACGGCGACTACAGGACATAGCGAGAGGAAGCAATAATGCATTTCGACTACGAAGCTCGCCCGAATGGGGTGTCTCCTCTAACAGGAGAAGTTCTAACTGAAGCGATGCCGTGGATCAAAAATGTTACAGGCAAGACAGTCGTCATAAAATACGGCGGCGCGGCTATGGTGGACGGCAAGCTTAGAGAAGACGTTATGGCAGACATCGTCTTGCTCAAAATAATTGGCGTTAACCCAGTTATTGTTCATGGGGGCGGCAAGGCAATCAATCGGGCGATGGAACAATCGGGCATCCCTATTGAATTCAAGGATGGCCTTCGGGTTACAAGTAAAGAAGCTATTGGTGTTGTTCGTACTGTTTTGGTTGGTGAGGTGAACCAAGACCTTGTTCAGTCTATGAACAGGCATGGCAATATGGCGGTTGGAATAAGTGGTGCGGATGCAGGTGTGATTATCGCTGAACAGCAATCGGCCGATCTAGGGTTTGTGGGCAAGATAACCCAGATCAACCCGGCACTTATTGAAGATCTTATAGGCTCAGACTACATCCCTGTTATCGCGTCTGTTGCTATGGGTGCAGATGGTCAGGTGTACAACATCAATGCCGACTTCGCGGCGGGTCATATTGCTGCGGCAATTGGCGCACACAAGGTAATATTCCTTACCGATGTCGATGGGCTTTATCTTGATTACCCAGACAGAAAGACGCTTATATCTTGTCTTACCTCAGAAGAGGCGAAAGAGATAATACAAAAAGGAGTTAATTCTGGGGGAATGATCCCTAAGCTCGATTCTGCTGTTCTTGCCTTAGATGCTGGTGTTCACAGGGCGCATATAGTAAACGGAACAATACCTCATGCGCTTATACTAGAGACTCTCACAAACAAAGGCATTGGAACTATGGTCACGGCTACGTCATCCCCAGATGATTTCGATGCCGCGCCTTTGGGGAATTTCGCATCAAAATTAGTTGAAAGCAGATAAGGCAAAATAATATGACTTTTGATAAAGAAAAATCACTTGAATCGCGCTATGTAATGCCAACATTTGCCAGGAAGGACGTTGAGTTTGTCTCGGGCAGCGGCATGTACCTTAGAGATTCCGAAGGTAATACATACCTTGACTTTCTTTCGGGCATTGGGGTTTGTTCTCTTGGGCACTGTCACCCGGCAATTGTTGATGCACTTACAGTGCAGGCTCAAAAACTAATTCACGTAAGTAATTACTTTTATATTGAAAACAGAGGCGAGGTTGCAGAAGACTTATCTCTCTTGCTTAATGCAGGAAGCGGGAAAGCTGGAGTTGCGCCCAAAGATTGGAAGACTTTCTTTGCTAACTCTGGCGCAGAGGCCAACGAGTGCGCCATCAAGCTTGCGCGTCTTTATGCCAAAAAGCGCTACGAGAGTGAAGGCAAATCATTAGATGAGGCGCCTTGTCTTATACTTACGCTGGTCAGAAGCTTCCACGGTCGCACACTAGCCTCTCTTGCCGCAACCGGCCAAGCAGCCTTGCACTCTGGCTTTGAACCGATGCCTGAAGGCTTCATGCCAACTCCTATAAACGATATTGAAGCATTGCGTACTTTGTTTTCTAATATGGGCCATTCTATATGCGCCGTTATGATCGAATGCATCCAGGGTGAATCGGGTGTGAACGTATGTGACGACCAGTTCGTAAAAGAAATTCGACGCCTCTGTGATGAACATCAGGCGCTAATGATTTGTGACGAAGTTCAATGCGGAATGTTTAGAACGGGGCGTCCCTTCGCGTTTCAGCATTATGGCGTCATGCCCGATATCGTTACAATCGCAAAAGGCATTGCATCGGGTATGCCTTGCGGGGCATGTTCTGCAGTGGATTATGTGGCAGATTGCATGCAGCCAGGCACGCACGGCTCAACATTTGGCGGTTCAAATTTGGCGATGGCAGCAGCACTGGCCACTCTCACCGAGCTAAAAAACCCTGCTTATGCAACAAGCATTCAAAGTGTTGGCTCTTATTTCTTACAATCATTGGCTCAAATCCCGCAGGTTTCATCGGTTAGGGGAAAGGGTCTTATGTGCGCGGCTGATCTTATGGATGGAATAGATGCTTTTGAGGTAGTCTCAGGTGCACTTGAAGAGGGCTTAGTTCTTAACGCGACAGGCCCTTCAACACTGCGCTTTTTACCACCTCTTATTTGTACAAAAGAAGACGTGGATGTATGCATAGGCAAACTTGAAGCTACGCTTTCAAAGCTTGGCTAAAATATCAATACTTCTTTGAGAGGTTCAAAGACGAGAAGAAAGGAAATCAAGCATGGCGAAAGAAAGAGCGATTCTGGCTTACAGCGGGGGGCTTGACACAAGCATTTGCATCAAGTGGCTGCAAGAAAATAAAGATCTTGACATCATTTGCCTTGTTGGCGATGTGGGTCAAGAACATGGCAGCCTAGAGGATGTCAAACAACGCGCGCTTGATACTGGTGCGATTGATTGCCTTGTTGTAGACATGCGTGAGGATTTCGCGAACGAGTACCTAACTAAGGCTCTAGCTGCAAACGCTTTATACGAAAACAAGTATCCTCTGCTTTCCGCACTTTCTCGCCCTATCATTTCCAAACATCTAGTGAACGCCGCCCATGAGTTCGGCGCTAAATACATCGCGCACGGCTGCACGGGTAAGGGTAACGACCAAGTTCGCTTCGAGATGGAGGTGCTTGCGCTAGACCCAACGCTTACAGTTATTTCCCCAGTTAGAGAATGGGATTTGGGAAGCCGCGAAAGCGAGATGCGCTGGGCCAAAGAACACGGAGTGATTGTTCCTACAACTAAATCGAAGCCTTATTCCATAGACGATAATTTGTGGGGAAGGGCAATTGAGTGTGGCGTGCTTGAAAACCCCTGGAACGAACCACCAGACGATATCTGGGAGATGACGATTAACCCTACAGACGCACCAGATACGCCAAGATATGTAAACCTCGATTTTGAGGCTGGCGTTCCTTGTGCTATTGATGGCAAGACCATGAGTTTCCTAGACATCCTATATGCGATGAACGAAATTGCAGGAAGTAATGCTTTTGGCAGGCTCGACATCATGGAAAACCGCCTTGTTGGTGTGAAGAGCCGCGAATGCTATGAGGTTCCAGGATCGCTTTCTCTTATAATTGCGCACAAGGCGCTAGAAGATATGGTGCTTGAGCGCGATTTGCTGCACTTCAAGCTAAGTGCCGAGCAAGCTTGGGCCACTCAGGTATATAACGCTTTGTATTTCTCGCCTCTAAAGATTGCTTTGGACGGCTTTTTCGCAGAAACGCAGCGCTATGTTACAGGTACAGTTCGGCTTCGCTTCTACAAGGGCAATTGTGATGTAGTGGGCGTTAAGTCTGATTATTCGCTTTACGACCACGGCCTTGCAACCTATGACGATTCGGATACGTTTGACCACGGCGCAGCAAAAGGCTTCATCGATTTGTTTGGCCTGCGTAACAAAGTGTGGTCTGAGAATCGCCATGCGAATAAAGCAGTTCATGAGCAGCTAGTAGATGTAAAAGAAACAAAGGACGAGTTCTCGAAATAGCAAAAAAGATAAACGGACGTTGGACGTCTGAGTGAGCGGCATTCCATAGGTTTTAACTTGCTTGCCTGTTTGAACGATCAGCCTTTTCGCTGTGAGCAAACAAAAACAAACAAGAAAGAAAATCGCTGGAGTGCCGCGCAAAGCCAGTCGGTTCCTGCGTTCGGCAGAACGCGGGAGGAAAAATGGCATTATGGTCTGGACGTTTTGAGGAAGGCGTTGACGAGTTCACGCAGCGTTTCGGGGCATCCCTTCCAGTTGACAAGCGTATGTATGTTCAAGACATCACGGGCTCTATTGCCCATGCAGAAATGTTAGCTGCGCAGGGAATAATTTCTGCGGAAGATGCGCAAAGCATCAAAAGCGGCCTTCTTTCCATTAAAAACGATATCGATGCAGGTAATTTTACCTTCGACATAAACGATGAAGATATTCATATGGCTATCGAGGCGGAACTTACTCGCCGCATAGGAGAAGCTGGAGCACGCCTGCATACAGGCAGAAGTAGAAACGACCAAGTAGCTACCGATACCCGCCTTTATGCTAAAACGCTTGCTACTCAATTGATGCAGGCAAACTTAGACCTAAGGCGGGCTCTTTGTGACCAAGCTGAAAAGAACATGGGCGTGATCATGCCTGGTTACACCCATATGCAGCATGCCCAACCTGTTTTGTTTTCCCACCATATGCTTGCATATGCTTGGATGCTAACTCGGGATTTCCAACGTCTTGCAGCTGCAAGAACTTCAGCAGATGCAAACCCTCTTGGCAGTGCGGCTTTGGCAGGAACCACTTACAATCTTGATCGTGAGGCCACAAGTTCGGCTTTAGGCTTTGACCATCCCATACCTAACTCGCTGGATGCGGTTTCCGACAGAGATTTCCTGCTTGATTTGATTTATGCGTGCAGCGTGTCGTCTCTTCACTTAGGCCGCCTTTGTGAGGAGATAATCCTTTGGTCCACCTCTGAATTTGGGTTTATTACCCTTTCTGATTCCTATTCAACAGGTTCCTCAATCATGCCTCAGAAGAAAAACCCCGACTTTGCCGAGCTTATTCGCTCGAAATCGGGGCGGGTTATAGGCGACCTTGTTTCTTTGATGGTTACTTTGAAAGCCTTGCCTTTGGCTTACAACAAAGACCTACAGGAAGATAAGCGCTCGGCAATGGATGCGGCAGATACCCTAAACGACTGTTATATATGTGCAGCTGGAATGATATCTACAATGGAAATCCACCCAAATGCAATGCTTCTTGCAGCCAAGGAAGGCTACCTTGCTGCGACAGATATTGCAGACTATCTCACAAAGAAAGGCATGCCTTTCCGCAATGCACATGAGATAGTTGGCAAACTCGTTTTGGAATGCGAAAGACGAGGTTGCCAGCTAGAAGATATTAGCCTTGAGGAATTTAGACAGTATTGTGATCTTTTTGATGAAGACATCTCGAAGTGCTTGGATTTGGAATCGATAGTTGATGCCAGAGATACCTTTGGTGCGACCTCTACTCATCAGGTAAAGCATCAGCTTGAAACCATGAAATCCCAATTGGCCTGTGATGCAGCATCAATTTGATGGAGAGTGCTTCATAACCCGCTTAAAAACCTTACAGGTGGTAGAATCCTAACCTAAATGTAGTGTTCACTGGATGGAGGAATCTTGGGCTCTCGCGCAATAAAGGGCCGATACCATGTCAAGGCTCGCTCCTCAAAGGTTGTGGTTATATCCATCCTGGGGGTTCTCGCCGCTATAATTGTTGCGGCCGCCATAGGCACGTGGACTTTGGTTGATTCCTGGCTTGACGACCTTCCCGATTATTCCAATGCCAATGCCCTTAACACCTCTTCCACGTCGGTGGTATACGCCTCAGACGGAACGACTGTTCTGGCTGAGTTTCAGCTTGAAAACAGAGACCCAGTATCTTACGACGAGATTTCTCCCTATGTGCTTGCAGGAACGGTTGCTTGCGAGGACGAGCGATTCTATTCCCATTCTGGAGTGGATCTTATTGGTACTGCTCGCGCGCTGGTGAACAATTTGACCGGAGGCTCTTTGGAGGGCGGCTCAACCATAACCCAGCAGCTTGTTAGGAATACGCTTCTTTCAGACGAGATGACTGATATCTCTTTGAAGCGCAAGGTTCGCGAGATGTATCTGGCCTTGAAGGTCGAAGAGATGTATTCCAAAGACGATATCTTGTTGATGTATCTAAACACTATCAACTATGGTTCTGGCGCATATGGAATTGAGGCCGCTTCCGAGCGCTACTTCTCAAAACATGCATCTGACCTCACACTGGCCGAAGCTACGGCGCTAATTGGAATTCCTCAATCTCCGAACAATAATGACCCTATTGACCACATGGAAAATTGCCTGGATAGACGTAAAACTGTTTTGGCTCGCATGGTCAGCAACGGCATGATAACCCAAGAAGAAGCTGACGAGATAAACAACAAGAAGTTAAAGCTCAAGGTCAAAGAGATTTCAAATTCCGGCATTAAGAAGTACCCGTATTTCACAAGCTACGTTCGCAACCAGCTTCTTAACGAAGATGGGAAGTATGCTTTTAATACTGCCGAGCTTTTCAAGGGCGGCTTGAAGATTGTTACCACGCTTGATGTTGACGATCAAAAAGACGCCGAGCAGGCTGCTTTGGACAAAGAGGCTCAAGCGGGTTCCATTTACGAGGTCGCTATGGTGGCGATGGACCCCGACACTGGCTATATTCGCGCCATGGTTGGTGGCAAAGATTATAACGAAAGCCAAATCAATATGGCAACAGGAGAAGGGTCTTCTGGGCGACAGTGTGGTTCGTCATTTAAGACGTTTACTCTTACCTCGGCTATCGAGCAAGGCATAAACCCCGAGACGGTTATTGATGCTGGCTATTCGGTCAAACTTAAAGGAAGCGATGCCGTAGTTTATAACTCGGGCAAGGCAAGCTATGGCACCATATCTATCAAGCAGGCGCTTGCTGTTTCGTCTAACACGGCATTCACCCGTTTGATCATGTCGGTTGGTGTCGACAAGGTCAAAAGCATGGCGCAGCGCCTTGGCATCACTTCTGCTATACAAGATACAGCAGGCATTACGCTTGGTATCGACTCTGTAACGCCGCTAGAGATGGCAAACGCCTATTCAACGATTGCCAATGGCGGTACCAAATATTCGCCTGAATGCATATTGACCATCGAAGATGCTTACGGAAACGTCATTGTCGATAATTCCAACCCGACAGGCGAACAGGTTATTTCCAAGGAAGTTGCACGCGCTGTAATCGATTGCTTGGAAGGTGTAGTGGAAGAGGGAACTGGCACCCAAGCAAGGCTTACAATCGACCAGGTAGCAGCGGGCAAAACTGGAACCACCGACGATTCTAAAGATAGCTGGTTTGTTGGCTTTACTCCTCAACTTTGTTCTGCTTTCTGGTTAGGAGAACGTGTGGACAATTACGCCGATGCCCATGTTGTTCCCACAACTGTTGCAAGCGCATTTTCGCAGTTTATGTCAGCAGCGCTGAAGGGTAAGGCAACGCAAGATTTCTTTACAGCAGATTCTCCCAAGTACGATGACAATTACTCCGATGCGGATAACCATATTGGAAGCGTTTACTGGAATTACGACGACGATAGCTATTCAGATGAATCGTCAAGCTATTATGACGACTACGATGACGATTATTCTTACAATAATTCTGATTACAGCGATACAAACACAGATACCGATACTAGTGAAACTAGCAATAAGAGTAGTTCAGGCAGCGAATCGTCGTCTAGCGGCAAATCGTCTTCTGGCAGTAGCTCATCGGGTGATGATTCGTCGAAGTCGAAAGACACATCTTCGTCTAAGTCCGACTCTTCGCCTTCGTCGAAAAAAACTTCATCTGATGATAATTCGGAAGATTCTTCCGACTAAGGCTTTGAGTGAGGGCTTAGTCTGGGCTATGGGCTATAATTGCGCAAATCGTCTTAATTGGAGAAGTAATGTTAAATACTAGAAGCCTATTAGAAAACCTAAAGAAATATGCTCTTGGTTTTGCGGCAACAATGTGTTCTTTGGCGTTGTTAGCTGGTTTGGTTGGATGCAGTTCGCAGCCTACCACGCCAGATTCTGAAGACCAAACAATTACTGCATCAGAATACATGGTCAAGCTAAATGAAGCATCCTCTTCCCTGCATGAAGGCTTGGATGATTTTTCGCAAGCAGTTGCCGATGGCGATTTATCTACCTTGCAGTCCAAGGCAGATACCGCGTTTAAAGCAATGGATTCTTTGAGTGATTTGCAAGTTCCTGAAGAGATCAACGATGTGAAAGACCAGTATAACGAAGCTATATCTTCCCTGCGTTCCTCCTTAGATGAATATATATCTCTCTACACTGAAATCATGAGCGAGCCGAGTCTTGAAAAAGTGAATGAAGAAAAATATGCCGACCGTTTCGAGGAGATCCAAAAGCAATACGATAGTGCTATGAATCTTCTTGAGAAGGCCGATGCGGCCGCGAAAGACTTATAACTGTCTTAAGGTCTTTGGATAATTCCTTAAAAAACATTTGCCATCCTGTATGCGAGCTTCTGGCTCCCGCCGGCAATAATGACATGCTGCAAGCAGCAGTAGAGGGCGGAGCAGATGCCGTCTACCTTGGTTTGCAGTCGTTTAACGCTAGGCGTAATGCGGAAAACTTCGGCTTTGCCTCTCTTGAAAAGGCATGCCGATATGCTCATTTGCGGGGCGTGCGCATTTACGTTGCGATGAACACTATTGTCTTTGAAGACGAACTTGAAAGCGCTATTGATACGGCAAAGCGTGCCTGGGACATTGGCGCCGATGCCTTTATCGTGCAGGACATTGGGCTTGCCGTTGCACTCTTTCGTAATATAGAGGCAGTTAGGCTGCATGCATCCACTCAGATGAGCATTCATTCTGTATCCGGCCTTCAAATGGCCGCCGATATTGGTTTTTCTCGAGTGACTCTTGCGCGTGAGATGTCGCTTGGCGAGATAAGCAATATTTGTAAAGAGGCCAAGCGTTTGGGAATTGAAGTTGAGACATTCGTACACGGTGCCCTTTGCATCTCTTATTCTGGGCAGTGTCTGATGTCTTCGATGATAGGTTGCAGGTCTGCCAACAGAGGCCTTTGCGCTCAACCATGCAGGTTGGAATACGAGCTAGTTGACACTCGCGACCCTTCTAGTGCGGTCAAGGCGGCGGGCAATCATCTTCTTTCTCCGAAAGACCTTTGTTCTATTGATGATATTGATTTACTTGTGAGCATGGGGGTTTCTTCGCTTAAGATCGAGGGAAGGATGAAGTCTGCCGAATACGCTCATAGCGTTGTTGGCGTTTATAGGCACCAACTTGATTCGGCTTTTCTGGCTGATTTAGACGATGAGCTTTGCGCAGTCCCGCGGAATTCTGATAGCTGTGCTAAGTTTGCGGATCTGGCTAATTCTGAGGTCTCTGGTGGTCTTGGGAATTCTGCCACAATTGCCGATAGCACCAAATCTGCGAAGGATAAGCTGGAATCAGTTTTCTCGCGAGGCTTGTCTAGCGCATACCTTGAGGGTAACCGCGGAAATTCCATGATGAGCTACCAGCGCCCCAACAATCGAGGCCAGTTTGTTGGCCGTGTAAAGGCCGTGCATGACGACATTTTCGAGATATCGCTTGAACAGCAATTGAAGGCGGGGGATAAATGCGAAATTTGGACTCGTCGCGGAAATATTATTTTGAATATCACATCTGATAGCGACCCAAGCAAAAAGGTATTTGCCGCTCGCATGGAAGACGTGCAGAGCTCAAATAGGCTAGGACAACAAGATACACCCCGCCCTGGCAAGGCAGACCGTGTGTTTCGTGTTAGAAGCGCAGATGCACAAGTTAAGCTTTCTGCTTTTGAACCTAGGGTGGCCGTAAACGGTAGTTTTATTGCTCATCTTGGCAAGCCTTTATGTATGTCTTTCTCGCTGGCATATGTAGATGATGCCGTTTCGCGGCGCCTTCGTGAAAGGCTTGGAGGCAAACTTGTATCTGCCCACTTTGAGGGCGATATAGTTGAGGCTGCAAGGACAAAAAGCATCACACCTTGTGAGGTGCGCGAGCACATCGACAGAATGGGGCAGACGCCTTTTAGGCTAGCCAATCTTGATATCGAGCTGGATGAAGGCGTGGGGATGGGGTTTTCTCAGATCCATCACGCGCGCTCTAGTGCCTTGAGTCTGCTTGAAGATGCCATTATTGACGCGCTTGGCTACAGGCAAAACTTTGAGTCTGCCACTGCGTCCAAATCGAAAAAGAGACGCTTGCGTAAAGGCGCACCTGAGCCGTGTGGTAGGAAAGACGTTGCTATCGCAACTAGGGCAGGTGAAGAATCTCGCGCACATAAGGCGTTTGCCAGTGAAGATATCTCGGTATGCGTCTATGTATCGAATCCGGAATGCGGTAGAGTCGCTAAGCGAAATGGCGCCGATGTAATTTATGTTAACGCTTTGAACTACAGGCGAACGATGTCTCAGATGTGTGGGGTTTCAAGTGATGAATGCGCGCAAGCGGGATATCCGAAACATTGTGTGCAGGTTATGGGGTCGATATCACATGATATGGTAGGGCGCTCTCGCGAGGCCATCTTGCAAACCGAGTCATGGGCAAGCGTTTCAGAGGGCTCAACGGTTGTGGTCGGTTCCATAGACAACCTTAGGAGGGCCGAAAAACTATCCTGCGAGATAGAAATTGGGCCTGAGCTTCCTCTTGCGAACAGTGAGTCGTTTGAGTTTGCATCAGCTCTTGGCGCTAGATGTGTATGGCTTTCAAGTGAGCTTTCCCTTGCACAAATTGAAGAGCTTTCCGCATCTGTTGAGGCCGAGTCGCTTAAAAACGTAAGGCTTGGCATAAGTATCTTGGGGGCACAAGAACTGATGACATGCGAACACTGCGTATTAATGAGTATCGGCAAATGTGATGAGGCATGCCCAAGTTGCTCAAGAAGAAAAGTGCCATTCGTACTGAAAGACAGGCTGGGATATAAGTTTCCCGTGGTTAGCGACTATCTAGGAAGGTCGCACATATTCAATAGCCTAAGCACCGACAACACAAATTCCATTCCAAGCCTTATTGATGCAGGAGTAAGTAGCTTCATGATAGACGCGCGCTTGATGAACCCAGAGCGCACTGCACAAGAAACGTCAAGGTTAAGATCGGCTCTTGAGCTGGCCTTGAGCGGGTCAAAGGATATCGAGAGGCGCAAAGGCACGACTACTGGGCATCTGCATAGGCCTGTTGAATGATGTATGAGCAAACTTGGTTTTAATGCATATAATTTAGCCTTGCGAAAAAATAAGAAACTAGGGGTAGTGAAATGATATCTCCCGAAGATCAACTTCATATAATCAAATCTGGCGCATCGCAAATTGTGCCTGAGGAAAAGCTCTTAGAGAAACTTAAGAGAGACGTACCACTTAATATCAAGCTTGGTGTAGACCCAACCAGCCCCGATTTGCACATCGGCCATGCTGTGCCTTTCCGCAAGCTTCGCCAGTTTCAAGATTTAGGCCATGAGGTTACGTTGATCATAGGTGATGGTACAGCGATGATAGGCGACCCGTCTGGCCGCAACTCTACTAGGCCTCAGCTCTCTCGCGAACAGATCGAACAAAACGTGAAAACCTATGTCGACCAAGCATTTTTGATCCTCGACCCTGAAAAGACTACGCTTCGGTATAACTCGGAGTGGATCTTGTCACTTGATATGGAAGCATTGCTGAAACTTCTTTCAAATTTCACAGTGGCAAGAATCCTTGAACGTGACGACTTCCATAATAGATACACTTCTGGCCAGCCTATCAGTGTTCATGAGTTTTTGTACCCGATAATGCAGGCCTATGATTCGGTAGTCATTCACGCCGATGTCGAGCTAGGTGGCACAGACCAGCTGTTTAATTTGCTTGCTGGGCGCGAGTTGATGGAAAAGCTTGGGCTTGAGCCGCAAGTATGCCTGACTTTGCCTCTTCTTGAAGGAACCGACGGCGTGCGCAAGATGTCGAAGAGCTACGGTAACTACATAGGCCTTACAGATTCACCTGATGACATTTTCGGCAAGACTATGTCTATTCCAGATGAACTGATGGTCAAATACTTCAGGCTTGCATCAACGCTTCCGGTTGATGAGGTTGACGCAATTGAGGCTGGTCTAGATTCTGGCGAGCTACACCCGAACAAGGTGAAGCGCAAGCTAGCTAGAAACCTTGTTGAAGCGTATTACGACTCTGAACGTGCGGCGTGTGCAGAAGAGGCTTTCGATAAGCTGTTTAAACAGCACGACATTCCAGACGACATTCCTCTATATGAAGGCGAACTTCCTCTAAACGATGAGAAGAACGTGTATTTGGCAGGCTTTATGGTGTCTTGTGGCCTTGCTCAAAGTGCTGGCGAGGCAAGAAGACTTATAGATGGCGGAGGCGTGAAATTGAATGGCGAGCCGCTACAGCCAAAAACCTACAATATAGAACCTGAAAGACTTGGAGGGTCTGTGCTTCAAGTTGGCAAGCGCAAATTCCTTAAATTCTCGTGATTTTCCTGAGACGAAATTCAAGTAATTTTTTAAAGCCCAAGATTTGGGCTTTTCTTTTTTCTAGGTAGTTAACAGGTGCAAAAGTTTTTTTGAAAAAATCAAAAAACTTTGCGATTTTTGTTGACAAGATGGTTTCAAATGCGTATTGTAATCACTCGCGTCACAAACGCGAGGTGAGCTGCAAAACACAGCGAACCGGCACCTTGAAAACCAGATACTGTGGAATCGAAAGAGACAAATATTTTGTCGAAAATTTCGGTTCAAGACGAAGACAGAAAATCACTTTCTTCAAATGAATTAAAGCTTGTTATCGTGGCTTTGTTAAATGCTTACCGGCATGAAACAGAACCACGCGTCATGACTTTGGATCATATCGGATAACTGATACTTCCAAAGCCAGTTTCGAACGGAGAGTTTGATCCTGGCTCAGGATGAACGCTGGCGGCGTGCTTAACACATGCAAGTCGAACGATTAACCCATCTTCGGATGGTTATAGAGTGGCGAACGGGTGAGTAACACGTGACCAACCTACCCCAGACTTCGGGATAACTACTGGAAACGGTAGCTAATACCGGATACTATCCCTCTTTCGCATGAATAGGGGATGAAAGCTCCGACGGTCTGGGATGGGGTCGCGGCCCATCAGGTAGTTGGCGGGGTAACGGCCCACCAAGCTTACGACGGGTAGCCGGACTGAGAGGTCGACCGGCCACATTGGGACTGAGATACGGCCCAGACTCCTACGGGAGGCAGCAGTGGGGAATATTGCGCAATGGGGG
>CAZYOQ010000009.1:21678-43788 GCA_964649145.1 uncultured Eggerthellaceae bacterium | reverse complement strand
TCCCCTATGTTCCCACAAGCGCGCTGCAATCTATTAGCCCTCGGCGATCTTGCGCGCCATGTACTCGGCCGTTAGCTTAATGCGAGTTCCATCGGCCAGCATGAGGTATTCAAACCCCGCCTGATAGAACATATTGCGTACAGCGGGCACGTCAAGCCCGTGATTTCCGGCGGTGTCTTCGGCGGTATCACGCGGGTTGAAACCCGACTCCGCGCAAATATCATTTCCTCCAGAAAGCAAACTCACAGTGTTAGGCTCGTGGATGGCAAACCAAGGAAGTTCGACTTGGTCAATCATGATAAGCACTTGAATAGCGCCAATAAGTGCAAGGCGCAAGTCTGTTATCTCCATCTTAGGATCTTCAAAGAGAGAACCCGGAACACTGTTGCGCTTCATGACGCCAGAACCTTCTTTGATACCGTACTCTTCGTTTCGCTGCTTAATTTCGAACAGACGAGTAGCAATAGTCTCATTGGTGGTCTCTGCACCAATAGGCTCGCAGCAGTCCTGTATTTTCAACCCGGCCTCGTGAGCTGCGCGAATGGTCGCCTCTCGTCGCTCGGGAGCAATTTTGGTGACCTCGCCTTCACCAATACGTTTCACATGGTAGGCGCCATCCAACCCCGCTGCCTTTAGCTTCTCAAAGTACGCACGATCTGTGTCACCGATATTCGAGAACAACAGCGTGGTGGCAGGGATAGCAGCTCGCACCGCCTTAACGCAATCAAGGTAGTATTCCTCGTCGTAGGAGTTCATGCACATGAGCCACAGCCCATAGAGGTCGCCTCCCTTGGTGAACTCTATGGAACGCTCGACTACCTCCTCGATAGGCATAGTCGTATGTTCGGTAAAGCAATTGGTTGATTGCGCAAAACTGCAGAACTGGCAATCTGCTTCGCAAGGGTAAACGTCAATACCAATCTGACCCCACATGACGCCCGCGTTACCTGTCTTAGCACGCACGAGGTCGTTGGCAGCACCACGCACAGCAGTGGATTCAGGTGAGGCCTCATCAAGATTAAGCAAGTATATAGCTTCCTCATAAGTAGCGCCAACGCCTTTTTGAGCGCGGGAAATAATATCGATAACCCTCTGATCCATAAACGCCTCGTTTCTCTTTTCCTAAGTTTCGGCTCTTTATAGCCGGAGCATACAAATAGCACATGTCAAATATTAGCATGCATCTACTAGATGCAAACGATTGGATATCGGAATTGTTTGCCTCTCAGATCAAACTTAGAAGAAGTGATGTCCTTTTAGAAAAATCTTTGCACATGAAAAAGTGCTCTATTGCCCGTCACACGGGGGCTATGGTAGGATGATTCCTGCCGCTTTTGCGGTGTTTTCGTACTTGTCGGGATGTGGCGCAGTTTGGTAGCGCGCTTCGTTCGGGACGAAGAAGTCGCAGGTTCAAATCCTGTCATCCCGACCATTTTAAAGTTACAGGTAAGGCAGATCTTTTACCTGATAGAAATAATCAAAACCTCATACAGGATTTGAACCTGTAAGACAGCACGAGCTGCACTTATCAAGAACAGTAGGCACCAGCGCTGTAATTGTCTAAGCGTAAACGGACACAGCGCTACCCGCTTTACAGCAACATACAAAGGGAATCGAGCAAAGTTATGGCGAAATGCTGCGCTGAGCGTTCTTCCCCAGCCTCCATCCATGTGGTTTCCGGAAAGACAATTCGTATTCGATAGGGTTTCGCAGCACGAGCCATATTCAGTGCGCCGCGAAGTCGCGTCATGAACTTACCATCATCAGAAAAGACAACGGTTGGAATCGCATCATCTTTAGGCTCAACCGATATGTTCACGAAAAGCATATTGTCATCTGGGGCAACAGACAGCGCTTCGGCACTCACTATCTTGGACGAGGGGTTTGTAGCTAGCGCCAAATTAGACATGCGGGAAGCCACAGAACGTGTGAATTCGCTGGTTCCGAAAATGCATAGTGCGTTCGATTCAAGTACGTCGGCAGCACGAGCAAAACCAAGCGGACCTTCGACATGATAAGCCTCTTTGCCAACCCAGGAATGTTCTAGGTTTCTTATCGCAGAAAACGTATATGCACCAGCTATGCCGTCAGAAGGAAGCCCTAAATTCAACTGGAACTTGCGCAAGGCGTCTTCTGTGTGCGCCCCGAAAATCCCATCTTCCTTGCCAACAAAAAATCCTAGAGCTCCTAAGGCCTGCTGAAGTTCCATAACATCATGCCCGTGAAAGTATGGCATACGCAAATACAAAGTGCGATCGCCCAGATTGAACGTTGCATCCACAAGCGACGCCCAAACCTTCTGCGTTACCTCGCCTAAATTCTGGTCGGAAGGACAATCGTGATCTTCAGAAAAGCGTGTGACGGCCTTTAAAGTTGCGTCATCAAATACGCCGGTGATTTGCGATTGATCCAAATAGCCAATCAAAGCCAAACGCGATTGCACATCTTCTATGGCTGGCCCTGAATCACCATGCTTTATATTGTCCATCATCGCCTCCCTCCAAAAAGAACATGCGCGCAGACCTTAAGCGCGAGCCTTATAGTCGAGCTCCCAATGTTAACGAAGCCGGTTAACAAACCAATCTGCCATCGACTCCAGCAGGTCGCGCGCGTCACTTGGCTCCAGCATATCGCGCATCCTATTCTTCGCGATAGAAGTCAAGTTCTCGGCGTAATTGCGCGCATAAGCTATCGAACCGGCTCCTTCCATAAGATCTACCGCCTCTGCTAAAACAACAGGGTCTTTTTCGCTGTTCGAAAGGATATCGATAAGCCTTTCGCGCTTAGCACCACTCAAATTCTGTAGCGCATGAACTACGACCAAGGTACGTTTACCCTCTGTGATATCGTCGCGGAACCCCTTTTTCATAGATTCATCGTTTCCAACCAAATTTAACAAGTCATCTTGTATCTGGAACGCAAGGCCGGTATCAAGTCCATAATTGCGCAAAGCCTCGATCTGAGTTTCAGTGCCTCCACCTACAATCGCGCCAACTGCAAGCGGAACGGCTCCTGAGTAATATGCAGTCTTGTGCGTTGCCATCACAAGATAATCCTCAGGAGTGATGTCATAACGATTATCCCTTGCCCAACCAAGGTCTAGCGCCTGGCCTTCAACGGTACGCCGCGTCATATCGATAAGCTCACCGACCACGCGCACTTTCGTTGAATCGTCAAGATTCGGATCTTTGATGACGGTGCCATTCACCAACATCAGCGCAAGGTCGCCAATGTTTATCGCAAGACCCACCCCTTCTGTCAGGTGAAGGCACGTTTTTCCGCGGCGAAGCTGAGCGTCGTCAGCAATATCATCGTGAATCAAAGCGGCTGTCTGGAAATGCTCGATGGCCGCTGCTGCCGAGGTCGCAAGATTAGCGTTTCCACCAACGGCCAAACACGCAGCAAGGCATATGAGCGGGCGATGCCTCTTTCCGCCGTTCTCGCTAAAACGCAGAAGCGGGTCGTAAAGATAGGTGTCCATGTCCTCGTGAGACCCACGAGGAATGTAGGAGTTGATGACTTTGCCTATCCATTCGCCACAGTTATCAAGGTATTCCTCGAACGACGTAGGCGGACTTACCATGGATTCTAGGATTCTATTAATGGGTTCCATCTATATAATCGCTCCGATTAAACTACTTATCTTGATGCAATACTGGCACTTGCATTATACATAACGATACCTTCGAGAATATCCGACTCACTTGCCGTGTAGGCGCGGGCGTGAAGTACCTTTAAAGCCTCTTCAAGAATAATTAGGCCAGCAACGATAACCGGAGCACGACGAGGATTGAGACCTTCAACTTCTTCAAGACTGTTTAATTCCATCAAAGAAAGGGCTTGCTCAATGCCTTCAAGTTCGCTAAAAGTAATTTCTGCGCCGTTCACGATAGAGGCATCGTAGGCTTTCATGCCCAAGTGCATAGAGACAACACTTGTGGCTGTGCCTGCAACAGCGATTACCCTATCAATATCGCACGACACGCTACGCTCAAGGTCTGCAAAGGCCTCAGCAACCTGCGCCCTTGCCTTTTTAAGTCGACCAGCCGAACAAGGATATCCATCCCAGAAGCGCTCGGTTATCCTTCTGCATCCAATATCGAAAGAATGCGAATATATTGGAGTCTCTCCTGCTTTCCCAATTGAGATTTCGGTAGAACCTCCACCAGCATCTATTACAGCGACACACTCGCCTAAATAAGCACAGCTTGCTCCTGAAAATGAAAGCCCAGCCTCTTGCTCGCCCGCTATCACGTCAAGTCGAATGCCTAAGTTTGCCAAAACCTGCACGAATTCGGAAGAGTTTTCGGCATCTCTAGCCGCAGAAGTAGCCACTGCCATAGTCCCTACAATCGGACGTTCGTCAGTGCTATAAAGAAGGCGGGTATCTGCAAACTTTTGAAGAGCACAAGATGCACGATTCAGAGCTTCTTTCGATAAGCGATGCGTAGAATCTACACCTTCGCCTAGGTTCACGACCTCATGTTCTTTGTCCAACTCGACAAGATGAATTGTGCCATCGTCTGAAAGATAGGCATCTGATATCAGCATTCTGCACGTTACTGTGCCTATATCGATTGCGCAGAAGCGGCCTATATAGTCTTTGTCAGAAAGCGTGGAAGGATCCCCTGGAATCATTGGGAACTTGAGCCCTCGTACCCAAAAAACGCATCCAATGCACCTGAATACCAAGTATCAGGAGCAGGTATGCTTCCAGGTGCAACATTAGACGTTGGAAGATCGCTTAGGTTGGCCTGCGCTATACCCTTGACCGTTGCGCTCTCCTCGCCACTTTTTACGTATCCGAGCTCTGAATGTGCCTTATCCTCGACGCCTTCATCGGTTTGAAGCGCATCTATACTGTCAGCGAGATTATTAGTACGTTCGGCAACCTCAATATATTCCGCTTCAAGGCGGTCGGTCTCACGCATTTGCACATAATACTGCTGCGCCGGCACATATAATCCAACACAAAAGATTGCGCACACAACAGCAATTGCCGCAAATCGCGTGAGAGCCTTAGGAAGTTTTGGAAACGAAAGCTTTGAAACCTTATCGCCAATGATTCCGGCAGACTGGGAAGCAATATCACGCACATCTTTCGTTTGCATCTTAGAAGATTTCTTGTGCGAGCTTCCCATCTTGGTTGAATACAAAGCCGCACGAGGTGCTGTTTGCTGCTGCTCTTTTACAGCTACAGAACCACCATATGTTTTGTCGAACTTCTTGTCGGCCTTTGCCTTGGACCTCTTGCGCCTATTTTCGGCTGCCTTTGATTTCTTGTTCTCAACAAGGCTTGAAAGGCGGCTTTTGGAGGGCTTTGGCTCTTCCTTTTCGTGGATGAGGTCATCCATTAGTGCCGCTTTAGCTCGAGACGAAAGCCTTCCCTGTGCTTGTATGCGCGCAGCATTCCTCTCGCCTGTAGGTTTTTGCAGCTCACCCGATGCGTGCCTTCCCCTTGCAGGCTGACTAGGCGCGAAGTGTTGTGCACTCCTAGCATGTGTGGGTGCTGAAGATGCATTTAAACTTGGCCTAAGTGCCTTGGACTTAGCGTCTACGAAAGAAACGATGCGTGCAGAACGTTTAGAAGTACGAACAGGCTTTTCACGAGTGGAGGCAGTTTTCGAAAGAGATTCAGCGGGCCTTTGCCTTAAGTTTGCCGACCGAGATGGTGCATTTACCCTCGCGCGAGCGCCTTGAAGCGAGCGCGTCACGGGCGTTGAATTCAGATTTGAATTCCTAGGCATTGAGATAGATGCTCCTAGTGCTACGTTTCTGGTCGGTTTATACTTCGTTTAATAAGTGGTTTAGAGCACTTAACAGGGTATCACCCCTACAAGAAGGATTCTTTGGAATTATTCGAATTTCTCTAAATTCGTTACAAAACGATTGGTAAGCGCCATCAAAAGTAAGTGCACAACTCGCGCGCCTTCAAAAAATAGCTGACGCCCCGTGCACCGCAAAAGTAACTGAACGCCCCATTCGCCGACGAACCTCCTCGTGCCCTAGTGCCGACGAACAGCCGCAAATTGCGCCGAGCGCCAAAGCCAAATGGAAGAACTTATACTAAAAGTGCGCTAATCTTTCGCGCTAGAATCAAGATTGAGCGTATCTATAAAGGCAAGCCATTTCTCAAAAGAATCATCGCTGATAGCATGTTCCATTAGACAGGCTTCTTTTTCAGCGACTTTAGAATCAATCCCTAGTGCTTTATTAAGAAACTTGGTAAGAGCGTAATGGCGATTCAAAACCTTCGAGGCATAGCAAACGCCATCTTCAGTCAAGGTTATATCGCCGTATTTCTGCTGCTCTACAAAGCCTTTTCCCTTAAGAACGCCGACGGCTTTATTTACAGAGGTTTTTGATACATTCATTTTGTCGGCCACGTCAACAGCTCTTACAGGCGTGTGAGAAGGACCAGCCAGCATAAGTATGGCTTCTAGGTAATCTTCATGTGTCATCGACAAAGACTGCATGAATTTATGATAGCACCTTGCTATTTATTTTTATTCATATCAGATTTTTTGAGAGAGTTCTCCATGTTGGAAACCATGGTCTCGGCTGCGCCACAATGGGGGCAAGCACTTCCGCCTTTGCTTTTTTTGTCTGAACACCCATCACAGCCATCATGACAATCACATAGGCCTTTTTTCACCAAACGCCGAACAGCCCAAATAACCAAAACAATCACGATGGCAAGAATCACCACAGTCGATGGGGTTATTGTCAGATCCTGAAGCATTGTCTCCTCTGCATAAAACAAATTCGTGGAAGCCGCTGCTCGACCAAGGGAGAGAGGGGAGAAACCTTGGTTCGAGCAGCACTTCCAACTTTAGTAAATCAGGTTTTGGCCTTATAGCCTTCACCTGTCGGTTAAGCTAATTTATGCGGCAGCAGCCTCGTTATTTGAAGTCGCAACTGCATCCTTTTCCTTGTTCCCATAGTGAGGCATAGGTCTGAACAGCAGGAACAGCATGAACACTAGAATGGCGACTGCGATAATTGTCCAGAAGTTAAACGTTACCTCACCAACTGCAAGTCCGCCAAGTTGGTAAATCATCAGGCCAACACACCATGCGAAGATGCACATGTAGCCAATGGCTGCCCAAGTCCATTTCGCGGAAGACATCTGCCTTCTGATTGTTCCGATTGCAGCAAAGCATGGTGCGCAAAGCAAGTTGAATGCGCAGAATGCCATGATTGCAGCAGAACCGCCTCCGAGCATTGCGGCGAAGCCTTCCCAAAGTGATGGATCGGTTTCTCCCAATTCTCCAAGGCTGGTGAGAATGCCAACCGTAGCAACCACGTTTTCCTTAGCAACAAGACCGGTGATCGAAGTGACGGCAGATTCCCAATTGCCAAAGCCAAGCGGCATAAATATCCAAGAGAGAAGGGAGCCAAGGCCAGCCATAAGGCTGTAGTCCAAGTATCCATCCATTTCGGCATCAAGTAGGCCAAACGACCCTTCGTAGACACCGAAGTTCATGAGGAACCAGATAACGATCGTGGACAGGAAGATAATAGTACCAGCTTTGACAATGTAGCTCTTGATGCGCTCCCACATGGAAAGCAGAACCGATTTGACTGTAGGAAGATGGTATTGTGGGAGCTCCATGATAAACGGTGCAACCTCACCAGCAAATGGCTTGAACTTCTTCAGAATAATGCAGCTGATGATAATAGCGGCAAGACCCAGGAAGTAGAACAGAGGCGCAACCCACCATGTGGCTTCGTAGTCAGACCCTGCCAATGCACCAAACACAAGAGCGATAATTGGCAGCTTCGCGCCGCACGGAATCATCGTTGTCGTCATGATGGTCATGCGACGGTCTTTCTCGTTCTCGATGGTCTTAGTAGCCATAACCGCAGGCACGCCGCATCCACTTGCAATAAGCATTGGGATGAAGCTCTTGCCGGAAAGCCCAAACCTACGGAAGATACGATCCATGATGAACGCAACGCGCGCCATGTATCCGCAGCCTTCCAAGAAGCCAAGCAGCAAGAACAAGATGATCATTTGTGGAATGAAGCCGATAACCGCGCCCACACCAGCAATGATGCCATCAACAACAAGGCTTGTTATCCACGGTGCAGCATCAACAGATTCAAGAGCATCACTAACTACAGGAGTAAGGCCTGGAATCCAAAGCCCGAAACTTCCATCTGTCGGGTCAGGCTCCTCAAGTTCAAGAGCCTCGGCATATGTTGCGTAATCGATGTCCTCGGTAAGTAATTGGCCATCTTCGTCTTCAGACTCCATAGCAACGATTGTATTGTCAGCCTGAGCCGCATCATCAAACGCAGCGATGGTTTCTTGCGCTTCGTTATATTCCAGCAAAGCGCCTTGATATTCCTCGGCCGCCTCGGCATCTGCAGCAGCGTCTCCACTCGCCTCAGGCTCTTCGGGCTCCTCAACCGCCATGGCTTCAAGAACCGCCTCGGCCTCTTCGTCGGATGCTGCAGCACCTGTAATATACGCCTCAATGGTTTCCTGGGCGCCTTCCCATTCCTCGACAGTAGCGTCATATTGAGCACCACCAGTGTAGAGCCAGCCATCGCCAGAGATACCGTCATTGGCCCAGTCGGTAACAATGCCGCCACCAACACTTACGGCAAGATAATATACACAGAACATGATGACTATGAAGATCGGGATACCCGCAACCCTGTTGGTTATCACGCGGTCAATCTTTTGCGTGGTGGTCAAGGTTGCTGGGGCGCGCTCGACCGTGGATTCGCATACACGTGAGATCACATCGTAGCGCTCGTTTGTGATGATCGATTCAGCGTCATCATCTTCTGCTTTCTCAAGAGTCTCTCTAATCGCGCTGATTTTCGAGAGCGATGAAGCAGGCAGATTGATTGAGTCGATAGTTAGCTGCTCGCCTTCGAGAAGCTTAATCGCATACCACCTTAGTTGGTATTGCGGAACTTTACCATCAATGATATCGGTGATCTGAGAAATGGCCTCTTCAACGGGCTTCTCGAATTGCAGGAGACATCCTGGACGGATTGTCTCACTGGCAACCCTTTGAGCCTCTTTAACGACCTCGTCAACACCTTTGCTACGAAGAGCCGAGATTTGCACGATAGGGCATCCAAGGTCTTTGGCCAAAGCGTCAACATCGATCTTGTCACCGTTCTTCTCGATGATATCCATCATGTTTAGCGCGATAACCGTTGGAAGGCCAAGATTGATGATCTGGGTGGTCAAATAAAGGTTGCGCTCTAAGTTAGTTGCATCAATGATGTTGACGACCACGTCAGGCTCTGAGCTCATTAGATAATCGCGGCTCACTATCTCTTCTGGAGTATAGGGAGACAGCGAGTAAATGCCAGGCAGGTCGGTGATGGTTATATCTTTGTTGTGCTTGCACTTGCCCGTTTTCTTTTCGACCGTAACTCCAGGCCAGTTGCCAACATATTGGCTGGCTCCTGTCAGGTCGTTGAAAAGGGTGGTCTTGCCGCAATTTGGATTTCCGGCAAGAGCTATGTTGATTGACATCGGCAGTTCCTCTCCCCTGAAGTTACCCTAGGGTAACTCAAGATCAAAAAAATTTAACTTACTAGAACGTTTTGAGCCTCATCTTTGCGCAAAGAGAGCTCAAATCCGCGAACCGTTACCTCGATAGGGTCACCCAACGGTGCTACTTTGGTAACGCTTACCGACGTCCCCTTCGTGAGACCCATATCCATAATTCTGCGCTTGATTGCGCCGTCGCCCGTAAGCTTCACGACTTGCACAGTTCCACCTACAGGAACATCGCGAAGAGTTTTTGTGGCTTCCTCCATTTTCCCTTCCTTTTCAATACAGCGTCATGTCTATATATAGCCATTACCTACAACAGCGATATATATGGTGTTTTGCCTCATGTGCATGAGGCAAATAAATAAGGCCTTCTAGCAGGTGATTACCTTGCTTGCTGCCGATTTATCTAGTGCTATTTGGGCTCCCTTGATTTCGATGATGACGTTTCCTGCCTGCTCGGAAACAACGCGGAGTTCTGCACCCTGCACAAATCCCAAATTCTCGAGATGATGGTGCATGTCACCTGAGCCACGCACCTTGAGCACATGTGCCGATTCACCTGTTTTGAGGAAAGTAAGCGGCATCTGTTGTCGGCTTACATGCACATTGGCTCCAGTGTCTGCCTTTACCGCATTTAAGGTCATAACAGATTCCATTCATCTTCCTCCATCAAATTTTCGGGACGCGAAAATTAGGCTTTCTTGTTACCTTTGGTTAACTTTTATAGTTAAGTTAACCATGGTTGTCAAGATGAATTTCAAGAAAAAACGCAATATACGATGGGTAATTTGCCAAGCAAGCCATTATTCAAAGCACCGAAATCGATTGAAAAAAGTTGGCGGCAACTGACAGCGAATAATGACGCTTAATGACGATTGGTAGCGCTTAAAAGGTTGATAGCACTTGATGACGCCTACGATTGTTTATACTTGTAGAGCCACAAGCCTAAACAAGAGATTGGATTCAACGTGGAAAGCAAGCTAGACCGCGCCAGTAACTTAGGCGCGAATCGATATATTGACACTAGAGGCTCAGAGACATCCCCAATAGGATTTTCACAAGCAGTGATAAACGGCCTTGCATCTGGCGGCGGGCTTTATGTGCCCGAAGAGATCCCACATCTTTCTCTTGAAAATATCTGCAAACTTGCTGAATCCCCTTACAAAGATCGCGCAGCATACATTTACAAAGCCTTCAACATCGATCTTGATGATTTAACAATAGACGACTGCATGGAAAAGTCTTATGCCGAAAACTTCGATGACGTCAGAATAGCCCCAATAACCACCCTTGAAAACGACATCCATGTGCTAGAGCTTTGGCATGGACCGACAAGCGCTTTCAAGGACATGGCTCTACAGTGCCTTCCTAACTTTTTTCAAGCAAGCGCCTCTAAGTTGAAAGCAGACGGCAAGCTAGACCACGATTTTTGCATACTTGTGGCAACCTCAGGCGACACCGGCAAGGCGGCGCTTGAAGGTTTCAAGGGTATTGACGGTGTAAATGTTTGCGTACTGTTCCCAGATGGCGGGGTTTCCGACCTTCAAAGAAAGCAAATGGTCACAACAACCGGCGACAACGTATGCGTTTGGGCGGTACGAGGCAACTTCGATGATTGCCAAACCGCAGCCAAAGCGGTTTTTTCAGATGCAGCTTTCAATGAACGCCTTCTAAAAGAAGACGGCATTGTGCTATCAAGCGCCAATTCGATCAACTGGGGAAGGCTTATGCCCCAGATTGTTTACTACATTTCCAGCTATGCAGAACTTGTGGCCGAAGGTCGCATTAACGCAGGCGAGGTAATCGATGTCTGCGTACCAACGGGAAACTTCGGAAACATTTTGGCTGCATGGTATGCAAAACAGATGGGCACGCCTATCGACAACCTCTTTTGCGCCAGCAACGAAAACCGAGTGCTTACCGACTTCATTGAAACCGGCACCTACGACATATCGTCACGTGAGTTCGTGCTCACGCCTTCCCCTTCTATGGACATCCTAGTGTCCTCGAATGTCGAACGGCAACTTTTCGAGCTTTCGGGACGCGACTCTGCGGCCGTAAAGAAATGGATGTCAGACCTTTCAGCAAACAAATCATTTACTCTTGACGAAAGAACAGCAGCCCGACTAGCCAATGAGTTCAAACCGTGCTCTATAGATAGCGAAAAATGCCTAGCCACTATAAAGCAGGTATTAGAAGAATTCGACTATCTGATAGACCCTCACACCGCGGTTGCCTATGCCGCCGCACAAGAACTTAAAGGCACAAACCCGGTTCTTGTCGCAAGCACGGCACATTGGGCCAAATTCGGAGCGAATGTCTATCGATCGATAAATGGCTTGAAGCCCTCAGATCCGCTTCCCCAAAACATAGAAAGTCTTACAGGTTGCGAACTGAACGAAAAAATCGCTTTGACCACAAACAAGCATGACATCCCGAAAGGGCTAGCGTCGCTAGATAGCATGCCATCTAGATTCAACGAAGTCATAGACGCAAATATTGCTTCCGTTGAAGACAAGATTGCCGAATTCGTTACCAAATGACCTTCAACAAAATCATATTATCTGTTTTTTAGATAATATGATTTAATATATTTCGAGGGTTAAATGCCAAATACGCGCACGAAAGTGCACGTATTTGGCATGATTACAGGTCAAGCCAAAACGCATGTGAGGTTTTTGTCGCAACGTTTATTTGCGGCAATCGTCCCGAATGCGCACAATGCGGCTAGCTTGGAACAAGCGCTCACGCACATCCATTGCTGGTATCAACTTATGTCTCGGAGGAAACATGGGCAAGCTTTCAAAACTAGAACCTGACATTCGACTTTCTATTGTTAATTCAAGTTCGGAATCTAAATCGGTTTTTGGGCGCGGAATTGCCAATTTGTGCATGGGCGTTCGAGAAAAGGGATCCTTGAACGCAGCCGCAAAAAGCATGGGAATGGCATACAGCAAAGCTTGGCGAATCATCAAAGATACCGAGGCCTCACTTGGCGTGCAACTCCTCGATCGCGATGGAGCTCATGGCAGCACTCTCACTAAGGATGGCGAACGTCTGCTGGACATCTACCACTCCATAAACGGCAAGCTTTCCAAGGAAGCCATTACGCTATATAGGAATCTCACCGAATAGAGCCTTCCTTTTCTGAAAGGCTCTATTTGAAAGACGCAACTGTACTTCACATCAGCAAACCGTACCTATTCTTATAATGTCTCCTTCTCTGAGCCATTCTCCGGCTCTTGCGAATCGTTCTGCGACAAGCGAGGCGTCCCTTCTTTTTATTCGCTGTCGAGTTGAAACATCTCTGTGAACCTCAAGAACTTGCCCGTCTCTGGAAATGAATGCGACATCTATCGGGTACCTCATTCCGAAAGTATGGATATCCCGGCACGGGATAAGTATTCGAGTCACGTTGTCTGGGTCTCGAAACAGCATTCCCCTTAATCTCTCTTTTGCAGTCGATGCAAACTCCAAAGATTCCACTTTTCCACAGACCTCCATCACCCATCTTGAAACAGTTCTCTCGGCAATACCACATTTCCCATTTGAAACATGTTCAAGTTGAACCCCTTCTTTGGCTAATTGCGTTCTGTACGCAAGACTGCCACCGTCTCTTCCCCCGACTGGACATATTCCGCCAGAAGCCATCTGCACTCTCCTTCCGTCTTCATATATGAAGTGATCGCCGTCTCGGAAGTGTTGGCCGACGTCACCTCCCAACCTTTTAATTCGAGAGCCTCGGTCATCTGGTCGCGAATCTCGTCTAGTTGACCTTCTTTGGTGATCCAGAAAACTTTCTGCTCGCTGTTCATAATTGCTTCGTCAAGCCATGTCTCGTCTAGAACCTCATCTAACATCCATTCGGGAATGCTTTCTTTCGAGAGTCTCACGGCACCTACCTCCTTCAATGCATCATCAAAGTGCTCATTCTTTTCAAACGAGTTCCAAACCTTGCCAACATACGATTCCTCGCCCTGCCCACTTGCCCATGAACCATCGCTAACCAAAATTGCAAGTAGAACCACCACGATCACAAACGCGCATATCGCTAACGCCTTTAGCGACCGCATCTTTTCCACACCCGCATACGCATTTGCACTCGCAGCCGACTTACCTGTTTTCGAATTCCTCATGTCGCCTCTTTTGCAGAGTTATTGCTTCTAATAGCGATTCGCTTTCTCTAATTGCAAGGCGCCGTTTTTAATCACAACCAGCTATTCAAATAGTGACCCGCTACTTCTAACAACCATTCACTGTTTCTAATCACAACCCACTGCCTCAGAGCCGCAGAAACGCAGCTCAAAGAATCTCGCCTGGCGTATATGGGTCTACAGTCAAACTCGATGAATGCGAAAGCGATGGCATCTGGACACCGAACACAGACGTTTTCATTCCCAAGCCAAAAAGCGTCGGCCAATAGCGAAGTGTTGCCTTATATGTCTCTAGGCCGTAAGCATTCACCGATACCTCCACGTCACAAGAGATGTTCGACGCGTTCACTGAATCTTTTATGTAGGACTTGATTCGGCTAACCGCATCTGACCTGCTTTGATGAGACTCAGGAGACGCGGCCACAACCCTGACAGCATTTCGCGTCACTCGATCGAACTCAGAGCAATACCCGAAAAACGTCGCCGCGTTCACTACCATGACCGCAATTACAATTGCAATCGGCATGACAACGCAAAGTTCGACAGTCATCTGCCCACGATTTCCCAAGCGCTTCATTGCCACACCCTCTTTTGGTCTGATCCAGCAACCAAACTCTCGATGCTTCCTATACAAGCTTGAAGTGTGCCTTCACCGGTTTTCGTGATTGAGCCAGGAAGAGATATCGTGATTGGGATCAATGCACCGCCTACGGGAAACTCGATTTCTGCAATCGTGATCTCGCTTTCAGAAATCGCCTCAAACTTGTTCGATATCCAAGTTGATATCCCTTGGAATATATTTCCACTACTCGAGGATGCAGATATAGTCTGAGACCTAAGCTTGCGATAGTTCACGGCAAACGTGTCGTTAGAATTCGAGGCTAAATGCCCAGTGTTTAATACCGCAGGCTTCATCACGTTTAGGTTCGCAGGCTCAAGACCCACACTTGATATGACGTCCTCAAAAGCCTCGGCCGCCCATTCACCCAGCCCCGATAAAGTGCCAAGAGATATAGTTGAAATTGTCGAAGAAATTGCCTTCTCAAGGGATTGTTGACCTTTTTCATAGGTCTTCAAAAGGCTCGACCACAAATCAAGCGCAAGACCGGCACCACCCACAACAGTTCCAGAATCTTCAGAAAAGCTATCTAGCAAAGTGTTAATCACATCGGCTGAACTGTCAGACGTGTCTTCCACAAGCGCAGCCCCTGATACCGCAACCCTTGTCCCTAGCGTTCCAGCATTGCTCACAAACAGGTTCTCAAAACCTTCGTCAGAGGAGTTTTCGGCCTTGTTTACGACTATGGCAACGGCTCCAACACTTCCGCATGGGTTTGCAGATATTCTGCATCCACCAATGCTCTTCAAGGCATCTGTAAGGGAATCAAACAAAGGATTTGCAATGCCTTTGAGCTCGTCTGTTAAAGGACTAACCCGCTCAATGGCTTCTTGATATTTCTCTGCCTGCTGGCGAATTCTGTCGTAATGATACTCAAACCCGTTCGAAATGTTAGTGGAAGCAGAAGCAACATTACCAAGGCTTTCAACGCTGAAATTGCAGGTTTCGCATCCTACATAGACATCGGAATCTAGCGCCGCAATACAGTCATAGCCAGAAACCTCTGTGCAGCTTGGACAGCCGTTCCATGCATGCATCGTAGCTTTTTCTTCGCCTTCGGCTTGCGAGACAGGGAATTGCGCGCTTGTATAAAGCGAGGTCTGCCTGAACTCTTCTAAGTTTTTGTAGAGCTTTGGGAAATTCGCACTAAACGATGTGCCGTTCTCATATACATAGCCTTCCGTCTCCAGCTTCTGATAAGCATAGGAATAAAACCTCATTCGAACGAAATAGCTTGCCTTTTCTTGAACGCTTCCCGAAGGTTCACTCTCACGCCCCTCGCGATATCCGTAATAAGACTTTGCTCGCTCGAAGGCGACAGAAAAAGACCAAGCGTCAACATTCGAATAATAGGGATTCTCTGAAGACGGCATCCAATCAAATCGCCCTGCCCTCTCATATTGGCAGTACCCTGGAGAATTCCCGCAGTCCAGCTTGAAAGCCTCTAACTTAGCCTCTTGCGCATCCTCGGCAGCCTCCTCTGCTTCTTTGGCCTTTTTTTGAATGTCTGATATCTCGTCATTTATATCTTCGGCACTTTCTTCCAGATCAGTTATAGAGCCTACCTGTATCTTGTCGCCTTGCTGAGGAAGCAAGAACGCACATCCCGAGTAATCGCAGCTCATTGCGCCAGCGTTGTTTGCAGACGCTACAGATGATGCAGCAGCTGCAGCAAGGAAGGGCAGCGCCTGCTGGAGCTTATTCAGTCCTGTTTCGGCCTTATCTGCGAAATTGTTTCTAGCTTTGAGCGCCTTATTTCCAATATTTACAAGCGAGTTCGACACTCCCTCAAGAGGAGGTACACATGCACAAACAACCCCAAGACCCAACGACGCTCCAGCGAAAAGGCTCATAGTTAAAACGGTCGCATCGCACACCTTCACAACTACCAAGAATTCGGCAACCTCCGATTCTGCTGCCAAAGAGCACGCATCAGCCACCTCCTGTATCTCGGCAGATGCAGAGGTGACCTTATAGGCCTGCGCACCCGTGAAAATTAGCGCAAGACTTACCAGTATCGACACAGCCATCGCAACAGTGGTAATCCCTTTTTCATCTCTGAAAATGCGATCGATCGTTTTTCCTTCACAGAAATTCATGATGTGACCCAACTCTCAGGATTCAAGCCTTCTTTTGAGTTAGATACCCAATCGGGCTGCATCGTCTGGGTGTAATCCACCTCCACAACAAGGTTTCCTCTGGCATTCAATAGCCCAAGGAGCCTCATCCCCGAATCAAGCAAAGGAAGAGGTTTGACCTCGGTTGAAATCTCAACTTTAGACACCTGCGAGGTCTCTCCGCCAGAAAAAGATATATCCCAAGAACACCCGCTTGTGTGCACATGGAACTGATCCATCTGTGGTATCGCAGAAAGCCGCCGCATGACGTAGTCCTCACACGTTCCGACCATATCGGATCTAGCAGTGGAATAAAGGCGACAGCCCTCGGATGCGGCAGAGGACATGATCATTCTGTCATACAGAAGTATCGCGGGTTGGATAAGCAAAAGAACCAATATCATCAGTATTGGCAAAGCGAAAGCCGCCTCAACTGTTGATTGACCTTTGGTGTTTCCAAGCTTTTCAATAGCTGAAAACATCTACAGCACCACCAACAAGATTTTGTATCCCATGAGAAGCGGCTGAGATCGCATGATCCACCACCACGCCCCCACTGAACAAATCAGACAAGGCGCCCAGGCCAATCACTATCGCGATAAACGCAGCGCTTATCAATGCATATTCGACAGTTGATTGCCCCCTTCCCTCATCCAGCTTTCCCATCAAGGCCTTCTTAAACCACGCATCTGCATCTTTGCCTCTTCTGAGATACGTCTTTAAAGTGATTGGATGCCAGATGTGATGGCGTCCCACAGCTCCTGAATTTTTGGCTTGAAGACCGTTATCGCAAGTATTGCTATAACAACCAAAACTCCCACCAAAATGGCGTATTCTGTTGTTCCTTGGCCTCGTTGGCAGATTAGTTTTGATCTCAGGGAACATGCAGCTTTCATTGAAGCGTTCTCTGCTTTTCGCACACCCATCGATAAAGTCGACCGAATTTTGTTTAGAGAGCGAATTTTGCCTGGAGTCTTTAATCCTCTCATACCAATCCATCCTTTCCTCATTGATCTCCGATCTTTCATGCAGCATGTATTTGCGATTGCTCGCTTTTGAAGAAGTCATTAGATTCCTCCTTCCATCATTTCTAAAAGAACAGGCCCCAACACCATGATTAGCATCGCGGGCAGAATCAGAACACCAGTTGGAATCATCATTTTCACCGGAGCCTTCGCGATTCGTTCTTCCCTTGCTGACCTGAAAGCACTTCTTGCCTCGCTGGCATCGTTTTCAAGACTTGCAACCATCGAGGAGCCAAACCTGACGGATCGGATGATGGTATCTATGACCCTGCTCAATATCACCGAGTCATACGTAGACGCCAAGCTCTTTAAGGCTTCGTCTCTACGCTCTAGCCCAGAGCTCCACTTGCGTCTAGCGCTTTCCATTTCGCGAGAGAGCATCGTGTCGAAATGTTTCGCATATATGGAGATGCTTGCATCAAGCGAAAGCCCCGACCTCATGCACAATGCGATTACCTCAAGCATTTCTGGCAGGTGACGCTCGGTTTCTTGGGTTCTAGTTGCAATACGGTTTTTCAATACATGTTTGGGCAGCTGTGCGCCAAAAAACGCTCCTGTAACAGCTAGAACACACGCAAGCTCAGCTGAAAAGATGAATCCGATTATTCCTCCAGATAATCCCATCAGAAGAAATGCCCGTACTTTAGTCTCATAAAATGCCTCAACACTTACTTGCCCCTGAATGCCTGCCAGGCGTATATCGTTTTCAAGTTCTTGAGAGCTAAACCTTCTTATTGGTGCGATACGTCTGGCCTTTTTTAATTCAAGACGCTTTGTAAGCTTGCACATATAATCGACCATGTGCTCGTTGAAGCCTCGCTTTTCAGACGTGCTTGACTTGAGCCCATATGATTCATTTTCTAGTCCTTCTTTAGAAATAGTTTTCTTATAAGCAGCATCCTGGCGATGAGCATAGAAAAACCTCCCTAACGAATAACCACATAACAGAGCAAAAACCAAGGCGCATATGCCAAATATCGATGTCGAGGAGAAACCCACATCAATCCCCTCCTACATTCAGCATCCTGCGCACTATAAGTACGCCAGTCAGCTGCATGATCAATGCAAGCGCAAGTACGGCCATACCTAAAGCACTTGAGAAGAAAGGAGAAAGGAAATCTGGGCTGAAAAGCGAAAACAAAGCGATCAACACAAAAGGCATTATCGTGACAATTGATGCCGAAAGCTTAGCTTGGGCGGTCTGTACCCTAAGCGATCGCGCAAGTTTAAGCTCGCCTTCGATACTTTCCATTGCAGACTCCAACACAAGGGCTATCCTGCCCCCACTTTGGTGTTGGATATCCATAGCAACCGCCACAAAAGAAAGCTCTGGAACGCGGTCGTTTCCTCTCATGACTGACAAAGCCTCTTCAGGAGTTGCTCCCATATCGATCCTGTCAGAGGCAACGGAGAAGAGATATCCCAGATAGCCCTTGCACTCTTGGGATGAATCATGTAGAACCTGTGGCAGAGAGTGTCCCGAACGAAAAGACATCGCAAGCGTTCTAAGCGCTTCAGGTATCTCCTCGCGCATGGCTATGTTTCGCTTGGCGAACCGGTTTCTTGCAAACGATATGGCACCTATGAAAACTATGCAGGCAACCGCAACACCGAATGTCGGCGAGCCTCCAATTAAAGTTCCAAGAACAAGCACTAATAGAGTCAATGTGAGTAGGTCTGACAAAAGAGGCTCTTTGGCGATATTAATGTCTCTTTCTGAAAAGAGGATATGTGCGCTTTGCATGGAATCGTCTATAAGTTTGCTTTTACCTATCAGCCATTTAGCCAAAGGCATAAGCGGTCTAACGCCTTTCGCAAGCAAGAAAACTAGTCTTTCTCTCTTAGTGCTTGCACCTATCGATACAACAGCGTTTTTGCGCCTTATCGTCCTATAAGCGAAATTACCGAATGCCGCACCTGAACATATGGCCAAAACTGAAGCAAGACACGCAAAAATAAGAAAATGCCCGTTTATAATGCCATTACTTGAGATCTCCAACGTTTCACCTCCTCTATATCGAAGGGAACGATGGGTGGGTTGTTTAGCATGTCTTCAACTACAGAAGGACTTGCATTCCACTTACCCGAATCTGAAAACAATGGCCTCTCATAAATTCTGTTGACGTGGCATCTCCTGGAATTCCTGTCAAACCCAACTTCGGCGATGCAGGTTAGAAATCTATTTCCGCCCTCACCTCTAGCAACTTGGACTATATAGTCGAACGCCGTGCCAATTTGAGCCTCTATTGCATCAACCGGAAGGTCGACGGCATAGCGCACCATCGTGATCATGCGCTCAACAACATCCTCTGGGCTACTCGAATGCAGGGTAGTAAGAGACCCGTCGTGGCCTGTCATCATAGCCTGAAGCATGTCTAGCGCCTCGCCACCTCTGCATTCGCCAACGATAATGCGGTCTGGGCGCATGCGAAGCGAATTGATGACAAGCTCTCTTATCGTGACCTCACCAGTACCTTCAGCGTTTTTTGGCCTTGCCTCCAAACGAACAACATGGTTGACCTCATCGAATTTGAGTTCCAGCGAGTCCTCGATCGTGATAACACGCTCGCCGGGCGGAATAAGACACGAAAGGGCGTTTAGCATGGTGGTTTTCCCGCTACCCGTACCACCAGCCACGCAGACATTCTTCCGCATTATCACGAGCCATTTGAGAAAACTCATCACTAATTCGTCAAACGACCCAGCCGCACACATCTCCTCAAGTCGCAAGACTTTTCTAGTGAATGCACGAATAGTTAAGTGAGGGCCATCAGGAGATATCGGGGGAATTACTGCATGAACCCTATGACCCTTTTCAAGACGTGCGTTCACCATCGGGCTTGACTCGTCGATACGCCTACCAAGAGGGCTGATTATCCTATCGATAAGAACCCTGACCTGTTCGTCACTATCGAAAGAAAGCTCGCTTTTGATGAGCTTGCCATCGCGCTCGAAGAATATCTCGTCGGCGCCGTTGATCATAATTTCAGTGACGCTCTCGTCTTCGATCAAAGACTCTATAGGCCCCATCCCGAAAACTACATCGATAAGTTCTTCAATTAAGTCGCGCTTTTCGGCTCCCGACAAGGAAACCCATTTGGGTTCGGCTAAAGCATGACGGCATGAAGAACGAAGTTCGTTTCTCGCCTGATGGGGATTGTCAACCATAATCGCAGCTATAGCTTCAAGCGACGTCCATTTCTTGACGTCTCGCCTCAGTTCTTCAACTGTCAAAGCAACAGTCCCGCTACCATCGGTCGCCGAGTTCAATCCCTCTATCTCGCGAACTCGCTCGGTAAGGCTCATGGGAGTACCTCGGCAAGCATCTCATCAACGCTGGTGGTGAACTCGTTCTTGGACGCCGCAAGTTCTCCCGCTAGCCCCATTCCTAAAAGCTCTTCGACTTCCTGTCCGCCATCTTTAAGCTCGACAACATTCGCGCCATTCATTGCATTTGATATATCCATAGCGCAGAAAAGCGAGCTTCTTTCGCACCTGTTTAGCGCATATATGAATTGCCCCGTGGCCAGCCCCATCCGTATGCAAAGTTCAAGCGCATGCTGGCAAGATCGAACAGATGATGCTCGCTGGTCAACCATAAAGATATTGCAAGTGCTCTTCTCGATGAGCTGCACATTGACTTCCGACCAGCTAGACCCAGTGTTTACAAAAACCACATCGAAAAGAGATGCGCTTAAATCCAGAACCTCGTCTAGGTGATGAGCCAATTCTTCGGATTTCTCTAATCTGTTTGGGGCACAAATTAAAGCTGGGAGATCACTGTTACAAGATTTAGCGAACGACCTGAACAGAGACTCATCTGTAAGCATGTCATCTATAGACGTGCACGCAACCCCTCCCATCAACTGATGCATATCACCAAACTGCAAGTCGCAGTCAAGAACAGCCACCGAAAAGCCCCTAGCACAGGCTAAATATGCGGCCGTAGCAACTACACTCGATTTACCGACACCTCCGCTTCCGCTCATGACCGAAATGATGAAAGCGCTTCTTTTCTCTTGAACGTCACCTTTCAAACCAGCCACTTCCCGCTTTCGAGGCGCACGCATGCTAACACTTAGGCTTTCCTCGGGTTCTTTTGATGACATAGTGATTATTGATGGGGTTTCTTGAACTGATTGAGCAGAACTACTCGACTGCACTGGCGCTGACTGATGCGCAAAGCGGTCTAAGTCGTGCGGCTCTTCCAACCATGCAAATTCACCTGCTTCTTCTAGGCCTTCAGATGCCACTGCTTTACTGCCTTGGCTTACCTGCCTGCCTGCTGCGCAGCCATCTTTTTCGATAAGGCTTTTGGCCACCTCTGCAGACTCTTCCTTTAAAAGAAACTCCTTAATACCTGGAATAGATTGGATATCCTCCAGATCGCATATCATCATCAAGACTTTTTTCATGCCTTATCAGCGCCCTTGCTGCTATCTTTCTCGCCCGACTTCTCAGATGTATTTGCTTCACCATCTTTCTTATCCGACTGTTCAGACTGAATCGTTTCACTATCTTTTTCACTCGACTGTTTAGAATCGCCTGCTTCTGCATCGCTCTCACTCGGCTGGTCAGACTCGCCCACCTCTACATTGCCGTTATTTTCATTCGACTGGTCAGACTCGCCCGCCTCTACGTCATCGGATGGAAGAGTTAGATAAAG